>ONMJ01000006.1 GCA_900318955.1 uncultured Bacteroidales bacterium
GCGGTAAAGACAGAGCCTTTAGGCATTCCTTCAAGGGCTCCGAAAATACCGGGGTTGACAGCGAGGATATACGCCATCGTGAGGAACGTGGTGATACCCGCAACTATCTCAGTGCGAACACTATGCTTTTCGGGATTGAACCCGAAAGCCTTTGTAAGGATATTTGCCATATAACCGAAGTATTAGAATGTCCAGCGAAGACCGGCGCAAGGATTGCACTTGAATCCCTTGTTCCCGGCAAAATTATATGAAAGCTCGACCTCACCACCGACATCGAGGTGATTGTCAAAGACGCTGCCGAGGTTGAACCAGAGCTGGGGTTCGGTAAGAACGGAGAACTTAGCGGTGGAACCGTCAAGGAAGATGGAATTGTTGCCCCAAACATCGATGAAGCCCTTGAAAACCAAGCCCTTAAGACCGAAAAGGTCGTTGAGTCCCCATACACCGGTAAGTTTGATAGGCACATCAGCCGCACCGACTCCGACGTGGAGATCATACATAAGGGCAATAGTGAAAGTCTTGGAATAGTCCGCTGAGTGGAGGAAGTACTTGGCACCGAAGCACCAGATGCCTGCTCCCCAGGTGCTTCCGTCGTATTCGACATGACCGCTCAAATCTTTCAGATTAGAGTCCTGCCAGAAATTGATACCCCTTTCGATCTCGAAATAACTGCCATTAATGGCACTTGAGGTACCGTTCTTACGCTGATCGGCAGTAGAGTAGTAGTGATCAAGGAAGAAGAAGGTGTCTCCGAATTTGTCTCCCTTGAACATTTCGACTGTGGATGTCGCATAACCACGGCCGAAATCATAGAAGGACTGGATGTTGGTCTGTGCGTTCGCAGCAAAAGCGAAAGCGGCTACGGCTACTGCCGAAAGAAAGAGTTTTTTAATCATAAGACGTAGATTATGAATTGTTTATGTATATGGATTAAGGTTTTTTTACACGGTTGACTTCGAAGTCAACAGATTCATCTCCCTTAGGATTGACACCGAACTCGTAGTCTTTTCCGGGGAGGACGGCATTGAGGATAATACCTGTAAGGGCTGCTACCGCAAGACCTGAAAGCGAGATGTTTGCGGAACCGATATGGAAGGAAATCGAACCGGGGCCGTAGTTGATACCGATTGCGAGTACCAGGATGAGGGCTGCAATGATAACATTTCTGGAGGCAGTGAAATCTACCTGATTCTCGACTATGTTCCTCACACCGACAGCAGCGATCATACCGTAAAGTACAAGGCTGACTCCGCCGATGGTAGCTGCCGGCATGACGCTGATAACAGCTGAGAATTTAGGTGAGAATGAGAAGAGGATTGCAAGGACAGCTGCGATGCGGATAACCCTGGGGTCGTAAATCTTGGTAAGATTGAGAACTCCGGTATTCTCTCCGTAAGTTGTATTCGCAGGAGCGCCGAACATTGAAGCGATTGAAGTTGCAAGACCGTCGCCCATGAGTGTGCGGTGGAGACCAGGATCCTCGAGGTAGTTGATTCCGGTGGTCGAGGATATTGCACACATATCTCCAATGTGCTCTACCATTGTGGCGAGGGAGATTGGGATGATCGTGATGATTGCGGTCAGTACAAGTCCCCAGTTAGGATTCTTGAAGACAGCGAAGGCTGTATTCTGCATCTCGAAGGGGAGGCCGACCCATGAAGCCTTGGCAACGGGGGAGAAATCGACCTGCCCGGCGATTGTAGCAAGAATGTACGAGCCGATTACACCGAGAAGAATAGGGATAATTTTGATCATGCCCTTGCCCCAGATATTGCAGACAATGATGATGAGGATTGCCGAGAGGGCAACCCACCAAGAAGCCTGGCAATTGTTGATTGCAGAGCCGGAGAGAGTCAGACCGATTGCGATGATAATAGGACCTGTCACAATCGGAGGGAAGAATCTCATTACCTTCTTGACGCCGAATGCCTTGATAAGGGCGGCGAGGATGAAGTACATGAGTCCCGCGAAGAACACACCGATGCAGGCGTAGGGGAGAGAAGCGGCCTGAGAAAGTCCTTGGGTTTCTCCGATCGCAACAACAGCTGCATACCCACCTATAAAAGCAAATGAAGATCCGAGAAAAGCAGGGACCTTCATTTTAGTGAGTATGTGGAAGATAAGTGTGCCAAGACCGGCGAAGAGAAGTGTTGCGGATACCGACAATCCCGTCAGTGCTGGGACTAAGATAGTCGCTCCGAACATTGCAAATAGATGCTGGAAACCCAGAAGAAGCATTTTTGGACGGCCTAGCGTCCTCGCGTCATAGACTGCGTTTGTTGAGTTGTTGTACATATTGAATAGTTAGGAATAGCTTCAAATACAACTACGTCTACAAAGTTAAAAAAATTACTAATAAAATACTATCTTTGCATAAGAAAAAAGTTATTAACATGACTATTAACATTGAAAGGAAAGAAGTGCCGGTCCTTCTCCTGACCGGATATCTCGGAAGCGGGAAAACGACTCTGGTGAACCGCATCCTCGCAAACAAAAAAGGAATCAAATTCGCCGTGATTGTCAATGACATAGGCGAAGTAAATATCGACGCGGACCTAATTGAAAAAGGAGGTATTGTCGGACAGGGAGAGGACAGTCTTGTCCCTCTTACAAACGGTTGTATCTGCTGTACTCTCAAGATGGACCTCATCGCACAGATCTCCGATCTTACTTCTACCGGCAAGTTTGACTATATAGTGATCGAGGCTAGCGGCATATGCGAGCCGGCTCCTATTGCCCAGACAATTGCCAGCATTCCGGCGCTTGGTCCTGTATATATTAAGGGAGACACGCCTTATCTCGATTGCATAGTGACTGTGGTCGACGCTCTCAGAATGAGGGATGAATTCGGCTGCGGCAAGGCTCTTGAGAGGGAAGATCTTGATGATGAAGATCTGGAAAGACTTGTAATAGAGCAGATTGAGTTCTGCAATATGGTCATTCTCAACAAGGCCTCCGAGGTTTCACCCGAAGAACTAGGAAAGGTCAAGGGAGTTGTAAAAGCGATCAACCCCGGTGCCAAGGTGCTTACCTGCGACTATGGTGATGTGGATCTCGATGAAATCATCTATACCGGCATGTTCGATTTCGATGCAGTTGCGACTTCCGCCGCCTGGATCGCTGCTATAGAAGGCGAAGAGGATGAGGATCATGAAGAAGGGGAAGCACTTGAGTATGGGATAGATACATTTGTCTATTATGCACGCCCGGCCCTCGATATCAATAAGTTTGACAATATGATTGCCAAGCACTGGCCCAAGGAAATCATCCGTGCAAAGGGCCTCTGCTATTTCAGCGATGATACCGACAAATGTTATCTCTTCGAGCAGGCAGGAAGCCAGAAGAGCGTTCGCGACGCGGGACTTTGGTTCGCTACGATGAGCCCCGAAGACCTCGCTCAGATGATGCAGAGGGACAAGAATCTCCGCCGCGACTGGGATCCGGTCTATGGCGACAGAATGCAGAAAATAGTCTTCATCGGCCAGCACCTTGACAAGGATAAGATTGAGAGCTTGATGGACTCTTGCCTTCAGGAGTAATGACCCTTCCGGCCATAATATCGTCACTCGTCGTTGCCCTTTCCCTTTCAGGGCCTTCTCCGGTGGACTATGTCAACTGTTTCCTCGGAACGGGCGGGATGGGCCATACCTTCCCGGGAGCAACTGTCCCTTTCGGCGGGGTTCAATTGAGCCCCGATACAGATACTATTCCCCATAATGTCAATGGGCAGTACCAGAAGAGGGCCTATGAGTATTGTGCAGGCTATCGCTATTCTGATAAGACCATAGTCGGTTTTTCTCATACCCACCTTAGCGGCACCGGCCATTCCGATCTTGGAGATATCCTCATCATGCCCGGTACAGGGCAGGTCAGGCTCAATCCGGGTACAGCGGACAATCCTGACAGCGGTTATAGGTCGAGATTCGACCATGCTACCGAAAAGGCTTCGCCCGGCTACTACGAGGTTGTTCTCTCTGACGATGATATCAAGGTCCAATTGACTGCAACAGAGAGGTCCGGAGTGCATAAAATCACTTTTCCAAAAGGGGAGGATGCACATCTTGTCATAGATCTTGTCCATGGAATATACAATTACGACGGCAAAGTTCTGAGGGCCTGTATCAGGGTCGAGAATGATTCTCTACTGACAGGATACAGGATTACCGAAGGTTGGGCTAAGACAAATTATACTTATTTCGCAATTTCTTTTTCCCGTCCTGTCATCGAGTATGGATATGAGGAAAAAGAACTGCCTTTGTACAGAGGGTTTTGGCGTAAGTTCAAGACGGACAGGAACTTCCCGGAGATGACAGGGAGAAAGATTGTATCATGGTTCCGATTCGGCGAGCTGGATAGGCCCTTGACGGTGAAAGTGGCTCTTTCCGCTACCGGGGCGGACGGTGCTCTTCGCAATCTCGAGGCCGAGTCTTTAGGAAAGAGCTTCGAAGAAATCGCTTTGGAGGCTAGGGGAAAATGGAATAGGTCACTTGGGATTCTCGAGGTGGAAGGAACTGAGGATCAGAAGACTATGTTCTATACCTCGCTCTATCACACTATGATAAATCCCTCAGTCTATATGGATGTCGACGGCTCATATAGGGGAATTGACCACAATATCCATAAGGCTGAAGGCTTTACCAATTATACGATATTCTCTCTTTGGGATACTTATCGCGCTCTTCATCCTTTCCTTAATCTGGTTTCTCCATCAAGGAACCGAGATATGATTGCCTCAATGGTTGCCCATCAGAAGCAAAGCGTCCATGGAATGCTTCCGGTTTGGAGCCTTATGGGCAACGAGGGATGGTGCATGAGCGGTTATCATGCTGCTGCTACCGTTGCAGACGCTATTGTGAAAGGGGTATACGACGATGCTGCGGGAGAAGGGCTGAAAGCTATGGTCAGTACTTCAAATGTGCCGTATTTTGACGGTATCGAAGATTATCTTAAACTTGGCTATGTTCCCTTTGAAAAGAGTTCTACCGCGGCTTCCACTACTTTGGAATACTCTTTTGACGACTGGGCGATAGCCTGTGCCGCCGAATTTGAAGGAGACAGTGAGATTGCTGCTGAGTATTATAAAAGGGGGAAGAATTACAGAAATGTTTTCGACACCTCTATAGGATTTGCGCGGCCTAGATACTCCGATGGATCATTCAAGAAGGATTTCGATCCTCTTCAGACGTATGGCGAGGGCTTTATCGAAGGCAACTCATGGAATTTCTCTTTCCATGCTCCCCAGGATGTCAATGGACTTATCGGTCTAATGGGAGGAGACAAGGCTTTTATCAAACGCCTCGACGATCTTTTCACAATGGACCTACCGGAGATCTACTATAAAGATAATGAGGATATTACCAAGGAGTGTCTTCTCGGGGGATATGTCCATGGGAATGAACCGAGCCATCACGTCCCTTATCTTTATGCATGGACCAGCCAGCCTTGGAAAGGTCAGAGTCTTCTTAGAAAGATAATGACAAGCATGTACCGCAATTCTATGGACGGTCTTAGCGGCAATGACGACTGCGGGCAGATGTCAGCATGGTACATCTTTTCTGCCATGGGATTCTATCCGGTAGCCCCAGGATCTGACCAGTATGTGTTCGGCGCCCCATATCTTCCGTACATTCTCCTTCATTTCGAAAACGGGAACAATCTGGAAATCAAAGCGGAAGGTCTTAGCGAAAAGAATTGTTATGTAAAATCCGTAACTCTCAACGGTAAAATACTTGAGAGACTTTATATTACACACGCTGAACTTATGGAAGGGGGAGTGCTGGAATATGAAATGAGCTCCAAACCGTCTAAGAAAAGAGGCCTTCGCCCGGAGGAAAAGCCATATTCGCTTACAAGTATCTCGCGATAGCTTTCTCTTTGAGTTTCAGAATCTTCCTGACGCTCTGATCTATTCTTTCCTCGGGAATTCTACCTGTCTTCACGGCTGCTACAATAGCGTCAACCGCTTTGCGATAATCAAGAGGCATAAGTACGATATCCGACCCGGCAAGAATTGATAGAACGCATGCTTCCGGAACGCCATACATATTTGAGATTGCCCCCATCTCCATTGCATCAGTGATTATGATGCCATTGAATCCTAGTTCTCCCCGAAGTTTATCTGTGAGAATGGCCTTGGAAAGAGTTGCGGGGGTGGATTCTCCGGTAACTTGTGGGGCGGAGATGTGGGCTGTCATTATCATTGATACTCCGCCGTCAATCCCTTTTTTAAATGGAATCATCTCGCAATCAAGCATTTCCTTCCATGTCTTAAGGGTCTCGGCATATCCATAGTGAGAATCGGTCGAAGTATCGCCGTGACCGGGGAAATGCTTATAGCAACCTTGAATCCCGTTTTTCTTAAGCGCATCATAGAAAGTAAGGGCCATATCTCCGGCAATGACAGGATCGCTGCTGAAGGCCCTTTTGCCGATGACTGTATTCTCGGGATTGGTGAAGACGTCTGCAACGGGAGCAAAATCGACGTCAATTCCGTATTTATATAAATAAGAACCTATATTGTCTGCAGCACTTTCCACCCTTACCTTGTCCCCGTAGTTTCCAATATCGTAGCAACTTGAGAAATTGCTGATACCAAAAGCGGAATTCCTTGCTATCCTGGCAACTGTTCCTCCTTCTTCGTCAATACAAACGAGGGGAAAATCTTTAAGGGAGTGAATCTGCCGGCAAAGATCGCTAAGCTGGAAAGGTCCGGTTATATTATGAGCAAACAAGACAACTCCGCCTGCGGGATACTCTTTCTGGGACTCCCGAATGACATTTGTGACATATCTAAGCGGATGAGATGTATAATTCTTAAGTTCCTCGGGTGTAAGTGTCGCATTGAGCGATTCTCCTCTTACAAAGACCATTTGAGAGACCTTCTCTAGAAGAGACATCGACGAGAGGCTGTCGACAGAATAAGTAAAGGTCTCTTCCTGAGGCTGTGGAGTCGGCTCGACGGGATTGTGCACAGGCTCCTTCTGACAAGCAGTCAGAAGGATAAAAAAAGAAAAGAAAAATAATAGTCTTCTTTTCATTATTAATCTTTATCAGTCTCCGTAAGGATTGGCATCAGTCCACTCTGAGCGGACATAGCCGTGGCGATTGGTGCAGTGGGCATAAATCCACTCTTTCCTTTCGGGAGTAAGGGATTCCCACCACCTTGTGCAAGCGGGATACCTAACTTCCGCCTCGTCGAAAGAATGATTGGCAAAGCCTTTTGTAAGGCCTTTTTTTGCGATTTCTTCTTTTCTTGTAACTGGGAGCGATGCCCACCAGAGTTCAAGTTCATTAATATCCATATAGCAAATTATTTGTTTTTATCTTTTCTTCCGCGGTCGATCCTGATCCATAGGCGGTACATCAGAAATCCCCATAGAATGAACAACAATATATGTGCCCAGAGGGGGACTTTCGTGAAAAAAGAAGGCTCGTACTTTTCGAAATCAGGGATATCTGCATAGTAATATGCTCCTGCACCGAAATCAAGTGAGTCTGAGAGACCGATACCTCTAATCATGATATAAAGCGCTGCCGCTGCCACCGCAATTGCGGTGACAGCAGTAACGACCTTATATATTTTATGATTCATTATGAAAGTGTCGGGATAGGGAAGATCTTTCCTGAAAGAAGTAGCCAAACGGCGAAGAATGTAAGGATGATATTGAAAGTCTGACCGATAATGTAGAGCCAGAGGACCTTACCGCCTTCCATTTGCTTAACTATATCTTTGAATCGGGTGTCGAGTCCGATGCTGGTGAAAGCAAGGACGAAGCACCAGTTTTTGTACTGATCGAGAACTTTGTTGATAGCACCTACCTGGTCGCCTCCGAAGATGGGCTGGATGATGAAGGATGCGATAAGGGAAGCAACGAAGAAACCGATGATGAATTTCGGGAAACGGGTCCAAATCTCGCCGGCTCCGACTTTCTCGCCGCTGCCTTTATTGATATGGGTTGCGAAATAGATTGCGACGAAGAATGCGATGAAGCCGATAAGGATGTTCTGGATCATCTTGACGAGGACGGCTGCCTTTTCGCCATCACCTCCGAGGACGGATCCTGCAACAGCAACTGCACCGGTACTGTCGACGGTACCTCCGATCAGCGCACCACCCATGATGGGGGACATTCCTACAGCCTTGATGATAATAGGCTCGAGAACCATCATAAGGACTGTGAAAATAATCGAAATGGAAACGACCATGGTGAGGTCTGTCTTTTTGCAATTGGAGGCAGCGCCAGTGGCAATTGCTGCACTGGTACCGCAGACACTGGTTGCCGATGCCATGGTGATGACAAGCGGTTTATTGTCAATCTTGAGGACCTTTGTACCGAACCACCAAATGAAGAGAATGACTATCGGGGTGACAATCCATGCGATTCCAAGGCCATAGAGGCCGAATTTGGCGATATTCGAGAAGAGGACCGAGAAACCCATTATTACGAGACCGGTCTTGATATAGAATTCTGTCCTGACTGCGGGGCGGAGCCAGTCGGGTACACCGACAGTGTTGGAAATGAGAAGACCGATAATGAGTGCGCAGAAAGCCCACTCTAGATAGCGGTTGAAGGTGTATTCGGCGCTTATCAGTCTTACGAGGAATGCAAGTGCGAAGAGCACGATGAATGCGGGGATAAATTTCTTTACCTTCTCTCCCTGGAGCTTGATTCCGAGAGTGAAAAGACCACCAAGGACAATGATTGTAACAAGGGTCTTGCGCCAGAAAGCCCAGGTTGCGAATTGCTGCCCGAGAGGGACAATCTTGGCTGCAGCAGCCTCAGAGAGGTTTTCGCCCATTGCCCATGTGCTGAACTTGAGCGCCGAGAAGTCGAACCAGCCGGTCAAGACCGCGACAATTGCGATGATGATGACCGCAAATCCGATCCATACGGACAGCCAGTCTTCAGTTGAAAATAGTTTTGATTTCATGTCGTACTAGAAAAGTTTGTTTATTTTGTTGATAATTTCTTCTGCCGGGAGATCGGGGGAAAGGATGAGATCAGGCTCTTTGAATATGAATCCCTTACTCATTGCGGCGAGGGTGCCTCCTCCGGTGCAGTTTAGCATAATGTACTCGTCTTTGCGGACTTTACCTTCTTCGATAGCTTTTGCAAGAGCCGTGACAGCGACGCATGCAGCGGGAAGGAGTTCATAACCTTCGAGATTGCGATACTGAATCATCCAGTACATGATGTCGTTGTTGTCAGCAAGGAAGGTGTCGCCGCCGCTTGCTTTCAGCACATCGTATAGACCACCGGCGAGACTGTATGGAGGTTTTCTGTTGGTAAGAACCTTTGCAAGAACTATTTCCGCCTCGTGCCGTCCCTGCTCCGGGGTGAGATCGACAAGGGCTCGTGAATCTGCCTTGAATGAATCGTGCATAAGGGTGAACGGCTTGTTCTGGGCGACATATACCCTCATGTGATTCTCTCCAAAACGGCCGTCAGCTGCCAGTCTTTCAGCATTTTCCCATGCTGCGATGGCTCCGGTACCGGACCCTACAGCCTGGAAATATGCATCGGGGATACGGCCTGTTGTTTCAGCAAAGCTCAGAACAGTTGTCCCCATTCCATCCCTTCTGGCAACGTTTTTCGCTCCGCCTTCCAGGAAATATCTGGGGTCCTGAGCGAGTTTCTCGCCAAGGGCGATGGCGTCATAGTAATCACATCCGTGGGGAACAGCAACAAGCTTTACGCAGCGGCGAAGTTTCTTCCTGAACCAGAGGTCATGAATGCTATCCAGAGGTACGCATATTACTACCGGGATGTTATTGTCAGAGCAGACCTGAGCAAAAGCACGTGCAGTATTGCCGGCAGACTGGACAATCAATGTCCTTTTTTCGCTGCTGTCCATTCTTGCAAGGACACTGTAAGCCTCTGTTTCCTTGAAAGAGCAGGTCTTCATTTTCGCCCCGATCTTCGGATTCCATCCTGAGAAAGTGATATATAGATTCTCCAATCCGAGGAATTTAGCCAGCCCTTTTGACTTGTATGTAACTGGCGCTGAGGACTTTCTGAGAGTTCTCTTTATGGGCATCCAATTGGCATAGCGGTAGATTCCGTCCAGATGCTCACAAGGGTGGAACTCCTTATTTTCATATACGGCCCTAATGAGAGAAGGATCTCCGCCTTCAGGATCATTGAGGGTCCAGCCCTCATCTTCGAATACCCTTCCTATCTTTACGTTGACAAGGGAATACTTTGTGGGTTTGAACATAGATCTATACTGGTTTAATTGACCTTCCAATCCTTGCGCAGAGGCCGGGGAAGAAACGTTTTATATATACCATCACGAGCTCCTTTCCTCCGACAAGGACTTCGCGTCTGCCCCTCGAAATGGCTTTTACAATCTTTCTGGCGGCCTTTTCCGGTGAGATTCCTCCCGCCTGTCCGGGATCCATTTTCCCATACTTTTCTCCGTTTTTGCCGATGGAGTTGATGGAAATATCGGTTCTGACCCTTCCGGGGCACACTATTGTAACCCTTATGCCTTTATCGTAGTACTCGGCTCTCAAGGTTTCATAGAATCCGTAGACGGCATGTTTTGAGGAACTGTAGGCGCACCTGAGCGGAAATCCGAAAAGGCCTGCGATCGAACTTGTCACGGCTATTCGTCCTCCGCCGGCTGCAACCATGCGGGGGAGTATGGCCTTTGTCATGGCTACAGGAGCGAAGTAATTGATCTCCATCAACTTGCGAACGGTCTCCATAGACGTCTCTTCAACGGTTGTCCGTTGACTTACTCCGGCATTGCAAAAGAGAACGTCTATCTTCCCGAAAGTGTTCCATGCTTTTTCGGAAAGATTCTCAATACCGTCAGGGTTTTCGAGGTCGTAAGGGAGGATGCTGACCTGACCGGCGCCTTTTTCAAGACACCGTCTGGAGACTTCGGCAAGTTTATTATCTGAACGGGATGTCAGGATAAGAGAAGCTCCTTTTTTCGCATATTCCAGCGCGCAAGCTTCTCCTATCCCGGAGGATGCCCCTGTAATCCAGACAATCATTTTACTTAATCAGGGCCATATCAGGAATTTCCTTATCGTAATCGCCTCTTGCCAGACGCTCTTTGATGTCTTTGAAAGCAGCGAGAGTGCGGTCCACATCTTCGATGCTATGGGCAGCGGTAGGGATAATCCTGAAAATTAACATTCCCGGAGGAATAACCGGATAAGTAACTATTGAACAGAAGATTCCATAATTCTCACGGAGATCGACCGCGATATTGGAAGCCTGGTTGATGCCGCATCTGAGGTGGACGGGAGTGACGCAGGCCTCGGCCGGTCCGATCTCATATCCAAGTGAGCGGAAGCCTTCCTGGAGACGATGGGTGACCGTCCAAAGTTTCTCGCGGAGAGCATCTCCTTCTGCGCTTCTTATGATTTCCAGACGTTTGAGGCAGCCTTCGACAATGGGCATCGGAAGAGCCTTTGCATACATTTGCGAACGCATGTTGTAGCGTAGGTATGTGATAATATCCTTCTCGGAAGCGATGAATCCTCCGATAGTAGCCATTGATTTTGCATATGCGCCGATATAGAGGTCGATTCCGTCCATTACGCCGAAATGCTCAGATGTTCCCCGTCCGTGAGGGCCCATTACTCCGAACCCGTGGGCATCGTCGATCAGGATTCTGAAATTGTATTTTTTCTTCAGGGCAACAATCTGGTCGAGGATTCCGAGTGCACCGGTCATTCCGAAGACTCCTTCGGTGATGAGAAGGATGCCGCCACCAGTCTGCTCAACTTCTTCAGTAGCTTTCTTGAGCTTCTGTTCGCATGAGACTATATCATTGTGTTTGAACTTATAAGTCGATCCCATATGAAGTCTTGCTCCATCTATGAGACATGCGTGGGCTTCAGCATCAATTACCAGGACATCATGGCGGCTCAGAAGAGCGTCAATAGCAGAGACTATACCCTGATAACCGAAGTTGAACTCGAACGCAGCTTCCTTGCACTCGAATTCGGCGAGTTCTTTCTCAAGTTTTTCATGAAGGGCCGTATGTCCGGTCAGCATTCTGCTTCCCATCGGATATGCCATACCCCACCTTGCTGCGGCTTCTGCATCTATCTTTCTGATTTCCGGGTGGTTTGCCAGTCCAAGATAGTTGTTCAGGCTCCAGCAGAGCACTTCTTTTCCGTTAAAACGCATGTGGGGGCCAAGTTCGCCTTCAAGCTTGGGAAAGGCAAAATAACCGTCCGCTTTCTCCCGGTATTGGCCGATAGGACCGCCGGTGGATTTTCTAATTTTGTCAAAAATGTCAGTCATTGTCTTTATTTGATTTTTTCTCTGGATACAAGTCCAATCATTCTGAATAGGAATTTCGGAAGAGACTTTTTCGGGTCACGCTTTTTCATGTCAAGGAACCATCCGAGTTTCTTGACAATAGGTATTTTATGGGTCTCTACGAACTCGATAAGCGTGCCGTCAGGATCCTCTATATATGTGAAATGTCCGGAAGCGTCGCCCATGTCAAATTCGATGTCCCCTGGGCAGCTGTCGACAGTGAAAGGATGGCCCTTTGAGGCGCAGAATTCCCCAAGCGCCTTCATTCCGCTGACATCGAAGCAAATCTGGATGAAGCCGGGGTCTCCCCAGTAACGCCCTTCATATATTTTTGCAGGAGTTCTGTCCAGCGCTTGGACGAGTTCAATGGTGCTATCTCCGAAGAGGCCGGCGAAAGCTCCATGTCTTGGTGAGGAGGTTCCTATAATGACTCTCCGATAATTCTGATCGCCTCCCGGGAGGAAATGAAGGTCATCGAAGGTGCCGCTCTTGTCTACGATAATATGGTCATATCCAAGTATTTCCGAATAGAACTTTATCGAAGCTTCCATATCGGTAACCCCCACAAGAGCTCCATATATACCGCCGGTAATCGCTCCCTCGTCTATGAAAATTTCCTTTACTTCGACAAGCTGGAAAGCATTTCCGTAAAGATCCTTGACATACATGCAGCGAGTCCCGTCGGGAAGAAGAGAAGGACGGCTACATTCCAGTTCTTTTGAATATTTATTGTAGTATGCATCGACATCGCGGCATCTTACTTTTGCGGCGAAAACTCCGAGGTCACCGACACTGATCTCAAATGGACATGGTACAGGCTTTCTTTCAGAATACTGCCATACTTCGAACCCGCCTCCGCCTTGAAGGGAAACGGTAATGCAGGCATGTCTTTTCTGAGGTTTGCCTCCTGTGTATGGGAGCATACGTTCCGCGACAGTATCATCCTCAAGGATTTTGACGTCAGCGCCAAAGTATTTGATAACCCAGTTAAACGTCGATCTGAAAGACTCAGTGCCGACTCCTACTTGCTGAATGCCTGAGATATTGAATTTACTCATTAATCTTATGGTCTATAATATTATACAAATTTATTAATTTTTCTTTAAAGTCCATATAAAATCTTTAACGGAAACAACATTCTGAACTTAATTATTGGGTACGGATTTTGAAGGAATTAATAAACACTAAATAACCATATAACTTATCACAAAAGTGAAAAAGGCGATTAAATCGACTATTTATTACATCCTGCTGGGCGCTGGACTAGTTCTCATGATTTTTGCTGGATGGAAGTTTGCGGATCTGAAAAATTCAGAGAAGGCTATTGAACACGAAGTGGAAGAAGCCCCTGTCGAAGATCTCTCCTTTATGGATGACCTTGAGGGAAATTATTCTTTCTCACTTAAAGCGGGAGAAGAGGTGTCGTATTCGACAGCTGTCGTGAAATTAATCGCAACTCACATGTATCAGGTCACAAGGATGACGGTCTACGGTCCCATGCACTACAGCTTCGAAGTAACCGGAGGCAAGAGTCTCTACTCTGAAGAGATGGGTGAGGGAACAGCGTCTTACAAGCCTGAATTGGATAAGACAATGTTGCATTTTGAGAAGGAGAACGTAGTATGCGAATTATCAAAATAACCTTATCGGCGCTTATCATTGCCGGTTTGACCTCATGTGCTGAGAATCATGAGGGGTATGTTCCTGAATCAGATTATCAGGAAATCGTTAAAGAGTATAAGGAGCTTAAGGCAAATTCTGATGCTACCCGTGAGCAGTTTATCGAGGAAGCGGAAGCAATGGACAGCATTCTTCAGGAGCTCTCAGGTATATCAGGAAAGACTTCTGCTCTGAGAAGTAACATAGAGCAGGGAACTGCCCGGATCACCCAGGCCGAGCAAATTGAAGAAAACATCAAAGATATTAAGAAACGGCTTTCCGATCTCGATAAACTCTCCAGCGAGAACGCTTCTTATAAAAGACTTGTGAAGAGTCTCAGGGAGGTGATTGCAGAGAAAGAGAACGAGATTGAGTCCCTTAAATCCGCGATAGCTTCCCGTGACCGGAAGATTTCCGAACAGAATGAGACTATAAATGCCCAGCATGGGACAATCCAGAGTCAGTCTGAGACTATTTCTTCTCAGCAGGAAGAACTTAGGATAGCTGTTCAGGAGCAGGCTAAACTGCTATATCAGGCTGGTGTGGACTTCGAAGAACTGGGAGACTCTTCGCCATCCGTTTCATTCCGTCGAAACAAAGAAAAGCTGAAGGGTCTGACGCGTGAGATGTACGAAAAGTCCATTGTATATTATTCTAAGGCTCTTGAAACCGGTTATCCTGAGGCCGAATACAGAATCTCCGCAGTCCGCGAGAAGATCAGCATGCTATCTGAATAAAACGCGACAATTTCCCGGGGTTTCCGCAGGTTTTCTGCCAGACCGAGCATTATTTCCCACGTTTTTCAGGCCAAAACGTGGGATTTTTGCATAGGCCCGCTCTATTAAGCATTTGTTATTTCGACCACTTCAACATTATTCTATGCCTAAAAGATGTCACAGAGGGTAAAAGGTTGTTATTCCAGTACATCGATCTTGGTTGTAGAAGGACGTCTGTGTTTTCTGACTACTTCTTGTACACCAGTTCCGTTCTCCGGTGTACGGCCGACGGGTTCGAGCTGTTGTTCTCTGAAGATTAATCATTATGGCGATAAAAACGGGGGCAGAAAGCCATTGTTTCGCCCCCAAATGGGGTTCGGTAATTCTGGCAGTCACGTCCTGAGCACTTGGGAGCTGGAAAGAGGTGTTCCGACCTCGAAATCATAATCTGTCGGATATCATGGACACTGTTTTGGCAAGCAGAGCTACAAAAGAAATCTTGGCGGTACAGGAGCTGGGGAATGGTAACGGGGGACTGGGAACTTGGGAAATGGTAACTTGGGAACTGTGAACTGTGAATTGTGAATTAGGAACTGTGGAAGGGAAAATGGCATGTCGTACCACAAAACACCCTTCTTATCGCTCAACATGGCGCAGGAGCGAAAAAAAGCTGGGGACCTGCGCCGCTTACAATTATTAATATCCTGAGAGTCAGAATCTTATCTTTTTCTAGTGGCGCAGGAAACCCCGAAAAAACCGCACCTGCGCCATCAGGCACAGGACAATGTGCAATATAAAGGACGTGATATCTCCTGCATTGCAACGAAACGCCCTTACCATGTTATAAAGCAGAGAAAAAACATGCCTCCTGCGCCTGCCCGGTATCTTATTGCATATAAGTGATATATGACTTTTTCCCTAAGGCATGTCGGGTAGGGAAAATACTGGAAGCAATTGAGTATTAGCCCTTTGATGAGCAGGCCCTCAGGCGGGGAGATGTCTATTATGTCAAAAAAAACCACCACATTGAGGGAGCCGCAGACGCCTCCTTGGCGCCTCCTTATAGAGAAGGTGTTTACTCTTACGGCGAAATCGTTCTTTTAAAGGGGAAGGGAGCATGCCCCGTGAGTTGTAAACTCTTGATACTGAGTTAAATACATAGATTAACATTGTGATTGCGCCAAGTTTAAAATCAGGAAACAACTGATAATAAAGGAGATACTCCTCACGGTGCAGGAATTCTTAGCGGTAACTAGGAGCGAATCGACGAAGCCCCTTCCTTGAGTGGAAAGCATATGGGGAGAAGGTCTGGGATAAAGGTCTGGGGAAGAGAAGGGTATGCGAAAGAGGCAATATGGATAGGGATCTTTGCCTAAGAAAATGCAACACAACCGAAAATCAGCAAAATATAAATGTTTTACCAACCAGAAATGGCAATTATATCCAGAAATGGCAATTACATCCAGAAAGTGTGGTAGGGAAATAATATCAAAAAAAAATGAGTGACGACGCATCACGCGCGGACCACTCATACTAACCACATAATTAATAACACTAAAACTAATAACCAATAGGTTGATTCGTAAGAAGAGAACCTTCATCATCCTCAACCCGAGTACAAAGGTACGACAATTTTTTGTATTTGCAAATTTTTTCAAAAGATTTTTTTGAAAATTTTTGAATTATTTGCTAATTGTCTGATAATCAGTATGTAATTATTTGGGAGTGATGGCTGATGTGAGTTTCTAAAGAATTTAAATAAGCGATATATTACAATAAAAGGGCTTTTTGAGGCCCTTTGTTAATACTATTTGTAAAATTGGATTACAAATTGAAAGCAAGATGGACGAAAATGATTTAAATAATTAACCAAACCGCTTTCTGAGCGATTCAATCATGTCTCTTGTCATAGAATCAAGATCGTAAGAAGGCTTCCATCCCCATTCTTCGCGGGCACAACTGTCATCCATCATGTCCGGCCACGAGTCGGCAATGGCCTGGCGTACAGGGTCAACTTCGTAACGCATCTTGAATTCGGGAATGTATTCAAGAATTTTCGCCCTTAGCATCTCCGGCTCGAAGCTCATTGAAGCTATGTTAAATGAATTGCGATGCTTAAGCTTTGAAGGGTCAGCTTCCATGATATCTATTGCGGCTTTAAGCGCATCGGGCATGTACATCATATCCATGAATGTGCCGGCAGCGATAGGGCAAACGAATTCCTCACCTTTTACAGCCGCATAATAGATTTCAACAGCGTAATCAGTCGTTCCGCCTCCCGGGAGAGTGACATTGGAAATGAGGCCTGGAAAACGGACGGATCGGGTATCGACGCGGAATTTATTGAAATAATAGTCGCTAAGGAGCTCAGTAGCCACTTTTGTAACTCCGTACATTGACCTCGGACGCTGAATTGTATCTTGCGGGGTACCCTTTCTGGGTGTTTCAGGACCGAAAGAGCCGATAGAGCTAGGGGTAAACACCGCACATCCCTTTTCTCGGGCGACTTCCAGAATAGCTAGAAGGCCGTTAAGCTGGATATCCCATGCCATCAATGGCTTTCTCTCAGCAACGGCCGAAAGAAGAGCGGCAAGGTTATATATTGTGTCAATCTTATAATTGGAGACAATCTCGGCAATACGGGCGGCATCTCTCACATCTACAATCTCATGGGGGCCGCTTTCCAGAAGCTCACCCTTCGGCTCAGCCCCTTGAATATATCCGGCAACGACATTTGCTCCACCCAGTTTTCTTCGAAGCACCATCGTAAGTTCTGAACCAATCTGGCCTGTGGAGCCGATAACAAGTACGCTTTTCATTACGAATTGTTTATTAATCATACAAATTTAAATCTTTTTGACGATTATTGGTATAATTTCAATGGAAAATCAATAAATTTGGAGATAGAAAAATATCAAATCAGTATAACCATGTACGGAAAATTCCAAAAACACTTGCAGGATGAGTTATCGGCCATTGAACAAGCCGGTCTCTATAAGCATGAACGCAACATCGTGTCCCCGCAGAGCGCTGAGATAACTCTCGAGGACGGCAGTAAGGCGCTTAATTTCTGCGCCAACAACTATCTCGGACTAGCAGATAATCCAAGACTTATCAAAGCTGCCGAGCAGGCAATGCTTTCCCATGGATACGGGATGTCTTCTGTCCGCTTCATCTGCGGCACTCAGGATATGCACAAGGAGCTGGAAAAGGCAATTGCCGAGTATTTCCACACTGAGGACACAATCCTTTATGCAGCCTGCTTCGATGCCAACGGCGGTGTGTTTGAGCCACTTCTGACGGCGGAAGATGCAATTATTTCCGACTCATTGAACCACGCTTCTATCATCGACGGCGTCCGTCTTTGCAAGGCTCAGCGTTTCCGCTATGCCAATGCTGATATGGCCGACCTCGAAGAGAAACTCAAGGAGGCTCAGTCTTGCAGGTTCAGAATCATCGTTACCGACGGTGTGTTCTCTATGGATGGAAATGTCGCTCCGATGGACAAAATCTGCGATCTGGCAGAGAAGTATGAGGCTCTTGTAATGGTAGACGAGAGTCACTCTGCAGGAGTTGTCGGAAAGACCGGCCACGGAGTTGCCGAGCAGTTTGATTGCTATGGAAGAATAGATATCTTCACCGGCACTCTCGGAAAGGCCTTTGGAGGAGCCGTAGGCGGTTTCACTACCGGCCGGAAGGAGATTATAGACATGCTGCGTCAACGCTCCCGTCCTTATCTTTTCTCGAATTCTCTACCGCCTATGATTGTCGGAGCCGGTCTTGAGACCTTCAAGATTCTCAGGGAGAGCAACGCTCTCCATGACCGCCTTGTCGAAAATGTCAACTATTTCAGGGACAAGATGATTGCAGCCGGATTCGATATCAAGCCTACTCAGTCGGCAATTTGTGCCGTGATGCTTTACGATGCCTTCCTTTCGCAGAAATTCGCAGCTGCAATGGCAGAAGAAGGCATTTTCGTGACGGGCTTCTATTATCCGGTGGTGCCGAAAGGACAGGCGAGAATTCGCGTCCAGCTTTCGGCTGCCCATAAAAAGGAGCATCTCGACAAAGCGATTGAAGCTTTCATCAAGGTGGGCAAGAAACTGGATGTAATTAAATAAGCCCGGTCATGATAAAGAGAATAAGTAGCTCACTCATATATATTGGCGTCGATGATCTCGATCTGGATCTTTTCGAAAGCCAGTACGCCGTACCTGAAGGCATGGCATACAATTCCTACTTGATAGAGGACGAAAAGATTGCTATCCTGGACACTGTAGATTCTCGGAAAGGGGAGGCTTGGAAAGCCAATCTCAGCGAGGCCCTTGCCGGGAGAACCCCGGACTATCTTGTCGTCCATCATATGGAACCGGACCATTCAGGCCTTATTGCAGATGTGATGAAGGTGTACCCGTCAATGAAATTGGTAGCTTCTACTAAAGCTATAAGTATGATACCGCAGTTTCTTGATGGAGAGACTTTTGAAGGACGAACAATTGCAATAAAGGAAGGGGACGAGCTCAACCTTGGAAGTAGGTCCCTCAAATTCTTCATGGCCCCAATGGTCCATTGGCCCGAGGTGATGGTAAGTTTCGACACCGAGGATAAGGTTCTTTTCAGTGCTGACGCTTTCGGTAAGTTCGGAGCTCTCTCCAAATGTGGATTCTTCTCTGATGAGGATGAGGACTGGGCATGCGAAGGCCGTCGCTATTATTTCAATATCTGTGGTAAATATGGTCAGCCGGTCCAGATGCTTCTGAAAAAGGTCGGCCCCTTGGCGCCTGAGGTGATTGCTCCTCTGCACGGGCCGATTCTTCGCGGTGACTTAAGTCAATTTCTTAGTCTCTACAATACATGGAGTTCCTATGGGGTAGAGACTGAAGGAGTTTTTATCGCTTATGCATCTATTCACGGTGGCACTGCCGCTGTAGCAGAGAAGCTCTCCGAATTGCTGAAAGCCAAAGGTGCACCTAAGGTTGCTCTCGCAGATCTTTCAAGGGATGATATGGCAGAGGCGGTCGAGGATGCTTTCCGCTATGGAAAGATGGTCGTCGCTGCTGCATCTTACGATGGGGGACTTTTCACTCCCGCATTTAATTTCCTCCATACTCTTCAAATGAAGGCCTATCAGAAAAAGACGGTAGCCCTTATTGAAAACGGCTCATGGGCGCCTTCTGCAGGAAGGGTGATGAAAGAGATGTTCGCCGCGATGAAAGACATTACTATCATAGACCCGATGGTCACTATCCGCTCGAGGATGAAAGAAAGTGATATTCCTCTTCTTGAATCTCTGGCTGACGAGATTCTCAAATAAGAGAGCTGTACACAGACAAAAAAGGCCGTATTCCTAGGATAAACTTAGAATACGGCCTCTTGCGTTTATGTTGATTCAGAATTACTTCTGAGCTTTACCTTGGTTGGCAACAGCGTTCATCTTGGCTGCGATTGCCTCCTGATCGCCAAGGAAGTAGTCCTTGAGGAGATTACCCTCATTGTCGAACTCGAAGACGTAAGGAACTGCGGTCGGAAGGTTGAGAGAGACTATATCCTCATCGGAGATGTTCTTCAGATACTTGATAACTCCGCGGAGAGAGTTCCCGTGGGCAACAACAATGATATTGTCCATAGTCTTGATACCGGGGAAGATAACTTCCTGCCAGTAGGGAACAGCACGTGCGATTGCATCCTTGAGGGACTCGGTGCGAGGAAGGTCACTGTCAGCGACACCTGCATAACGGGGATCGAACTTAGGATTGCGAGGATCGTCTTCCTCAAGAGGGAGAGGAGCAACGTCATAACTACGACGCCAGATCTTGACCTGGGCATCACCATACTTTACAGCTGTTTCTGCTTTGTTGAGACCCTGGAGGTTGCCATAGTGCTTCTCGTTGAGTTTCCAGCTCTTCTCTACCGGAATCCAGTCGAGATCCATTTTGTCGAGAATGTTATTAAGGGTCTTGACAGCTCTCTTGAGATAAGAAGTATAGGCCTTCTCAAAGGTAAAGCCTTCTGCCTTAAGGAGCTTACCGGCCTCTTTGGCCTCATTCTCGCCCTTAGGAGTCAAATCGACGTCTGTCCAGCCGGTGAAACGGTTTTCGAGGTTCCAGGCGCTTTCGCCGTGTCTAACGAGTACTATTCTTTTCATTATTTTTAAAGGATTTATGATTTGTCCAACTTAATGCGGACGCAAAATTACTCATTTTTGCCGAATAATCGCAATTAATTCTTAAATTTGACCCAGCAAAGAAGAAAGATGAAAAAAGTAGCAATCATAGCAATCTTTGCCGCATGTATGATATCCTGCAATTCCAATAGGTATGCATACGTTGATGTGGCATCCTCAGAAAGGACGGCTGAAGAGCTTGAGAACGGATTCAGGAATGTCCCGGATTCTATCAAGGACGGGAGAACCATTTTTTTGATGTCACAAGGCATTCCTGTTGCAGATATTCTTTTGTACAAAGGACGTCTCAATAATCCTACTCTTCCCGCAGTCCCGTATGGTTATGACTATGAATTTATTACTGAGGATCAGCTCATCAATGATTTGGAAGTCGGGTACGGAAGATTATATACAAAGTCCGGAATAAACGCGCGGGTGCTTGTTATTCTGGATAAGGATGTCACCGTCTCAGAAATGACCAAGATTGCACGTCTGGCGCAAAATGGTGCCTTGATCGGTGGTGTCCGGCCGACAAGATGCCTAGACTCTGCCGACAGTCTTGTGTTCAAACGCAATGTGGAAAAGGTCTGGCAGAATGGGAACGTCATGTCGGGAAAGACCTTGGAATCTATCCTCAGGGCTGCAAGAGTGCCTCAAGACGAAAAGACGAGTACAGACTCTCTTATTTTTTCTCACAGACACCTTCCGGATGCAGAAATCTATCGAATATGCAACCCGACTTCGAGGAATGAGCGGATCAGAGTGAAATTCAGGGTTACTGGTAGGAGACCGATGCTATGGAATCCGGATACCGGTGAGATTGAGCCTCTTTCTTATAACATAAAGAAAAAAGGGACCAGGGTGCGCTTTAATATTGTTCCCAATGACGATATAATAATTGTCTTCGGTCCGTACGCCGATAAAAAGAAAATGAAAATTAAATGAGACGGTTTCTCGCTTTATTTCTCTCAATCGCCTTATTCACAAATCTAAAAGCTCAAGATTCGCTTTCTGTTCTTCCGCCAGTCAACCCGGATGAGAGTTTCAAGGTTACAAAAATGATTGCACCGGCCGCTTTGATGTCTGTCGGGGCCTTTGGTGCAGGGAATCCGTGGTGGAAAGAGAATATAAATGAACCGATAAAAGAATATGCCGCCGACCTACGAAACGGAGCATATTTCCATGCCGATGATTATATTCAGTACATACCGGCGGCCGCTTTCTTCGGAATCGCCCTTTTGCAGGGGCCAAAGCACGAAATAAGGGAGATTGTCGCCCTTGAAGCCACCTCCTGGATTGTTATGGGCGCCCTGGTAAACACTATAAAATACACTGTGAAAGAGATGAGGCCGGACGGATCCAAGCGGAATTCATTCCCATCCGGCCATACGGCTACTGCGATTATGGGAGCAGAACTCGTCCGTCTTGAATATGGACCATGGTGGGGAGCCGGCGCTTATGCAATTGCATTGGGTGTTGCCGGGCTCAGGGTTTACAACGAAAGGCACTGGTCGAATGACCTTCTCGGGGGAGCGGCAATCGGAATCCTCAGTGCCAATGCCGCTTACTGGCTATTGCCTCTGGAAAGGAAGATTCTGGGATGGGACAAAGAGTCTCCGAGGGCCACAATAGCTCCCTCAGTCACTTCAATAGAATCGGGTGCGGCAGCATACGGCGTATCACTTTCTCTTGCTTTCTGATGCAAGATTTCGCCGTAAAAGAATTTCCTCATATATGAAAAGAATCTTAACTATTTTTATACTGTCATTTGCTGCCACGATTCAGGGATTTGCGCAGAAAGGAGGCAGCGCTACGGTCAGCGGCTATATTATTGACGAATCTACAGGAGAAACCCTCATAGGAGCCGGAGCCCTTGTGAGGTCAGGAGCTAAAAGCGGTACCGGGGCGGTGACAAATGTCTATGGCTATTATACATTGACAATCCCAAGAGGCGATGTGTCACTCCAATTCAGCTATGTCGGTTTTACGGATGAGACCCGCTCGTTCCGACTACGCTCGGATACTACAATAAACATTGCTCTTACGCCATCATCTGTTCTAAAAGAATCGATGGTGGTTGCACAAAAAGATGCGGGTATCCAGTCGACCTATCTTGGCGCTATTGATGTTCCACTCGCTCACATCCGGAATACTCCCGTCCTGCTCGGTGAGGCAGATGTCCTCAAGGCTCTCCAGATGATGCCGGGGGTTCAAGGCGGAAACGAAGGATTTACAGGTCTTTACGTGCGCGGAGGCGGTCCTGACGAGAATCTCATTCTCCTTGACGGCGTACCGATCTACAATGTGGACCACATGCTGGGGTTATTCTCGATTTTCCAGCCTGAGGCAGTAAAAAAGGTGACACTCTACAAAGGATCGTTTCCCGCCCGCTACGGTGGCAGGGTGAGCAGCATTGTTGACATCAGGACAAACGACGGTAATCTCAAAGAGACACACGGAAGTGTCAGCATAGGGGTCGTGAGCGATAAATTCCACCTTGAAGGTCCGATAATCAAAGACAAGCTCAGTTATTCCATAAGTGCCAGGGGCATGCACACAGCACTCTGGGACCCTTTTATCAGGCTTGCCCTCAAGAATCAGAATGTATATGGCAACTATTTCTTCTATGATCTCACCGGAAAATTATCATGGAGACTTAGTGACAAGGACAGGTTCTTTCTCGGAGCATACAGTGGAAGGGATCGGCTTGGAGTGAAAGAAGAGAACGAAGGGGAGTACAAACTAGGGATAGATGAAGATGCGGTGACATATCATTCTTTTGACCGCGCCAAAGTCGGCCTTTCCTGGGGTAATGACGTTGTCTCGCTTCGATGGAACCATATTTTCTCACAAAAACTCTTTGCCAACACAACTGTTGCGTTCAATAAGTATCGGATGAATATGAGTTCTCTTTCAACGGAGGAGACCAGGAAAGCAGACATGACGGAGCGTTATGAATACGATATAAAATATAACTCCGGCATACGCGACTGGAGCGGTAAGCTCGATTTCGACTATGTCCCGACTCCCCAGCATCTGATAAAATTCGGAGCTGAATATGTGTTCCATACATTCATTCCCGAGACTGTCTCACTCATCACCGCCACCATGGAATATGGAGGAGAACCGGTCAATAGCAAGATGGATCTGTCTAATACTGATTCTTATACCGGCCATGACTTTTCTGTCTATGCCGAAGATGATTTCTCGATTGGAGACCATCTCACTGTCAATCCCGGAATACATGCTACCTTATTCTCAACAGATGGAAAGAACTATTTCAGTGTTCAACCCAGAGTATCGGCCAAATTATCCTTTGACCCCGGAATATCGCTAAAGGCCGGTTATGCCAGGATGGCCCAGTATGTCCATCTTCTAAGTTCAGCTCAAATTTCCCTTCCGATTGATCTATGGGTTCCAATTACAAAGAATATACGCCCCGTAACGTCGGATCAATTCTCTGCCGGAATATACTATGACGGTCTGAAAGGATGGGAATTCTCGATTGAAGGCTATCTTAAGTACATGAACAATATCCTCGAATATAAGGATGCTTCCATAGTTATCGCTACTAGCGGAAATTGGGAGGAAAAGGTTGAAATGGGGCAGGGAAGAGCCCGAGGGATTGAGTTCTTTGCTCAGAAGACATCTGGTAAAGCTACCGGATGGGTCGCATATACCCTTGCAAAATCTGATAGAAGATTCCCGGACGGGAGCATAAACCTTGGAGAATGGTTCCCATATAAATACGACAGAAGGCACAATATCAATATCTGTCTCAATTATGAGATAAGCAAGCACTTTGACCTTAATGCGACATGGTCTTACATGAGCGGAATTGCCACCACTCTTCCTCTCCAAAAGACTTCTGTACTCACTCCGGAAGGGGCATCTTATACGGCCGATTATGTGGTCAACAGGAACAACTATCGCCTCCCTTCGAGCCATAGGCTCAATGTAGGAATGAATTTCCATAGGAGCAAAAAACATGGTGAGAGCATCTGGAATCTCAGCGTGTACAATGTCTATAACCGTATGAACCCCAACTTTGTTTTTCTCGGTTACGACACGAGAAAAAATGAGTCCACCGGCCAATATGAGACTGTTCTTGTGATGGATAAATACACAATTCTTCCGATAATTCCTTCTATCTCATATACAAGAAAATTCTAGAAAGACTATGAAAATCAGATTGTTCCCATTGTTGATCGCGGCATTTGCAGCCTTCCTCTCTTGTGAAAACGAGATAGTCATCGGCGTCGACGAGGTCGACCCGTATATTATCATGAATGCTCAGCTTCATACGGATGACTCGACGCATTCAATTGTTCTTACGATCGGACGTCGGGACGGCACTGACCCTTGCAGCGGAGCCGATGTAAAAGTCTTTCTGAATGATAATCCTGCGATCAGGGCCGTAGAAGTCGAGATGGAAGAAATGTATGAGAAATCAGTGTATATGTTCGACGCCAAGATTCGCCCGGGGGACAGGGTGAGGATTGAGGCACGGGTAGGCTCCATGCTTGCCAAAGCCGATGTAACAGCGCCAGAAGCACCTGTCATAGAGGATGTTGACTTTTCCATGAAAGAAAACCCTGCGGCTGAGGACCCGGATAATAGAAGGTATTATGCTCTCAAAACTAAGATAAAGGATCTTCAAGGGAAGTCATATTACCGTTGCAAGATAGGAGCGGAATATGAGGCTGTGACAGATACTTCGTCCAGAATGCTTTATACCGATATGAATATTCTCGACCAATCGGCAGAACCCTTGCTTACTGCAGGGTGGGCAACGGGAGAAGAGGATTTTAATCTCAGTAACATTTTTTCTACAGAGAATTCATACTCTATTTTCACTGACGACTCATTCGAAGATGGGGAGTATACTCTCAATCTGAGAGCACCTGTAGTGTGGGTTAATTCTCCGTGGTTTAACGATCCCGATTATGTAATCTCCGATAAGGTATTGATGAAGCCGACGGCCGTTGTGAAGCTATACTCAATGTCTTTCCTTCAGTATCGCTATATTATCTCACTCTATAACTATGATCTATTCGGATACGAGGTATCTATAATAGCGGAACCCGTGTCTCTCCCTTCCAATGTCGAGGGAGGACTCGGGTTCGTAAGCGTGGAATCTTATAGCGAGTATAAAGTTCCTCTGCCTGAATTTGAATTAGGCGGTCGTTATTATTAATTCTTTTTGCTTACAGCCTGGCCGATAAGGTAGCAAACTGCGGCCACTGCCATTCCGTTGATGGCAGGGAAACCCCAATGGAGGAGATTGGCTACAACTGCGCCAAGGACAACTCCTGCAACAGCCCACCAATCTACAGTCTTTTCGGGAAGAGAAGAATCAAGATACTGCTTCCTGTGAGTGAAGTAACTGATTATTAGAATGATACCGATAGGAGGCAGGGTACAGTTGAGAACATTCAGCCAGCCGCAGAAATTCCAGTAAAGCCAAACGGCAGCAACAGTTCCGATAAGTCCGGAGAGGAGGACCATTTTTTTCTTGTCCGCTCCGAATATGTTCGAAAGTCCAAGACCTGCAGTATAGAGAGCATTATCATTTGTGGTCCAGATATTCAGGCCAAGGACGAGGACTGCGACATAGAAAAGATTGAGGTTGAGCATGACCTCGAAAATATCATTTCCCCCAACATAGATACTGGAAACGGCTCCAAAGAGGAACATGAGGCTATTTCCGATGAAGAAAGCGATAACTGTAACAATTAGACCGATTTTTCCATTCTTCGCGAAGCGAGTGAAGTTTGGTGTCGCCGTTCCTCCCGAGACGAAGCTTCCGATAACAAGACCGGCGCCGGCAATAACTCCAAGATCTTTTGCTCCTTTGGAGAACTGCTCAACAAGACCGAGATCTCCCCGGTTAATCGCCATAATCATGGCAACGGTTCCGAGGATTGCCACGGCCGGAACAGCGATGTAACTGACTATGGTAAGACTCTTGATTCCGAAATATGCACTGGCTGTCATAAGGATACCGGCGATGGCTACAAGCAGATATCCCTGCCAAGGCATGCTGTCCGGAGTGACTTCAAGTCCCATCAGTTCTTTTGCAACGGGGATTGCAAACATGGCGAGACCAACGCCGAACCACCCGATCTGGGTGAAACTGATCATTGCACTTGGAAGGTAACTGCCTTTCTTTCCAAAACTTCCATGCGCGAGCATGTCGAGAGAAAGACCGCTCTCAGCTCCGATGTAACCGAGAGTTCCAGTGTAAGCGGCCAGGATAAGTCCTCCAAGAAGAAGGGCCCATACAAAGCCCCACCAGTCAAGACCTGCTGCGAGTTGCTGCCCGACCCACATGCTCGCTGAGAAGAAAGTGAATCCGAGCATGATCATAAACATGCTGAGTGTCGATTTGCGACCGAGACGGTCTACCGGTCTTCCGGTGTAGTCTGCATCATTCGTTTTCATACTGTTTTTTGATTAAATTGATACTGTTGATTCTTCTTTCAGCTAAAGACCCAAGGTCAGGAACCGCCGCGAAAACTCTCTGCTCCTTTTCCCACAAGGGTATTGTTACTTCTTCTGGAAGCTCTTGTAAATGAGTTATTTGCCTCCAAGTGTCAAAGGATACAGGCCACTTGTATCCAAGCTTTTCATCACGCAAGGCGACTGCGTCGATAATATCGGCGCGATCATTAATTCCTTTCCAATACTCGAGCACCTCATCAAAATGATCCGGAATATTATATCTTCTCGCCCCTCCGTCGTAGATTATGCATTTTTCATAAATGGCATCCGGGTGGTCTGCGATAAAACTTCTGAACTCAGGACTCACTGCACCTGAATTCCAGCCAAAATCAATATCCGGGACATTGATTCCACTTACGCCTTTATCCTCATAGACAGTGAAAATACCTTCAATGAAAAAACATTCAAACCCCTCAAAACCGGGGAATAGGAGTCTGAACTCTTCGGTGAGTTTCTCCATCAGAGTTATTGCCTTGGAACCTCCGATAGTAAAGAAAATGACTTTTCGGATACTTCCACCGCCTTTGTGGAAAGCATCTGCGACATGTTTTATGCAGTGCCTTAGGGTCTCTCCGCTGGCAATTATATCTCCGATAGCAATAATCCTGTCTTTTGTTGGACGGATTTGATCATATTTAATCTCAAGTCCGGTAATAACATGGTCCTTGATTATTCTCTCGCACGAGACAAAGTGCATATCCCTGACCCTTATTCCGACCTTAGACGCCGCTTCCTCGAGAGGATAGTTAAGACCTCCACGAAGGATAGTCAGAATATCAATATCGCCGCTCTTGCCTGAAGGGAAAAGGTGGCGTAGAGCGGCGATAGTTTCATCGAGAAGAGCTGAGTAACAGGGGAATCCGACAGTTTCGGGGGAAGAAAGGAGTTTGCGGCTCCCGGGACCGCTCAAGACGAAATATCTGTTTTGAAGTCCTTTGGACTCCAGCGAATAAATATTCGTACTTTCGTACAAGCCGACATTACGAAGGCTTGCAGTATCGAGTATAGTGGACATAAAAAAACCCGATTAGATGTAACCGGATTACAAAGTTAATCCAATTTTTTATTTTTCCCACATTTTTTTCAATTCTTGGAAAGAATTTTCTGGCTCTGCTCTTTTATCTTGTCAAGGGCTTTTCTCAGCGGTTTGTCGCTACGGAGACGGAAATATGCAATCAGATGCTTCCAGTCATTGATATACTCATAGAACACTGTCGGTGCGGCTAAAGAGCCGACGATCATCAGCGGACATACCCACCACGGAAGGAAGAAAAGCGATACAAGAGAAAGGATTATCTGAATCGGAACATTGATAATATAAAGGGCTACGTGCCGGATAGAATTGATAAAGGTCTTGTCTTTAAGTTTCGGCTTAATTATCCCGATTAAGATTAGCGCGGGGATTAGGAGAATAGAGAAAAGAGCGACCAGGGGGAAAATGAGAACAAGGATGGCGGCTTTCCCAATTCCTTCCAGTGGAGTTCGTTTCGAAGTCGAAGCTTTGAGACTGATTCCGCGCTGCTCTCTTTTCTTTGCAATCTTTTCCGCCCACTCTATAAGTTCGGGATTTCGTTTTATCATCATCGAAGCAGCGTGCTGCATCCACCTCATCCTGCCATACAGAGAGTTTACCTTATGGTCGGAATAGCCGAGATTCATCAGCTCCCATAGACCAGTATATCTTTCGTCATCCGGGAGATAAATGATAGTATCTTTCATCCTCTCTTCGAGAGTCAGGAGTATCTTGTGATATATTTCATTCTCGGTTTCACCCTTATGCTCCGATAGGAAATCCTGGAGTTTAATGGGCTCGGCAATATTTACTAGAAGAGTCGAACGGTATTCGAAATAATCTCCATACTCCAGTCCGATTGGCACGATATAGACCGGCATCTTGTCCCCGGCCCTGTCGATAACACCCATTGCAATGCGTGCAATGCCCTTTTTCAGTGGGAGAAGACTGTGTTTTGGACGATGGGCACCTTCAGGAAGAATGCAGAAAGGGACACCGTCACAAATGGCGGAGATACTTTCCTCAATAGTGTCTCCGTTGTTCAGAAGAGCTTCTTTTCCGTCACGAATCCTGCTGATTGGCAGAATCTTTATGAAGCGGAGAAACTTTGCAAGCCTTGGCTTTTTGAAGATATCAGCGCGGGCAACAAAGACTTTTGGATCATTATTGATAGAAAGGACGGCAAGAGCGTCCATCAGAGTGTTGCAATGGTTTGGAGCAAGAATAATTGCTCCGTCGGTCGGGAAATTTGAAAGGCCGCGATACTCGAGCTTGTTGAAAGCCCAGTGAAAGGTCATGTTTTCGTAGCGGAGTAAAAACTCGTAGAGTCTGTCTCTGTCTTGAATCCTAGCCATTGTAGAGTTTCTTTAGAATTGGAAGTTTCCATCCTTCGGGAAGAATGCGTACGATAAAACCGACAGCCTTATAGTCGAGGCGTGGAATAACCCTGACTTTCATTTTGGAACGCTGCAATTGCCTAAGGATTGCCTTTCCTATTACCAAAGGCTCCATTCCGGTAGTCTCATCCTTTTCAATCTTGGCGAGATTGTGCTTCATTTCTTCTTTGTACGGGCAGTCTTCTTCCTGGGAATATGCCGTAAACTTTCTTGCGGCAGTGAATCCTGTCTTGACATCACCTGGAAGAACACTGCAGCACTGAATTCCCGTCCCCTTAAGCTCCATAGAGAGACTCTCGGAAAGAGAAAGCATTGCGGCTTTTACGGAAGAGTAGAAGCCCTGGAAGGGGAGTTGCAGTATAGCCATTACGGAAGTCACCGTAATAATCCTTCCAAAACCTTGTTTCCTGAATATCGGCAGGCAGGCTTCGATACACTTTAAAGCGCCGAAATAGCAAGTTTCGAACTGGAAGCGGGCTTCTTCCTCAGTTGTGCCCTCGACGGGGCCGTAGATGCCGTTCCCCGCGTTGCAAACAAGAGCATCGAGGTGGCCTTCATTTTTAAGAACCGTCTCGACAGCGTCTTTTACAGAAAGGGCGTCATTGACATCGAGTCGTATAGGTATGATCCCATCTGCAGGATCTCCTGCGGTCCCTCGTCTGGAACCGGAATAGACTTTCATCCCGTTTTCGGCGAGAAGCTTCGCCGTAGCGGCCCCGATGCCGCTGCTCCCGCCTGTCAGGAGCACAACTTTTACTTTATTCATAAATCAAGTTCGCTTCTTGGTATGAACGATTCTGGAACAGGCATATCATAGACCTTCGAACGAAGGAATGCCTTGAATTCCTGAAGGTCAGTATATTGTTTCTGCTCTTCAACGCTGATAACCTCGCCAATGCCAACTCTTACGGGTTTGCCTTTCTTGTTAGTAATCTCATGACAGAGTCTGAGAAGACGTACTCTGAAATCTATCAGGCCAAGAATATAATAGAATAATGAATTGCGATCGAAAAAGCGGACTGGAACAATAGGGACTCCAGCCTTCATTATCAGCTTGATTGCTGCGTCTTGCCACTCCCTGTCGCGGATAATCCATCCTTCGCGCGGTTTAAGGTCCGAGACGGCTCCTGCAGGGAAGAGACATAATGGTTCTCCGTTTCTGACTGTCATAAGGGCGTGTTTCACCCCGTTGATAGACTCCGAAGTAGCTGCTTTGTGCTCATCTCCTGTCGGATCCACAGAGATGAAAGAAGGAGCAAGGCAGCGTATAAGCATCAGAAGCTTGTTGACCATGACCTTTAATCCTGGTCTCTTATGGCCTATCATATCGACCAGAACAATACCGTCAATATGGCCGTATGCATGATTGCTGATGGTAATGAATGCACCTTCGGGAAGGTGTTCAAGTCGCTCCGGATGACCGACGAGGTAGTCTATCCCTACATAGTCAAGAATACCTTTAGCCGCGTCCGGCCCGAATTCAATGCCTGCATCTTCGACACTCTGGTGGATTCTATTGATTTTATCAACACCTGCGAACCGCATTAGACCTTTTAAAAAAGCGTTCCCCACTTTTCCGCGGAAAAGCGGGGATAATTTCTCAAGGTCTTTGACGGTAATTACTCCCATTTATTCATCTTTTTTGAGCGGATCAATCTTGGCAAAATACCTGGCATCCTTGATAACACTCACGAAGAACATCATGAAAATGATGAGGCCTATTGCAAGTCCGATGAAGTCGAATATCCCAAGTCGCATTGTTGTCCCTAGCAGGGTCACCTCGGTGAAAATCTCGCTCAAAGGTTTGATGAATATGAATAGAGTATTGACGATTACGACGATTATCCTGAACTCGGTTGGTCCCAAACCTGCATAAGTAAGCTTGAACTCATTTTTGAGGTGGGCTGCTATATAGACATATACGGACAAGAGAAGATATGTCACAAGCACAAAGAGGGAGGTTGTGATATTCAAAAGCGGGGAAAGACCTACTCCTATGAACATAATAGTCTCATTCAGGCAGTCTACTGTATGGTCCAGGAAGAAACCGTACAATGGCCTTTGCTTATTGCGCACTCTAGCAAGCGAACCATCCAAAGAATCTCCATACCAGTTTACGAGAAAACCGAACGAGGCAAGCCAAAGCCAATTGAGATTATAATTCGAAAGAGCGTAGCCGACAGCAATGATAATGGCCCCAAGGGTGCCGACGAAAGTAAGCATATCGGAAGTCACCCATTTGGGCATTTTCCCGGCGAGATAGACCAATAGCTTTCTTTCTGGTCCGTTTAATATTGATGTCAATATTCTTTGAGACTGTTTCCTTTCTTCCATCAAATATAGTGTTTTAGTAACTTGTATGACGCAAATTTAATCTAAATTTTGATAATATAATGTAATCTGCCTATAAAACGGATTGATTTTTGGCTATTAATGTGTACTTTTTGGAAACTATTATCCAACCCATCTGTCGAGAGTATCGGCTATATCTTCCCAAACAGTTTCTTTACCGATCTCGTTGTGGATTTCGTGCCTCATCTTAGGATAGACCTTGCTGGTAACAGAAGAGTAACCGACTGATCGGAAGAAACTTACCGCCTTGGAAAAGTTATTAATCCCGTCAATGCAAGGATCCTCGGACCCTGCAATGAATAGAACGGGAAGAGAGTGGTTCCTCACCAACCATCCTTTGTTGGAATAGACGTCTTCCAAAAGGTTAAACAGGGCAGTATAGCCGTTGACTGTAAAGGGAAAACCGCAAAGTGGATCCCTGTTATAGGCGTCTACAACAGCAGGGTCAGAGCAAATCCAGGCATTGGGGGCCTCTTTCCTGAATTTCTTGCCATATGCCCCCGTTGTGAGCTTAGTTAATAGGGGACTGCGGAATCTATTGCCCTTGAAAAGTTTGATGCATGAGGCGATGAATTTACCCGTCCCCACGAGAGGATTCGCACTAGGCGAGCCGCATACTATAAGTCCACGGATATCGTTGTCAAAAGTCTTGCAATAGCTTCTGACAATAAGAGAACCCATACTGTGGCCAAAAAGAAAAAGAGGAAAGTCTTTATACTCCTTCTGAATCCACTCTGTCACATCGTGCTCATCATGGACAAGACCCTTCCAGCCGACCTTTCCCATATATCCTAAATCATCGGGAGTCGAGACGGATTTACCATGTCCTCTAAGATCGTTGATGACACAGACGTACCCCCTGTCGGAAAGGTAATTCATAAGAGGAATGTATCTCTCTTTATGTTCGGCCATTCCATGGACTATTTGAAGAACTGCTTTAGGTTCCGAGGAGGGCTCTGTCACTATTGTGGAAAGGGATATTGAATCGCTTGAGGAGGGTATGATAAGTTCTTTCATTATCTGATTTTTTTATTGTAAACTTCGGGTAGGGGGGAAATGCAACGGACAGTCTTTCCGGAGTATGGATGGTGGAATACCAAAGTGGAAGAATGAAGGGCAAGCCTTTCGAAAGGATCCCAGTATGCTCCATATTTTCCGTCTCCAGCTATCGGATGTCCTATGAATTCTGCCTGAGAGCGAAGTACATCGGGGCGGCGGGAACGGGTACCGATAGTGACAACTGTAAAAAGGACTTTTCCCTCTTTGGACTTTCTTATATAATCGATTGTTTTATAGAAACTTACCTCGCGTTTAGACTCTTTTATCTCATCTGTTGGATAAGAAACCAGCTTTCTTGCCTTCTCGTCCGGGACGATCCATGTTTCAATAGTTCCGGAAGAAGGATATACTTCGCCTTCCAGATAAGCAGTGAATGAATGCTCTTCAATGAGGGTATCCCATTTACTCTGAAGGAGGTCCTTTGTCCTCTCATCCTTTGCAAAGATAATCAGTCCGGAAGCACCCCTTTCCATGCGATGAACAAGCCATGCTTTCTTTGTAGTCCTGTCGACTTCACGGCCGCTTAGAATATCCTCTTTTCTGTTGGCTTTTGTGACCATACGGACATACTGTTGTACAAGTGAATAGAGCGTAGTCTCGACCTTTTCTCCGACAGGAGCGGTGACAAGGAGTGAGGATGGTTTATCTACTACAAGCAACCGTTCGTCTTCGTAAATGACTTTCACTCCGGCAGCTTCGAGAGAATTAGTGGCGGTGGCTGCCGATTCTCGTGCGATCGATATGCCTTTTTTCAGTATGAGAAGGGTATCTCCTACGAAAAGAGGCTGGTCGAATGCCGTAATTTGGCGGTCGTTAACAAGGACTCTACCTTTGGAAAGCATTTGTTTGACACCAGTTTTGCTCTGATCAGGAAAGAGTTCAAAGAGATATTTTAAAAGGGGTGAATCGTGTTTCACCTTAAATTGTTGTCCGGACGAGTTTTGCATCGAAGTAAGATTTATATCATACAAAGTAAAGAAAAAATGGCGAAAGAATAAAATTTGGAGGCCTTATAAAAGAAAAAAATGGTCTTGCAGGTTGTTTCTTTGCATTTTTTTACATATATTTGCGTTTTAGAACTGAGTCCATGGATAATTATTCTTTAGATTCTGATAAGATTTATTTCTCAGAAGATTATCTCACGTTGGATACGGATGAAGGTCCTAAGACACTCCGTATAGGAGAGTGGCTTAACACGGATCCTGTCCGCATCCATAAGATGATTATCCGTGAAAAGGTCCTTCAGGTAGATCAGCTTGAAGTTTTCAATCCACTTGTTTCCAAGCTAAGGCGTGCGGATTTATCTTACTATAAACGCATTATGGGCCTTAAGGTAATGATAGATTTCCCAGGATATACATCCGATATCGAGGCAAAAATTCCCTACGATACCGATCCTGTCGGTTTCTATAAATGGTGGAGAAAAGGAAAGCACGAACACCTTGTCTATCTTTCGCCCGTCTACCAGTTTAAACTCTTCCAGAAAGTAGCAGTGATGGAGCCTAAGATCATGCTGAAAAAAGATCTGGATTTCCTTAAAACCTTCTAATAATGACTCTAGAAGAAATTATCGGAGTCGATACCGCTCCTCATCTTGAATCTATACATGATGACGAGTGGGACGCCGAGTATAATTGTAGCTATTCCTCTGACGGAGAGAAACTTCTCGATGCCGAGAACTATCCCGGGGAAGTCGTCGTGAGGGACGGCTGCAGGATTATCTGTGACGAAGTGTTTTCGTTTCAGGATTATATGGCCGAGAATGACCATTTCTCAGAGCCTGTACCGGAGGAAGAAAGGGTTGCATACCTTGACAAGATTAAACTCCCCGAATCTCTTACCCATATTGGTAAAATGGCATTTCTCGAATGCGGCTGGCTATTGGGGCTGAGACTTCCAAAGAATCTTCTGGTAATAGGCGACATGGCTTTCAAAGACTGCTGGCAGCTTCAGACTCTTGGGATGCCGGGGTCTCTTTTAAGCATCGGGGAAAGAGCTTTTGAAGACTGTTTTTCTCTATACCATGTGAGGCTCAACAAAGGATTGAAACGAATAGGGGAAAGGGCATTCAACTGCTGCGAAGAACTTGAAGAGATTTTTCTCCCTTCCGGTCTCGAATATATGGGGAAAGAGGTTTTTAGGGGCTGCACCAGTCTCGAAAGAATCAATATCAGAAAAGGGGCTTGGGCTAAGTTTAAAAGCATGATTCCGCATAATCTTCACAAAATCGTCGAGGAATCTTAAAATAATTTTTTTCATAATTTGTATAATTATAATTAATTTTTCTTAACTTTGGGAGCATAAGCGAAATCATTAACACTTAACACATAATTGATTATGACCTACAAGATTATCGACATCCAGGGCATCGGCCCCGTCTATGCAGAGAAACTTATTGCTGCAGGAATTGAAACCGTAGACCAGCTTCTTGAGAAGGGTGCGTCTGCAAAGGGACGCGCTGCTCTTGAGGAGGCTACAGGCATCGACCATGGCCGCATTCTCACATGGGTAAATCACGCAGATCTCTTCCGTATCAAGGGAGTTGGCCCTCAGTTCTCTGAGCTTTTGGAGGCTGCCGGTGTTGACACCGTCAAGGAACTTCGCAACCGCAACGCTGCAAACCTTGCAGCCAAGATGCTCGAAGTCAATGAGGAGAAACACCTTACCAGAAGGGTTCCTGTAGAGGCAGAAGTCCAGAAGTATATCGATGCTGCCAAGGCTCTTGAGCCGGTAGTTACCTATTAATCAGTAGATTCTGAATCATCAGAAGCCGGTCTCCGATAGGGGGCCGGCTTTTTTATGCTTTTTTCAGAGGGAATTCCTTCGGAATCCGGATAATATTTGTTAAATTTGAGGGATATGTTTGTAAGGACCCTCATAGCTGATTTTTCTCATGTCTACACCGACATGGGCTTTATCGATAAGCTTAAAAAAGAAGGGTGCACATTGGAAGTAGTCGACCTGTCATCCGTAGAAGGGACTACATGTTACTGCTCTCCTGACGCCGAAGACAGAATACGCGAACAAGTGGCACCTTTTTCGGATTTTCCTATCCGATGGATTGACAGCGGCGACTACCATTACATGACTAAAATCCTCTCTGAGAGCGTCTTGGAGCCGTTTGATCTTCTTCTCCTTGACCACCATCCCGATGATCAGGAGCCGGAATTCGAAGGGGTTCTCAGCTGCGGGAGTTGGGTGAATACAATAAAAATGGAGAACCCGTCTCTTGGAGATGTCATCACTATAGGCCCGGCCCCCCGGGGCGGCCTCTCGGATAGGTCGTTTGGGAATCTTTATATCTCACTCGATAAAGACATCATGTCCCGGAAATGGGCCAGGACTGACTGGAGCCAGGGGGAATTCACGTTGGACGAGGTCCTTGCTATAATCAGTACTGCTATAGACAGAGCTGAGAATATTCTCGCTATAGATATTTGCGGAGAGCTCTCCGTCCCGCACGGAGCGACACCTGAAGATATGAGAATAAACTTGGAAACCAATCTCCGCATACAACATTTTCTTTCTGAAAAATTGACAAATAGACAATAATATGAAATCACGACGCTTCTTAAAGACAGCTTTCTTCCAGCTCACAGTCGCAGCCGCGATTGTTTCTTCTTGCGGCTCGCCTAAAGGAAATGGAGACCCCGTTGATCTCTCACCTTATCTTGGCGGTGACGGTCTTTATTCTTTTTCTGTCAAAAATATACCCTTCACTCTGACTCCTGTACAAGGAGGAACATTCTCAATGGGAGAGACTTTCGAGCAGGGAGTGAAGAAGAATCCTGATATCCATCAGGTTATTCTTGACGGCTTTGCGATCGGAACGGCTGAAGTGACGCAGGAACTTTGGAAAGCTGTCATGGGCAGCAATCCTAGCCCGAAGGATGTTCCTACCGCTCCTGTTAGCGGAGTGACGTATGAAAATGCAGTGAAATTCGTTGAAAAGCTTGCCAAGATAACCGGAGTGCCATTCCGTCTTCCAACTGAAGCTGAATGGGAGTTCGCAGCGAGAGGAGGCAATAAATCGCAACGTACCCTTTACAGTGGAGGAAACGAATTAAAGCCATCCATGGTCAATGAACTTGGTATCAAGGCTATGAGTGGAGGAGTTTGGGAATGGTGCTCAGATAAATGGACAGAGAATCTAGGAGATGAGTTGGCAATCAATCCTGTCGGTCCTTCTGAGGGAATTGAGAATGTTCTCCGCGGAGGAAGCGCGGCCGACAGTAAGTCGGAGTGCATCATTTCTTCCAGAAAAGGGCTGTCACCGAAGACAAAATCTCCGACTGCAGGTCTTCGACTGGCTGTTTCTACCGGAGAAAAATGTCCTCAGGCTATTGTCGATCTAATTGAAAAAAATATCGTACCTCGTGATCCCGTAACAGAATTAAAAGCAGAGACCTTCAAAGTCGGCGACGTAACAGAGGAGCACGAAAAACTCGCCAAAGACGATGAGAAGCCCGTCCATAAAGTTACCCTTGACTCTTTCATGATCGGGGAGTTCGAAGTCACATGCGAGCTGTGGAAGGCTGTGATGGGATATCTTCCTCCTTATCTTCAGGGTGATGGATATCCCGTAGGGAATGTTTCGTGGTATGATGCCCAGTCCTTTATAGCAAAGCTTAACGCCTTGACAGGCAGAAAGTTCCGCCTTCCGACCGAAGCAGAATGGGAATATGCAGCAAGAGGCGGAAAGAAGACAAAAGGATATCCGTTTGCCGGAGCTATGAGGTCTGACGTTGTCGCGGTCAAAGAGACCAAAGACCTGAAGCCGGTCAAAGTCGGGACTCGTTTTCCCAATGAACTCGGCACCTATGACATGTCTGGCAACGTCTGGGAGTGGTGCCAAGATCGTTTTGCTCCATATAGTGCAGAAGATTCCGTCAACCCTGTCGGGCCGGAAATAACAGAGTCGGGTCTCGATTACAGAGTGATGAGGGGAGGAAGTGCAGCGGCATTTTGGGATAAATGCAGAACGGCAAACAGGAGTGAAAACAAGGCAAGCCTTTTCAAGAGTACCATAGGATTCAGACTGGCTTTATAATATTTTTACATGTATCTGGTCAAGGCAGGTAATAACTCTTCTCAAGGGAAACGAAGACTGACATGGTATCTTGCCATGGAAGAATATGTCGCTTCCCATATCATGGAGTTGGTGCCGTCCTCTTCCGAGGGGGTGAGAGAGGCTTTCTTTACATGGCAAGCCCCTCCGGCAGTTATTTTCGGTCGTAACCAGGTTATGGAAGCCGAAGTCAACATCGGGTTCTGCCGCGACAAAGGGATTGATATTGTTAGAAGAAAGAGCGGAGGAGGTTGCGTCTATTCGGATATGGGCAATATAATGATGTCCTATATCTGCGACCAGAGCGGCGTAGAGGCTGTTTTCAATCGTTATCTTGAAAGAATAGTATCAGTACTGAGAAGCCTCGGCATCAATGCGATTTCATCCGGCAGGAACGACATTATGGTCGATGGAAGAAAGATTTCAGGGAACGCATTTGAGATACTTCCTCATTCAAGTATTGTCCATGGTACACTTCTATTCGATGTGGACATGGATTCTCTCGAATCTGCGATTACCCCTTCTGCGGCAAAAATCAGTTCGAAGGGAGTTAGTTCGGTTCGTCAGCATATCGCCAATCTGTCCGAGTTCATTAAAGGCGTTGATGCTTCCTACATCAGGACTGCCCTTGAAAACGCAATGTGCCAGTCTTCCGTCAATCTTGAAGAAGGGGCTTTGAAAGAAATAGAAAAGATTGAAAAAAGCTATCTTGACGAAGATTTCATCAAGGGGAAAAAGCACCTTTATTCAGAGGAGAAGCACTTTATAATCAAGGGGATAGGGGAGTTCCAAATAAATATAGAAAAGGACGGGAACGCTATTCGCTCTTTTTGCCTTATGGGGGATTACTTTTCTACATCTGATCCTCAGGATGAGATTGAAAAGCGCCTTAAGGGAGTACAAGATGAAAAGGACTCAGTAAGAGAATCATTGAACGGCTTTGACCTTGGAGACTATATCCCCGGCCTGTCTACGGAAACATTTATAAATGAATTATATGATTTTTAACCAATAACCGATTATGTCAGAAATTCAGAACGATAAACTGCAGTTTACTTGCCTTTATGACAGACATGTTGCTCTGGGGGCCAAGATGAGCCCTTTTGCGGGTTTCATGATGCCGATTCAATATGATTCAATCACTGTGGAGCATAATGCCGTAAGGCAGAAGGCCGGTGTCTTCGACGTATCCCATATGGGTGAAATATTCATTAGCGGAAAAGATGCGGAAAAATTTGTAAATCACATCTTTACTAATGAGATTCGGGGGTTTGAGCCCGGAAAGGTCCTCTACGGGATGATGTGTTATCCGGACGGTGGTGTAGTGGATGACCTTCTCGTTTATAGGGAGAGCGAGCCTGACCACTTCCTTCTTGTTGTCAATGCCGCCAATATTGACAAGGATTTCGCATGGATAAAGGAGAATATTGAGGGTTTTGACTGCAAGGCTGTCAATGCTTCTTCTTCATGGGGACAGGTTGCCATTCAGGGGCCTGATGCGGAAAAAGTGGTTACTGATGTTCTCGGTTTCCCAAAGGCTGCCGAACTCGGTTTCTACACTTTCTACGATGACGAGTGGAAAGGCTCCAGACTTATTATCAGCCGCACCGGCTACACAGGAGAAGACGGATTCGAGCTCTACACGACAAATGAAGGTACCTGCGAAATATGGGATATCCTCATGAAGGCAGGAGTCCAGCCGTGCGGTCTCGGGTGCAGAGATACCCTCCGATTTGAAGCCGGGCTCCCTCTTTATGGAGACGAACTTAGCGACAAGATATCTCCTGTAGTTGCAGGTCTTGGAATGTTCTGCAAGCTGGATAAAGAAGAGTTCATTGGAAAGGATGCCTTAGCCGTACAGAAAGCGGAAGGGACAGAAGAAAAACTAGTCGGCATCGAGATTGAAGACAGAGCCATTCCGCGTGCTGGATATCCTGTAGAAACGGAGGACGGAAATGAAGTAGGTATAGTAACCACCGGCTACCACTCCATCTCTCTCGATAAGAGCATTTGTTTCGCCCTTGTCAAGAGGGAATACTCAGCCCTTGGGACTCCTCTTTGGATCCGGATCAGGAAGAAAGTATTCCCCGGAAAAGTCGTCAAGAAGAGATTTTATCAGACAAACTATAAGAAATAATTAATAATCAATCTATTATGAGTAAAGTTATTGAAGGACTCCTCTATAGCGAGTCTCACGAATGGGTAAAAGTAGAAGGCAATATCGCCGTTATCGGAGTAAGTGATTTCGCACAGAAAGAGATGGGTGAAATCACCTATGTAGACATGCCTGATGTAGACGACGAGGTTGAGAAGGGGGAATCTTTCGGCGCTCTCGAATCAGTCAAGGCCGCCAGCGATCTCTACAGCCCTGTTTCCGGCACTGTCGTCGAGAAAAACGATGAACTTGAGGATGCTCCGGAAAAAGTCAATGAAGATGCCTACGAAGCCTGGATTATAAAGGTTGAGATGTCTGACCCTTCCGAGCTGGAGGGCCTTATGGACGCAGCATCATATAAAGCGACAACCGAGTAGATATGGATCATTTTGCATATTTTCCTCAGACAGAGGGGGATATAAAGGCAATGCTGGAGAGGATAGGAGTCAATAGCCTTGACGACCTCTATAGCGATGTGCCCGGGGAGTTCATGTTCAAAGGCGAATATGATCTCCCGGACGCTCTGTCTGAAACCGAAGTCAGGTCTTTCTTCGAAGATTTGGCCAAGAAGAATGTTCCTCTAAAGATTTTTGCCGGGGCTGGGGCCTATGACCATTATTCGCCGTCCGTCGTCCAGAATATCATCTCCCGCTCGGAGTTCCTCACTGCATATACACCATATCAGTGCGAGATTTCCCAGGGGACTTTGAGGTATATATTCGAGTACCAGAGTATAATATGTGCTCTGACCGGAATGGATGTTTCAAATGCCTCGATGTATGACGGTCCGACTGCGGCTGCTGAAGCCATGATGCTCTGCATGGCCAGCACAAAAAAGAAAACCAGGGTTCTCCTTTCAGACGGTCTTTTACCTCATGTAGTGAAGACTGTCGAGACATATGCCAAGTACCACGGTATCGAGATTGGGCATGCTCCTGTAATGAATGGGCAAACTTGCATCAATTGCCTTAAGGCTGAGCTCTCCAAGGGTGACGTTGCAGGAGTTATTCTCCCTTCAATCAATCGTTTCGGTATTGTCGAGGATCACTCTGGCTTTGGCGAGGCGATACATGGAGCAAAAGCTCTCATGGTAGAATATTGCGACCCGTCCGCTCTTGCTGTTGTCAAGTCTCCCGCTGAATGGGGCGCTGACATAGCAGTCGGAGACGGGCAGCCTCTCGGCATTCCGGTATGTTTCGGTGGTCCCTATGTCGGATTCATGGCCGCAAAGAAGGATTATCTCAGAAAGCTTCCCGGCCGTATAGTCGGTCAGACTGTCGACAGGGAAGGAAAGAGGTCTTATGTCCTTACCCTCCAAGCCCGCGAGCAGCATATCCGCCGCGAAAAAGCGACTTCTAACATCTGCTCCAATCAATCACTGATGGCCCTATATGTTACAGTATACGCCTCACTTATGGGTCCAGAGGGACTGAGGAAAGTTAACGAACTCTCCTCAGCGGGAGCCCATTATCTTTATAACCGTCTTCTTTCAACCGGCAAGTTCGAGGAAGTATTCCCGAATAAGCCTTTCCTGAAAGAGTTTGTGCTGAAACCTCTTGTCCCCATCGCAGAACTCCAGAAGAAGCTGAAAGACAATGGGTTCTTCGGAGCCCTTGCAACTGAGGAAGGATTTGTTTCATTTGCAGTCACAGAAAAGCGGACACCGGAAGAAATCGATGCCCTTGTTAAAGTTGTGGAGGAATAGGTTATGAAGTATTACGATAAACTCATATTCGAATTTTCAAAGGAAGGTAATATTGGATATTCACTTCCTCGTAACCGCTATTCCGAGACACCTTTGCTCCCTTCTTCTGTCGCAAGGGAAGCTCCTCTACCGCTTCCCGAGGTAAGCGAAGTAGATGTGGTTCGTCATTATACCAATCTTTCCCAGATGAACTTCGGCGTCGATACCGGTTTCTATCCGCTCGGCAGCTGCACTATGAAATACAATCCGAAGATTAATGAGGAGATTGCCGCAATGCCGGCTTGGAACAGTATCCATCCTCTTCAGGATGAGGATACCGTCCAGGGTGTGCTGGAAGTGTATTATAACATGGAAAAGTCTCTAGCCGCAATTACGGGCCTTTCCAAGTTCACATTCAACCCTTGCGCCGGAGCTCATGGAGAACTTACCGGACTCATGATTATGAAACGTTATCATGAGCTGAGGGGAGACTCTGCAAGAAAGAAGATTATCGTACCGGACAGCGCTCACGGGACCAACCCTGCTTCTGCCGCAGTCTGCGGTTTTGAAGTTGTCGAGGTGAAGTCTTTGGAGAATGGAAGGATAGATGTTGCCGCACTGGAAACACTTCTGGATGAGACTGTTGCCGGTATTATGATGACAAATCCCAATACCCTCGGACTATTTGAAACCGAGATCAAGGAAATCGCTACTCTTGTCCATAAGGCCGGAGGCCTTCTGTACTACGATGGAGCCAATATGAATCCTCTTATGGGCGTCGTTCGTCCAGGCGATATGGGCTTTGACATCATGCATCTGAATCTCCATAAGACTTTCTCGACCCCTCATGGCGGAGGAGGCCCTGGAAGCGGCCCGGTGGGTGTTGCAAAGCATCTTGAAGCTTGCCTGCCACTTCCTCATGTTGTTAAGGGTGAAGATGGAAAGTTCCATATTGAAAAGGAGAATGGTACAACAGCCGGAAAGGTTTCCGGTTTTATGGGTAATTTTGGTGTCATCCTAAGGGCATACACTTACATTTTGATGCTTGGGAAGCAGCACCTCAGGAGCGTAGGACAGCTCTCTGTCCTCGGTGCCAACTATATCAAGGAAAGCCTCAAAGACGTCTATAAATTACCTATCGGGGGCGTCTGCAAGCATGAATTCGTATTCGACGGACTCGTCAATGACGGAGCTCATGACGATGTTCCCGGGGCTACAACCCTTGATGTAGCGAAGAGGCTTCTTGACTTCGGGTTCCATGCTCCAACGATTTATTTCCCTCTTCTTTTCCACCAGGCGATAATGATCGAGCCGACCGAAACAGAGTCAAAAGAAACTCTGGATTCTTTCATAGAGGTAATGAGGGAAATAGCAAAGGAAGCGGCTGAGGATCCTAATATACTCCACGAGGCACCTCACAATACACCTGTCCGCCGTCCCGATGAGACAGCGGCAGCACGAAATCCGATACTGAAATATCAGGATGCAATATAAATGAGTAAGAGTATAACTATCATCGGAGCAGGTCCCGGTGGATACGAGACTGCTGCAGCGGCAGCCGAAAAGGGGTTCGACGTCACTCTGATTACCGACGGACCCCTTGGCGGCACCTGCCTTAACGAAGGATGCATTCCCACTAAGTGCCTTTGCCGCAATGCCGAGGTCCTGGAAGATTTTGCTCATTCGGAAGAATATGGCATAACAGCAAGTTATTCGTTTGATTTTAAAAAGGCTGTTGAGCGAAAAGAAGCTGTCATCTCTCAGCTTAGAAGCGGGATAGAGTTTCTCCTCAAGAAAGTCAGGATAATCGAGGGAAAAGCCTCTTTTAAAGACTCTCACACTGTTTTGGTTGGGGAGGAAGAGATAGAATCCGATTACATAATAATTGCAACGGGTTCTGTGTCTGCCCTTTTACCGATTCCGGGTAATGACCTCGAGGGGGTAATAACATCCAAAGAGTTACTGTCGATAGATGTAATTCCAAGGAAACTCTGCATCATAGGAGCAGGCGTTATCGGACTTGAATTCGCCTCTATTTTCAATAGCTTCGGGAGTGAAGTGACTGTGCTGGAATATTGTCCGAATGTTCTTCCTCGCTTTGATATAGACCTCGCTAAAAGATTGAAACAAAGCTTGTCAAAAAAAGGCATCTCAATCATTACTTCAGCTAAAGTAGAAAGCATTGAACACTCTCCTGGAGGCCTTGAAGTCAAGTATCAGTTCAAGGATAATCGCTTTTCAATCCTCTCTGACAAAGTTTTGATGGCCGTCGGCAGAAGACCGAATTTAAAGTCTCTTAACTTTGATGAAATTGGTATCGAAACGACTCCTAAGGGTGTTGTAGTCAACAATTATATGCAGACTTCGGTCCCGAATATATATGCAATCGGAGACATTACCGGTGGGATGATGCTTGCTCATGTTGCGACATTCCAGGGCCGCCGCGTCCTTAATCACCTTACTGCAGGATGCCCTTCCGAAGGGCCCGTCGATAAGATTCAGCTTGATTTGGTCCCGGCCGCAGTATTCACCTCTCCGGAGGTCGCAACAATAGGGAAGACAGAGGAAGAGTGCAAGGCTGAAGGAGTCGCCTTTAAAATCCGGAAGTCTTTCTACAGGGCAAACGGGAAAGCTCTGAGCATGAATTCGCCCGATGGCTACTGTAAGATTATCGAGGAAGAGAAATCAGGAAGAATTCTCGGTTGCCATATTATAGGCTCGCACGCTTCAGACCTCATCCAGGAGGTTACAGCTCTGATTTCCATGGATGGGAATATCTATGACCTCTCATCCATTATTCATGCCCATCCGACACTTTCTGAGATAGTTTTGAACGCTGCCGATTAATGCAACTGAGACCGATAGCATATTACAGAGGACAGATTGGGACCAAGTTCGGGGTACCACGTCAGAGTTCACTTGCGAACGCCCTGACTGGGACTATTGTATTCGAACCGGAATTCCGCCGCGAGGAGGCTCTCAGGGGCCTTCTCGGCGAAGATGGATTCGATTGGATTTGGCTCATCTGGGGTTTCAGTCTAAACAATCAGGCAGAAGGGCAGTGGCAGCCGACCGTACGTCCTCCAAGGCTGGGAGGGAACGTATCCATGGGAGTGTTTGCCACAAGATCGCCTTTCCGACCCAATCCAATCGGCCTTTCTGCAGTCCATATTGAAAAGATAGAAAACTCCGAGATAACAGTTTCAGGAGCAGACCTTGCTGATGGGACCCCCATTTACGACATTAAACCTTATCTTGTCTATGCCGACTGCCATCCGGAAGCTTCGAGGGGGTTCGCACCTTCTTCTCCCGAGCCGGTACTGGAGGTGCTGTTTAATGTGGAACTTCCTTTTGGAAAGGAAGATAGAGAAGCTCTGAGGCAGATTCTTTCCCTCGATCCACGGCCGGCATACCAGGATAAAAGTGACAAGAAATACGGTTTGATTTTCGAAGGGTATGATATTAAATTCAGAGTAGATAACGATAAATTGATTGTGACAGATTATGACAGACACTAGATTTGTATTATGCCTTGCCGTTCTTCCGGCACTTATACTTCTCTTTTATACCTATCAGCAGGATAAACTGCAGAGGGAGCCCATAGGACAGGTCCTCAAGGGCTTCCTCTATGGTTGGCTGTCGGTTTTCTGTTCGTTTTTCATATCAGTGCCGGCGAAATTATTCGGTCTTTTCCCTTCCGAGATAACAAACTTCGGCGGAGCTGTCGCGACAGCATTTTTCGGGGCCGCCATTCCGGAAGAGACCGCTAAACTTTTCTGTCTCTGGCTCTTCCTGAGAAACAACAGGAATTTCGATGAGAGAATGGATGGCATTGTCTATGCTGTCGCTGTCGGGATGGGATTTGCTGCGTTCGAGAACATAGAGTATCTGTTTGCTGCAGGCTCTGATTGGGTCACGACCGGCATTGGCCGCTCCATGACCGCTATCCCCGGTCACTTCGGATTTGCCGTACTGATGGGCTATTACTACTCGCTCAACCACTTTGACAGATACAGGGCTCCATTTGCAGGAATTAAAATGTGGCTTTATCCGGTAATTGCCCACGGGCTATATGATTCCGTTGCCATGGTAACTGCATTTTCCCCAGAAATCAGTGGAACGATAACAATAGCAATACTTCTTTTCTGTTTTATGATGATAAAATGGGCACGAAAAGGCATGGAAAAGCATCTAATAGCAGATGCATCTTCATCATACGGAATTGACGAACAATAAAAATGACAGGATATCAGGGAATTAAATACTTTCTCGACAGGTACAAGAAGGCTGAGCTCAGGGACATTGCAAATGTCTTTGGGAAAGACCTCTCAATGTCTTTAAAGAAGCACGATATGGCCGAGGAACTCGCCACCTACCTCAGTTGTTCTCCAGCCGAGTGGATGGATTTTATGTTCGAAAGGGATCTTCTGCTTCTTTCCAAACTGGTATCAATGGGACCGGATAAGCCTCTTTTTCTCAATCCGCCAGATTATCCTACCATCCTGGAATTCGGAGGGATCATAAGCAGTGATTCGGCCGAAGGGGAAGACTATCACAAAGTCTGGATTACAGAGGATATTTATAATCTAACCAAACCGCATATAGGTAAGGCCCTAAGAGAGGGAAGACGTAGCGGAAGGTTTGAGATAGAGAGAGTTATGATCGGTTATCTCAACCTTTACGGAATAATACCTTTCGAGATGTACAGCGATCTTCTGGTCGACTATGCATCAAGTCCATATAGTCCAGGATATGATAATGTGATGCGTTTTATCGGCAATAATCCGATTACGAAAGTTTATCACTGGTACGACGATGAAGGGAATCTTTACATGTGTTCTCCGTCAGTGGAGGATCCGGGACAGTTGGTCAGCGACAGGAAAGCATTTACCGAAGCGGGGGAATACAAGAAATTCTCGATTGAAGATGCAATAGAGGCCGGTCGCGGCGCCCCTTATTTTATATTCGGGATGAATACCGATACCGGACAATCTCTGGACATGATGCTTAGGTCTCTAGGCTACGAAGGTGATGACCTGATTTGGGAAGAACATGAAATTTGGATGTGCGCTCAAAATCCCGAAGTCAATATATCTCTGTTCGACTCCGTAACGAGCCTCGTAGACAGTATCCCGACTGAGGAAATGTACATTTCATATCTGAGAATAATTGCTGACTATGCCAACAACGCTCCCAAGTGGGTTCTGAATGGACATTCTGCAGAGGAGACCGGTTACTTGAGGGTTGATCCCAGCCTGGAGACATCTGAAGATGGTCAAGAGGATTCCCATCCTCACTGGGAAATGCCTTTCCCTACAATTTCAGACGGTTATTCAGATGTTATTGAAACAGATCCCCAGCTAGATAGCCTGCTCTCAAAAATGCCGCTCGGATTTCCCTTCGGTATGGCAATTCCGCACGTTTCCGGTGATGATCCTTGTCCTTGCGGGAGCGGTCTGAAGTATTCCAACTGCCACGGAAAAATAAAAAGTTGATTTTTTCGTGCAGTATTTTTAATACCCGATAATTTATTGAGCGTATGAATAATAAGATTATTTCGCTCATTATTTTTCTAATGCTTCTTCCTCTCTCTTGCATGAAGGAAGAAGCAACAGTCTTGGATGGTCCATACAGCTCAACTGTAACCAGTTCATCCCCCAAAGATGCAATAGCAACAGTAAGAGTGGAAGAAGGGAAGGTGGTTCTCGTTCTCTCGAATAAGAACCGGGTCTTCCCTCTAAATTGGGATCTGGCTATTCCAAAGGAGCCTTACAGAGCTATGGTAGAATACGTCAAAGTAAGTGTAGAGAATGATCCAAATAAGAATTATGTCCATCTTTTATGGCTGGAACCGATTCAGACCGGGAATATTATTCTTGATACTGTGACCCCATCTTCTGCCAAGGCTGCAGACCCTGTCGGTATCGTCAAAGATGAATTCACCTCACTCGAAGATAGGTTCCTTACAATTCATTATAAGATAAATACTTCCGGAACCATTCCTCATAGCTTCTCTCTGACTCCGGGGGAGGAAAAAAATGAGATTGTTCTCCTTCATGATGCTCATGGAGATGCTCCCACATACTTGGAGGAAGGACTGATTGCTTTCCCGCTCGATCAAATTCTACCGGTAAGCGGGAGGGCAAAACTATCGGTCTCATACCGAGATCTTGACAATAATATATCAACGCTGCAATTTGAATACAACTTATAGCAGTAGTAACGAAATAGACCTGGCCAACCGACTCAAGAAACAGGACAGATCGGCGATGAGAGATTTCTATTCTTCCACCGTCAGTTATCTTACAGGGGTCTGCAGTAGATATATTCCCGATAACGATGTAGTAAAAGATATTCTCCAAGAAGCATATATAAAGATATTTAAATCTATTGATAAGTTCCAATACAGGGGAGCGGGGTCACTTAAAGCGTGGGTGACAAGGATTGTTGTCAATGACTGTTTGAAGTCATTAAAGAAGAAAAAGAATGTACAGCTGATTGATAACAAGTACCCCGATATACCTGACGAAGAGGATACTGATCCCGGAATGGGAGATTTGCCGATGAACGTAATATTGGATATGATCCGGTCTCTTCCGGACGGATACAGGACGGTATTCAATCTATTCGTTTTTGAGAACAAAAGTCACAAGGAGATTGCCTCGCTTCTTGGAATAAAGGAAAACTCATCAGCATCACAATATTTCAGGGCAAGGATGATGCTTGTTGAGAAAATTGAAAAATACAGGAAAGAACATAGATAGTTTTGCAATGGAAGATTGGAAGAAAGAGTTAAAGTCCCGTTTCGACGACTTTCAGATGAGGGAGCCTGAAGGTCTGTGGGACTCTATAGAAAAAGAGCTTCCGGATAAGAAGCGGAAAGTGATTCCATTTGGATGGATCACTCTCGCTGCTGTAACGGCTGCGGCTGCAGCTCTCGCTGTCTTTGTTGTTCCTAAGGGTAGAAATGCGGGCAATTTGCCTGAACCTATCGCTGTTTTGGAAGAGGCTCCCGCTTCCTTTGATGAGAATGTTTCTATTCTTCCGGAAATCCCTTCGTCACCTAAATCACCTGTCATTGTCAAGTCACTTGCAGAGGTCATTCCGGTTGTATACGACGAGCAGAAATCGATAGAGTCTGTCAGTGCTGAAGAAGTGAATGAAGAAGATGCTCAAGAGGGGGAAGAAAAAGAATTTATCCCGTCGGAAGTCCCTTCAAGAGAAGCTCAATTCACTCGTCGGAATAAGTCGGAACAACTTGATAATGAGTTTATTGACAGCCCAATCGTCGCTATACCAAAGAAAAAGGGCGGTCTCTCATATAAGATTTCCACCTCGGCATCCCGGACATCAACTACATCATCGTCCGGGTATGGTAATTCAATTTTAGGCACAAGGTCGGACATTTCTCTCGATTCATATTCGAATATGAGGCGCCTTCTTTCCACCAATCAGGCAACTGAAAAGACGGTAACTCACAGAATGCCGGCAAGAATCAGTTTCGATGTCGTTTATAATATCACAGACCGTATCGGTATTGGGACGGGACTATCGAGAACATCGCTTTCAAGCAATATTCACAGCGGGACTTCCACCATGTACACTGATTCGGAACAGAAGATGGTGCTTTTGGGTATCCCGATTTCTCTATACTATGGAATTCCTCTTTCCGCCAAATGGCTTGAAGTATATGCCTCGGTCGGAGGAATGTGGGAAAAAGCAGTCGATTACTCACTGGATTCTCATGAATACATAGGCGGGCAAAAGACATCGGCCAAATCTCACTCCGAAGAAGTCCCCTCGTACAATCAATGGTCTGTCAATGCAGTCGCCGGAGTGAGAATCAGTCTCTCCGAAAAATCGGCGTGGTCAGTTTTTGCTGAAGGAGGGGCCGTCAGGCACTTCGACAACGGCAGCGAGATCCCTACGATATACAATGACAAGCCGCTGATGCCTCTTCTCAATTTCGGCCTCCGATATAGTATAAATAACTAATCCTCAAGGAATTCCTGAAGAAGGGAATACACCAAGTGGACAGGGAAGCCCACAACATTGAAATAGGATCCTTCAATCCTTGTAATACCGATGTATCCTATCCATTCCTGGACACCGTATGCTCCGGCTTTGTCAAAGGGGCGACAAGCATCTACATAATACTCTATCTCGCCCTCAGAGAGATCTTTGAACCATACCAGAGTGGTATCCGTCACAGTCTTGAACTTCTTGGAATCCCTGACAGTAACGGCTGTTATCACTTTATGCTCCCGTCCCGAAAGGTCTCTAAGCATCCTCACAGCATCCTCGCGTCCATGCGGTTTCCCGAGAATCTCATCGGAGAGAATGACCATTGTGTCGGCTGTAATAAGTATTTCGTCATCAGCTAGAGGACGGTGGAATCCCAGAGACTTTCCTTCCGACATCAATACAGGGACCTCATCATATGGAGTATCAGGGGAGTAGGATTCAGAAAAAGTGTTTCCGGTGTCGACTATGAAATCGATATTCAGTCCTGCCATGAGCTCTCTCCTTCGCGGAGAATTGCTCCCAAGTATAATTTTCCTGCCCTTAAGATCCATTATTAGAATCTCTTTTTATAGTCGCAAGCATCGAAAACCCACCTTCCTGCGGCTTTCATTGTCCTTTCAAATCCATCTCTGATACAGCCCTTGCCGCCGGGATAATCAGATACCCAGTCGGCACTGTCCTTTACATCCTGGACTGCGTCAGAAGGGCAAATACCAATACCGGCCGCGACTATGGTCTCAATATCCGGAAGATCATCACCAAAGTACATAATCTCTTCCGGCTTTAGGGAATATTTCCTGCAAAAATCATTGAAATCAGCTATCTTGTCTCTTGAGCCAAGATACACATCGTCTTCTTTTATTCCGCAAGAGCGAAATCTTTCCCGGATACTACCGGAACGGCCTCCTGTGATGACGGCGACGGGATAACCATTCATCGTCGCCATCCTTACTGCAAAGCCGTCCTTTGCATCGAATGTCCTGTATAGCTGACCTTCAAGGTCACAGAGAATACCACCGTCGGTCATTACACCGTCAACGTCGAAGGCAAAAGCCTTGATTCTCTTCAGTACGCTTATATCCGGAACCGCCATTAGGACTTGCTGCCTCCTCCGATAGGACCGAATCCGCCAAGATTGAACGTGCCTCCTTGATTCTTCGGCTGACCTTCAAGGTCTATGAGGCCGAAATTGGCTTCGTACTTGCTGATATTGTCGAACAGGGCATTGAGGAGCCTTTTGGCATGTTCAGGGGTCATTACAATCCTGTTTGAGATTTCCGGTTTGGGAAGTCCTGGGAGATTGGTAGCGAAATCAATGATGAATTCACTGCGTGAGTGGGTGATAATTGCGAGGTTTGAATATGAGCCCTTTGCGATTTCGGGCTTGAGATCGAGGCTGATCTGTTTCTGCTGGTTATTGTTATCCATAATATGTATCTGTTTTCTGATGGCAAAATTAATAAAAATTGTTATTTTTGTAGACTATTGAACGAAGATTATAAAAGTAAAAACTAATATGGAACAATTATCGGCGAAGTACAATCCCTCCGAGGTCGAAGATAAGTGGTACGCCTATTGGCTGAAACACAAGCTTTTCCACTCTGAACCATCTGAAAAGGAGCCTTATACTATAGTTATTCCGCCGCCAAATGTGACCGGTATTCTCCATATGGGTCATGTCCTTAACAACACCCTCAATGACGTTTTGATCCGCAAAGCCCGCATGGATGGGAAAAATGCATGCTGGGTGCCGGGAACCGACCATGCTTCCATTGCTACCGAGAACAAGGTTGTCGCAAGGTTGAAAGAGCAGGGAATTAAAAAGGAAGATCTTACTAGGGAAGAGTTTCTCAAATACGCCTGGGAATGGAAAGAGGAGCATGGCGGTATTATCCTTAAACAACTCCGCAAGCTTGGAGCATCCTGCGACTGGGACCGCACCAAATTCACAATGGACCCTGACCTGAGCCAGGCTGTTATAAACACCTTCGTCTATTTCTATAAGAAAGGACTTATATATAAAGGTGTCAGGATGGTCAATTGGGACCCTGAAGGACTTACCGCAGTCAGTGACGAGGAAGTGATCCACAGGGACACAAAGAGCCATTTCTATCACCTGAAATACTATATCTCAGACGGAAACGGCAACCCAACGGACAAGTATCTGGTGATTGCCACTACCCGTCCCGAGACAATCATGGCCGATGCTGCCATTTGCGTGAACCCCGCAGATGAAAGACATTTCTGGCTTCATGGGAAGAAGGTTCTCATCCCTCTTATAAACAAAGAGATTCCTGTCATAGAGGATAGCTACGTAGAGATGGACTTCGGTACCGGATGTCTTAAAGTTACCCCGGCCCATGATGTGAACGACTACGAAATCGGTCTTAGGCATAATCTCCCTGTTACCGATATTATCGACGAGCATGGAAGGCTCAATGAGAAGGCTCAGATACTCGTAGGGGAGGACAGATTCGTAGCGAGAAAGAAGATCGTGAAAATGCTGGAGGAATCCGGCAATCTGATAAAGGCCGAAGAATACATTTCTCCGGTAGGATATTCAGAAAGGACCAATGCAGTAATTGAGCCGCGCCTTTCTGCACAGTGGTTCCTCAAGATGGACAAACTAGCTGAAGCGGCACTGGAGACCGTCGAAAGCGGAAAGACACGCCTGATTCCGGATAAGTATCGCAATACATACCGTCATTGGATGGAGACAGTCCGCGACTGGTGCATCAGCCGCCAGCTGTGGTGGGGGCAGCGCATCCCGGCTTACTATCTGCCGGATGGAAGGTACGTTGTTGAGAGTTCTCCGGAGGAAGCGCTCAAAGCCGCTCAGGCCCTCGATCCTGCAATAACCGCTGCTGATCTGCGTCAGGATGAGGATGTTCTCGATACATGGTTCAGTTCATGGCTCTGGCCTATCTCTGTTTTTGATTCAGAAAAGCCAGGACATCCGGAAAAAGAGCCCAACGCTGACCTTAAATACTACTATCCCACCAATGACCTTGTCACCGGCCCTGATATTCTATTCTTCTGGGTGGCCAGGATGATAATGGCAGGAAACGAGTTTATGGGCAAAGAGCCATTCTCCAACGTCTACCTGACAGGTATCGTCCGTGACAAGATTGGCCGTAAAATGTCCAAGCAGCTCGGTAATTCTCCAAACCCTCTTGATCTTATCGAGAAGTACGGGGCAGATGCCGTAAGGATCGGAATGCTGCTTTGCTCATCGGCAGGCAATGATATTTTCTACGATGAAAGCCAGATTGAGCAGGGGAGAAACTTCTGCAACAAGATATGGAATTCTTATCGTCTTATTAAAGGTTTTACTGTAGATAACGATGCCAAACAGCCTGAAGCATCGAAAGTTGCAGTTAAATGGTTTACATATAGACTCAGCCAGGCGATCGAGACTGTAGAAGACCATTATTCAAAGTTCCGCATCTCAGATGCTCTCATGACAATCTACAAACTCTTCTGGGACGATTTCTGCTCATGGTATCTTGAGCTCATTAAGACTCCTTTCGTGGATGGAAAACCTCTTCCTATGGACAAGGAGACTTATGAGGCTACAGCAAGATTCTTCGACAGTCTTCTGAGGATGATTCATCCCGTCATGCCCTTCATCACCGAAGAGCTTTGGCAGAATATGGAAGAGAGGAAAGACGGAGAATCCATAATGTTCGCTCCGACTCCTGCAGCGACAGAATATGACAAGTCATACCTCGAGTGGTTCGAAATGGCAGAAGAGGCTATAAATGGTATTCGCGCCACAAGGAACCAAAAGAACATTTCTCCCAAGGAGATGCTTCCCCTCAAGGTGAAAGGGGAGTTCCCGGAGGAGATGATGAGTGTTGTTTCGAAGCTTGCCAATACTTCCTCAATTGAAAAAGTCTCGGCTTTTGAAGAGGGCAACGGAGTAGGTTTCATGGTCAGGACAGTCGAACTCTTCATCCCTCTCAATGGACTTGTCAACGTCGAAGAGGAAATCGCAAAACTCGAAAAAGACCTCGAATACCAGAAGAAATTCCTCGAAAGTGTGAGGAAAAAACTCTCAAACGAGCGCTTTACTGCCAATGCTCCGGCCGCCGTCATCGAAAACGAGAGGAAAAAAGAGGCTGATAGCCTCTCCAAGATTGAAAGTTTCGAATCGCAGCTTAAAGCATTAAGAAACAACTAATAAAACTAATTAGTTAATACTTATAACATTTTTGTTATGATGTATTTTGAGACCAGTTTTCCTGTAAGATACTACGAAACGGACCAAATGGCAGTGGTTCACCACTCAAATTATATCCGATATTTCGAAGTAGCAAGGAATATGATGATGGCTGACGGGGGATTCCCAATCGAGGTATGCGAAAAGGAAGAAGGAGTGATGACTCCGATTGTATCCGTCGAATGTAAATTCAAGCATCCGGCAAGGATGGGAGATATACTGACAGCAAGCGCATCTATCGACAGTATACCCATGGCCAAGCTTACAATTGATCAGAAAGTAGTCAACCAGAACGGTGAGGTATGTGCTGAAGGGAAGGTGGTAATCGGATTCATCGATGCCAAGACATTCCGCCCTGTAAGGTGTCCTGAGAAACTGGCAACATTAATAGAAAAACGTTTAAACGACAGATAGTATGAACACAATTTTAATTTACCCTCTTGCACTTGGCACATGGGAGATTGTAGCCATTGTGCTTGTTATCCTCCTTCTTTTTGGCGGCAAAAAGATTCCTGAACTCATGAAAGGCCTCGGAAAAGGTGTCAAGAGTTTCAAACAGGGAATGAACGAAGTTGAAAAAGAAATCGGCGATATCGACAATGATATCAAGAATACCGGTTCGGACAACAAGTAAATAAAAAAGTGTCTTCCGAAGGGAATGAAATGTCCTTCTGGGACCACCTTGAAGTATTGAGGGGAACCTTGTTCCGCTCAATACTTGCTATTCTCATCTTCACTGTTGTATTCCTCTCTATCAAAGGACCTCTTTTCAAGATGGTCTTATGGCCGACTTCTGAAGATTTTATCCTATATAAGATGCTTCATCTTCCATTCAAGATGGAACTTATCAATATAGATGTTTCGGCCCAATTTTTCGTCCACCTTAAGGTCTCCGTGCTTGCTGCAGTAGTGATAGCCTTTCCATATATAATATGGGAAATATGGAGATTTGTTTCGCCGGCACTCTACGATAATGAGAAAAAAGCTGTAGGAAAAGCCTTTGGCATGTCTTCCGGGTTGTTTTATCTCGGAGCGGCTATCGGTTATTTCGTCGTTCTTCCAGTCTGTCTTATGTTCTTCATGAACTACACGGTCAGCGACGATGTGGCTAATACAATATCTCTTAACTCCTACATCTCGCTGTTTGTATCAATGGTCTTCCTGATTGGGCTGATTTTCGAGTTTCCAACAGTTGTTGTCGTGCTATCAAGCCTGGGCATCCTGACAAAGGACCATTTGAGAAAATACCGCAAGTACGCTTTTGTCGTAATCCTTATTTTGGCCGCCTTCATAACTCCTAGCGACCCTGTATCCATGTTCGTTCTTGCTATCCCTCTTTATGCTTTATATGAATTCAGCATTCTGATGTGCAAGAAGGGAGAACCAGAAGACGAGGAAGAAACGGAAACAGCCGATGATATCACTTAATAATGTGACCGTGGCTTTCGGGAGTTTCACGCTCCTGGACAATGTAAGCCTTCATATCAGCGAAAGCGACAAAATAGGCCTTGTCGGGAAAAACGGGGCCGGTAAGTCGACGCTTATGAAGCTCATCACCGGGGAAGTGTCTCCTACCTCCGGTCATATTGACATGCCATCCGGGATACGCATCGGCTACCTTCCCCAGATCATGGAACATCATAAGGGGAAAAGTGTCATAGACGAGGTAATGACTGTCTTCGACCATATTTCTGATATGGAGACCGAGTTGGCATCAATCAACGAAGAACTTGCGAGCAGAAGCGACTATGAATCCGATGAATACGCATCATTAATTGAACGTATTAATCAGATTAATGATATCTTATCTCTCGAATCCGGAGAGTCTCCTTCGGTATTAGCCGGAAAAACTCTCAGGGGACTTGGATTCAAGGATGATGAGTTCTCAAGGAAAACCGAGACGTTCAGTCAAGGGTGGAACATGAGGATTGAGCTTGCAAAGATTCTTCTCTCTAAGCCTGAAGTCCTTCTTCTTGACGAGCCTACCAACCACCTTGATATCGAGTCCATCGAGTGGTTCGAAGATTATCTGAAAAGTTTCAGGGGCTCTGTTCTTCTGGTTTCTCATGACAGGAAGTTCCTCGATAACGTAACTAACCGCACTGCTGAGATACTTCTTGGACATATCCACGATTATAAAGTACCCTACAGCAAGTACGTCGACCTCAGGGCTGAGAGAATTGCCCAGCAGACCGCTGCTTATGAGAACCAGCAGCGGATGATAGAGAAGACAGAGGACTTTATCAACCGCTTCCGTTACAAGCCTACAAAATCCAACCAGGTTCAATCCAGAATCAAGGCTTTGGAAAAGTTGGAAAGGATCGAGATAGATGATGTGGATAAGTCTTCGATGGCTTTGAAATTTCCTCCTGCGCAGCGATCCGGTGACGTTGTCTTCAAAGGGAAGGATCTCACGGTAGGATATCCCGGGAAGATTGTATTCTCTGATGCCCAGATTGAGATAAAAAGGGGAGAGAAGGTCGCACTTGTCGGCCGCAACGGAGAAGGAAAGACAACCCTTATGAGGGTGATAATGGGTCAGCTGGAACCCGTTTCCGGCGAAGCAAAGGTCGGCCATAATGTAAACATAGGATACTATGCCCAGAATCAGGAAGATGTACTGGACAAGAATAGAACCGTCTTTGAAACTCTTGACAGAGTGGCAGTTGGAGAAGTCAGGACAAAACTAAGGGACATTCTCGGCGCCTTCCTTTTCAAGGGAGAAGATATAGACAAGAAGGTTTCCGTACTCAGTGGAGGAGAAAGAGCGCGTCTTGGTATGGCTTCGCTTATGCTGGAGTCCCATAATGTGCTTGCCCTTGATGAGCCTACCAACCATATGGATATCCGCTCCAAGGATATCCTGAAGCAGGCTCTTAAATCTTTCGATGGCACTCTGGTCGTTGTATCTCACGACAGGGATTTCCTTGACGGACTTGTAGACAAACTTTATGAGTTCAAGGACGGTAAGGTCAGAGAGCATCTTGGAAGCGTCAGTGATTTCCTACTGAAAAAGAAGATGGAATCCCTAAATGAGCTCGAAAGAAGCACACCGGTTGCCTCTGAGGAGATTAAGAGTTACGGAAAAGATGATTCCAGAAAGAACTTTGAGGTCAAGAAGACAGCCTCCAAAGAACTCAGGAAGATTCAGAATAGAATCAACTTCCTCGAGAGTGAAATCTCAAAGCTTGAGAAGAAGATGGGAGCCATAGAGCAAAAGCTGTCTGCTCCGAGTGAGAGCGACGATGTAATGGAGCTCACACGAGATTATCTCGAGTGTAAAATGAGAAATGATTCATTCACTGAGGAATGGGGAGAATTAATGGCTAAATTGGACAATTAATTAAATCTTAATATCATGATTAAAAAGTATTTAATTCCAGTTATCGCGAGTATCGCTTTATGTTTTGCGGGAAGCTTTGCAGCTTCTGCTCAGACTGCGCTTTCGGAGTTTAACACCATCGATGTAGAGAATGACTTCGAAGTAACCCTGGTCAAAGGTTCCTATGCTATCGCTCTTACTGTAGACAGTGCTATGGATCCTTATATCAGGGCATATGTAAAAGGAAAGACTCTGTATATTGGAGTTGATGAAAAGGCCGTTCCCAAGGATGTAAAGAAGATGTATAAAGGGAAAAACGCACCTGAAAAGATTCTCCGTGCAGTAGTATATGCTCCCCAGATAAATGAAATCTCTCTTAAAAACAATTCTACCTTGATTGGGACTGAAGAGTTCGCAACAGATAGATTTACTCTCTTCGTAGGGGACAAAGCTATGCTCAAATCCCTCAATGTCTACTCAACCCAGGCGAATATCACAATGAAGAAGAACGGATCTGCTATCATGGCGCTTCGTTCGAGCGGTGACGTCCAGGTCGAGTCATCAAATAATTCAAACCTCCAGATCAACGGCCTCGAGTGCAAGGACCTCAAGATTACCACAGGTAATTCCGCACAAATCGCGACATCCGGGAATTCCCATACTGTTGCTGTCGTATCTGACGGATCATCAACTACTTCCATTACTACTAATACCGAGACCGTATACATTACCGCATCCGGTTCTTCAAAAGTCAATGTCACCGGTACCGCTTCACTCCTTTCCGTAAAGGGAAGCCGCTCATCGGTAGTCGATACAATCAATCTGCCGGTCAATGAGGCTGAATGCGAAATGAACAACGGAACTCTCAATCTCGCTGTCGCCAAGAAACTCAGTGTCAATCTTTCCAACGGCGCCGAGGTATACTACAGCGGCCAGCCTGAGATCGTTCTGAAGGATAAGATCGTCAAATCAACTCTAGCGCCTTATCAGGCAAAGTAATATGCGATTCATCGATTCTCACAGTGATACTCCCTCTCAGATCTATCGCCTGAGGGATATCACTGTGGACGGTGATCACGCTCATGTCGATTTCCCCAAAATGCTAAGGGGCGACGTGGGCGGCTCTTTTTTCTCACTATACACATCACCGGAGAAGACTGGTGACGAGCCTACTGTTTATGCCCTCGATTTGATCGGGGGCGTATACGATGCGATTTCTAAGTCCTCGGGAAGGGCTGCGCTTGCAGTTTCTCCTGATGATTATCGGCTCAATAGCAGTAAAGGGGTATTATCAATTTTCATGGGAATGGAGAATGGCTCTCCGATAAAAAAATCCATTTCCTTACTCAGGACATTCTATAAAATGGGGGTCAGATATATGACCCTTACCCATAACAAAGACAATTTCATAGCTGATTCGGCGGCCCAGGGGACTACGTGGCATGGTCTCAGCCCGTTCGGAAGGGAAGTGGTCTCTGAAATGAACAGGCTGGGAATGATGGTTGACATTTCGCACAGCTCTGACGAGACTTTCTGGGACTGCATTGAGTTCTCCAAGGCTCCGATAATAGCCAGTCACTCTTCTTGCAGGGCTCTTTGCCATCATCGGCGCAATCTGACTGACGAGATGATAAAGGCTATCGCCGATAAAGACGGCTATGTAGGCATCACAATTTATCCCGGGTTTATCAGCAACAGATATAATAACGACTCATTTGCTTCTTCTCTTGAGGATGAGGCAGACAGAATAGAAAGCGTTTTCATAGAGGATCCTTCCAATCCGGCAAAGAGAAAAGCCTGGTACGACGCACAGGACAGAATCAAAAGGGAAGTAGTTCTTCCAGGAGTAGAAGAAATAGTCGACCATATCGATCATGCTGTCGCTATAGCCGGCATTGAACACGTCGGAATAGGTACAGACTTCGACGGTGTCTCTGTCCTACCTGAAGGGATCAATAATATCACTGATATCTGGAAAATCTTCGACGAAATGAGGAGAAGAGGCTACTCTTCAAATGAGATTTCGCTCGTCTCCGGCGAAAATCTTATAAATGTATTGGATAGAGTGATAAAGTATTCGGAATCAGCGAGATAGACATAATTTCGCTTGAGATAATAAAATAAGAAACAAAAAAGTTATATAGTTTAACTCTTTTGTTTCTTATATTTATTTTCAGTGGTTTATGTCTTTTAGTATCATTTGTCTCAATAAATCGAGGGAAGAGGCGGCAAAGCGCTCTATATTGCGGCGTCTGTCATTATGATAATTGCGTTTTTGGGTTATTGTGCCATTGGGGCCGGATACTCCGATCCATACTGTTCCTTCCGGATTAACGCCGTCTCCTCCGGGTCCGGCTAGCCCCGTTGTCGAAACAGAGTAATCACTGCCTGTGAGCTTTCGGACCCCTTCTGCCATTGCTGCAGCGACCTCGCTGCTTACGACTCCATGCTCCGATATTATTTCCGCCGGAACTCCGAGAACATTTTCCTTGACGGAAACGGCATAAGAAGTCACTGATCCCAAATAATAAGCTGAACTCCCGGGGACGGTTGTGAGAAGATGGGAAATCTCTCCTCCTGTGCATGATTCAGCTGCACTCACTGTTTTCCCGGCATTCAGAAGCAGTCTTCCGACAGCTCTTTCCAGAGTATCATCAGTATCCGAATAGATTCTGTCTCCCAAAATAGCCTTTAATTTGGCGATTTCAGCCTCTACAAGCGTTTTTTCCTCCTCGGATGAGCCTCCATACATTGAGAGCCTCAAACGCACGCCTGTGAGAGGATTTGGCAGGTAAGCAAGGTGCATTCCATCGGGTAAAGACTCTTCCCAGGGCTCAATCAGCTTCGAAAGAGCTGATTCTGCCAGACCATACACCATCACATTACGATGCAAAATGGCGGAAAGGGGATTGTGAGAGACGATATCATCGATAACTTCCGGAAGCATCCCTATAGCTTCATGAGGTACACCGGGAAGAGAATAAAGTGTCGCATCGTGGCCGAAACGTTCTTTAGGGAACCTGAAAACCATTATTGGCGCTGTTCCAAGGCGGTTTTCAATCACTTCGCAGCCCTTCGGGACAAGAGCCTGGGCTCGGTTGATATCGAGCATGTCGAGACCGCGGGAATGAAGGATCTCCCTTATGATTTTGAGCTGCCCGGAATGCTCTATATACCCGTTGGAGCCGAAAAGCTTCTTGAGTGCGTCTTTGGTAATATCGTCCTTAGTCGGTCCCAGGCCACCGGTCGAAATGACTATCTCATTGTTTTTCAGCTCGTTCCGAAGGGTATTGATAATAGTTTTCCTATCATCCCCAATAGACAGCATCCTGGTAACGGCTACACCTATCTCTTCCAGAGACCTTGCAATATTAGATGAGTTGGTATCAACAATCTGACCTATGAGAATCTCATCGCCAATAGTACAAACAGAAGCTTTTGTCATTTGATTAATTATTTTACATTCAGAAGTTTAAAAGCCTTCTTGGCCGCCCCTTTCCGGAATTTTCCATTTTCCGGCTCCATAACAACAAGTGAGGCGCCCTCACCAATGAGAGAAGGCACGATTTCGGGGTTTTCCATACTTGTCCATACCATAATAGGAACTCGTCCGGAGGTGATTTCAGCCAACTTCACTACATCATCCTTGCTATCAACTCCAAGTCCGTCAATCCCGGAAAGGCGCGAAAAATCAATAATTGATTCGGTTTCGGGATTTATGCCTGTACGGAAATGCAGAATTATCGGGATATGGCGATCATAGCACAATCTCTGTCCGACAAGCTCGTCCAGAACTTCTTCCATAAGGTCGGAATTATGCTCTGTCATCTCAACGATAAACAAGTCTACGAAATCGTAAAGCATTGAGAATGAAGGCAAAAAATCGTACTCCAAACTAGCAGCTATGATAGTACGCGGTTTCGACTTCCGGATATTAGAAATAATGGCCGAAGGGGTAGAATAACCGTCTTTACCGGAGAGTTCCGGTGGGCCTACGCAAACGAAGGAAAACCCGTAATCCGAAAGTTGGTTCAGATAGCGTCCACTTTTGTCCATACCCGATAATCCAAGTGGAGAGCGGAATCTGAGTCCAAATACCTCGGACGCCTTATCTTCAGGAAATTGACGCGAATAGCATGCCCTTACAAGCGCAGACGCTCCCGGAATGGAACGCCTAAGACTCATCATATTGTACATGAAACCGGCCATAATCCTGCTTTTTCATGCAAATATACTAAATAATCTCATCGAAAGTATTGTCGTCGTAGAAAATGACAACCTTCGTAATTTTGCGTGGAACAGGTACTATTTCTGTTACAGGCGAATTTTTCTCAAAATCGGCATTCTGAGGCGTTTCTTCAGCGTTTTTATACATTTTTCCCCTGCCTGTCAGGAGCCAGTCAATGTTAAAATCGGGGAAGTGTAGGGCCAAACTCTCTATAAAATCGAATCCCGGCTTGTTTCTGCCTGAAAGAATATGCGAGATGGAAGCTTTAGTCACTTTTATAGTCTCTGCAAATTTTGTCTGACTTATTCCTTCTGCCGAAAGAAACTGTAACAATCTTTTATTCATTTTGCGAAATATAAGAGTTGATACAAAAGTAAACATTATTCCATTGATACGCAAGTTGAGCAAGATATAAATAATCACAGAAATAGGGGAGTAATGCACTAAAAATATGCTATATTTTACTTTATATTAATTATTCTAAAACATTGAATTTAAAGTAAATAAATATTAATTGTGCCATTTAAACGGCACAATTATGAAATTAAAAATCTGATTACCAAAAGATAACCTAAATTGACAAACCAGATAAAAAGATATAAACTACTGATAATAAGCTAATTAATTAGCCATAAATATTAGTATAAGAAAATCTTATCAAGTAGCAAAAAGGGATAAAGAAGGAATTCAACGATAGTTTACAAAATGACAACAATCTGTAAACAAAAATAAAGGCTTTAACAAGGATGAAAGTATATTTCCGAATTTAACAGGATTTGAGTAACTTAGCAGAAAATATGGTACAAATGATACCTGATATACGAATAAGCGATTATGCATATAACCTTCCGGAAGATAGAATAGCCAAGTATCCTCTTCCGGAAAGGGACAGTTCAAAATTGCTCTATTACAACGACCATAAAGTTTCAGAGTATATTTTCCGTCAGATTCCAGATCTGATTCCGGAACAATCTATTATGGTATTCAATGACACTAAAGTCGTGCCTGCCCGGCTCCATTTTGTTAAACCGACCGGAGCCAATATAGAAATATTCTGCCTAGAACCAATCGACCCTGTAGAATACAATCTTGCTTTTGCCTCGACTTCTTCCTGCAGCTGGAAATGCGTTATTGGCAACGCAAAAAGATGGAAGGGTGAAACATTGTCCCTATATAATCCGGATTCTGACGAAAACTTGTCGAAAATGAATCTCAGGGCTGTCCTTAAAGATAGAGACGAGAGGACCGGGACTGTAGAATTCTATTGGGATGACGGAAGTGCTTTTTCTTCTGTTCTCGAAAAATGCGGGACGGTGCCAATTCCTCCATACCTCAATAGAGAATCAGAAACAATAGATATTGAGAGGTATCAGACCCTATATGCAAAGATCAGGGGCTCTGTCGCCGCTCCAACGGCCGGTCTTCATTTCACACAAAGAGAATTAGATGCAATAAAAGCTAAAGGCGTCAAAATGGAAACAGTCTGCCTCCATGTAGGTGCAGGGACATTCCTGCCGGTCAAGAGTCAGACTATTTCCGGACACCCGATGCATAGAGAGCCTTTTACTGTCTCGCTATCTTTTCTTAAGGATCTTCTTGAAGGAGGCAAAAATGTTGTAGCCGTAGGGACAACATCAGTAAGAACGCTGGAATCGCTTTATTATGTAGCTGTGAGCTGTATAGAAAAGGGCTTTCCGGAGGATGTCAGCCAATGGGCTCCATATGAGCGGGATTACTCCTACACCCTCTCTCAATCTATTGAAGCGATTGTTGAATATCTTGAACGTAACTCCCTAAAAGAGCTTAAAATAGGTACTAGAATTATTATTGTGCCCGGGTTCCGTTTCAGGGTGGTTGACATGATGGTTACCAACTTCCACCAACCTGAGAGCACACTTATTCTTCTGATCTCGGCGTTTTTGGACGGAGATTGGAAGAGGGTATATGATTATGCGTTGGAAAACGGATTTCGTTTCCTCAGCTATGGAGACAGTTCACTTCTTGTAAGAAACAAATCAAATAAATAACTGTATATTATGGAAGACTATCAACTCGAAAGTATCGCCCCGTATTCGGACGAAGAAGCTGTAGAAGCTCTTGGAAAGGTGGCCAACCACCCTTCTGTCCCTTGGATTTCCAAATATATATTTCCCAATCAGCCCGAGACATATCTTAGAGATATTCTGAAAAGCATCCACAGTATAGATGAATTCCAGAGCATAGTTATGTCAAAGGCGGTTGAATGGGTGATAGAGAAATCTGTCCGCAACTTCTCTTATGACGGACTTTCCAAAATCCAGTATCTGGATGGGAAATTCCTGGCCATGTCCAACCATAGGGACATTATTCTCGATCCCGCGTTTACTCAAATCATCCTCTTCAGGAACAAATTGCCTATGACGGAAATATGCGTCGGCGACAATCTTTTGAAGCAGCGTCCGGTCGAGTATCTGATCCGTTCCAACCGTATGATCAAAGTCATCAGGGGCGTTTCGGCCCGCGAATTATACCTCTCTTCGCAGGTCCTGTCGAAATATATCAGAGAGACCATTACTTCTGGAAAGAGCTCAGTTTGGATCGCCCAGAAACAGGGAAGGACAAAAGACGGTATCGATGTGACCGAACAAGGACTTCTCAAGATGATTGATATGAGCGGAGGAAAGGATTTCGTCCAAAACTTCCTTGAACTGAATGTCGTTCCGCTAAGCATTTCATACGAATACGAACCTTGTGATATCCTTAAGGCGAGAGAGATTCTTATCTCCAGAACTCAAAAATATGTAAAGACTGAGAATGAGGATCTTCAGAGTATTCTTCTTGGTATCAAGCAGTATAAGGGCAATGTGCACCTCAATATCGGTGACGTTCTGACCGAAGAAGAGATCAGAAGCGCAGCAGTCTGCGACAAGAACGATCGTTACCAAGCCATCAGGAGCGCAATAGACAAGAGGGTCATTATGGGTTACAGGCTATGGAAGACCAATTACATGGGCTACGACCTTGCCAATCATACGTTCAAATACGCAGACAGCAAATATACTCACGAAGATCTCGAGGCGTTCACGGAATATACTGAGCATCAGCTCGATAATGTCGAACCTACTCTCAACAGGTCAGATCTCAGAGAGATTTTCCTTCGCATTTACGGCAATCCCGTGATGATGAAAGAAAAACTGAAAGAAGAGGAAAAGAATTCCTAGTTTTTGATATGCACATCGAACTGCTGGAAAGGGAAAGAAATGCCCTTCTCCGGCAGTCTTTTGTATATCTCTTCAGTTATATCGTAATACACTTCCCAATAGTCGGAAGCCTTAGTCCATACGCGGACTACAAAGTCGATGCTGCTGCCGCCGAGTTCGCGGAGTCTTACCATAGGATCGCCGGCACCGGGAGTGGTCGAATCCAAGGTTTTAGGGTGAGAATCAAGTATTTCCAGAATCAAAGACTTCACCTCGTCCACATCGCTTCCATACTCGACAGAAACCATCTTATCGACCCTTCGGAGATCTTTGGCCGAGTAGTTGTCGATATTGCCATTGGCAAGGGTACCATGGGGGATAGTAACAAGGCGGTTGTCTATTGTCCGTATTTTAGTACTTACAATATTCATCGACTCTACAAATCCAGCATATCCTTGGGCTTCGATATAATCTCCAACTTTGAAAGGCTTGAATACCAGAAGCATTATTCCGCCGGCAAAGTTTTGCAAAGTGCCGCTAAGCGCCATGCCAATTGCTACTCCGCCGGCAGCCAGAAGAGCTGCCAGGGAAGTTGTGTTGATACCGAGGGTGCTGACCATTATTAAAATCAGAACCACCCACAGCATTATCGAAACAAAACTATTGACGAATGAGACCAGAGTCGGTTCGGATCCTTTTTTTTCAAAGCCGCGCGCGACCAGTTTCTTTATCTTACGAATAAGCCATGCCCCGATAAAATAGATTACAAGAGCGGCTAGCACCTTAAGGCCGAATTCAATAGCCTTATTGACCAATAGCTGAACTATCTCGGCAGGAGTGGAATTCGTAAGGACTTCTGTTATCCGTGCCTCCTTAACGGCTATCGAATCGGCAATTTCCTTTTGTTGAACGGTATTTATGGCTTGTAGCAATTGAAACATAAGTCTATAAATTTATAAACAGGTATGCCATATAGGCGCCCCAGATAAGGAACATGATAGCTCCATCTCCACGGTCGATAACCTTCTTGCGGAAAAAGAAATAGCTACCGAGAATCATCAGAGAGCTGAGCAGTAGGACCCCGATATCGACATAATCCAAATCAGCGAACGACAGGGGATTGATAAGAGCAGAGCCTCCCAGGATGAGAAGGATATTGAAAATATTTGATCCGATGATATTGCCAAGAGCAAGCTGTCCCTTCTTTTTAGCTGCAGCAACGACGCAGGTCGCCAATTCCGGAAGGGATGTTCCTCCGGCAAGAATCGTAATGGCGACGAATTTTTCGCTGACACCCAGCATAGTGGCGAGGGTTGTAGCGGAATCGACAAAGAGACGTCCTCCGATAATAAGTCCGGCCAAGCCGCCTATAATCAAGAGTATTGCCTTGGCAGTCCCTATTTCTTTATCAGAGGAGCCCTCAGAATCCTCTTTTTTGTCGAATTTGAAGCAACTCCATATATAAATAATAAACGCAGCAAGCAGAATGCCTCCATCAAGTCTTGTCAATCCGTTTTCTGCTCCGTATCCGATTGTCGCCTTCATGCCGAGAAGAATCAAAAGGAGAACAACCCCGATATTGATGGGAATATCCCGACGGATATTGCTTCTCGATATAGACATCGGAAGAATCATAGCGCTAAGGCCGAGAATGAGCAAAGTGTTGAAAATATTTGATCCGACGATATTTCCGACTGCAACATCTGCCTTGCCTTGAATAGCTCCTATGAAACTTACAACCATTTCAGGGGCTGATGTACCCATGCCGACAATCGTAAGGCCTATTACGAACTCGCTGATTCCGACCTTTCGGGCAACGGATGAGGCTCCATCTACCAGAAAATCTGCACCGTAGACGATTAGTGCCAGGCCTGCTAAAAGTAATAATATCTGAACAGTCATACTTATTTTTTGATTAAAGCGCAGACATTTTCAACATGCTGCGTATGGGGGAACATATCGACAGGCTGGACAGCGGTAATTGTGTATTTTTCAGAGAAAATCGCAAGATCACGTGCCTGTGAGGCCGGATTACAACTGACATAGACCATCCGCTCAGGCTCTGCCTCGAGGATTACTTTGGCTACATCCGGGTGAATCCCGGCCCTCGGAGGGTCAAGAATGATAACATCGGGATGCCCGTGCCTGGAGATAAAAGCAGGGGAGAGGACGTCCTTCATATCACCGGCAAAGAACTCGCAGTTTGTAATCCCATTGTTGGCAGCATTTGTGACAGCATCTTCTATAGCCTCCGGAACATATTCTATACCAATAACTTTCGACGCTTTCGAAGAAACGAATTGAGCAATTGTGCCTGTCCCCGTATATAGGTCATACACAATTTCATTTCCTTTCAGATCGGCAAATTCGCGGGCTACACTGTAGAGGCGGTAAGCCTGACGCGTATTTGTCTGATAAAAGGATTTCGGTCCGATTTTGAATCGCAGACCCTCCATTTCCTCATAAATAGAATCTTCTCCCTTATACAGAATACATACCTGGTCAGAAATCGAATCGTTCAGCTTGCGGTTAATAACGTAGTAAAGCGAGGTGATTTCGGTAAAGGCTGCCGACACGGCATCAAGGAGGGCAGTCCGTTTAGCGACATCATCCTCATAGAAACACATAATCAACATTACATCACCATTTTCCGCCGTTCTGACAAACATATTGCGGAAAAAGCCGTGATTATCCCGAATATTAAAGAACTCGTACCCGTTTTCGATGCAGAAACGCTTGATAAACAAGCGAATAGCATTACTTGGATCTCTCTGAAGATGGCAATCCTTAATATCGAGAACTTTGTCGAAGAATTTGCCGACGTGGAAGCCAAGTCCGCCTCTGTCTTCAATGGGAATTGATTCCGGGTCCTCATCTTTATATACCCATCTTTTATCTGAAGCGGTGAATTCCAGTTTGTTACGATAATATTCAGTGAGTTCGGAGGGGAGTGTCGGGCGAATTTCAGGTACTTCAAGATGACCAATTCTAACAAGTTGATCATAGACCTGCTGCCTCTTTGCCTCAAGCTGCATGTCATAAGGGAGAGGTTGCCACTTGCAGCCTCCGCAGATGCCGAAATGTGGGCAGAATGGCTTAAGTCTTTTCGGAGATGGAGTAACTGTCCTTATAGTATATCCCTCCATGAAGTTTTTCTTCTTTTTGAAAACCTTTACATCCACAACGTCACCAGGAACGGCAAATTCGACAAAGAGAACCATTCCATCGACATGTGCAATGGCTTTGCCTTCAGCGGCGACGGACTCAATGAGTACGTTTTCCAATATAAGGTCTACCTTTTTTCTTGACATGTATCTTATCCTGCTTTTAAAATACAAATTTACAAAAATCCATTTATTATACGAAAGGGAGGTCTTCTCTATTCTCCAACTTAACATAATATAAATTGTGTAACAAAAGCCACAAAAGAATAAAATCATTAAACCTGGGGCTAAATTGGAATAATTTACTAATTTTGCGAAAATTAATTTTCGCTTATGAAAAAACGATTTTTCAACTTATTAACACTAACTATTCTCATTTCTTCTACTATTTCGTTTTTCGGATGTAAGGTCGACAACGAGTATAATCTAGACAACATCGATGCGACCAATCTTAGCGTCCTTCCTGGCGTTTCAATTCCTGTCGGATCGTTTAAGATGATTACACTTGGAGATATACTGAAACTAGAGAATCAGGAATTCATCAGTGTCGACAATGAAGGCAATTATTTTTTCAATTTCAAGATGGACGATTTCTCCTACACTTATAACCCTGGAGAAGTCAGGATTGGTCCCAATGTCCTCACTGAAACAAAGACACTTGGGTCAGGTATAACCGTACCTGCACCAGGAGCCTGGAGTTCACTTACCATCGAAATTCCAGCAAGTTTCAGCAGCTCGTTTGAGTTCAAGGAAAACAATTTTGTCAAGGAAATAGTTGCTATCCGTGAGGTCAACTGTGACGCTGTCTTGCATTATCAATTAAAACCGGAGAGTTCATACCATTTCAGTAAGATTACTTTCCTTGCAAAGAGCGCTTCCGGAAAGGAAACCACAATCACTTTCCCAGAATGGACTGTAATCGAAAGTTGCTCTGATAGCAGAATACAAATAATTGATAATCATATACTTAAACTAAAATCAAATATAACAGTCAGCTCTTCCCAGGGGCTGTCTCTTGACCTTAATATAAAAGGGCTTAAGAATATTCCCGAAGGCCTCGGAGTCACTCCGGACGGGAAATTAGCCCTCGCAGGTGAATTTGTCTTTGACGGTACACTATCCGCTTCCGGGGCTGATGTGCTTGGCAATTATTCAGGACCTATGGCATTTGTCCTTGACAACCGTTTTTCATATGACTCGTTCAAGGTCAAATCGGCCGTTCTTAAAATGAACGTAAAGCCTAAATTCGACACCGAGGACTACGAACTGGATAAAATGGAGGATATTGATCTTTCCGGCTCAAAGATTATACTAGACAATCTCAAAGTTTCTGTGGCACTTGACAACGGCTTCCCTGTCAGCATCTCCGCCGGTACGAGTATGTACACATCCCTGAATGGCACTATTCAGCATATTTATCCCATTCAGATGAACTTCCCTGCCTCAAAAAAGACAGAATACATATTCGTTGGCTCTCAGAGTGCAACCCAGCCAGGAGGCAATTACATTGTCCTTAATGATCTTGATAGCATTCTCAACCCTATGCCGGATAAGTTCGGCCTTTCCGAGATTTCTGCTTCTACAGATCCAGACGAATGGGTTACTTTTGAGACGGAAAAAGACTATGTATCAACTTGTTCCGTTTCTATAAGCGCTCCTGCAGCCCTTGCCGGCGGATCTTCTTTAAGTATTACTGAAGATGTCGAGTTCTCACTTGCAAACATCTCTGAAATTGTAAGAGCGGCAGAGGTATCTCTTTCTGTCGTCAATTCCCTTCCTTTCTCTTTGAAAGTTGTTCCCGAACTACTTGAGGAAGAAGGGAAAAAGGTCAGCGATGCCTCTCTTACTGTAGATGGGGAAATCAAAGCCGGTTCTGTCTCCTCCCCTACCGATAATCCTCTTACCATTCACCTTGACGGCGATAATCTCGGAAATGTCACTACCCTTCGTCTGAATCTAACCACAACTTCTTCCGGAGAAGCTATCCTCAATCAAAAGCAAGGAGTTGTGATAAAGGACATCGTTCTTACACTTCCTAAAGGCATAAAGATACAATAATGAAAAAAATAATTACCACTCTCGCAGCGGCCCTCATAGCAACCGCAGCCGTTTCAGCCCAAGGACTCGAGACAGCATACTATCTCGATGGATATACCTTCGGCTACCGTCTCAATCCTTCCTTTATGAGCGAAAGAGGTTTCTTTGCTCTTCCAGGAGTCTCCAGGCTAAGCATAGGAGCCGGATACACTCCGGGTCTTGAAAATATCCTTTTTGTCAAGGACGGTAAGACTGTAACATTTCTTAATTCTAATGTCACTCAAGAGGAGTTTACCTCTAAGATGAAGGGATCCGACCTTAAGGTCCACCTCACTCCTGATATCAATATCCTGGCCCTGGGCTTCTGGAATGGGGATGCATTCCATACTTTCGACGTATCTTTGAAGGCAAATATGGCCGGAGCCTCCCCCTATGACCTATTCCGCCTTCTGAAATGCGGAACTGAAGCATCAGACGTTTTTGATCTTTCCTCAAACAGAGTTCATGGAAGCGCCTATCTCGAGGCCGCTTTCAGCAGTGCGTTCGACGTAGGAGACAACCTTTCCATAGGATACAGAATCAAAGGTCTCGCCGGTTTGCAGTACATCGATCTCAATCTTTCCAAGATGGATTTGAACCTCGGAAGAGAAAAGTGGGAGATTGCAGCTTCCGGAGATATGTTTGTTTCGGGAGACTTTTTGAAAGTTCCTGGAAAGTATGATGAGGAGCTAGGAAAAAGGGTCGTCGATGTCGAAAACATTGAACCGACAAGTGATTTTGATATCCACAGATTCAGACCTGCCGGATACGGAGGTGCTGTAGATATCGGAGCGACATGGAGGCCTTTTGACTTTCTAAGTGTCAGCGGTGCTGTTCTGGATCTTGGTGGAATCTCCTGGAAAACAACAGCTTATGCCCAAACTCCAGATATGGCTTATACCTATATTCCTGCGGAGGATATGAGTTTTGAGACTGCTTCTGAGTCTATAAGTGACCAAATCACCAATGCTACATCAGCCCTTTCAAGCATGCTCTACATGGAGATGAAAGAGGAGAACGGGAAAGGTCAGTTCAAAATGCTTCCATGGTCGGCTAATGTAGGAGTCAACCTTCGAGCTCCTTTCTACGACAGGATCTCCCTGGGACTTCTCGGTGTACATCGCCATGGTCCCGCCTTTAACTACAATTCAGTAAGGGCATCCCTGAACTGGTCTCTGTTTAAATGGTTCAGCATTTCCGGAAGTGTAGCAAAGGATAATCTTAAAACCACATCTTATGGAGGAGCCATCAATTTCCATCCGGGATTGCTTAATATCTTCCTCGGATTCGACAGTATCCCTACCACAGTAATTCCTGTCAAAGCTATTGACGATGCCCTTGCAGATCTTCCCTTCAAGATTCCTTTCGCGGTCGGTATTCCTAAGAGCCGCTTCAACACCGGGATATTCTTCGGAGTCACATTGTCTATGGGACAAAGACATCGCGATTTCGCCGGGAGGCGTTACGTTAAAAAGGTTGAAACAGAATCTCTTCCTTCTCTGGAACCAATGGAGATGATTGTCCCTGAAGGTGAAGAAGTCAAAAACTCAGAGCCATTGACAACCCCAACTTCCCCAAACACAAATTATTGACAGAGATGCGGTAATCCGCTATCGGCATATGAGAATCCGGATCCAGAAGGTCCGGATTTCTTATTGACATATTCGCAGAGATCATAAAATCGAGGCATGTCGCCTTCGAAAGAACAATCCGATAGCCAGCACCGATTCTGCCAAGAATTACAGAGCGGCGCTCGACATCGGTAATACCCACTCCCCCACCGGCAAAGGCAAATAAGCCGTCAGAATGATATCCCTTATTGAAAAAAGCTCCCCTCAAAACTATTGGTACTACCCTTACGTTCCTGTCAACGCCCTCATAACCGGAGTATAGGGAAATTTGAAACCGGTTGGCAATGAGATAACCGACATTGGCCCAAAAAACACCGTTGACTTTGCCTCCGAAAGAAAGGGATGAATCATTCATCCTGTATCCGCTTTCTATAAGATAGTTGTAATCATGGTACCTGATGGCCGAGAAGCTCCCTCCCCACTCTACTCCATACGTAAAGCTTCCAGCTCTAGTAATGCTAGAGGTAACAAGTATTAAAATTATGGAAAACAAGACTTTACGCATAGTTAGAACATATAGGATACGGACAATTCAGGCATATAACTCCTAATAAGCCCATTGTAGTATGGTCTGAGAACATTGCCTCCGTTCGGGGCTTTGGTATGATGGAGACCCAGCTCTGTTGAAAAACGAAGATGGAGAATGACACTTCGCGGTGTAACGAACATCACCCCTAGATGGCCCGACAGAGCCAAAGTAGTCCCGTACCTTGTATCATTGTCTCTCAGATAGCCAGCCATCACACCGGGACCGGCTATAATTCTCATATTCGAACCGCTTGGGATATCTTTTTGGTAGAGGGTAATATGACGTGCAAACGAAACTTTATATCCAGGGAAATCCACCCATCCTCTCATAACTCCGGAGAGATCCACCGAGGCCTTTATCTCATTATAATAATCATCTCCAAGGCGTCCGAACACTATTCCTGCCTCTTTTTGAGAAAAGTTGAGACCGGCTACAGAATGCCCCCCCGCTCTCGCTTCTTTCACCTGAAAGAGAGAGAGAACCAGCACAAAAGAGAGTATTACAACCACCTTTCTCATTCGTTCTGCTAATTTAGCAAATAATTGCGGTTGCTCTCAGATTTTTTTGCAAAATGGGTCACAATTGTTCAATTAATAAAAAAATCATATATTTGTATGATTGTACTGAAATTTACTAACCCTACCTATTTATGTCAGTTATCATTACTGAGGTAAAGACGAAGAAAGAACTTCGATTATTCGTCAAATTCCCTATGAATCTTTACAAGGATTCTCCCTATTATGTTCCCAACCTATATTTTGATGAAATGAACGCCTTGGATCCCGCTAAGAATCCGATGTGTAAATACTCAAAATTCGTCAGGTTCCTTGCTTGGAAAGACGGGAAAGTTGTCGGACGCGTTGCCGGAATTATCAATGAGATCGCCAATCGCGACTGGGACCATAAAGAAGTCCGTTTCGGATGGTTTGACTTCGTGGATGACAGGGAGGTCTCAAAAGCTCTTCTGGAAAAGGTTATCGAATGGGGAAAATCTTATGGAATGACTCAGATTTCCGGTCCTCTTGGATTTACTGATTTCGATAATGAAGGAATGGTGGTCGAGGGATTTGACCAGATCAGTTCGTTCATGCTGAAATTCAATTATCCATATTATCGGGAGCATATGGAAGCTCTTGGTTATGAGAAAGTTATTGATTGGCAAGAGTATAGAATCTTCGTTCCGGAAAAGGTCCCCGAAAAAGTATCCAGGATAGCCGAGATAGTCGCTGACCGGTATAAACTGCACGTCAGGAACATCACTAAGAGAGATATCAACAAGGAGAAATACGGCCAGAAGTTATTTGACCTTATCAATAGGACATACTGCGAGCTGTACGACTTTACCGTCCTTCCTCCGGAGGTAATCGACAGCTATGTGGACACTTACCTTGGATTTATCGACCTCAGATACGTTGTAGTAATAGAAAATGAAGAAGGGAAACTGGTGGCCCTTGCCATCACAATGCCTTCCCTTGCCCATGCTGTCCAGAAAGGCGGAGGTTATCTCTTCCCCTTCGGTTGGTGGCATATTGTCAAATCCATGTATCTTAAGCACGAAGAAGCGCTTGAACTGATGCTCATTGCAGTAGACCCCGACTATCGCAACAAGGGAGTCAATGCTATGCTTTTCAACGAACTGATTCCGAGAATCATCGAGGGCGGTTTCAAGTACGGCGAATCCAATGCCGAGCTGGAGACCAATAACAAGGTTCAGAACCAGTGGGATCTCTACGAAAAGCAGCTCCAGAGAGTTAGGCGCATCTTCGGTAAGTCAATTTAAAAGCAATGCAGACCTCGCTACTACCACCTCTTCCGGAAAGGATGAGACCCAAAAGTCTCTCCGAATACGTGGGCCAGAAACATCTGGTCGGCGAGGGATGCATACTAAGGAACATGATTGAAGGAGGGAATCTTTCCTCCTTTATTCTATGGGGCCCTCCCGGAGTAGGCAAGACCACTCTCGCCCATATTATCGCGGAAACACTTGACAGAGAGTTCTTTACCTTATCGGCTGTCACTGCCGGAGTAAAAGATGTAAGAGAGATTATAGACAAGGCAAAATCGAATTCCATCTTCCGCCGTAACGCCCCTGTTCTTTTCATTGACGAGATCCACCGTTTCAATAAAGCTCAGCAGGACGCCCTGCTTGGTGCTGTAGAAGCAGGGACTATTGTCCTTATCGGAGCCACGACAGAGAATCCCTCTTTCGAGGTAATCACTCCCCTTCTGTCACGCTGCCAGGTATTCGTCCTTAAATCATTGGAAGTCTCTGATCTAGAGGTTCTTCTTTCCAGGGCCATCCATGAGGATGAACTCTTGAAAACTAAGAACATCGATCTTAAGGAAACAGAAGCCCTCTTCCGATATAGCAGCGGCGACGGGAGGAAGCTTCTGAATGTGCTCGAAATCGTGGTAGACGCCCAATCCGGAAAAGATACTATTGTCATTGACAATGAGACCGTTACTGCATGCATCCAGCAGAACATGGCTATCTATGATAAGGGCGGCGAGATGCACTATGACATTATTTCCGCCTTTATAAAGAGCGTACGCGGATCCGATCCCAATGCGGCTGTATATTATCTTGCAAGGATGCTTTCAGGCGGTGAAGACCCTCTTTTTATCGCCAGAAGGCTCTGCATACTCGCAGCCGAGGATATCGGACTGGCAAATCCAAACGCACTCCTCCTTGCCAACGCCTGCTTTGACATAGTGAATAAAATCGGGATGCCGGAGGCACGAATCCCTCTTTCTGAATGTACGATATATCTGGCTTCTTCCCCGAAGAGCAATTCGGCTTATATGGCAATCGCAGCTGCGTTGGATGCCGCTTCGAAGACTCAGACAGCGTCTGTCCCACTCTATCTCAGAAACGCTCCGACAAAGCTTATGGAAGACCTCGGATATGCCGACGGATACAAGTACGCCCACGACTTCCCGGGTCACTTTGTAGACCTTGAATTCATGCCTGAAGGCCTCCAGGGGACAGTTTTCTATGAACCGGGGGACAATCGACATGAAAACGCACTGCGTTCTTATCTGGAGCAATGCTGGGGGAAATATTATAAAAAAGATCAGAAAGGATAGCCGATTCCGAAATGGATTGTCCGGTTGTCCCGTTTAAGCCACTGCCCTGGGTTGATCCACCTTTCTCCCGGATCGTTGACCGGATTATGGACCTTCATACCCATATCGACCCTGACGAGAATCATCTTCGCGTCGACTCTGAGGCCTATTCCCCAGTCTGCTGCTATGCTACCGGGCAAGGTCTTGAATGAAAACTTCTCGTCATCAGATAGGAATGAACCCATTCCCCAGATGTTACCGGCCTCCGCGAAAACGGCTCCCTTCAGAATCGATACAATTCCAAACCTATATTCCATATCCAGTTCGAGCTTCACATCGCCTGTCTGGTTCGGAATGATGAAGTAATCCGCCGGCTTTGAATTACCGGGGCCGAGGGTTCTTGCCTGCCATCCCCTCATGCTGCTGGCTCCTCCTGCATAGAATTTCTTCTCGAACGGGAGCTGAGTAGAATTGCCATAAGCGTATCCCGCTCCTGCAAGGAACCTGAGGGCAAGGGCTCTGGATCCTCCGAAAGAGAAAGTTTTTCCAAGCTGCATCTCGCCCTTTACATACTGAGAATATGGAGTCCCCCATATCAGTCTGGAGCCGCCTCCGTCCTGAGGGAGGTAACGATTGAGAAGACTCAGCACATTACCGGAGAGGTCAACCCCAAGCCGGGCATAATGGTAGGATCCTTGCGGGCTTGCAGAAGCATCTGTTGTATAATAGAATGTCCCGCCGACTCCGAAGTCGCAGTGGTTGTGGTATACGTTACTCAGATAGGGGTCATTGCTGATGGACTCCCGGAATTGCCTCGAGATATCGAAAATCCGAACCAGATTGACCTGGAGCGGGTAGACCTGATAATACAGATGGTTGCTGAATTGAGTGCCACTATAGCCGTATGAGCCATTTATAATGGACATTCTGAATTCAGGACGATTCTGGTAGTTGAAAGAGGCCGTCACATCAGTTCTCGGAATTGACGGACCTTTGAAAAGCCTGTTCGGGAAACCCAGCATCTTCGGAAAACTGATGCTGGCTGAGGCACCGAATTCAGTGGATGAAATCTTCTGCGAGGGATTGGATTGGAAGTTACCTTTGAGGCTGACATTTAACCGCTCTCCTCCGTGGAAGATATTCTTATGGTAGTAGTTGAGCTGCGGAGAAATACCGAAAAGACCGGTCGAGTTGGTGGATCCCTCAAGATTGAATTTGAATCCCTGCAGACGAGAATGTTGGAGATTGATTGCCGCATCGACCTTATTTGTATCCACCTCCGTCAGAGAGACATTGACACTGTTGAACACATTCAGATACGACATCCTGGAATATGTATTGTTCACAACGCTCTCCCTGTACATCTGCCCCGGATGGATAAGGTTGAAATCCGAAAGAATTCGAGGACGTATACGGATATTGTCATCATGAGTAATCGAGACGTCATTGAAATAGTATTTCCTCAAGGGGCGTGCATCGGCTTCCGTGCCGGTCCTCACATATTCTTTGACCGCCATAGTGAGATGGGCGATGCCGGGATCGGAGAGCGTATCCGCAACGAAAGAATAGTGGTTTTTGGTAAGACCATAGTAACCCATATTCCTCATTACGGAAGACGAACGGACAGATTCTTCTTCCAGAGTTGAAGCAGCTAAAAAATCTCCTTCCTTAATAGAGATATTTTCTACATCCGAGAGAAAATCCTCTTTGAACTCCCCTGCATCGGGCAAATCAAATTTTATTGAACCAATCCTGAACCTTTTCCCGGGATCTACAAGATATGTTACATATACATTGCGCTTCCTTACCTGGACCATACTCTCAACGCTTGAACCATAGTACCCGATGTATTCAAGATGGTTGAGCATACTCTGGACAGTTGCATCGACGGCAGCAGGATTATATGCCACCGGCGGCTTTCCCAACTTACGCAAGAAGCGGTTCAAAAGAGACTGGCTGTTCTCATTGGAAAGATTATAAATCCCAATTTGAGGATCCCAGGCGCCGACTGCTTTCTGAGTAATATAACCTTCCATTTCAGAAGGTGGAACAATATTGTCACGAACAAGAACCCGGTTGGCAGCCAAAGAATATTCCCCATCAGGAAGATGCCTGGTCATACTACATGATACTGCCGTTAGGGCAGCAATCGCGGAAAGTATGAGAACATGTAGTTTCATCTTGGCAAAAATAACACTTTTTATAGTTATATTTGCATGAAAACAAGATAAAAACAGATGACTGCTGCAGAATTGAAAACAGTTGCTTCCCTCGGAAAGAAGAAATTCCGCGATGAGACGGGATTGTTCGTAGTCGAGGGAGAAAAGATGGTCTCTGAAGCCCTGGATTCCGGATTTGAAGTGGTATCAGTATTCCGGATTGAAGATATCGGGCAGAAGAATATGGAAAGGATTTCTTCGCTTGCCTCCCCTTCTCCTGTTCTAGCGGTTCTCAAGCAGCCGGAATCCGTCAAAAATCATAAACCATTTCCTCTCGACAAGGGACTTTATCTCGCTCTTGACTCTATCAGGGATCCCGGTAATCTTGGGACTATCCTCAGAATAGCAGACTGGTTTGGAATCGATGCCGTCTTTGCTTCGGAGGACACGGTAGAGCTTTTCAATCCGAAAGTTGTACAGGCCACAATGGGTGCGATATTCCGTGTCCCTTTCCACTACTGCGACATACCATTTCTTTGTAAATCAGTTGTTTCTGAAGGAGGGAGCGTGTATGGGACATTCCTTGACGGAGATAATATGTATGGGAAAGATCTCAATATCGGGACAGAATCCCCTTCCGTCATAGTCATTGGAAATGAGTCCAACGGCATTTCCAAAGGTGTAGCTTCGTTTGTTACAGACCGACTGTTTATTCCGCCCTATCCCGCCGACGATCCCGGCTCGGAATCCCTTAATGCCGCCGTTGCAACGGCAATCACAGTAGCTGAATTCAGAAGAAGAACAAAATAACACACAATAACCATGGATAGAAGAAATTTTGTAAAGGCCTCGGTAGCGGCAATTGCTGCGACACAGCTTGGCGCTCTCGATGCTGTAGCTAGGAAAAAGCAAAAGGATAAGGCACCGAAGGAGGAGGTAAGACTCTCAGGAACCGACTGGTCATGTGAGCATGCCGAGGCTCTTCCTGGGGACCTTAAAGTACGTTTTCTCGGGACAGGAGCAGCTGGCTGGAAAAGCCCGACATCCGGTCACAGGCGCAATTCTAGTATTCTTATTGACGGGAAGATCCTAATAGATTTTACCTTAAGCGCCCAAGATATGGTTCCCGAGGGATGCCATCCCGAGATTATCTTCTATACTCACTCTCACGTAGATCATTTCCAGCCCATTGAGGCTCTGAAAGTCGGTGTCAAGAAAGTCTATTTGTCGCATAGCATTATGACCATGGCAGCGAAAGCATTCGGAAAAGCTGCTGCAGAAACAGGTCTTCCCTTCCCGGAACTAATCCCTCTAAGATATGGTCAGTCTGTTATTGAAGAAGGTATCCGGTTCACTGCCATGCCAGCAAATCATTCTACAGGAGACCTTCAGGAGGAAGCCCAGATATACTTGATAGAGAAGAACTTCAATGACGAGGGGATTGCCGGAGTCAGAGTCGTATTTGCTACAGATACAGCAGGTATTATGGGACGAGCCGGAAGAATGGCGGGGATTGACAGCCATGTAAAGACCGGCATCGGAGTAACCGGACTCATCATGGAAGCAACGATGAATAATGATGAAGATTTCCGTATCTTCAACCATTCGAGCACCAAGACTGTCGGCCGAACAGCATCTATGCTGCTTGCAACAGGGCGTCTGCATCTCCCTGAAGGTCAGCCGGTCTACCTTACCCATATGGCAAAATCCCTGCAACCGAGCCAGGAAGAAATGGACGCAACACTTCCCTACCCGCTGAGAGCTGCTTATGACGGACTCGAAGTAGTATTTAAATCTGTATAAGCGTATAATCCTCCGGAGGAACACTTACAGAAATAGAAGACGGGAGAGACGCTCCTAAGTATGAGGATGCGTCTTTAGGAATTAATATCTCCGCTATAACCTCCCTATCGGAAAAGTTGGAAACTATAAGAAAAGTCTTTTTCCCATCAGAACGAAGCCAGGCAAAGAGTCTGCTTCGGTCAAAAGAGGGAGACTGGCAATAACAGAGGTCGTAAGTTTTTCCGCAGCAGAATGCTTGAACAGAAACTGCGGATTGGAGGATTTCGCGGTAGCGTGACAAGATAGACTCTTCTTCGCTTGACAGACCTCCCGGGGCATCATGCAAGGTGTTCCAAAGCCTTGAAAGACTTCCAACCCTCCACCAATCGAAGATAGTGGTGCGGCCGTTTATGCCGCTGAAAGGTTCATTGTCCATTCCCCTCTCCCCGAGCTCCTGTCCAGCATAGAGCATAAATGGAGCCTCATTCAAAAGAAGAGAGACTGCAAGAGCGGGGAGACCTTTTGCAGCACTGCAAGCGAAGAAATCCGAAGCAATTCGCTGCTCATCATGATTCTCCAGGAAATTGAGCATATGAGGCTGTAGATTGCCAAGGAACTGCCAACAACGAGTAATGCCTTCTGCAGTTGCATTGCCTTGAGTAACTGCGCGCAGGGTATCGTAGAGTCCAGACTTGTCATACAGAAGATCAAAGCCGACTTCATCGATGTATTCTCTATAACGATCCGCCTGATAAACTTCGGCAATGAAGGAAATACCGGGGAACTCTTCTTTAATCCTCCGAATCAGCCATCTGAAGAACTGTGGAGGAACCATTTCTACCATATCGCAGCGGAATCCATCGGCCCCGAGACTTGCCCAGTATCGGACAATACCATACATTTTGTCCCATGTGCGGGTATGGAAATCACAGTAGTTCAGCCGAATGGTCTCATACCAGTCGTTGATATCCGGAGAGGGAGAGAAATTATTTCCTGAAGCCTTCGCAGGAAATTCCATATACTCCCCTTCCGGGTCATTCGGAAGTGAGAGCCTCTCATTTGGATAATAGAAGAAATCGTTGTCAGGAGACCAGTGCTTTGAGGTGTCGTCGCTCTTACCCAGGGGCTCTATTCCTTTCGGGGAGCAAGCTCCATTATAGGCCCTTGAAACATGGTTGGGGACAAAGTCGATAATGACCTTAAGCCCCTCAGAATGAGTCCTATTGACAAGGTCAATAAACTCTTTAAGTCTATTGTCGGAATTATCTGCAAGATAAGGATTTACATCATAATAATCCGTTATCGCATACGGTGATCCGGCATCTCCTTTCACTATATGCGGATCCTCGGTTGAAGAGGTAGCATGCCGGATAATTCCGGTATACCATACAGACGTAACGCCAAGTCCCTTGATATACCCAAGGGTCTTGGCGTCAATGTCGCTAAACTTCCCGTTACGGTGGTCTTCACTCCCCCAATAACGCGGAAGTATCTGGTAAATAATCTCTTTCACTCGAAAGGGAGATTCTACCAGCAGAGAATCTTCTTGAAGTCGAAGTAAGCGGGATCTTCTACATACTTCTTAGCCGCCTCATAGTCAGCCTCACTGATGTAGTGGCAAATATGGCTGTAGTAGTTCTGAGCAGTACCGCCTTCGATATTGACTCTTCTCGGAGGAATCTTTCCGTCAGGTCCCTGGAGTTCTTTGAGATAGAGAGGATGGGACTCACCAGCAGCATCTACATATACCATGCATCCGGTCTCACCCTTGATGAAGAGCTCATATGCGCCCATCGCAAGTTCCGTGCAGTAGGTAAGGTCATAAGCGATAGGATCCTGGCAGCGAACGTCGTAACCGATCTCGACAGGACGGGTCTTGACCTTCATGCCGTACTTCTTGAATTCCTTGTCGAGGATGTCGTTGAAAAGGACGGCCTTGGAAATCTTGCCAAGTTCGGGATGGCCATGCTCGTCATAAGTAAGGCTGACTCCGGCATTCTTGATTTCTTCGGGATCCAGATCATGGAATACGCCTTCAGCTACTACGATAGTGCCATAAGGGATACCGAGGAGCTTGCGTTTGATGATTGCAGAAAGGGCAAGGCGGACAATCTTATCGAGAGTAATCGTCGTCTTGTTGAACATCTCGGGAATAATGGTCATCGGGCAGTGAGTGGACTCGCCGATACCAAGGGCGAGATGGCCGGCTGAACGTCCCATTGCACTTATGATCAGCCAGTTACCGCTTGTACGGGCATCCTCATAGACTGTACGTGCCAGATGGGCACCTTCGTCCTTCGCGCTGTTGAATCCGAAGGTCGGAGTGTTCATCGGAAGAGGAAGGTCGTTATCGATTGTCTTCGGGACATGGATATTGGCGATAGGATAGTGCTTTGCCTCAAGGAACTTGGCAATCCTGTTGGCTGTCGAAGCCGTATCGTCACCTCCGACGGTAACGAGAAGCTTGATGTTATTCTCTTGGAAAAGCGGAAGATTGAAATTCTCCTCGAAATCCTTGTCGGTCGGTTTGAAACGGCTCATCTGGAGGTAGGAGCCTCCCCTGTTGAAATATGCGTCTGCCTTGAAGAAGTCGATGTCTTCGGTACGGGGCTCTTTCGAGAAAAGTCCGGAATAACCGCCGTGGAGACCGATAACGCGATAACCGTTGGAAAGGAACGTCTTTGCAACGCTCATGACGACGGTATTCATACCCGGAGCCGGGCCACCGCCGCAAAGGATAATGATAGAATCTTTCATGATGTTTTTTTAATATGAATTTTGCGGACACAAACTTACGCAAAATCTTTGTAAAGAACAAGAAAACCCTTATCTGGGTGATTTGTTTTGCACTTTTTAAGGAAATAATTTATATTTGTAAATTATGGGAAGATCTGAAGCACAGCACCGTATTGAGGAATTGAAGGCTATCCTCTGGGAGAATAGCAGGAAGTATTATGTCGACAATGCTCCGACGATGAGTGATATGGAGTATGACTTCCTCATGCATGAGCTTGAGGATCTCGAGAATCAGTTCCCGGAATACAGGACACCGGACTCCCCTACCCAGAAAGTCGGAAGCGACATCGATGCTCCGGTAGGTCAAAATGCCGAGAGCGAGGCTAGACGCGAGTTCCGCAAGTTCCCCCACCAATATCCGATGCTATCCCTTAGCAACACATACAATATCGGGGAGGTGGAAGAATTCGCCGAAAGGGCTGAAAAGACCATCGGAGGCTCTTTTACTTATAGCTGCGAGCTGAAATTCGACGGTACTGCCATATGCCTCACTTACAAAAACGGAAAGCTTTTCAGGGCACTCACCCGTGGAGACGGAGTATATGGGGATGACGTTACTGAAAATGCACTGAAAATAAAGTCCATCCCATCGGTTCTCAAAGGGTCAGGATATCCGGAAGAATTCGAAATCAGAGGAGAGATTCTCATGCCCTACGAGTCGTTCGACCGGCTCAATAGGGAACGTGAGGATAATGAGGAGCAGCCTTTTGCCAATCCCCGCAACGCCGCTTCCGGTTCGCTGAAGCTCCTGGACCCGGAAGAAGTCGGCCGGAGAGGGCTAATATGTACCCTGTATCATATTCCTTCCGACAATGTCTCATTTTCCACCCACGACGAGGCGCTCAAGGCGGCTGAATCATGGGGGTTGCCAATTTCGGACAAGAGGAAGATTTGCAAAAATATCGGCGAAATCGAGGAATATATCAGCTATTGGGATACCGAGAGAAGAAGGTTGCCATTCCCGACAGACGGCATCGTAATCAAGATAAACGAGATGGCCTATCAGAGTCTTCTCGGCTATACCGCAAAGTCTCCACGCTGGGCTGTGGCATATAAATTCAAGGCGGAAGAAGCTCTGACAAAGGTACTTAGCATCGATTATCAAGTGGGCAGGACCGGAGCGGTAACGCCTGTTGCCAACCTCGAACCGGTTCTCCTTGCAGGCACCGTTGTAAAGAGGGCGACACTGAATAACGCCGATTTCATGAAAGACCTCGACATCCGTATAGGCGATTGGGTCTATGTCATAAAGGGAGGAGAGATTATACCGAAGATTATAGGCGTGGAAGAGTCTAAACGCACTCCCGGGACATTAGAACCGGTTTTCCCGAAAGTATGCCCGGACTGCGGAAGCGAGCTCATCAGGCCTGAAGGAGAAGCCAAATGGTTTTGCCCCAATATAGACGGATGCCCTACCCAGATCAAGGGTAAGCTTGTCCATTTCCTCGGACGAAAGGCTATGAACATAATCGCCGGAGACGCGACAGTTGAGCAGATGTACAACCTTGGATTGGTCCGTACACCTGCTGATTTTTATGATTTGAGAAAGGGTCAGCTTATGATGATGGAGGGGTGGAAAGACCGCTCTGCAGAAAGGTTCCTTTCCAGCATTGCCGATTCCAAGAAAGTGACCTTCGACCATGTCCTATTTGCTCTCGGGATACGATATGTCGGAGAACAGACAGCAAAGGATCTTGCCAGGCATTTCGGTTCTATCGAAGCTATCGCCTCCGCAAGCAAGGAAGATCTTCTTCAAGTCCCTGACGTCGGAGAAGTAATAGCTGATAGTATCGTATCATACTTCAGAGACCCGGTCCATCGGATTGAGATTGAGAGACTGAAGGCATCTGGTGTTCAGCTATCCATGGAAAAGACTGAAGAGACAACCTCGGATGTTCTTAAGGGGGTGACGATTGTAATCAGCGGCAATTTCTCGATCTCACGTGATGAGATGAAGGCTCTTATCGAAAAGAACGGAGGTAAGAACAGCGGATCCGTAAGCGGAAAGACGACATACCTTCTCGCCGGTTCCAAACCCGGCCCGGAGAAGATTAAAAAGGCTGCAGAGCTTGGTGTACGGGTGATTTCCGAAGAAGAGTTCATGGGGATGATACCTGGCGCCGAGCAACCCACAGATGAAAATAACAGAGAAGGTGAACAATTGTCATTGTTTTAGTCTGACATGAGGAAATTTGGTGACAAAATAAAGATTATTGTCCGCTGGATCTCTATAAAGATCCGGCAGCTTACCGATTTCCTCACAGTCGGCATCTGGAATCTCGATCCTTCGGCAACATCCAAGAGGAAGGCACGGCTTATCCGCGACGGCAAGGTGCTCATCCTGATGCAGCAGACTTTTTCTTCGCAAAAAATCGGATTCCAAAGTACTGCGCTAAGCTATAGGACCATTATGTCCCTTGTTCCTTTCCTTGCCATCGCCTTTTATGTTACTGCTAGGGTTGGCCTGTCCGACCAGCTTAGTGCATTTCTATATGCAAACACAAGTGATGAAAGGTTGATCCGCAGCTTGATGAAAGCGGCCGACAATATCTTGGAGACCGCTCAATCCGGACTATTCGGATTCATAAGCATGTTCTCATTCTTCTGGATCGTTATAGGGATGATGTTGAGTGTGAGACAGGTATTCAACAATGTGTGGAAGGTAGAAAAGGAGAGGAATTTCCTGAAACTTATCGGAGTAGTCTTCGGAATACTCATCCTCACCCCTTTCGTCATCCTGCTTTTCTCCTCTGCGTCAATTGTTTATACCCATATATTAGACCTCATTTTCCCCGAAAGCGACATTACCGATTCGGTAAAGTCTTTCCTCGGATGGGTAATATTCGCAGCCGGTGCTATCGGTATCATCTCAATGATGTACAAATGGATACCGGGGACGAAGGTCTATTACCGGCATGCACTGAAGGCCGCTTCTTTTTCCGGAGTGATATTTACAGTTTTACAATTCCTATATCTTGAAACACAGGTCATGGTAACCAAGGTTAGCGCAGTCTACGGAGTACTTGCCGCCCTTCCCTTGTTCATGTCCTGGATGAATCTCAGTTGGACTATCATCCTTTACGGCGCAGAGCTTACTTATGCTTTCCAGAATGTGGACAAGCACAATGTAAGTAATGAGCAGCTGGAAGATTTCATCGAAGACGCGCGCCGGAGCCGAAAACGCTACGACGAGGTTTCGGATATTGTACATGACGTTGAAAACACAAAGCAGAAATGAGTTTTTCCGAGTTCACACCGAAGGATTATGAGATAATCAAGGAGGAATATGCCCTCCTCAGGCTTGCAGCGGAGAAGAGGTGTTCTTCCGAAGCGGAACTAGCTGTCGTACAGAAAGCCTTCGAATTTGCAAATGAAGCCCACAAGAATGTCAGAAGGCGTTCCGGAGAGCCTTATATCCTCCACCCGATTGCAGTGGCAAAAATTGTAGTGAACGACATCGGACTGGGATACAAATCCATTGCCGCTGCTCTTTTGCACGATGTTGTCGAGGATACTGATTATACCGTAGATGACATCCGGAACCTCTTTGGCGAGAAGATTTCATACCTTGTGGACGGTCTCACCAAGATTAAAACCGTGCTCGACAACGAGGACAGGAACAAGCAGAACGACATTTATTCCGAGAGTCTCCAAGCGGAAAACTTCAAGCGCATCCTTCTGACTCTCAACGATGATGTCCGCGTGGTTCTGATCAAGCTCGCCGACCGGCTCCACAACTGCAGGACTATCGAATACATGCCCGAGCACAAGAGGGACAAGATTCTCAGCGAGACAATGTTCATCTTCATTCCGCTCGCCGGAAGGCTGGGTCTGTATGGGGTCAAGACAGAAATGGAAAATATATGGCTACGCTACAAGGAGCCAGATGCCTACAAGGAGATAAGCGAAAAAATTTCCCATAATGTAACGAACCGTGAGGAAGAAATCGAGAACTTTGTCACTCCTATTGAGGATTCCCTCAGAAAGGCCGGTTTTGACTTCGAGATTAAGAAGAGGATAAAGACCCCCTACTCTGTATGGAGCAAGATGCAGACAAAGCACATCCCCTTCGAGCAGGTCTATGACCTTTATGCTATCAGGATTATCTTCACCCCGGACATGAATTCCCAGGAGTCAGAAAGGGATCAGTGCTATCATGTATTCTCCATAATCACAAGTCTCTACAGATATAAACCGGATCGCCTTCGCGACTGGGTGAAGCACCCTAAGACCAACGGATACGAGGCTCTCCACTGCACCCTGCTTTCCAATGCTGGAATGTGGATTGAGGTGCAGATCAGGACACGCCGAATGGATGATATCGCAGAAAAGGGCATCGCGGCTCATTGGGTATACAAAAAGAACGGATACATCAGCGAGAATGACAGCGAGATGGACAAATGGCTCCGCCAGATCAAGGGAATACTTGTCAATCCTGACGTCAATGCACTCGAGCTTCTCGACATTATCCATAACGACCTGACAAGCACCGGCATCCTGGTATTTACCCCTAAGGGAGAACAGAAGTCCATCCAGAAAGGGGCTACGGCTCTCGATTTCGCCTATCTGATTCATACGGAGATTGGGAACAAGGCAATTGCCGCCAAGATCAACATGAAACTGGTTCCCCTGAGCGAAACGCTTCGTACCGGCGACCAGATAGAAATCATTACCGCAGAGAATGAGCATCCGAAGCGGGAATGGCTTCAGTTCCTCCAGACCAGAAGGGCCAAATCCATTGTAATGGACTATTTCAAAGGAGAAAGACAAAAGACTGTCGCCTTTGGAAAAACCACTCTTGTGAACCAATTGGACGCTCTCGGAGCAAAGCTTGACGACAATACCAAGAAGCTGTTAATGACTTCCTTCCAAATCAATTCAGAAGACGATCTCTACTTCAAGATTGGAATGGGAATAGTGAAACTGGACAACCTTTCGGAAATTCTCTCCAAATCTCCCGAAAAGAGCAGCTGGCTGAGAAAAATCATTCTCCGCCGGGCATTAGAGAAATCTCCAAGAGCCGACTCTCTCGTTCTGAATGCTTCCGGAGACGGGACGAAATTCATTATCGCTCAGTGCTGTAAGCCTCTTCCCGGGGATCCCGTAATCGGATTCAAATCCCCGGAAGACGGGTTGGTAACGGTACATAAAAAGAGTTGTTCAGTCGCAGAAGAACTAGCTACAAAACATGGAGACTGGGTGATTGTACCCCAATGGGCGAAATCCGGAGACGATACCTCATATACAGTTCGTCTCCTCCTTACCGGTATCGACCGTGTCGGCCTCTTGAATGAGATCTCCAGATATGTCTCCCTCGTAATGGGAGTGAACATAAGGGGCATGAACATTGCAACTGAAGAAGGGATTTTCAAAGGCTATATCGACATCAATGTCAACAGCAAAGACATCCTTGAAAAAGTCATCAAGAGACTTTCATCAATTGAAGGCATCCAAAGCGTTATAAGGACAGAAATATGATTAAACGGTTTATATCCAGATATTTCCCGCTAATTCCCGTTGCCGCAGTCCTTGGGACAATGATTTTTTCCCATGGTTGCGCCAACACGACCCAGGCTCCGACCGGCGGTCCGAAGGACACAATTCCTCCGGTACTGAATGTCGCCAAGTTGAAGCCTTCACAAGGAGCGACCAATGTCCCGACCCATAAGACTACCCTTACATTCCCCTTCGACGAATATGTCAAAGTCAAGGAAATAAAGAATCTATATCTGTCCCCTCCTCTGGAAAAGGCCCCGAAATACAAGATTAAGGGGAAATCCCTAGTCGTTTATTTCGAAAATGACTTGGACAGCAATACTACATATACACTTGACATTACGGGAGCCGTTGTAGACAATAATGAAGGCAATCCCTTCCCCGGATACACATTGGTTTTCTCAACAGGAGAACAAATTGATTCAATGGGAATTACCGGCATTGTTCAGAGTAGCACCACCCTTCTGCCCATAAAGGGAGCCACTGTTCTTCTGTACAAAGATGCGGCGGATTCCGCTGTCTTTCTCCATCGTCCCTCGGCAGCTTCAAAAACTGACGACTGGGGCTATTTCAGCATCAGAAACATCCAGGACACTGTCTACAGGGTCTACGCTATCAAGGATGAGAACAACAACAACATGTACGATCCCGACAATGAACAGATTGCTTTCCTTGATTCGGCCTTCCGTCCGAGCCGTGTCGTGACCGATACTCTCTACGAGTTCCTTAAATTCGACATGAAGGATACTGCCGCCTGCCTTGCCAGAAAGACAGATGTCGAGCTCAGCCTCTTCCGTGAAAAGCCTTCTAAACAGTATGTGGTAAAGAAAGAAAGGGTTGGCGACAGGACAGGATATATCACATTCATGGCTCCGAATGCCAAGATTCACAAGATGAGGGTAAAAGGTATACCGAGGAAAAAGCTGATCACCCAGTTCAATATAACCAAGGATAGCCTGGAGATATGGGTGAACGACCAAAGGCCTATGCCGGACACTCTCCTATTCCAGATGAATTACGACAAGACCGATACCCTTGGCATGCTCGTCCCGACCGATGAATCCGTCCCTCTTGTGAGAGACAAAAAAGCAAAAGCGGAAGCTGCAAAGAGTTCTCTTAGAAAACTTAAGCATGAAGACACAATAGCGGTTTATACTGCGACTGTCGATCCGACCACCGTCGAGCAGTATGGATTTACAATCGAATTCAAATACCCCCTCATTGAGGATGCCTTTGACTCTCTTCAGTTTAGAAGCGTCAACCCTCGTCAGCAGGAAAAAATCGGGAAGTATAAAGTTAAACGCGACAGCACCAATCTAAGGCGGTATACTATTATGCCGAAAGAGGAACTGCTTCAGGGATATGAATACTTTCTCAAAGTGCCTCATCGCAAATTCCGCGACGTCAACGGTTTCTATAATGATAGTACCGAGATGAAGGTAAGTCTCCCTACCGATGAGAAGCTAAGCAGCCTAAGTCTCGTTCTTTCAGGTGTTTCCAACCATTATATAGTCGATCTCCTCAATGAAAAGCGCGATAAGACAATCCGCAGTTTCATAATAAACAAGGACCAGACTCTCCTCTTCCCGTATCTCAAGCAGGGAAAGTACTGCGTCAGGATAACAGAGGATCCCAATAACAACGGAATCGTCGATACCGGTGTCCTACTTGAGAAAAAACAGCCGGAAAAGGTACGGTTTTTCAAAATTAACGACTCGTTCCTTATCGACATACCAGAGAAGACTGAGCTTGAGCAGGAAATAGATATAAAAGAGCTTTTTAAATGAGAAAGATAGCAGTCATTTTTATACTTTCCGCAATCTTTCCATTTGCGGTTCACTCCCAGAATCGGGTCGATAATCCACCTACTGCTGCCCCGACGGTTGACGAGGTTGTCGATACCGTGTTTTTCCGTCTTCCGGATGAGATTACAAACGAATATCTTGACTCAGTGAAACTCGGTTCCGACAGGACTATAAATGATTACAGTCTTATCGGTGTTCATGGAGGTGTAGTATTCAACCGCAGCTGGTTCAATCCCACCAGGGACACCAAGTTTTTCATGAACAAGCCGGTATTTGGTCTCAGCTACACCCTTCATGGAAAACTCTTTGGCTTCATGCCCTTTTTCGGAATGGAACTGGGCTTCCAGCACAACTACGAGGGATATGAGTTCAAACTCGACGAGGAGAACCAGACCATCGCCAATATCTCGGGTGCCACCAAAGTCCTATATGAAGTCTGGGAAGTGCCTTTCCTGATGGTCGGACATGCCGATATCAACGACAATTTCAAGCTTCTCGCAAAGGTCGGCATCTACGGAGGATATAGAGAGAATATCCACAGGGAGACTATTATCGAGAGGCTGGCTCCGACTGTAGAGGAAATTCAGGATACTTTCCTCGATACCGATATAAGGTGGACTTATGGTCTTCAGGCTGCCGCGGGCTTTGGAATTATGCTCAGTCCCTTCGAATTCCACCTCACCGCCGGCTTGAAATGGGGATGGGGATCTTATTACCAGCCGGATTACTATAACAAATACTACTATCGATTTGCCTACCCTCTTGACGTGATGGTCACTGCCGGCATTTACTACCAGCTGACTCCAAGACGCGGGTATACGAAAAAACAACTCCGTCATTTCGCAAAGCAAATCGTAGAAAATGAATAAGCACGATGAAAACTCTTGTTGCTAAAGCGGGAAATGTACTGATTGGAAGCGGTCATCCCATTGTCGTCCAGACGATGTGCAATACTCATACATCTGATATCGAAGCGACGGTAGAGCAGTGCCGCAGGATGAAAGAAGCCGGAGCCGAGATGATCCGAATTACTGTCCCAGGTCTTCAGGACGTCTCGCACATTAAAGAGATAAAGCAAAGACTCCGTTCAGAAGGAATTGATACTCCGATTGTTGCAGATATACATTTTTCATCCGCGACCGCCATAGCCGTAGCTTCGGTTGTGGAAAAAGTAAGAATCAATCCGGGTAATTTCCACAAAGACCATGAAAAAGCGAAGGAACAATTTGCTCGCTTTATAGAGGTCTGCAAAGAAAACGGAACCGCAGTGAGAGTCGGGATCAACCATGGCTCACTAGGCGAATATATAACAAATCTCTATGGCAATACTCCTGTCGGGATGGCAAAAGCCGCAATGGAATGGCTGGACATGTGCGTTGAAAACGATTTCTACAACGTAGTCGTTTCTCTAAAAGCGAGCAATACACTGGTGATGGTCGAAGCCTACAGGCTGCTTTACAAGATGATGCAAGAGAAGGGTCTCGTCTTCCCTCTCCATGTCGGGGTAACCGAGGCCGGGAACGGAGATTCCGGAAGAATCAAATCCTGCGTCGGTATTTCCACAATACTCTCTGAAGGAATAGGAGACACAGTAAGAGTATCTCTTACAGAAGACCCGGTGGATGAAATACCCGTCGCTCGATATCTGGCCGACAGGTATGACCATAAACTCAATTCTTCCCTTACATCCATCGCCATCGAAGGGAAAAAGGCTGTAGCCACATATCACTCCCCCTCAAGGGAAAGACTTATAGAGGACCTTTCTTGTGATTTCGGTAAAAGACTGCTGGACAGGGAACTCGATGACATCAAGGTGAAAGGCAGCTACCTTTCTGATGAGGGTGTCGAGACCGAGATCAGCGAAGAATTCGGAGAGTATCTCGCTGATGAGCTCCTACAAGCCTGCAGAAGACGTTTCTACCGTCCCGAATATGTCGCCTGCCCAGGATGCGGCCGCACAATGTACGATCTACAAGGGGCTTTCGAAGCAGTAAAGGCTCGGACTTCACATCTTAAAGACGTTGTAATCGCCGTCATGGGGTGCATAGTAAACGGCCCCGGAGAGATGGCAGATGCCGACTGGGGATATGTAGGAGAAGGAGACCATAAGGTCTCTATCTATAAAGGCAAAACCCCCGTCCTACGGCATATACCGGACACTGAAGCGATTGACCGCCTTGTGGAACTAATTGAAAAAGAGGATTAAATCTCTGCGATAACAGACTCTACAGCCTTTACCTTGTCGCCAAGGCGAACCTTGATTTTCGCATCGAGAGGAAGGAAAATGTCTATCCTGGAGCCAAACTTGATGACCCCGCACTGCTTTCCGCGATTGGTCCTATAGCCTTTCTCAGAATAGCAGACTATCCTTCTTGCAAAAGTGCCCGCAATCTGCTTGAAAAAGACTTCACGACCATCCTCACTTACAATACAAGTGGAGGAGTGTTCGTTGAGTTCTGAAGATTTCGGCAAGAATGCCAGAAGATACTTGCCGGGATGATACTTATAGTAGGAAACTTCTCCGCTTATCGGCCAGAAATTGCAATGGACATCGAAGAAATCCATATAGACGGAGACCTGAATACACTCCTTTTTCAGATACTCCTTTTCAAAGGTCTTTTCAAGGATTACCACCTTCCCGTCGGCAACACTTGTAACGAGATTACTAACTTCCGGCGAAGGAGTGTTTCTTTTCGGGACACGGAAAAAGTATGTGATGAAAAACATCATCCCAACGAAAAAAGCCGACAAAGGTATTGATATCCAGAGAGGTTCAATGAATTTTGCCGTACACCAGATAAGAGCGGCGGCAATGCACCAAACACCGATAATGGTGCCATACGAATCCTTGTCTATGCGAATCCCCCTGATCATATGAGATTGACTAATAATAGATAGACAGCGCCGATTGGAATAGCAAAGAGAGAACTGTCAAACCTGTCCAGGAGACCTCCATGGCCGGGAATGATTGTCCCGGAATCCTTGACACCGCATTTTCTCTTCCAAAGAGATTCGAAAAGGTCTCCGAAAACTCCGAAAACATGCATTATGGCACCGAGGATAATGCTATGGTACCAAGGGAACTTCATCAGTCCTGTCAGACTCATTATCAGAGCAGCCAGGACGGCAAAAAGGAGTCCGCCCCAGTAACCTGCCCATGATTTGTTTGGCGAAATGGAAGGGAAAAGCTTTTTCCCGTTTTTACCTAAAAGACTTCCAAGGCAATAGGCTCCGACATCAGAGGCCCAGATGATAATGAAAAAGCATAGCATCAGGAGCCCGTTGAAATTTCCCTCGCGGTCAAAAACTATATAGTTGGAGAGGACCAATGGGACGGCGATATAGAGAATTCCGGTATAGATATATGAGTATAGATCGAATGACTCCGTATCCTTCACATATAGAGAGGAAATCATAACCGCCGACAGGGGAACAAAAATCAAAGCCGCAAAGTGGAGCGGAAGATGGAAGCTATTGACACAGAAGACGAGAATGAAGCCGCATAGAGCGGTAAAAATAGCAAGCACTCTCTGGACAGGGAGCTGGATCCCCATATTCATCCCATAAAATTCATGAAGCATCACCGCAATCATGAATAAAACGAGCAATGCATAAAGGTATTTGTTGACGAGCAGGCCCGCCAACATTATACCAATAAAACAGATACCCGAAATTGTCCTTTTCGCGAAATTACTCTTCATTTTCTACTGTCTCTGCCGGCTTTACTTTAGGACCGAGAATCTTTTCGATATCCTCTGCGAAGATGACTTCTTTTTCGTAGAGCAGGTTCCCTATCTCGGTAAACTCTGCCATGTGACTCTCGATGAGATTCTTGGTACGCTCATGAACATCGGCGATAATTCTCTTTACCTCCTGATCCATCAATTCAGCTGTCTTCTCAGAATATGGCTTTGTAAGCTCATAACCTCTGGAACCAGTTGAATCATAGAAAGAAAGTGCACCGACTTTATCGCTCATTCCATAATACTGGACCATGGCATAAGCCATTCCTGTCATCCTCTCAAGGTCATTCAACGCCCCTGTAGAAGGCTCCCCAGCGGTAAGTTCTTCGGCCACTCGGCCGCCTATGAGAGCGCACATCCTGTCTATCATTACACTTCTCGTCCAGTTCTTTCTCTCTTCCGGAAGATACCATGTCAGACCAAGGGCATTGCCTCTTGGGATTATACTGACTTTGAATACAGGGTCGGCATAAGGGAGCAGCCAACCGACAAGAGCGTGCCCGGCCTCGTGGAAAGCGGTGTTCTTCTTCTCAGCGGCTGTCATTATAGTCGACTCTTTCCTTTCCAAGCCGCCGACTATACGGTCAACAGCCTCGAGGAAGTCTTCCTGGAGAACGACGCTGTGATTCTTTCTGGCCGCCGTCAAAGCTGCTTCATTGCAGACATTGGCTATGTCTGCACCGGAGAATCCCGGGGTATGCTTGGCCATAAATTCAAGATCGAAATCCCCAGCCAACTTGATGTTCTTGAGGTGGACTTTGAAAATTTCCTCCCTCTCCTTGAGCTCCGGCAGTTCTACATGGATCTGACGGTCGAAACGTCCCGCCCTCATGAGAGCCTTATCCAGAATATCAGCTCGGTTGGTCGCCGCGAGAACGATGACTCCTGAATTCGTCCCGAAACCATCCATCTCGGTAAGCAACTGATTCAGAGTATTTTCTCTTTCATCATTGGAGGAGAATCCTCCGTTCTTGCTACGGGCTCGTCCGACTGCATCAATCTCATCTATGAACACGATGCAGGGAGCTTTCTCCTTGGCCTGGCGGAAAAGATCGCGAACACGGCTGGCTCCGACACCGACAAACATCTCGACGAAGTCCGATCCGGAGATAGAGAAGAAAGGAACATTAGCCTCTCCGGCCACAGCCTTGGCAAGAAGGGTTTTTCCGGTTCCGGGAGGGCCGACTAGGAGGGCCCCTTTTGGAATCTTTCCTCCGAGTGCAGTGTATTTAGAAGGATTTTTCAGGAAATCAACTATTTCCATCACTTCCTCCTTGGCTCCATAAAGGCCGGCAACATCTTTGAACGTCACCTTGACCTCGTTTTTGTCTGCGAGTTTACCCGTGGACTTTCCGGCATTGAAAGGGTTGCCCATACCGCCGCCCATACCGCCGGCTCCTCCGCCCATCGAACGGTTGAGTCCTCTGAACATCCAGACCCATAGAAGAATCATCAGAATCGGCCAAAGTATCCACTCTAAAACGCTGCCCCAGGCGTGATCGTTATTTCTCATCACAATCTTCACCTTGCTTCCTGGATCAAGGCTTTCGTTCAACTCGGAGAAAGTAGTTTCCGGATCAAACTTAGTCGAAGTAAGGAAATAAAAGTGAGGTGATTTACGGGGAACAACACCACCAGGGAACTTATCGGAGTACTTTGCCAGTCTCTCTGGACGGATCTTGACATCTCCCTGATAGTCATTCCTTACGAATACTATCTCGTCAACGTCACCGCTGAGAATCATAGTCTTGACTTCCTCCCACTCTACCTTTTCTGCGGATGTGCCCCTGTTGGAGAAGAGCATCCACCCAAGGCCGATTATAAGAATCGCATAAAGAACCCAGGAGATATTGATCGTAACTCCGAATCCTTTTCCGTTTTTATTCTTTTTATTGTCTGCCATTTATTTCTCTGTCTTTTTCGTTGTCGGCGTCTTGCGCTCTTTATACTCCTTACGAGGAACGTCGGACCAAAGATCCTCCAAGCGATAAAAATCCCTGTATTCTTTTAAGAAAATATGAATGAGTATGTTGCCGTAATCTTGGATAATCCAGAAATTGTTGCCTTCTCCCTGAGAACGGAGGAGCTTGTGGCCCTCTTCTTCCATCTTCTCTATGATGTTGTCGGAGATTGCCCCTACCTGGGTAGTATTGGAGCCGTCGCAAATGACAAAATAATCGGCAATAGCGCCGTCTATGCTGCGAAGATCCAATGAAACAACATTCTGTCCTTTTTTATCGAGGATTGCGTCGGCGATAAGACGTAGGTCGTGTGTAATCATATTAATTTGTAAATTTGCAGACAAAGATAATCAAAATCCGAACCAATGGAAAATAAGTTCAATATAATATGGTATAACGAGTTGGATTCGACCAACAGCGAGGCTCTGAGGCACATAGACGACTTTGACAATTTGTCAGTGATAGCTGCGAAATGTCAGAGCAAAGGAAGGGGGCAAAGAGGGAACCGTTGGTTCTCAGCACCAGGAGAGAATCTGACATTTTCCATTGTACTTAAACCGGGAGCAGATGGCCTCAGAAAGATTTCCGTAAGGGATTATTTCGATCTCAACAGAGTATCATCATTATCCGTAGTATCGTTTCTATCAATCCTCGGAGTTGACGCCTCAGTAAAATGGCCCAACGACATCTACGTCAAGAACCGGAAGATTTCAGGCATATTGATAGAGAATAGCCTGGCAGGCGAAGAGATAGCTTCGTCTGTCATCGGAATTGGAATCAATCTCAACCAGACTGATTTCCCGGAGCTCTCGAACGCTACCTCCGTGAAGATAATCACGGGAAACTCTTTCTCTGTCGAAGACGCGCTGGAGTTGTTCTGTAAAGAGTTTGGAAAGACCATTTCTCTACTGGGAAGCAATTCATTGTCAGAGACATATGAAGAAAAGCTTTTTCAAAAAGGACGCCTTTGCCGATACTCTGACTACATTCGGGACAGAGAGTTTGATGGAATAATAAAAGGCGTCACTGAATCAGGACGCCTTATCGTAAAAGAAGGTGAAGAGGAAAGGACTTACGCTTTCAAGGAAATAGGTTATATTCTCTGACGCATAGCCTTTATAGCCGCCTCGGGATCCTCAGCCCTGAAAACAGAACTTCCTGCGACCAGAATTCCAGCCCCGACCTCTTCGAGTGCCCCCGCATTTGCCGGGCTTACTCCCCCGTCAACCTCGATAGGTATATCAAGTCCCTCACTTTCAATTCTTTCCTTAAGTCGGGCTATCCTGCCATATGTAGATTCTATGAACTTTTGCCCGCCAAAACCGGCAAATACGCTCATAAGAAGCACATAATCAACTTCTCCGAGATATGGGAATAAGGTCTCGACCGGGACATCCGGATTAATGACGAGTCCGGCTTTCATTCCGAATGAACGGATCAAAGAAAGCGTTTCATTTGTCTTATCGAGCGCAGCCTCATAGTGGAAACTCAGCATACTGACACCGACAGAAGCGAATCTTTCGACATACTTCCAAGGCTCGACTATCATAAGATGGGCATCCAGAGGCTTCTCGGCAACCTTTGAAATGGCTTCAACCACGGGAAACCCAAAAGAAATATTTGGGACAAAGGTCCCGTCCATTATGTCGAGGTGGAAAATGTCGGCGTATTTGTTTACGATTTCGACGTCATCTGCGAGATGGAGGAAATCGGCAGCGAGTATCGAGGGTGCGATTTTAAGCATATAACTACTTGAAATTGACTACAATATCTTCAAGGAGATCCACAAATTTATCAAGGGAAGCAAGTTCCAGGCATTCTCCCGGAGCATGGACACCGCGAAGTGTCGGACCGAATGAGATCATGTCAAGATCAGGGAACTTCTCCAGGAAGAGTCCGCACTCCAGACCGGCATGAATAGCCTTGACCTCAGGATCTTTATTGAACAGCTTGCGATAAGAAGCAACGCTCTCTTTAAGGATACGGGAATCCATGTTAGGCTTCCAACCGGGATATTCAGACTTGTGCTCCACATCGGCACCTCCGAGAAGAAGGGTCGCTTCAACCTTCTCTGCTATTCCATGAAGCTCTGTCGTTACGGAACTTCTCTGGCTGGTAATTACTGTGAAAACTTTCTTTTGCGAATCCTGCTTTACTGCAGCAAGGTTGGTGGAAGTCTCTACGAGTCCTTTTATATCTGTGCTCATCGCAACCACCCCATGAGGGCAAGCGGTCAACGATGAAATAATCCTAACCGTATCCTCCTCAGCAATAGGCTCTTGTTCGCACTTACATGAAGCTGCGCTGAACATAAGGTCCGGCTCCGTGTTCTTGAACTCTGAGGCCAGAATCCCGCCGAAAGCCTTGAAGTCTTCGGCCATGTCATTGTATTCGTCCGCAGGCACGGCAATAACGGCCTCCGCCTCGCGGCAGATTGCATTCGGCTTGTTGCCGCCTGAAATAGAAAGGAGCTGATAGTCATATTGGAGCTGAGTGTAGAGGAACCGGCAGAGCTGCTGGAGAACATTTGCTCTCTCCTTGTTGATATCATCGCCGCTATGCCCGCCAACGCCTCCTGATATACGAAGACGCATTGTCTTGTAATTCTTCAGGAGAGGCTCGTTCTCATATTCGAATGTCGCGATTGTATCAACTCCACCGGCGCAGCCAACAAAGAGTTGGCCTTCATCCTCTGAATCGAGATTGATAAGAGTCTTACCGTCGAAGAAACCCTTTTCGAGAGCAAATGCTCCATCCATGCCCGTTTCTTCGGAGATTGTGAAAAGACACTCAAGCTTTCCCATCGGCAAATCGCTGTCCAAAAGGGCCAAACAAGCGGCTACACCAATACCATCGTCGGCTCCGAGGGTAGTGTTTTTAGCGACCATCCATCCATTCTCAATTTCGAACGGAATAGGATCCTTTCTAAAATCGAATTCGAAGCCGCCGACCTTTTCGCATACCATGTCCTGATGGGCCTGTAAAACAAGAGGAGGCACATTCTCCTTGCCTTTGGAGGCCTCCTTTACGATGAGGACATTACCGGTCTTGTCTGTTTTGCACTGCAAGTGCCTCGACTCGGCGAATTTCTGGAGATATGCCGTCATAGGCTCCTCGTGGCCTGATTCTCTAGGGATGAGGGTGATTTCTTTGAAGAAATCGAGTACTATCTTTGAATCCATCTTTACAGAAGTTAATTTCCGTAAAAATAGTTAAAAATATTGTAAAGGAGAAATGTAAAAGGGATTTTATGCCTCCACAGGCACCGAGAGCATATTCTCTATATCCGATACATATTTTTTAGTATCTCGGTCCGTAGTCATAAGATCCTGGACAGTCGTGCATGCATAGAGAACGGTAGCATGGTCTCTTCCTCCGAGCTCGGAACCAATTGTCGCAAGGGAGCATGACGGAATAAGATTGCGACATTCGTACATAGCTATCTGACGGGCCTGCACAATAGGACGCTTGCGGCTCTTCGAAAGGATATCATCTCTTGTGATATTGAAATAGTCGCATACGGTATCGACAATCTTATCGATTGAAATCTCGGTTTCTTCCTCACCGACCAGATTGCTCGTGACCTTTTCTGCAAGCTCCATGGTGATTTCCTTTTTGAGCAATGTCGCCTGGGCAATCAATGAGATGAGAGTCCCTTCCAACTCACGGAAGTTGGTTTTCACCCTCGTGGCGATGAAATTAAGGATATCGTCATGAATTGGAACGCCTTCCCTGAATGCCTTGGCTTTAAGCATAGCCAGCCTTGTGGCGAAATCCGGACGCAGGAGCTCTACGGAAAGTCCCCATTTAAATCTGGAAAGAAGCCTCTCCTCAAAGTTCTTAAGGTCTACAGGAGCTCGGTCAGAGGTAAAAATCAGCTGCTTGCCGCTCTGGTGCAGATGGTTGAAGACATTGAAGAAAGCATTCTGGGAGGCCTGTCCCTGAAGCTGATGGATATCATCAACAATCAGCACGTCGATTTTCATGTAGAATGCCATGAATTCGGTGAGCTTATTGCCTCTGATTGCATCCATATACTGGGTCCTGAAGTCATTGCCCGTAAGGTAGAGGACAATCAACTCGGGGAATTTTTCCTTGATAGCGATACCGATAGCCTGGGCAAGGTGGGTCTTTCCAAGACCGGGGCCGCCGAAAAGGAAGAAAGGATTGAAAGAAGTCTTACCCGGAGAAAGCGAGATATTTTCACCCGCTATGTACCCCATCTTGTTGCATTCGCCTTGAATCAGGTTGGCAAAGCAGTACTCGGCCTTGAGGTTGGGATTGATCTGAACTCGCCGTATGCCGGGAAGTACGAAGGGGCCTGGATTACCGGGCTTAAAAGTATTGATGGCAACACTTGGATTGACCGGGTTGGTAGTATCGGCAGCCGGGAAAGTCATAGGCTGCTGGTTCCTTACCGGACGAACCATGTAATTCAACTTGGCGTCAGTACCGATCTCCCTCTTCAGGGCAGCCTTGAGAAGATGAAGGAAGGCTCCCTCAAGATACTCGCGGAAGAAGTCAGACGGAACTTCCAGTGTCAATGTTGAATCCACCAGAGAAACAGGTCTGATAGGCCTGAACCATGTATCAAACTTCTGCGGATCAATGTTGGCTCCAATGATCTGCAGACAGTTATTCCACACAGCGATATGTCTATCTTGTTCCTGCATCTAAAAAATTTCTTATGGATTTGAGGGTAAGTCGTGGTCAAGCCGATTATCCTGATTGCAATTGCAAAGATGGATGAAAAAAAGATGATAAAAAATTTTATTTCCTATTGTATAATTTATTTTTTTTACTTCTAAACGTTTATTTCTACCCCAATCGAGCATCATTTATAATTAATTGATTATCAATGATATATGATTGGATTTTTGCAGATTAATGCGTTGAAAACAAATTTACAATTTAGAATAGTTCTAATTTAATAATATCTATATTTTTCCCAATCACATGGCCCTGGATGCGGGAAAAAAATCACTTTGTCCGAGTGACATTTTCCCCTTCGATCTTCACGAAGAAAGAATCGGGGAATTTTTTTCTTATCTCGGAATTAATTTTTCTAGCCTCCGATTGATCTTGTGAAACACCGATGAAATAACGGTTGATTCTCTCCCCTTTCAGGCAGTAAGGACTATACCCGGAGAAGAACGAATCCTTGTCATCCATATTCTTTTTGGTGGCCAGTACCTGAGTGCCGTAAAGAACCTCACCGGTTTGGGGTGAAACGGACGGAGAGGACGGTTCGTTCTTGACAGGATTACTATTATTCTTGGCTTCTATATCGTATCTGGTCTTATAGGCAGTTATGGCCTTCAGGATACTTCCGGCAATACTGTCTATTCCCTTTTCTGAACGAAGGGCCGCAAGGTCTGTGGGGTTACTGATAAAACCGCATTCTATCAGAACTGCAGGCATTGTTGTCCTCCAGAGCACCCAGAACGGGTCTTGAGAAACTCCCCTTGACCTTTGTATAGCCCCTCCTTTCATCCCGGCATTGACATCTTCAGCGAACTGAAGACTTCTTTCGAGATTTGAGTTCTGGACGAGGCTGAAAAGAATATAGGAACGGGTATCAGAAGGGTCAAAACCCTGATACTTTGTAGAATAATCTTCCTCGAGCTTAATTACTGAATTCTCTCTCTTGCAAAGCTCCAGGTTTTTAGAGAAGAGATCGTTCCCTTTCCGGGAAGACTGGCCAAGGCAATGAATGGAATAACCGTTGGCATTTGTTCCTCCGTCTTGGGCGTTTATGTGGACAGAAATGAAAAGGTCAGCTGAATTATTGTTGGCCACATCCGCTCTATCGCTTAGAGTGATGTAACGGTCATCATCCCTTGTCATAATGACCTTTACATCAGGATATTTATTCTTTATCTTGTCCCTGAGGCTTTTAGAGATAGAGAGGGTAAGGTTCTTCTCATAAGTCTTTTTGTCTCTGCTGATACATCCGGCATCATGTCCTCCATGTCCCGGATCGATGACTATTGTCTTCACTTTCACCTCCGGAGCGTCTTCTGCACGGGAAGGCACGGGTATTGCTACAATAGTAAGGCCTGCAAACAGTAATGAAATGACTGCAGAGAAGGGTTTCATCAGGTTTCCTTTTTGATAATTTTGAAAATATCAGTACTTTTGTACTTTGCAAATTTAGCAATTATTTTGAAAAGATACTGGAAATATATATTAATAGGTCTAGCCATCCTCATCTTCGCCGATACGGCCTCTGCTCAGAGGCGCGGCCTTTTCGGCAGAAGGAGACAAGACCCAGAGATTGTTTCCGGTTCTGACACGGCGACGGTGCAGTTGCCTGATTCAGTGATTGCATACAGGGACTCTGTCCATAGAGCCGATTCGATAGCAAGACGGGATTCTCTCGATCTACTACGCAAAAGTTCTCTCGAAAGACCGGCATTCTCAACCGCAAAGGACTCGATGCGCACCGACTTCTCCAACGGTCAAAGGAAAATCTACTACTGGGGCGATGTTTCCGTGACTTACCAGGACATGAAACTTACTTCCGACTATATGGAGTATGACCTGAATTCCGGAATTGTTTTCGCTAGGGGAACATATGACCCTATTACCCAGGAATGGAAGGGGCAACCAGAGATGACTCAAGGCGGGAAGTCATACAAGATGGAAGAACTCCGCTACAATTTCAACAACCGTAAAGCTCTTATCAAGAACATGATAACCCAAGAAGACGATGGTCTTCTCCAGGGTAAGGACATCAATATGGATGCCGATCAATCTATCAGCATCATGCATGGACGCTATACGGTCTGCGATCTTGAGCATCCACATTATTATCTAAATCTTTACAATGCAAAAGTAGTTACCAAACCATCGCAGAAGACCGTTTTCGGCCCAGCGTGGCCTACTTTTGAAGATGTCCCCTTCCCTATCGGAATTCCCTTTGGATTCATTCCCAAAAAGCCCCAAAGAGCTACAGGAATGCTCATGCCGACATTCGGTGAGGAGCAGGCCCGCGGCTTCTATCTAAGGGATGCCGGATTATACTTTGTACTGGGCGATTATTTTGATCTCTCTGTGACTGGAGACTATTATACCCTAGGTTCTTGGGCATTGGATATAAACTCAAGGTACAAAGTTAATTATAAGTTCAACGGCACATTCAGCCTGACTTATTCCAATGACCAAACAGGAGAAAGGGGCAGCAATGACTTTTTCCAGACCAGGAACTTTGGTCTCCGGTGGTCGCACACTCAGGACGCTAAAAAGCATCCAGGTACGACGTTCAGTGCTTCTGTAAACTTCTCCAGCCCTTCCAATAGCAAGTACAACTCGAGATCGGTCAATGAGGCTCTCCAAAACCAGATTTCGTCATCAATTTCGTATTCTCATAACTGGAATGGAAAGGTCAATCTTTCGTTTAACGCCCTCCATAGCCAGAACTCCAGAGACTCAAGTTATACCTTCACTCTCCCGAATATCACTCTATCTGTAACGCGCTTCTATCCATTCAAGAAAAAGGTGCGGGTAGGAAAAGAGAAGTTCTACGAGAAGATATCTTTCGGTTATTCAACCTCGCTTCAGAACAAGGTGAATTTCAAGATGAAAGATATGCAGGACTTCGTCTATGACGCAAACGGCAACTACGTTATTGACGAGACTACCGGAATGAGGGCCAAAGAGTTCGGAGATTCTCTCGGAATCAAGGCGATGCAGAGGATGACAAACGGAATGAACCATAATTTCCAAATCGGCCTTCCTAATTTCACCCTGTTCAAGTATCTCAATTTCACCCCAAGCGTGAGCTATGGCCAGAACTGGATGTTCTCTAGGGGCGAAGAACACCTGGAGCCTGTCTTTAATGATGCTGGAGAACCGGTCATGGTCACAGATAAAGATGGTCAAAGTGTCCAGGCCCAGAGAGTTGTAATGAATCCCGGAACTGCATTCAACGGCTTTGGAGTGACTCATACTTATTCCGGAAGTATGTCTATGAGTACCCGAATATACGGTATGTTCGACTTCGGGAAACACCGCCGGGTACAGGCTATAAGGCATGTGATTACCCCTTCCATGTCACTGTCCGTGAGCCCTGAGAAAGGAACTGCATTCAATGGATGGAGGGAACTCGATGGCTATTATGACACCAGAGGCTCCTACCACGCACCTACATTCTATAACATTTACAGCATTACCGGCCACCATAATCTCTCCTCCCCTCCCGGAAGGGGAAAGACGGCCAGCATGAACGTATCCTTCGGGAACAACCTCGAAGCTAAAGTAAGGGATATCCGGGACACAACCGGAACCGGCTCCAAGAAGGTTAAAATACTCGATCAGCTCAATTTCAGCGGAAGCTACAATTTCCTCGCAGACTCATTGAAAATGAGTAATATAGGCGTTTCTGCATCGACTTCTGTATTTGGCAAGCTTGGTATCAGCGGTAACCTTAATTTCGACCCATATGCAATCGATGAGAGGGGCAGGAAAATTAATACATTCAACTTCCAAAGGCATGGTCTTGCCCATCCGCTGAGACTTACCAACGCCAGTGCTTCCCTTTCATATTCGCTCTCCGGAAAAGGTTCAATCAACGGAAATGACGGAAGCAAAAGCGGCGAGGGAGGAGGGTCTTCGTCCGGAAACACCGGCGCCACAGCAGCTTACCAAAGAATATACTATCACCCAATTACCGGAGAATACATTCCGGGAGGCTATCTGTATTATTTGAATCCCAATGTTCCCTGGTCAATAAACGCCAGCTACTCATTTAGTTACGCGAAGTCATATTCATACACCAACAACCAGCTGATCACTAAGAACAGAATCACCCAGACGATTCAGCTCTCCGGGAACATCAAGCTCGATCCTCGAATGAGCGTACAGTTGTCCTCCGGTATAGATCTCATGGCAATGGCTATCACGACTACCCAGATCAGCGCGACTTACGACCTCCACTGCTTCAATATCTCAGTTTCATGGGTACCGACAGGACAGTGGCAGTCATATAGCTTCCGTATCGCAGCGAATGCCGCTGCTCTGGCCGATCTTCTTCGTTTCAAGAAGAGTTCCAGCTACTGGGACAATTAACCTTCAGTCAATTTGCTGGTTATCTTTTTTTGTATTATATTTGCATCGCTTTCCTGTTTGGAAAGATTCTCTTGTATTTATTATTTCCATATTTATATATGCCACACAGCCTTTTTGAACTCAATTCAATGACTGAGGATCAGCTCAGAGCATTAGCTGAAAGCCTAAACATCAAAAACTTCAAAAAACTCGACAGACCAAATCTCGGATTCGCAATCTTGGACGAAGAAGCGCGATTGGAGTCGGTAAAGCCTTCGGAGCCGAAGCCGGCGGCAAAAAAACGTGGTCGTCCGCGTAAAGATGCCGCAGCCTCTTCAAATACTTCTAAACCTGTAGAAAAGAATGCGGAAACTCCTGCAGAACAGGTCGTGCCTGCTGCAGCGGCAACTCCTTCAGCCGAAAATGCCGCTACTGCGGCCGCCACTGCTGCTCCCGCTAAAAAGAGGACAAGAAAGCCTAAAGCCGCAGTCCCTTCAGAAACCGCTTCTTCACCCGAACATCCCGCTTTAGAGGCTAACACTCCGAAAGAGGAGAAAGCCCACGAAAAGGCTGAAAAACAGCCTCAGAAGCAGCGTCAGAGCAAAAAGAAGCAAGAGGAAATTGCTCCCGTTGATCAACAGGTAGACAGCAAGACTTTTATCCACAATCTCTTTGACGAACTCAGCGCTGACGAAGCCCAGAAAGAGGATGAAGCCAGAGAGCAGCAAAGAGAAGAGCGTCGCAAGCAAAAATTCCAGAAGCGTCAGCAACAGGGCCAGCAGAACGGAAATCAGCAACCACAGCAAGAGAAGCCTCAGGTAGAGAAACCGAAGCCCATTGAGTTCGAAGGCTCGGTTGAAGCTACAGGAGTTCTTGAGATTATGCCGGACGGTTATGGATTCCTGCGTTCCTCCGACTATAATTATCTCAACTCTCCCGACGATATCTACGTATCCCAGCAGCAAATCAAGATAAATGCTCTCAAGAATGGTGACACAGTGACCGGCGAGATACGTCCTCCGAAGGAAGGCGACAAATATTTCCCGCTGGTTTCGATAAAATACATCAACGGGCGCACTCCGGAATTCGTTCGAGACAGAGTCCCGTTCGATTTCCTCACTCCCCTTTTCCCGGATGAGAAATTCAACCTTCTCGGCCATGGACACGAAAAAGATCCTTCCTGCCGTATTGTGGACATGTTCACCCCCATCGGAAAGGGCCAGCGCGGTCTCATCGTTGCCCAGCCTAAGACCGGTAAGACCATGCTGCTTAAGGCAATCGCGAATGCAATCGCTGACAACCATCCGGAAGTATATGAGATTGTCCTTCTTATCGACGAACGCCCCGAGGAGGTAACAGACATGAGTAGAAGCGTCAAGGCTGAGGTCGTAGCTTCGACTTTCGATGAACCGGCTGAAAGACATGTAAAAGTTGCCAATATGGTGCTTGACAAGGCTCGCCGTCTAGTCGAATGCGGTCACGATGTTGTTATCCTCCTCGATTCGATAACACGTCTTGCACGAGCATACAACACTGTTCAGCCCGCTTCCGGAAAGGTTCTTACCGGAGGTGTCGATGCGAACGCTCTCCAAAAGCCCAAGCGCTTCTTCGGAGCAGCGAGAAACATTGAAAACGGAGGTTCTTTGACAATTCTTGCAACAGCGTTGACCGAGACTGGCTCCAAGATGGACGACGTCATCTTCGAGGAATTCAAGGGCACCGGCAACATGGAGCTCCAGCTCGACCGTAACCTTTCCAACAAGAGGATTTTCCCTGCCGTCAACCTGATTCTCTCATCAACCCGTCGCGACGACCTGCTCTACGATCCGTATACCAACAACAGAATATGGATCCTTCGCAAGCTTCTTGCAGACATGAACCCTGTAGAGGCTATGACATGGATGCTGCAGCATATGGATGAATTCAAGACCAACAAGGATCTCATCGACAATATGTCCAAGTTCTCAAGGTATGAATAATCCTTTCCAAGATACAATCATTGCTCCGGCAACCATCCCTGGTACCGGAGCAATTTCAATTATAAGAATCAGTGGTCCGGAAGCCTTTTCTATAGTTGATGCTACGGTTCAGATAAAAGGCGGTAAATGCTCTTTATTCAAGGGGTTTACTATCCACTATGGACTTATCTACGGAAGCGATGGCGCATTCCTTGACGAAGTGCTCGTATCTATATTCAGGGCACCGCATTCGTATACCGGAGAGGATTCAGTCGAGATCAGCTGCCACGCATCTTCATACATTGTGTCAGAAATACTTTCTCTTTTGACTACTGCCGGAGCAAGAATGGCCAAACCCGGTGAATTCACAGAGAGAGCTTTCTTAAATGGCAAAATGGATCTCACTCAGGCAGAGGCTGTTGCCGATGTTATTTCATCCAATACTTCAGCTTTTCATCGAATCGCTTCAAATCAACTTCGAGGCGGTTTTTCATCGGAACTTTCTCTTCTGAGGTCACAGCTTCTCGAAATGGCATCCCTTCTCGAACTCGAGTTGGATTTCTCCGAAGAAGACGTAGAGTTTGCCGATCGTAAGAAATTACTTACTCTACTTTCTACCTGCTCTGAACATGTTGAAAGATTGAGGAAATCCTTCAAGATGGGTAATGCCATCAAGAACGGAGTTCCCGTCGCACTCGTAGGTCCTGTCAATGCCGGGAAAAGCACATTGCTCAACTCGCTTCTTGGAGAAGAAAGAGCGATCGTCTCAGATATAGCCGGGACCACTCGCGATACAATCGAAGAGGTTCTTAATATTGACGGGATACTCTTTCGATTCATTGACACGGCCGGTCTACGGGAGACTCAGGAGGCGGTCGAAAAAATCGGTATCAAGCGCACTTACCAGAAAATTTCCGAGGCTGAAATTGTCATTTTGGTTCTAGATGGGGCTTCATCAGAAAACGACATTTTGGACAATTTAAAGGGAGTCGCAGAGTTCATGAAATTTGATAGTCAGGATCTCATAATATGCCTCAATAAGTGCGATATCTACTCCGATGGCACGGTTAACAAAAATGTTAGCATAGTTAACAATTTAGTTTCTCACTTTGGCTACAAGGCAAATATAATAAATATATCAGCAAAAGATAAAACAGGGCTTGATTTATTATATGGGTGCTTAATATCTCGTTTTAAGGATGTAAAGTTGAATGAAGATTCGACCTTTATAACAAATCAACGCCACTTTGATTCTCTTTCCAGAGCAAGCGAAGCGTTAGAAAAAGTCCGTATCTCTCTTAGTACTTCCCTCCCCACAGACCTTGTAGCTGACGACCTACGCCTTGCAATTTCCATAATAGGTGAAATTACCGGCGAGATCACATCTCCCGAAATACTTGAAAACATCTTCTCCAAGCACTGCATCGGCAAGTAAAGTGCTTGATAATCAATTAGTTACGAACTAACTGAAACTCGAAATTGCTCGCTAAAACTAGCTGAAACTTAACTCGTTTTAGAGAAGTTTTGGCTAATTTGCTTATAGAGCGGGCACCACTTCCCCATCCTTGGAGATGAAGCGGTCCGCGTACAAAAGGGCGGCGCCGATGTCATCCGCCACCTGCAGCATCCGCTCCAGGGCGTAATGGACCAGGGTGAGGTCCGTCTGGCGGGTATAGAGGAGGGTGAATTCCGCCGATGCTGCCGCCGAGATGCAACGGAGGGTGGCGCTTCGGGAAAATGGCGCATCAAGGACATGGACAGAGGCTACGGTTTCCTCGCGGGAAAGGATTTCGGCCTGGGAGGCCAGCGAGACAAAGCAATCGATTCTTTACATACCTCATATATAACACTTTTTCTTCCGGGAATGAAGAAAAAACCGTATCTTCGTGAGTTCAAAACGAAGCACTCTATGAAAGCGTTAGTCAGTACTGATTTTCATCTCCCCGAACAAGTCTCCAAATACACGGGCAAAGTCCGTGACGTATACTTCATTGGCGATGACTACCTCGTGATGGTTGCCACCGACCGCATCTCCGCCTTCGACGTCGTCCTCCCGGAAGGCATCCCTTTCAAGGGACAGGTCCTCAACCAGATTGCCTCCCGCTTCCTCGACGCCACCGCCGACATCCTCCCCAACTGGAAGATCGCCGAGGCGGACCCGATGGTCACCGTCGGCTGGCGCTGCGAGCCTTTCAAGGTGGAGATGGTCATCCGCGGCTACCTGACCGGCCACGCCTGGCGGGAATACAAGGCCGGCAAGCGCTCCCTTTGCGGCGTTCCGCTGCCGGAAGGCATGGTGGAGAACCAGAAGTTCCCCGAGCCCATCATTACCCCCACCACCAAGGCCGCCGAGGGCCACGATGAGGACATCTCCAAGGAGGAGATCATAGCCCAGGGCATCGTCTCCAAGGAGGATTACGAGCAGCTCGAGGCCTACACCCGCGCCCTTTTCCAGCGGGGTACCGAAATGGCTGCCGAGAAAGGCCTCATCCTCGTGGATACCAAATACGAGTTCGGCAAGCGAGACGGCAAGATCATCCTGATGGACGAGATCCACACCCCCGACTCCTCCCGTTACTTCTATGCCGACGGGTACGCAGAGCGCCTCGCCCGCGGCGAGCACCAGAAGCAGCTTTCCAAGGAGTTCGTCCGCGAGTGGCTCATGGCGAACGGCTTCCAGGGCCAGGAGGGACAGCAGGTCCCGGAAATGACGCCCGAGGTCGTGGCCGGCATCACCGACCGCTACATCGAACTCTACGAGCACATCACCGGCGTTCCCTTCGTCAAGGCGGAGGATCAGGACCCGGCCGCCCGCATCGAAAAGAATATCGACACATTCCTGAAGAGCCTATGATCGAACGTTACTCCCGCAAGGTGATGCGGGGCGTCTGGACCGAACAGAACAAGTTCCAGGCGTACCTCGAAGTCGAAATCCTCTCCTGCGAAGCATGAAGCCAGTTGGGCGTCATCCCGAAGGAAGACGTCGACAAGATCCGCGCGGCGGCCTCCTTCGACGTGGACCGCATCAAGGAAATCGAAGAAATCACCCGCCACGATGTCGTGGCCTTCACCCGCGCCGTCAGCGAAAGCCTCGGCCCGAGCGCAAGTGGGTCCATTACGGACTTACTTCCACCGACGTCGTGGACACGGCCAACGGCTATCTCCTCAAGCAGGAAAAGTGTCGTCACCTGAGCGGTAAAAGCCTTCGTGGAAGCTACGATTCCACACATAATGAATCAAATACACAAATTTCGAAGTGCAAATATAGCAAAAAACATCTCCTCAATAGGCCTGTTCGTGAACACCGGCCACTGCCCTGCCGCTGGGGTCGTTCCTGTCCTTGAACGCCGCGTCCCATTCGAGGGCGATGGCGGTGGAACAAGCCACGCTGGCTTCGCTGGGAACGGCACGGGCGGCACTCTCGCTCGGGAAGAGCTCCGCAAAAATAGAACGGTAGTAGTATTCCTCCTTGCTCTGCGGCGGATGGACGGGGAAACGCTCCGCAACATGCGCCATCTGCTCGTCGGATACCGCCTTGGATGTAATCCGTTTCAGCGTGTCGATCCAGGAATAGCCCACTCCGTCACTGAACTGCTCTTTCTGCCGCCACACAATCTCCTCCGGCAGCAAATCGGCAAAAGCCTCGCGGACGAGCCGTTTTTCGATTGTTTTACCCGGGCACATCTTCGCCTCGGGGTTCAGTCGCATCGCCACATCCAGGAACTCTTTGTCCAGGAAAGGCACACGGCCTTCCACGCCCCATGCGGCCAGGCTCTTGTTGGCCCGGAGACAGTCGTAGAGGTGGAGCTTCGAGAGCTTGCGGACCGTCTCTTCATGGAAAGCGCGCGCATCCGGCGCCTTATGGAAATACAGATATCCCCCGAAAATCTCGTCCGCGCCCTCCCCCGAAAGGACCATCTTGATACCCATCGACTTGATGACCCGGGCGAGCAGGTACATCGGCGTTGAGGCACGGACGGTCGTGACGTCATAGGTCTCCGTATAGTAAATCACATCCCGGAGTGCATCCAGTCCCTCCTGGATGGTGTAGTTGATCTCATGATGGACGGTGCCGATATGCTCGGCCACCAGCCTCGCTTTCGCCAAATCCGGAGCTCCCTTCAAGCCGACGGCGAATGAGTGCAAGCGCGGCCACCAGGCGCGCGTACGGGAATCGTCCTCAATACGCATCGCACTGTACGTTTCGGCAATGGCCGAAATGACGGAGGAATCCAACCCGCCGGAAAGCAGTACCCCGAAGGGCACGTCCGACATCAGCTGGCGTTTCACGGCATCCATCAGGGCCTCCCGTAATTCCAGGACAGAAGCGGGGCCGTCCTTGACGGCGTCGTACTCCATCCATTCGCGTGTGTACCAGCGCTTCATGCCTGGCTCACGGCTCCAGTACAAATGTCCGGGCAGGAACGGTTCATAGCGCTCGCACTGCCCTTCCAGGGCCTTCAGCTCGCTGGCCACAAACACTTTACCGTCGGCATCGTCGAAGCCAATGTACAGTGGGATGACCCCGACAGGATCCCGCGCAATCAGGAAGGCATCCTGCTCCGCGTCGTAGAGCGCGAAAGCAAAGATGCCACTGAGTTCCTCCAGGAAATCCGGTCCCTTGTCCCGGTAAAGCGCGAGGATGACCTCGCAGTCGCTGCCCGTCTGGAAATCATATTTCCCGGCGTAGCGCCGGCGGATCTCCTGATGGTTGTAGATCTCGCCATTCACGGCCAGCACCTGCTTCCCGTCCGGGGAGACAAGCGGCTGTCCCCCCGATTCCGGATCGACGATGCTCAGGCGTTCATGGGCCAGTATCGCGCTTCCGCCACACCAGATGCCGCTC
>ONMJ01000015.1 GCA_900318955.1 uncultured Bacteroidales bacterium
CGACAGTCAACAACGTCACCTTCTGCCGGGTTGGAGAAACAGTTGATTATCAATATGAAGAGAACAATTAACACGATATGAAAAAACAGTACTTAATCCCCATGACAAGAGAAGCGGAGCTTCTTTTTGACATCAATTTCCTTTTCAGCGGGCCGTTCGACGGCACCATTGAAGACACTTATGACGAACCCTTTGAAGGATAATGGCCATGAAAAAGATTTATTTACTTGCTTTTGCGGCCATTTTCGCCGCTTCCTGCTCGATAGAAGTAGCAGATAATCCGGTAGAATCTACTGATTCTCAGGTAGTAACCTCCCTTAACGCCACTGTCGAAGGCGGAATTCCTTCGCGGACAGTCCGTAATTCCGACGGCTCTGTAAGCTGGCTTCCGGGAGATGCTCTTAGCGTATTTTCCGGCAACGGCACGGCCGGAGGGGCCAAATTCACTACAGATATTTCTGAGCCTCAGGCTTCCGCACAGTTTACTGGCAATCTCACCATTACCAATACAAGTGCCAATTATTGGGCTCTCTATCCTTATAATGAGGATGTATATTGCGACGGATCAAATATTTACGCGACACTTCCGAGCATCCAGACCGCTGCTCACGATAGCTTTGCCGATGATCTTTTCATCTCGGTATATAAAGGAAGATCAACAAACATGACCTTCAAGAATGTTACCGGAGGTATCAAGTTTACTGTAGAGAGTGAAGGAATCACCTCTGTTATTCTCCAAGCTCTTGATAATGAGGCTCTTACAGGAACCGCAGCTATCTCTATTCCAACGAGCGGAATCCCTACCGTCAAGCGAGTGGAGTCCCCTTCTTCCAAGATTGTCCTCAACGCTCCCGAAGGAGAGACATTTATTCCGGGAAAGGCCTATCATTTTGTTACTCTTCCCGTTGTGCTCTCAAAGGGTATTGCATTGACATTCGTCAAAGATGGCCAGAAAGCCATAAAGGTATTCAACACCCCGAGCGAGATAAAAAGAAGCGGATTCCGTACGATTACCGCTGCTGACAAGGACGCAACATGGTTCAACGTATCCTCTAATACCTTCCGAGTAGCGCCTACCCAGTTCAATCTTACAGGAAATAGCCAGACAGTGATTGTCACTGCATATTCCACAAGTGATTATCATGTGGATGTTACGGCCGACTGGATTGCTTCTGACGGATCGCCTATCGGCTCACCGGAAGGCGGATACATCCATTTCATTAAAGTTAACGCCAATGTCTCCGGGGCAAAGAGAACGGGAGTAGCCTCGTTCTGCACGGAGATGACCTGCCACCCTGTAATCATTACCCAGGATGTTCTCGATATTACGGCAGGAAATATTGTCCACCACTCTCTTGGGCAGAGGTTTACAGCTACTTGGTGCGGATACTGCCCCAATATGTCAGAAATATTTAAACTTGCGAAGGAGCAGCTTGGGGATAAGCTCTATTATGTCAACCTCCATCCTTCCAGCAGCGCTCTGGCTTTCTCGGGCACTGCTGTTTGGGAGAATCTGTACGACGTCCAGGGTTATCCCTGCGCATATATAGACGGCCGACGCATTGTGCAGAATGACGCCACTGCCACCGCCGCCCGGAAGATTGCTGAGTTTGTTTCCGAGACGGAATCCAATTATCCGGTCGCTACCGGAATCGGGATATCGTCTTCTCTGAGCGGCTCTTCTCTGAGCGTCCATGTAGATGTGTATTCCAAACAGGCAGAGGACTATAAGATAACGGCGCTTGTTTTGGAGAGCGATATTGTCCATTCCCAGCAGAACAATTACATAAGTGCAGGTGTCGATCCCAACTATGTCCATGACAATATTGCCCGTATCGCTCTGACCAATTCCCTTGGCGATGCATTCTCGGCCGGAAAGGAAGACCTTCTCTCCTTCGACTATACTGCGACAATTCCGTCTGCCTACAATAAAGACAACCTCTCTATTCTCGTTTGGGTAATGAGAAAATACGGTACTCAGACTATCCTTCGCGATGCTGATTACGGCGAATACTACGTAGACAACTGCCGTGTAGCGACTGTTGGAGAAACGGCGGGGTTGGAATTTGAATAGTGGTGGAGATTTTTACAATTATTGTTATATTTGTGAAAAATCCGGCCGTATGAAATTCTATTTGAAAATACTTGTTCTTTTCCTGGCTGCCGCTTCGCTCTTTACCGCGTGCGGACTTAGGACCGATACGTTCAACGACGACACAAAAATTCCTCTAAGAGAGGGGGATACTCTTAGCGTCCAGATATCACTGGAGTACCCTTCAGGCAGCAAGGCCGCAGATTCTCTTATGAGGAAGAGCATCTTGACGGCAGCTTTCGACATGGAGGAAGACCCGACGACAGTGGAAGAGACGGCATCAAAGTATGAGAGCAATCTTGAGGATGCTTATTTTACTGAGGCACAAGATCTTCCGGTTGAGGGCCCCTTCTCTTGGGACGATTTTATCAACGGGTATTTTACGGACGGATACAAAAATCTCAGATCATATATTATCGAATACTACAGTTACAGGGGCGGTGCTCATGGGGTGAATACCCTTACCGCCCTCGTATTCGATAAAAAGAGTGGAGAGCAGATTCAGGAAAAGGATATTTTCGTGGATAATTATTCCCTCAGCCTTTCCTCCCTTTTGCAAAAGCATCTTCCCGAAGCTTTTGACGGCAATGAAGAGGAATACGATTCGCTCTTTATTACCGACATTGTTTCTAACGGCAATTTCGAGCCCGGCAAGACAGGTATCACATGGTATTACCAGCCGTATGAAATAGGGCCTTATTCTCTCGGGGTGATTCCTGTAAGCGTTCCTTGGAACGAACTCAAACCCCTGCTGAGATAGTCCTATGGGCACCGACATTGAGTGGATAATCACCGAGGTTGACGGAAAGATAGCTTCCGCCTCCCCGGATTATCGACTCTTCTCAAAGATAGCTTCGGCCATCGCCTCGATGAAACCGTCTTCCGTGGACTCGGTCCGGGCGCGGAAGATAAGTACCGATGAGCTCGTTTTTCTTTCGAAGGAGCTCTGTTGGGACGATCTCAGGATATTCGGTACCTCTTTCCAAAAGAACGTTCTTGAGACGCTTTTTACTACCCAGAGGGAGCGTCCCCGTCTTATGAGTTACTCCGAGATTGCCTCTCTTTGCAACAATCCCGGGGGTGTCCGTCCCGTAGCCCATGCCCTTGCGGTCAATCCCCTTGCCTTCATTATCCCCTGCCATCTCGTGGTTCCCAAGGAATCGATGGATAAGATTGCATCCATCCGTTCGGTAGCGGAAGCCTCCACCCTTTTCAAGGGGAGCGATCTCTATCTTCTGGATTCAATCGATGTGGGAGAATACGCCTATGGGTCTGATTTGAAAAGAGAGTTCATAAAGATCAGTCTAGGAAAATAAGAGTATAATGAAAAAGATTATTGTTATTCTTGCAGCCGCGTTTCTGACCGTTTTTGCCTCAGAAGCGCGTACTATGAAAGTGTTCGGTACAGTTAGCGACATCTCTGGGAACCCGGTTCCGGGAGTGACCGTCAGCGATGGGTTTACGGCAGTTCAGACGGATACCGAGGGGCATTATTCCTTCGTCAGGAACGAGGCCGCCTACTATGTCCATTATTCGGTCCCTTCGGATTATGAGATTCCCATCCGTTACGGGATTCCCTGCTTTTTCCGCAAACTGGACCGCGACTCGGTCTATAATTTCCACCTGATCCCGAAGGAGGGCCCTTCGCCGAAGACTCTCAATATCTTCTTTATGGCCGATCCTCAATGCCAGAACCCCCACCATGTCAGGCGTTTCCACAATGAAACTATTCCTGATATCAAGGAGCACGCAGCCGCTCTCTCTGGGGAGAAATATTGCATTACCCTCGGGGACATAGGCTATACCGAAGGCGAGTTCAACACGAATTATATCCTCCCGATGATGAAGGAGGAAATGGAGCTGGAGCACTTTGGAATGCCGGTTTTCCAGACCAACGGCAACCATGACCAGATCTACGACGGCCTTGCCCTCAACGATCAGAATCCTCTTCCGATGCAGAGGTATCTCCGCATGTTCGAGGACATTTTCGGACCGACCGACTATAGCTGGAACAGGGGAAATGTCCACTTTGTCAGCATGAATAATGTGATGTACGACGAGCTCAATAGATCTGGCAAGTACCATGGGGCTCTGACTAAAGAGCAGCTCGAGTGGCTCCGGCAGGACCTGAGCTTCGTTCCGAAGGATAAGCTTGTCATTTTCTGCGTCCATATCCCGGTATGGAACATGAAGGAAAGGGATGAACTCCTAGAGATTCTCTCTCGGTTCCCCAATCGTTACATCTACAGCGGCCATATCCATGCCAACAGGCCCGATGTCCATAAATACGGAATCAAGGAATACAACCTCGCCGCGGCCAGCGGCTGCTGGTGGTGGAGCCGCCTCAATGCGGACGGTGTGCCCCACGGCTATCAGGTGGTCCAAATAGAGGGGAATAAAATCGTTAATCAGTATTGGAAATCAACCCGTTATCCTGTAAGCTATCAGATGCGCCTCTATCGCGGAGACGGTGTCTTCGGCGGCTCTTACGAGAGATGCGAACTCCCCTTTGGGAAGAATGTCGTTCTCGCTAACGTATTCGGATGGACCCCGGACTGGAAGGTCGAGGTTTATGAAAACGGCAAGTTGATGGGAGAAATGGAGAGAATCAATCCCGACGGAGGCAAGAGCCAGCATCCTTCGCTCACCTCCTGCCAGGACTGGTGGGCAATTGGATACCACTGCGGAGTTGTCGGCAGGGGAAATATCAAGGGGAGCAATCGAAACAGCTATATTCCGGTCTGCACCCATATGTTCAAATATACCCGAAAGCACGCCCGCTCGAAGATAACCATCGTCGCAACCGACCCTTACGGCAATGTCTACAAGGGTTCGGATGCCGATATGATAAAGGGCGACGTCTTTAAGGATCCGTCAATCTACGACACTGCGAGACCTCCCGTATATGATCTCGATCCGGTCTGGGAATATTATCAGTAAACCACATAACACTATGCAAAGAAGAGACTTTTTGAAGGCGTCCGCACTGGGCGTCGCCGGGACCATGGTCCCCGGAACAATCCTTTCCGCAGCTACTCCGAAGGCCGCAAAGAAGACCTCGGCCCTTGCTAAAGTGAACCTCGGATTCATAGGCCTCGGCCAGCAGGCGATGTATCTTCTCAATGGATTCATCTCTATGGATGATGTCCGTGTTGTTGCAGGATGCGACGTCTATGACATCAAGAGGGACCGCTTCGTAAGGAGAGTCACCGATTACTACAAGGGGAAGGGAGAGAAGAAGGTCAAAGTCGATGTGTACGAGGATTACAACGATCTTCTGGCCCGCCCCGATATCGACGCTGTCGTAATTGCAACTCCTGACCACCAGCATGCTGTAATTGCCATAGCTGCTTGCAAGGCCGGTAAGGATATCTACCTTGAAAAGCCGGTGACCCTTACTATCTACGAAGGGCAGCAGCTTGTCAAGGCCGTCCGTAAATACAACCGTATCCTCCAGGTAGGAAGCCAGCAGAGAAGTAGCGACGAGTTCATCCATGCGGCAACACTTGCTCGCGAGGGAGAGCTTGGAACCATCAGAAAGATAAAGGTTTATGTCGGCCGTAATGCCGTGAACCCGGATTCTCCAGCTCCAGCCCCCTGCAACCTTCCTAAAGAGGCTGTCCCCGCCGGACTCAACTGGGACAAATGGCTTGGACCACTTCCGGAAAGCGTCTATTATCACAATTCCTTCGACCCGATTATCACTCCCGAGGAGAATGAGAAACTCTGGGGCGCATGGCGCTGGTACAAGGTGACCGGCGGCGGACTCATGACCGACTGGGGTGCCCATATGTTCGACGTCGCCCAGTGGGCTATCGGAAAGGACGGCAGCGGCCCTGTCGAGGTTATTCCTCCTGGATACAGCTACTATGACCATCTTACCTACCGTTATGACAACGGCATAATCGTATCGGAAGAGCCCTTCGACGGAAAGAGACAGGGTGTCCAGATCTACGGAGACGACGGATGGATCAAGGTCAGCCGCGGCCGTTTCGCTGCATCCGACCCTAAGTTTGATATGAAGGTGGCTGATACTGATGTCCCCTTCGAGACCAAGGTCGGTCATCACCGTAAGTTCATCGACGCCGTCCTGTCGCGCAACGATCCTAATGTCCCGGTTGAGGTAGGACACAGTTCCTGCACTGTCTGCAATCTCGGAAATATCGCGATGGAGCTCGGCCGCCCGGTCGTATGGAACCCCATCGTGCAGAAATTCATGCACGACGAGGAGGCCACAAAACTGATGCATTACGAGTACAGGAAGGGATACTCCCTCGACGTATAGTCAAAGGGGCTTACTTCTCTGTTTTCACATGAATATCTCTTTGCGGGAACGGGATTTCGATTCCGTTCTCGCTTAATGTATTGTAGATAATCTCCTTTGCAGCTGCGATATAGGCATACTCTTCTTCGACGAGGACATACTGCTTTATCGCAAGGTCGACGCTGCTGTCTCCGAAGCCGTCGAGAACAACCGTAAGCTTCCTGTCAGGATCCATTACAAACCTTCCGAAACGGTCTTTCCTCTGGAGCTTCCCGAGAGCTTCTTCAAGAAGCCCTCTAACCTTCTCGACAGGAGTCCCGTAGCCCACTCCGACGCCGATCTTGATGTACTCATAGGAGTTGTTTCGGGTAAGATTCTTGAAGTTCTTATTGAAGAGAGTGGTATTGGTAAAGGCCATTACAGCACCCTCCAAGGTCGTTATCTGGGTGCTCTGATAGGAGATACTCTCGACCTTTCCACGGACTCCGTCGCACTCGATGAAATCCCCGACCCTGAGTCGCCCGGACATAAGCTGGATGCCGTAGATGAAGTTGTTGAGAACGTCCTTGAGGGCGAGACCGATACCCGTAGCCAGACCGGCGGCGACAATGGAAAGGGCTCCCATCGGGATCTTCAGGAGGATGATGGAAATAATTGCAAATGTGCCCCATACGAGTATGCTGATCACATTGTCGGCGAGGGTGAGGTTGAGCTGGTTGGTATGGACATAATCCTGCCCGCTCTCGGCCTTTATGCTGTCGAGTTTCTCAACCCTGTAGATAGAACGAATCAGATAAGCGGCATATCGGAAAACATAGAATAGCGAGGCGACGAGCACCAGCTTATAGAGCGAAAGGTGCAGAATCGCGTTGCCGCTCTTGTCGGTGAGATTGAAGAACGGCTGGAAGAAAATGGTCTTGCAGATCTCTGTAATATCGAAAATGCCCGCAGCGAGATAGATGCAGAGGGGAATTGAAAGGATTGCCGCAACAGGGACGAAGACCATCTCAATGAGGTCGAAGAACCAAGTGACACGGATGTAGTTGCCCTTCCTCTTTGCGAAGGCTCCGGTAATATGGGAATTATCCTCCTGCTGCAACCTCTTCTCCAGATGTTTCTCGCGGTATTTGTCCAGAATGTCGAACATTGCGATAATGGTCTCTATCGCGGCGAGCTGGAACAGCCACCATATGAAAATCTGGATGCCCATAAGGACATACCCGGCGAGAGAGATGATCGCTGTAGCGCCCATTACGGTCAGGGTAATCCATGAGAGGACCCTGTCGATTCTCTGAATATCATGCTTCACCTTCCGGCAGAAATGCAGCTGCCAGAAGAAGAAGAGCACCATGAGGGGAGGGAAGAAGAGATTGACCATCCTGTTGGGGATGAAGATGATCCTGAAGGAGATGACAAGAAGTCCGAGGAGAATCACTGGGATATACATCTTTATAGTCGCCTTCAGCTCGGTCTTGTCGAGACGGATCAGAAGAGAAGCCAAAATCGCCGCCACAAGCCACGCAAAGGCGAGAATCAGACCCGAGGCCTCCTTGAAGAAGTTGTTGTTGACAAAGTTCGAGACTATCATCATTGTAATTGCGAAGATGACCACTCCGCAAAGGAGGGTTATCGCCGGGATTCGGAACTTGAACTCCTTGTCGGAGAAAAGTTTGACCTTTTTCTTCAGGATTACAATGATAAGGACTGTCAGGAGAGAGGCAAGGATAATGAAAGAGAGGACGAAGAAAGAGAATCCGACGACAACAGGCCCCCTCCATTCGCTCTTTCTTAAAATCATATTGTCGTCGGGGCTGTCGGTCAGTCCATATTTAGCCTTTGCCTCGTAGAAAGCCATTTTTGAGTATGAAGGAAGATTCTTCAGAACGGTGAAATAGTTGTCCTGCCCTTTGACGAAAATGTTCTTCTGGATCAGTTTGTAGCGGTCCTGGGCATAAGTATATATCTCGTTCAGTTTAGCGCTTGCGTCTTCATAGTGATCACTGTCGATGACGACTCGGTTGCGCATCTGGGTGTACATGTCAAGAAGGGCTCTTGCATAAAACAGGCAGGAGTCCCTGTCCTCCATGCTCTTTTCGTCAATCACGAAAGGCCGCGCTCTTCTTAGAGAATCGAGCACAGTGCTGTCGCGACCGGGGCGATGGCCTTGGCGCGGTGTCATCTTGATTCCGAGACTGTCATAATGGGCCCACCGGGCACGGCGGATACTGTCTCGTCCCTCCGGGAGCGGGCCTCCCGAAGGTAGGTGCTCAAGGGATTTGACCAAGCGGTCATATCGGTCTACTTCAAGAGTGAGCCTTGCAAGCATGTCGTCGTAAGGCATCTTGTTTTTGCTGAAATCATCGTACTGCCGGGTGACTTCCTTGAGGGCGTATGTCACATCAAAAGTATAGTCCTGGTTCTGCGAGTAGAGGATGAGGCTCAGTTCGTTGCACTTTTTCATAAGTCCGACCATCTGGCCTCTGCGGGAGTCATTGCGACGGTGCATCCTCTCTTGGGCGCGGCTCATCTTGGTATAATCCTGGTGGAGCTCATATCGTAGGACGGAAAGAGTATGGGCAAGGTCTTTCTCGTTGAAAACGGCGAGAACCGGTATGCATAAAAGGGTCGCGAGAATCGCGAGGATTATTCTTTTTCTTCTCATTCGACAAAAATACAATTATTTCCTTATTTTTGTGATAGTTAAAAATAGGAAAAATGGGAGCAATACAATCTGCCCGCGAAAGCGGAAGAGTCGTGTGGGTCGACTGGATGAGGGTGATAGCATGTTTTATGGTAATGGTCGTCCACAGTACAGAGCCGTTCTACCTTGGAGGCGAAGGATCCCTTATCCTTACCAGGGCCGACGCCTTCTGGTCTGCCTTTTTTGACTGCCTTGTAAGATGCTGCGTGCCGCTTTTCCTCGTGGCATCGAGTTTCCTTCAGTTCCCTCTCCATTATTCCACTGGCGAGTTTTTCCGCCGCCGTGCTGTAAGGATTCTCATTCCTTTTGCAATCTGGTCGGTATTCTACGCCCTTTACTGGGGTGAGCCTGTGTCCAATTTCAAGGACCTGATTTTTAATTTTAACTATGCCGCGGGTCACATGTGGTTCGTCTACATGATTGTAGGCATCTATCTTATCATGCCTCTTCTGTCCCCTTGGGCTGAGAAAGTTGGCAAAAAGGAGCTTCAGGTCTATCTCGGGATTTGGCTTTTTACGACCCTCATCCCCCTTATCCGGTCTTGGCTTGGCGGGATTCCTACCGTTGTTTACGGCCCGACAGGCATTCCTCGCCAGGCTCTCTATCCTCTTTGGGGAGAGGCCAGCTGGAACGGCTATGGGGCGTTCTACTATCTCAGCGGCATGATAGGCTATCTGCTTCTTGGCCTTTATTTCCGTAAATTTGTCGGGGATCTTTCATGGAAAAAGACCCTTATTGTTGCGATTCCTCTGTTTGTCGGAGGCTTCGCTATTGCTTTCGGCGGCTTCATAAGGAGGGTCCTCTCCGCCGGGTCATTCCCTATAGAGGGACCGGTAGCCCTGGCTGTCAATTGGGAGACCACGTGGTGCAATGATACTTTAGGGGTGGCGATTATGACAATCGGCACAATTCTTCTTTTGAGAAAAATAACTTCAGCCGGGGGCTTCTACCGGAAGGTTCTTCTACCCGTATCACAGGCGAGCTATGGAATGTATCTTTCCCACATGGTTATCCTGGTGCTGTTCTCGGGACTTTTCCGCGGATGGCTTGGAATCGGTGAGGCAGGAGTTCTCGGAGTGTGGACAACCCCTCTTCAGATTGTCCTCACGGCCCTCTGTACATTCATTACTGTCGCAGCTATGGCGGTTCTTATTCGCCGTATCCCGAAAGTCGGGAAAAGGGTAATGGGGTGATAATTTGATAGTTATTTTGGAATATTTATATTTGCAAAAAACATTAAATACTTAAAACAAAGTATAGGAGACAGCTTATGAAAAAGCTAGCATTCGCTATTCTTCTCGTTTCATTTTTGTCATGCGGTGGGAATAACGAGTATTCAACAGAGTTACCCCCGCCTCCCGGAATGGAGCAGGAGGAGCAAAAGCCATCAGGCAATATTGACGACACCCCGACCGGGGAAATCCGAGCCAAGACCCCCGGAAGCGACTGGACTAAAACCGAGATATCGGAGGGCCTTGTCATGTGGAGCTTCAAGGGCAAGAGCCCTATTACCGCCACCAATCAGATTATTGATATAGTCGAAGTGGACATGAATCTCCCTCGTTACACCTTCCATGTGAAGTTCCATGATCCGGATTCTGTGTCCAACATTTTCAAGTCCACCGGAGCGGTAGTTGCAACAAATGCCGGCTATGGCCCCGTCTCGGTATTCATCAAAGACCACGGAATTGTCAAGTCTTCGATAGACCTTACCATGGCGACTGACCGCAATGAGCCGGAATATGCCTGGTGCAATGACGGCGGAGTATATGGGCGCGCAGACGGAAGAGCCACGATTGAGCATACCCGAAAGGGACTTACCCTTCAGGAGTTCAGCCAGTACAATCTGAAAAGGACAGAGCCGAATATAGTGACGAGCGCACCGATGCTGATTGACAATTTCGATCCGGTCGGTTACAAGCTTGACCCGGATGCGTCGACCCTGCACAAAGATTATATCTCTCTCCAGAATAATGTCAACCCCAGAACAGCTGTAGCGGTGACAGACAATAACCATATGATTTTCGCAGTCGTGAACGGCCGATACACCAATGCCGCGGGTATGACAATCGCTCAGCTTACAAAGCTTTTGGTAGAGGAATTCAATCCGCAGTATGCAATCAATATGGACGGAGGCGGCTCGTCCACCCTTTGCGTAAAGGGCCTCGGAGACCCCGTCAACAACGTGGTTAATTATCCCAACGACAACAAACGTTTCGACCATTATGGTCAAAGGAAACGCCGGACAACATTCTATATAATGGATTCCGGCAAATAATAAGTAATGTGATTAACTATACTAACCAAACAACAAAAATTACAAGTATGAGGATTATTCAAAAGATTGTCTTTTCACTGTTCGCGCTTGTGGCAGCCGTATCGGTTTCAGCCCAGACGAGGACACTGAATGGCAAGGTAGTCGACGCCGAAGGAGCAGGAGTTCCCGGTGTTGCCGTCGTACAAGCAGGGACGGCAAACGGCACTATGACAGCCTCTGACGGTACTTTCTCCTTAAGCGTTCCGCAAGGAGAGGTAACAGTTGAGATTTCGAGTATCGGCTATGTCTCCCAGACTATTGCAGTCGAGCCGAACCGGACCTCTCTTTCTGTCGTCCTTCATGAAGACAACGAACTTCTCGACGAGGTCGTTGTCGTCGGTTACGGTACGCAGAAAAAGGTCAACCTCACCGGAGCTATTTCAACAGTGGCCGCTTCTGATCTCCAGAATCGCTCTTCGCTGGATGTGAAACGCATGCTCCAGGGTTCGGTTCCAGGTCTCAACATTACCACATCATCCGGACGTCCCGGACAGGCCGCGGGCATCAACGTGCGTGGTCTTACCTCCATCAACGGCGGTTCTCCGCTCGTGCTGATCGACGGCGCTGAGGGTGATCTCGAAAGGATCAACCCTATGGACGTCGAGAGCATCTCTGTCATCAAGGACGCTTCCTCCGCAGCTATCTACGGAGCGCGCGCAGCCTACGGAGTTATTCTCGTTACCACAAAGAGCGGAGGTGATACCTCCGACGGTTCGGCAACAGTTACCTACAGCGGCCGTTTCGGCTGGACTTCGCCGACCACTTCGACCGATTTCGAGACTCGCGGATACTACTCCGTATACATCAACAACCTCTTCTACAGCTCTTATGCGGGAGTTCCCACTGCGATTTATTCAGACGAGCAGATGAAGGAACTCTGGATCCGTCGTAACGATGTAACCGAGAATCCCGCTCGTCCCTGGGTCGTTGTCGATCAGGAAGGCGGAAGGGATGTGTACAGCTATTATGCCAATACCGACTGGTGGCATTATTTCTTCAATGATAATAAGCCGACTTCGAGCCATAGCATAAGCATGAGAGGCGGCACAAAGAAGATGAAATATCTCCTTTCCGCGGGATACAACAACCAGGTAGGTATGCTGGCCATCAACCCTGACACATACAATAAGTACAACATCAGGGCAAAGCTGGACTTCCAGGCCAACAAGTGGCTGAGGGTAAGCAACAACACCACCTATTTTACCAGCCGCTATGACTACCATGGCTACGCCAGCGTCAACAATGATTTCCTCCAGACAACCGTGGGTGATTTCGCATCTATCCCGACGCATAATCCGGACGGAACCCTCGTCGCCACGAACAGGCACTATAATTCCCCTGTCGCCAACGCTATCATTGCAAACCCCGGGAATAAGCACTACAACCAAATTCAGGAGCTCTCCACTATTACGGAGGCTACAATCACCCCGTTCAAGGATCTTGTAATAAAGGCGAACTACAACTATGTGTTCTACTTTAACCGCTATGTCCACCGTATCACTAATTCCCATTACTCTCAGTACCCGGGAATCATAGAGACCTATAGCACAGGAGCGCATGGCGCTGACCATCTCACAGAAGACCTTGACGACAACTACTATCAGCAGGCAAATATATATGCAACCTATACCAAGTCTTTCGGCAATCACAACTTCAAACTTATGGGCGGAGCCAACTGGGAGACGAAGTATCTCAAGACCGTGACGGTGGATGGTTACTATCTGCTCTCTGAAGAACTCAACGACCTCAACCTCGTCGGCGCTGACCCTTCGAGCGAAGCAGGCGACAAGAGAATAGAGGCCACCGGCGGACAGAACAGATATACCCTGCTGGGTTATTTCGGCCGTTTCAATTACGACTATGCCGGCAAGTATCTCTTCGAGTTTAACGCCCGTTATGACGGTACTTCCCGTTTTGCTCAGGCCCATCGCTGGGGTTTCTTCCCTTCCGCATCTGTCGGTTGGAGAATCTCCGAGGAGCCATTCTTCGAGCCGCTCAGGGCTACGGTCAATAATGCCAAGATCCGCTTCTCCTATGGACAGCTCGGCAACCAGAATGTCGGTTACTACGACTATATCCGCAAGATTTCCCTCGGTACGGGCAGTTATCTGTTCGAGGGCGGCAAGCCGCTTGTGTCTTCCATTGGCGCGCCGGTAGCTTCCGACCTCACCTGGGAGGTTGCTACTCATTACAATCTGGGTCTCGATATCGACATGTTCGCGAACAAGCTCAATTTCTCCGGCGAGGCATACATCCGTGACACCAAGGGAATGTTGGTTTCCGGCAATGACCTTCCTTCGACCTACGGAGCGAGCGCTCCCAAAAAGAATTCGGCTGACCTCAGGACCAAGGGATATGAGCTTTCACTCAGCTGGAGGGATTCGTTCCAGATGGCCGGCAGTCCGTTTAATTACGGCATAAAAGTCGTCTTCAGCGACTATATTTCGCATATTACCAAGTTCGATAACCCGACCAAGTCCCTTTCCAAGTCCTACTATGAGGGACAGACCTACGGAGAGATCTGGGGCTATAGGATCGGAGGGCTTTTTGCAACGGATGAAGAAGCTGCAAGTTATGAGGTTGATCAGACATCGGTCAATACGATTATCAATGCTTCTGCGGGAAGCGACAACGGTCTGAAGGCAGGAGACCTCAAATATCTCGACCTCGATCATAATAATAAGATCAGTCTCGGCGCCAATACTGTCGACGATCCGGGAGACCGCCGCATCATAGGAAACAGCCAGCCGCGCTACAACTATGGTGTCACGCTGAATGCCGCCTGGGCCGGATTTGACTTCTCAGTCTTCTTCCAGGGGATAGGCCGTCGCGATTGGTATCCTCCTCAGGATGCCCGTCTGTTCTGGTTCGTGTACATGAGGCCTTATGCTACCTACATCCCGAAAGACTTCCAGAATATGTATTGGACCGAAGAGAATCCCAACGCTTACTTCCCGAGGGCCCGCGGCTATGTCGCGCTGGGTACCGGGCAGGACCGTGAGCTTTCGGCATACAACGACAGGTACCTCCAGAATATCGGCTACTGCCGTCTGAAGAACCTCACAGTCGGATACACCCTTCCCAAGAAGCTGACAAATCTGATCTCAATGGATAATGTCCGCTTCTACTTCACGGGAGAGAACCTCCAGTACTGGTCTCCATTAAAGAAATATGGCAAATACATGGATCCTGAAATGGCCGCGGTGAATAATTCTTCCGTGTATCCATGGCAGAAGACATTCATGTTCGGCATAGATGTCACATTCTAATCAGAGGAGGAAAGAACAATGAAAAATATATTCAGAACAATCACCCTCTTTGTCGCGGCTGCTTCTTTCTGCGCCTGCGCCGACATCCTTAACGAATACCCCCTCGATGATCTGAGTCCGGATTCCTTCTTCTCTTCGGATGAGGAACTGATGAGCTTCAGCAACAACTTCTATAGCATGATTTCGGCTCCCTTTGCCGAAGAGGCCGACCTCTATGTTCCCGCATCTCTTTCCGAGGAAGTGCGTGGCGCCCGTCAGGTCCCCAACTCGGGCGGAGGCTGGACATGGACGACCCTTCGCAATGTCAATACGATGCTTGGTAATCTGGATCATTGCAAGGACGAGGCGGTCAGGACCAAATATGAAGCCCTCGGACGTTTCTTCCGCGCTTATTTCTATTTCGACAAGGTGAAACGCTTCGGCGACGTCCCCTGGTACGACAAAGAGCTCGGGTCTGCCGATGAGGATCTGTACAAGCCTCAGGATTCCCGCGAGCTTGTGATGCAAAATGTCATTGCGGACCTTGATTTCGCAGTCGCCAACCTCACTTCGACAAAGTCCACGGTACGTGTCACCAAGTGGACGGCGCTTGCCCTTAAGAGCCGCGCCTGCCTGTATGAAGGCACTTTCCGCAAGTACCACGCAGGCGATCCGTTTACAGCAACCCTCCCTGCTGATGCCAAGCCCTATAGCTGGTATCTCGAGCAGGCTGCCGAAGCGGCGTCAGAGTTTATCGCTTCAAGCGGTTACATCATCTACAATAAGGGGACATTCAATACGAATTACCGCTATCTCTTCTCAACGAACAACGCTACCGACGAGGAAGTAATTCTGGTGCGCCATTATGACGCTGCATACGGAGCTACTCATACCGCCGGAGCCAATTACACCACTCCGACCCTCGGAAGGCAGGGAATGAGCTTTAAGTATTTTGCCAGCTACCTCATGAAGGACGGCACCCGTTTCACCGACAAGGCCGGATGGGAAAGCATGCTGTTCGTGGATGCGGCAAAGAACCGCGACCCTCGTCTTGCCCAGTCTATCCGTACTCCTGGATTCAAGGTTGACGGAGAAGAGACCTTCACCGCTCCCGAAATCAAGAATTCCGGCACCGGTTTCCAGCCGACAAAGTATGTGACCACAAGGGAGCAGATGAAATATAATCTTACCGATATAGACCTCATCTCCTTCCGTGCCGCAGAGGTGTATCTCAACTATGCTGAGGCCAAGGCTGAACTCGGGACCCTTACGCAGGGAGACCTTGATCTTTCTCTCAACAAGCTTCGCGACAGAGTCGGTATGCCTCACCTGAACATGGCTGACGCCAATGCCAATCCTGATCCGTTCCTTACCAATACGGAATGGGGAGGCTTCAGGAATGTCAGCGGCGCCAACAAGGGAGTGATTCTTGAAATACGCCGCGAGAGGGCTGTGGAGCTCGGTCAGGAAGGCTTCCGCTATGATGATATCATGCGCTGGAAGGAAGGAAAAACCTTCGAGGCTCAGTTCTATGGAATGTACTTCCCGGGGGCAGGAAACTATGATCTTGACGGAGACGGTACTGTAGATGCATGCCTGTATTCGGGCGATAAACCTTCTGTTAATGCCAAAGATTACTTCGAGATCGGTAAGGATGTGACCCTCAGCGGAACATCCAGCGGGTATCTGAATCCCCACAAGAGCATCAAGTGTACCTGGAATGAGGATAAGGATTATCTCTATCCTGTTCCGATTTATGACCGCCAGCTTACAGATGGCGCCCTCAAGCAGAATCCGGGCTGGAACGACAATTTAACTTTTTAGCGACTAGAAACCATGAAAAAGATATTTTTGATTCTTGCCGCATTTGCGACGCTGCTCGTCCCGTCCTGTATCAATAAGAATGAGGTCGACGAGGTCCCCTTCATGAAGGGAACCTTCTATCCGGTTGCTTTCTCCGATGTGGACATAGTGGTCACGATGCCCAAGGTCACCAAGGTGATTGACCTTAGAGCTTATGCCGACACCCTCAACGGGTCCGTTGCGAGCGACAACGCTACGATTACTTTCGGAGTCAATCCTGATCTGGTGGATGTATACAACTCCGCCCATGGCACCAATTACAAGATGGCGCCGAACGACGCGTATGAATTCACGACAGGAGACGTGACCCTTTACAAGTATAACGTAAGATCCACCACGGGAGCAATCAAGGTGGGGGCTACCCAGAATATGGATATGACCAGTGTCTATCTTATTCCGGTAGTCATTTCTGCTGTTTCCGGCCCGAAAGAGTATGAGATTCCTTCAGATAAGGCGGCTTATATTCTACTGAGCAGGGCTTTCAGCCCGTTCAACAACGGTTCCGGCTCAGTCGACGATCCTTATGTCATCATGACGGCGGAGGAGATGTTGAAGATTGAGGAGACGCTCATTGAAGGCTCGACGATTTATTATAAACTCGGAGCAGATATCGACATGTCCTCCATCGGGGATTGGAATCCTATCAACAATGTGAGCCCTTATCAGAAGAAGATTGATTTCGATGGAGACGGCCACACCCTTTCCAATTTGACCTGCCGTGCTGATGCTGAGCATGCGGGAAATGCCGGATTGTTCGGAGTTCTCTGGGGCGAGGTGCGTAATCTCAATATTACAAATGCCGCCCTTGGAAACACCGCCAATAAGTATTCTTCAGGTATAATCGCTGCATATGGAGGATATCTTAATAACGATGTCGTCATGCATGCCAGTGCCATCAACTGCCATGTTCAGGGTACTATCAGGTCCAGCCAGTATGGTAATGCCGGAATCTTCGGAAGAGGATACGGAGTTACTGTCGAGAGATGCTCTGCGGATGTGGACATAGTCTGTTCTACCCATCACAATGCTGGTATCCTGGGATATGTCGAGAAGACCGGAGGCAACACAATCAAGAACTGTTACTCAACGGGAACTATCACCGGAACCCGCTTCTCTGCCGGTATAGCCGCATATATAGCTGATGGCGGTGGTAACTTGATATCAAACTGCTACTCAACTGTTTCCGCTACTTCTACCAACCACGGAGGAGGAGGAATCGTCGGGCGAATCGACAATAAGACCACTGATCCGGATGCCGTCATTAACTGCATCAGCTGGAATGAAAAGATAGAGCTGACGGTAGCTAGGACCGATGCCAATTATAGTGTTGGAGCCATTGTCGGAGACTGCTACGGAGATCTTAAAGAGAATGGCGCTCTTACTAATATAACGCTCAAGGGAGGTCTTCGTCGAGCGGATCTTAATTTCAAAGCCACGGCTCCTTCGAATGTCCTTGCAGATCAAGGCGATTTCGATGAGAACAACCCTTTGACCGGTCCCGGTACCACAAGCGGCGTTTCCGGCAGTCATATCTTCCCTTACCACGGAAAGGCTGTCGCAGCGGGAACAACCTGTTCCGAGGCAGCAAAGCAGCTCGGATGGGACGAATCCATCTGGAACCTGAGCAGAGAATTCCCGACTCTCAGATAGTAATCCGGAAATACTCGATAACGGAGGTCGGCCCTGTGGTCGACCTCCATTTTTTGTACTCCGACCAAATATTTATAAAAAATATTTACTATATTTGTTCCAGATACTAAAAATTAACTAAAACCAAGACATAAATAAACGCAGACAAGTACACCTAAATAACACACTAAATATTTAACCACCATTCTTATGCGTTTCAATTGTTTGATTATGACATTGTTCTTGTCATTGGCAGGAACAGTGGGCGCGTTTGCGCAGCAGAGGACGGTAACGGGAACGGTGCGCGACACAAAGCAAGAGCCTGTTGTCGGCGCCGGTGTTCTCATTGAGGGTACTACCCGGGGAACGGTTACGGGTGTCGACGGATCTTTCTCCCTCGCAGTACCCGCAGGAACCGTTATCCTTGACGTATCTTCGCTGGGATATTCTCCTCAAAAAGTTACAGTCAGTCCGGGCCAGGCCGTCGTTTCCGTTATCCTCGAAGAGGATGCGATGAATCTTGAAGGAACGGTTGTCGTCGGTTATGGCGTCCAGAAAAAGATCAACCTTACCGGCGCTATCTCGTCAGTTACTTCGGAGACACTCGAAAACCGCGTAGCTCCGACCCTTACCCACATGCTTCAGGGTTCTGTCCCCGGTCTCAACGTCACTACAAGTTCAGGCCGCCCGGGTAACACCGCTTCTATCAATATCCGAGGTATCAACTCAATCAACGGCGGTTCTCCGCTTGTCCTCGTCGATGGCGTAGAAGGAGATCTTTCCCGTGTCAATCCTGCTGACGTCGAGTCAATATCAGTCATTAAGGATGCGTCAGCAGCAGCAATCTACGGAGCCCGTGCTTCTTTCGGTGTTGTCCTTGTTACAACCAAGACCGGAGCCTCCAAGGACGGTTATGCCCGAGTTCAGGTCTCCAGCCGCATGGGTTGGCAGGAGCCGACAACGTCGACTGACTTTGAGACCCGCGGTTACTATTCCGTCTATCTCAATGACCTTTTCTTCCGTGCATACAACGGTAAGAACTATACCACCTATACTGAAGAAGATATGGCTCAGCTCTGGGCTCGTGTCAATGATACTGTCGAAAATCCCGAGCGCCCCTGGGTCATGATTGACCAGAGAGCAGGCCGCGACACCTATGTGTACTATGCCAACACGGACTGGTGGCATGAGCTCTTCCAGGATCGCCGCCCGAATATGCAGCACAGTGTCTCCCTGAGCGGCGGCACAGAGCATGTCAAGTACTTCCTCTCCGGGGCCTACAACTATGAAGAGGGTCTTTTCAGAAGGAATACCGATAAGCTCAACAAGTACAACTTCCGCTCTAAACTCGTATTTGATATCAACAAGTGGATGAGTGTTTCCAACAACACCTCTTTCTACAAATATCAATACACCTACCCCGGAGCCAGCGGCGTCAATACTGTCTTCTCCCTGATGACAGTCCATGCTCTCGCTTCCTATCCGGATCACAACCCTGACGGATCTTCAATCGGTTTCACCTCTTTCGCCGACAATAACTTCGTAATGGACGGCTTCCTTACCGTTCTCGACGAGCCCAACTATGGCAACAAGGATGAAAAAACCGACTTCAGGACAACCACAGAGCTTGTCCTAAAGCCCTTCAGGTCCCTTGAGGTCCGTGCTAACTTTACATATGCTCTTGACCAGAACAGATATTCCAGCAGGGCACTGGTTACCAGCTATTCCCAGTATCCTGGTGAAATGCTTCTTGTCAACAACAGCCGTTCAATCGACCGTCTGACAGAGACATATGAGACCCACAACTACTATTCGACCAATGTCTACGCGACCTGGACGGAGACATTCGCCCAGAATCACCACGTCAAGCTGATGGGCGGATTCAACTGGGAGACAAAGCATCTTAAGGACAACAAGGCGATAGGTTATTATCTTATGAGCCAGACGCTCTCGGACCTTGACCTTGTCGGTGCCGATGCAGACGGAAATAAGAGAATGGAAGTGTCCGGAGGCCAGAACGAATATGCTATCGAGGGTTTCTTCGGCCGTCTCAACTATGACTACAAGGAAAAATATCTCTTCGAGGTCAGCGGACGCTATGACGGATCTTCCCGTTTTGCCGCCGATCACCGCTGGGGCTTCTTCCCATCCGCTTCTGCGGGATGGAGAATCTCCGAGGAAGAGTTCTTTGCTCCTCTAAAGACAACTGTCAACAATTTCAAGATCCGTTATTCCTACGGAGCCCTTGGTAACCAGCAGGTAGGGTATTACGATTATATCCGTAAGGTTTCGATTGATACCGGCAGCTATCTTTTCGGTACCGGCGCCAATCCTACTATTGCTACAATCGGCGCACCGGTCGCTTCGAACCTTACATGGGAGAGAACTCTCCAGCATGACCTTGGTCTCGACCTTGCCTTCCTCGGCAACCGCCTGACCTTCACCGCAGATGGTTATATCCGCGACACGAAGGACATGCTTACGGCAGGAAAGACCCTTCCGGCTGTCTATGGCGCTTCTTCTCCTAAGATGAACGCAGCAGACCTCCGCACCAAGGGATACGAGCTCCAGCTCGTCTGGAGGGACGGATTCAGCCTTGCAGGCAAGCCGTTCAACTATAGCGTTACGGCTTCCTTCAGCGACTACCTTACAAAGATTACCAAGTTCGACAACCCGAATAAGTCTCTTGCCCAGAGTTACTACGAAGGTATGACATGGGGAGAGATTTGGGGCTACTACACTGATGGCCTTTTCAAGGACGATGCAGAAGCAGCGGCTTATCCTATTGACCAAAAGTATGTCAACAATGCCATCAACGGTTCCGCGGGAAGTGAAAGAGGAATCCGCGGAGGAGACCTTAAGTTCCGCGATCTCGACGGAGATAACAAGATTGGCATCGGAGAGAATACTGTAGATAAACCCGGAGACCGCCGTATCATCGGTAACAGTCAGCCTCGTTACAACTACGGTCTCAACCTTGCCTTCCAGTGGATGGGCTTCGACTTCTCAATCTTCTTCCAGGGTATTGGCAAGCTCGACTGGGCTCCTGCAACCAATAACGTCCTCTTCTGGGGACCTTACGCCCGTCCGTATGCTACCTTGATCCCGAAGGATTTCCACAAGATGATCTGGAGCGAAGACAACCCGGATGCCTACTATCCGCGTCCGAGAGGTTATGTCGCCCTCGGTTCCAACCGTGAGTTGACTGTCCCTACAGACAGATATCTCCAGAATATCGCCTACTGCCGTCTTAAGAATCTCAATGTCGGATACACCATCCCGAAGAATCTGACCAGCAAGGTAGGCATCGAGAATATCCGCTTCTACTTCTCCGGCGAAAACCTCGCCACGTGGTCCGGTATCCACTCCGACTATATCGATCCTGAAATGGCCAAACTGAATGAGACCAACCGTATCTATCCATGGCAGAAGTCTTATATGTTCGGCATCGATCTTACATTCTAAATCATGGAGGAACACGATATGAAAAAGAATATAATACTGATTATAGCAACCGCCCTTGCCGTCGCAGCCTGCGACCTTGACAAGTTCCCTCTTGCTTCGCTTTCGCCGGACAGCTATTTCTCTACGGCAAGCGAAATGGATGCGTTTGCCAATAATTTCTATCCCGATCTTCCCGGAACCTCCGTATACGAGGAAGAGTCCGACATGGTCATCAAGATGGGTCTTACCAACGAGATGAGAGGAGCCCGTACCGTTCCCGGATCCGGAGGCGGCTGGAGCTGGACCGCTCTTCGTAAATATAACACCTTGATTGATTTTTCGGGGAACTGCGAAGACATCAACGTCCGCAACGAATATGTTGCCGTCGCGCGTTTCTTCCGCGCATACTTCTATTTTGAGAAAGTAAAGAGATTCGGAGACGTTCCATGGTATGATACCCAGCTCGGCTCTGCTGACGAGGCTCTATATAAACCGCGCGACAGCCGCGAACTGGTGATGTCCAACGTTGTGGCAGACCTTGATTTTGCAATCGAGCATCTTCCTTCCCAGCACTCCCTCTACAAGGTGACAAAGTGGACTGCAATGGCTCTTAAGACCCGTGCATGCCTCTTCGAGGGAACCTTCCGTAAATACCACAACATCTCTCTGGAAGGCCATACCTGGCAGTGGTATCTCGAGCAGGCCGCTGCAGCAGGAGAGGAATTCATTGCAACCAGCGGCTATTCCATCTATACCGGGAGCCCTCAGCCCTACCGTGATCTCTTCGCTGCGACAGATGCCATCGGCACAGAAATCATCCTCGCCCGCGACTATGATCTGGCCCTGAACGTCAAGCACAATGGTACATATTATACCCTCGGTAACTATGGCAACCCGGGTATGACCCGCAAGATGTTCTGCACCTATCTGATGGCCGACGGTACCCGTTTCACTGACAAAGAAGGCTGGCAGACAATGAGCTTTGTCGATGAGACAAAGAACAGAGATCCTCGTCTCGGCCAGTCCATCAGGATTCCGGGCTACAAGAGAATCGGCTCAGATAAGACAGAAGCTCCCAGCCTTGCTGACTCAGAGACCGGTTATCAGCCTACCAAGTACATGCAGGGTGTTGACCTTGGCGTAGACCTCTATGGAGCTTCCTACAATGACCTTCCGCTCTTCCGCGCAGCCGAGGTATACCTCAACTTCGCTGAGGCAAAGGCAGAACTCGGGACAATCACCCAGGCCGACCTCGATAAGTCTATCCGTCTTCTTCGCGCCCGTGTCGGCATGCCGAACATCAATCTTGAGCAGGCTAATGCCAATCCAGATCCTTATCTTCTCGCCGAGGAGACAGGCTATCCGAACGTGACCGGGCCCAATGCCGGAATTATCCTTGAGGTCCGCCGCGAGCGCACCGTAGAGCTCTTCGATGAGAACTTCCGCTACTATGATCTCATGCGCTGGAAAAACGGGCAGGCCTTCAAGCATCAGAATCTCGGACTCTATTTCCCGGGTCCCGGCAACTATGATCTCGATGGTGACGGCGTTATTGACCATGCTCTCTACGAGGGTTCAGCTCCTACCGGACTCCCGGCGACGACAATCCTTCGTAAGATTGGAACGGATATCTTCCTGACCGAAGGCAATAAGGGATATGTACTGACCAATCCGACCGATCCGGGCTCATGGGACGAGGACCGCGACTACTACTATCCGATACCGACTGATGAGCTCAGTCTGAATACCAATCTTGAACAGAACCCCAACTGGTAATGAAAAAATTGATATCATATTTCGCAATCCTCGCCGCCGCAGCGACACTGTTTGCCTGCGGCGGGCAGGGAGTTGCTCCTGTAGACACTTCGAAGGATCCCGACATCTGGAAACCAGTCGGTCCCGGCGAAGAAGAGAAGCCGGTTGAGCCGGTTAAACCTGGAGAAACCTATTACCCGAAAGCCTCCGGATCATTCCGAATTGTCTCCTATAATGTCGGTGCTTTCAATAAGTACATGAGCACAAAAGAGAGCACTGAGATGATTGCGAAGATGCTTCTCGAAGTCAAGGCCGACGCCGTCGGACTCAACGAGTGCGACTCTGTCAACACCCGCCATCCCGGAGAGAATCAGGTACTCAATCTCGCCAAGCAGCTAGGAGACTGGCAGTGGTGGTTTGGCCGTGCAATGGCTTATCGCGGAGGTGCTTACGGTAACGGTGTCGTTGTCCCGAAGGATGTCAAGGTCCTCGGCAAGTATACGATTACCCTTGCCAAGGGAGCGGGAGCAGAGCAGCGCAGTGTCGCTGTTGTCGAGACGGACAAATACGTTTTCGGTGCCGCTCATCTTGACCATACCTCCGCAGCGGCAAGACTCGCTCAGGTCGAGATTGTCAATGCCTGGGTTGAATCCAGGTATCGCGATTCTAAAAAGCCGGTATTCTTCCTCGGAGACATGAATGATTATCCCGACTCCGAGACTATTGCCGGTATTAAAATGAATTGGGACCTTCTCTCAGTTACGAGTGAGAATTCCTTCCCTTCCAGAGGTGCGAAAAATTGTATCGATTTTATCTTCCACTACAAAAATTCCGCTCCTGTGAAGGTTGTCGGCTCCCATGTCATGACCGAGTTCTACAACGGTGATGTCACAATGGCTTCCGACCACCTTCCCATCTATGTGGATCTCCAGTTTTAATATTTAGCAGAATCATGAAAACACACAGAATATTAGCGATTATCGGATTGTCCGCCCTTCTTGCTGCCGCCTGTACTCAGGAGTACGACTATCAGAAGAAGCAAAAGATCAGTACGCCCGCCAATTTCACCATCACCATTGATTCGATGGAAGATACGGTAGTGCTGATGTCCCCGCGGACCAAGTCCTACACAGTCAAGGTCACCGCGAACTCTGTTGCCGATGATATCCTGACGCTTACAATAGGCTCAGACCCTACAAAGATCGCAGCTTATAACCGTGCCCATGGGACATCTTTCGACGCGATTCCGGGCGACGCTTTCTCTCTTACGAAGGACCAGCTGATCCTTCCCCGTTACAACAAAGTCTCCTCGACGACAGTGCTGACCCTCAACAGTGCAGCAATGCCGGATGACAATACGGCCCACCTGCTGCCCCTCACGATTACAAAGATCGAGGGTACCAGCCCGACTTCACTGAGCCAGACCGACAGTACGTTCTTTATCCTTTTCCGCCGCAGGGCTCTGCCTGCCTCCGGTTTCGAGCTTGGTACAGGTACCGAAGCCGATCCTTACATCATCCGCAACCAGACCGAACTTACTTGCGTCCCAAGGGCGCTTAAGAGCGGCCAGACGACCTTCTTCAAGATGGAGGCTGACGTGGATCTGAATAGCTATGAAGATTGGGTTCCTGCAAACTCTGCAAGCCCTTATGACATGGCTATCGACTTTGACGGTGGCGGCCATAAGATCAGTAACTTCTTCAGCAACTCCGAGTCTATGCCGAGCTTTGTCGGTGTTCTTGTCGGAAGCATCCACGATGTTACATTCGAGAATCCGGTGCTTGATGTCAACGCTTCCCGTGCCGGTCTTCTCGGAGCCCAGGCCGGAACTGCTGACGGAGCAAAGGCGGATATTAAGAATGTCAATGTCACCGGCATGAAGATTAATGTCGTCGGTACGACAGAAGGCGTCGGAGGTCTTGTCGGACAGGCCTACAACACAACCTTCAGCAAGGTGAAAGTAGGAGCAAACATTATCGATGCTGACGACGACCACAAGGTTCCGAGCTCAATCGGCGGTCTTGTCGGTGTTGTATGGAGCGGATGCCTCTTCTCCGAGTGCGAGACAAGCGGAGCGCTTCATGCCAACCAGCGAGGCGGAGGCCTTATCGGTTATATCCGCGATACTGCAGAGGACATTAAGGTCGAGAAGTGCTCATCTTCAGTGGAAATTGTCAACGAGAGCCAGAATGCAGGAGGTCTTATCGGACTTGCCTACGCTCCGAAGCTTACTGTCACAGACAGCCACGCTACAGGAGACGTTACTACTCTTGCAAGCCACTATGCTGGCGGTCTTATCGGATCGATGAACGGAACATCCACAATCCAGCGCTGCTACGCAACCGGTAACATCCTTTGTAACGGTGGTAACCATAACGGCGGTCTTATCGGAAATGCAGCCCGTACAACGGGAGACTCCCTGATTGAGGACTGCTATGCGACAGGAAATGTGACCTTGAAGGCTTCCAATGGACGTATGGCCGGCGGTCTTGTCGGAGTTATCGAGAATAAGACCGGCATCACCATCCGTCGCTGCTACGCTTCCGGAGACATTAAGAGCGAGTACTCGGTAGTCGGTGGTCTTGTCGCATTTGCAAAGTCGGGTACTTTGACCGACAACATCAATTTCACTCTCGAGAACTCAATTGCTTGGAACAAGGTCATCTCTTGTCCTACCGCCGCTCCTACGACATGGAGTTCGGGAGCAGTCATCGCTGTTTCCAACGTTTACAACACGTTGACAAACAACTATCGCCGTCCGGATATGACCTTCTCTGACGGATCAGATTTCGGTCTCTTTGACAGTCCGAATGTATCTGCTTCCGCTCCGCTCAAGGATGCAGAAAAGGTAACTTATTACTATCCATATCACGGCATCGCCGCTCCTGCGGGATCCACAATCTCTTCCGTCGCCAAGACTCTTGGGTGGCCGACTGATATCTGGGATCTCTCCGGAGATGCTCCGAAGCTTAAATAAACACAGAACGAGGAGGCCGGATTAAAGGTTTTCCGGCCTCCTTTTATTTTTTTTTGTCCTTATGAAAATAGCTTATCCGATTATTCTTATTGCAGCAGGATGCATGATCACTCTGGCTTGTGCCTGCGGATCAGAAACAAAGAAAGAGAATATTGAAGACGGCCCGTACAAATGGGATAAGGAAACAGAAGTAAAGCCTGTAGAGATTGATACAGACAAGACATACTTCCCTAAGGCAGACGGGGCCTTCCGTATCATGTCCTACAATGTGGGCGCCCTTCATAAATACATCAGCGTCTTGACAGACAATGTCAATATGATCGCGGCTATGATCAACGAGGCCCAGGCCGACGTAGTCGGTCTCAATGAGCTGGACAGCTGCAACGCCCGGTGCAACCAGTACCAGCTCAAACTGCTTGCTCAGGCTTCCGGAAAGTGGGATTATTATTATGGAAAGACTCTGGATTACAGGGGAGGGGCATATGGCAACGGGGTCATGACTCCGGCAGGCACCAAGGTCCATAATGTCTATCGCCTTCATTTCCAGAATACGACAAATTATGAGAATCGCGGAATGATTATTATCGAGACCGACAAATACGTCCTTGGTGTGACCCATCTGGACCATTCGTCTGAGGATTATATCCAGTCCCAGATCTCCGAGATCAACTCTTGGTTCCAGGCAAAGTATCGTAATGCCGATATTCCTGTTTTCTTCTGCGGAGACATGAATGCCAAACCGGGCTCAGAGGCGATTCAGGCCATTGAATCCAGTTGGGATATCATTTCCAACACCAAAGAGCTGACGACGGCAAACAACACCATAGACTACGTCTTCCATTACAAGAAATCCGCTCCCGTCGAGGTCCTTGGGGCCCATACTTTGAACCGTTTCTACAACGGCGACGCCAAGACGGCCTCCGACCATCTTCCGATCTACGTAGATGTAAAACTTAAGTAGATACAGCTAGCAGTAAATGAAAAAGAATTGCCTCGCGGCAGCGATAATCTTATTGATCTCCGCATGTAACAGTACCCATGAAGTCAATCTCTTCATGGGTACTTCAGGAGATCACGGACAGGTTTCTCCGGGGGCTCAGGTCCCCTTCGGGATGATTTCGGTGTGCCCGGACAGCGACCCTCCACAGCATTGCGGCTATGATTGGGCCGTACCTGAGATATCAGGGGTGTCGATCACAAGGGTTTCCGGGGTCGGCTGCAGCGGAGGTGGGGGAGATGTTCGCATCCGTCCATGCCCCGAGAGCGAGCCCGTTTCAATAGTCAAGGGAACAGAAAAAGCCGTTCCGGGCTATTACGAGACCCTGTTTTCGAACGGGACCAGGGGATCATTTACTGCAACGGTGAATACAGCTTTGGAGAGGTACGATTTCCATCCCACCTCTTCGAAGGTATTTCATATCGACTTTTCGTCCTCTGTAATAAAGCGCTTGTCCGGAATCAAGCCTAGCGGGTATACGATAAAGGACGACAGGACGATCGAAGGCTGGACGGTTTCTCCTACTGTCTGTGCAAGAGGTAGTTACAAACTCTATTTCACCCTCGTTTCAGATACTCCCTTTAAAGTAGTCGGAACCGAGGAGAAAGCCGTTGATATCGAGTTCCCTGAGAAGACCCGCTCCGTTGAGATCCGAATAGGGACTTCGACGGTGGACGAAAAGAGCGCAAGAGACGCTTACGGACAGTGGAAGAATTTGAGTTTTAATAAGATACGCCGAATGGCGGCGAAGTCCTGGGAGGAAAAACTCTCGAAGATAGAGGTAGAGGGCGGCACAGAGGAAGACCGCATAATTTTCTACACTTCGCTTTATCGTCTCTATCTAAGCCCCATGGTCGCCCAGTCCCCTGACGGAAGACATATAGGGACCGATGGAAACATCTATGACAACGAAGGTTACACCTTCTACGGAAGCTGGAGCATGTGGGATACCTTCAGGACAAAATTCCCTCTTCTGGTGCTCTTGGAGGGGGAGGCCTCGTCTGACATCTGCAACTCTCTTATTGACCTTTTCAAGACCGGAAAGAACCAGTGGACAACCCCTTACGAGGCGGCGCCATCTGTCCGTACAGAACATTCAGTAATTACTATTCTCGATGCCGTAGCCAAAGGCGTCCAAGGAATTAATCTCGAAAAAGGCTACGAAGGGATGGTGAAAGAGGCCGAGAATGACCTTCCCATGACTAAGCCGGACCAGAGGCTTGAAAGTTCTTACGACCTTTGGGCCCTAGGGAAGATTGCAGAGATTCTAGGCAGGACGGAGGATGCCAAGAAATACTCGGAAAGAGCTGATTCTCTTTTTCTTGCAACATGGGTCCCGATTTTTATGGAGATTACTCCGGAGTTTACTCTCATGAAAGAAAACGGCCTCTATCAAGGCTCCAAATGGCAGCATCGCTGGAACGCTCCCCATTTCATCGACAAGATGATAGACCTTGTCGGAAGGGACAGTCTTGAGAGCCAGCTCGAGGAGTTTTTCGAGAAGCGACTATACAATCAAGGGAACGAGCCCGATATCCATACTCCGTTCATTTTCAATCGTTTCGGCCGGCCGGATATGACTGCAGCAGTGGTGAATTCTTATCTTACGGACGATAAGATGGTCCATATCTACGGGGGTAACGCTGAGTATCCTGAGCCATTTGTCGGAAGGGCTTTCAGGAATGCACCGGACGGATACGCCCCGGAAATGGATGAGGATGACGGAGCCATGAGTTCATGGTATATTTTCGCCTCTTCCGGTCTCTATCCCCTTCTTGTCGGCTCTGACGAATACGAGGTCTTTTCTCCTCATTTTGATAAAATCGTTATCCGCTCCGGGAAGGCTCCCTTTACTATCCTGACGAGGAATCGTAAACATCTTACCGATAAAGCAAAAGCGGTCACTCTGAACGGAAAACCCCTCGAAGGGACGGCAATCAAGCACTCTGACATAGCGAGTGGAGGAGAATTACTTTTTTCGTTCTGACTTTGCAAAAAAATGCAAAAAAGCTATATTTGTGACCAAAAATACAGTTTAACTTATGAAACGTTTTATCCTTATTGTGACTTTGGCGCTTTCAGTAACCGCTCTTTTCGGACAGACGGTGCGCCCCGGTATGACCTACAAAGAACTTAAGCAGGTCTACAACACCAAGAGCTATCAGAAGACCTTGACTGATCCTTTCTCTCCTTTCTGGCTGGGACTTACCTCTTTCGCTGAGCCAGGTGTCGGTCAGCTTATCGCCCATGAGCCGGGACGCGGCTGGGCATTCATCGGCGGCGATTTTCTCATCGGCTTGGTTGGTAGTTATGGAATCAGAACTGTCTATAATTCAATAGAGAAAGATGCTGATGGCAATATCATCAAGGAAGACAATAAAATCGTATTTCTTGACGAGAAAGTGGCAAAGAAGGGAGCATATATTTTTGCAGGAGCGGCATTGGCCAACCTTGTGCTTAGGATCTGGTCCTGCTCAGATGCTGTCAAGATTGCCAAAGTGAAGAATATGTACAATCAGGATCTCATGGGAAGGTATGCAACCGCTACCATGTATCCTTCAGTAGACTTCGTCCAGACCGGCTCCGGTTATAAGCCGACCGCCGGAATGACTTTCGCCGTAAGGTTCTAGCTGATAAAAAGCAGCTCTCTGTACTTCGGAAGAGGCCAGAGACGATTGTCTACAAGTTCCTCCAGCCTGTCAAGGGGTTTTCTAAGCTCATCGCAAGCTTTAGCAACCTTTTGATAGGCTGATGCTTTTTCATATTCGTCGGCGAGGGCCTCTGCTTCATTTGCCTTTCCCTTGAGCCTGTCTGACTGGGCTTTTATATCCTCGATGAGGGCGGAGATTTCTCTGGTCAGGTCTACTTCCGTCTTGCAGGAGTCAAGAGAGCCGAACACTTCTTTTGTCTTTGAGACAGTCTCCAGAAGGCTGTTTTTATACTCTATTGCGGCTGGGAGTATATGGTTTATGGCCATTCGGACATATACACTCGCTTCAATCTGGATCTTCTTCGAGTAGGTCTCCCATTTCACTGCGTTACGGGCCTCAAGTTCCTTCAGGGAATAAACTCCCGTTTTTGTGAACATCTCGACGGAGCCTTCTGAGGTGAATGTCCGGAACATCTCCGGCACGCTGTCCTCAACATCGAGTCCACGCCTTTCGGCCTCCTTTTTCCACTCCTCCGTGTATCCGTTCCCGTCGAAGCAAATCACATCTATTACCCTTGCAATAATAGGCTTCAAGGTGTCCATTACTGCGACTTGGAGAGTCTTCCCTTTCGCGAGTTCCTTGTCGAGATCCGCCTTGAAAAGGAGAAGCTGCTCCGCTACGGCTGCATTGAGTGTGGTCATTGCGGTGGCGCAGTTTGCCGGGGCGCCGACAGCCCTGAACTCGAACCGGTTTCCTATGAAGGCAAAAGGAGAGGTTCGGTTCCTGTCGGTATTGTCTATGAAGATTTCAGGGATTTCCACAAGGCCGATTTTCCTTCCTTCCTTGCCTGCTATCTCTATAGGTGTGTCGGAGGGTACTTCCAGCAGTTTATGGAGCACGCTTGTCATCGTATTTCCGAGGAAGGCGGAAATAATCGCCGGAGGAGCTTCATGGGCGCCGAGTCGGTGGGCATTGGTGGCACTGGCTATGGATGCTTTCAGGAGGCCGTTGTGCCTCTGGACAGCGGCGAGTACGTTGACAAAGAAGGTGATGAATTGGAGATTACCCATCGGGTCTTTTCCCGGGGCGAGAAGCATTGTGCCGGTATCAGTGCCGAGGGACCAGTTGTTGTGCTTTCCCGAGCCGTTCACCCCTGCGAAGGGCTTCTCATGGAATAGAACTACGAACCCGTGCTTTCTGGCAAGCTTATTCATCAGATTCATTACAATCTGGTTCTGGTCGTTGGCCAGGTTGGTGTCTCCAAATATAGGAGCGAGCTCGAACTGGTTCGGGGCCGCTTCGTTGTGGCGGGTTTTCAAGGGGATTCCGAGCTTGTGCCCCGCTATTTCGAGGTCTCGCATAAAGGCGGCGACTCTCGGCGGGATGGCTCCGAAATAATGGTCTCCGAGCTGCTGATTCTTGGAGGAATTATGGCCCATGAGGGTCCTTCCCGTAATCATCAGATCGGTCCTGGCCGCATAGAGGCTCTCGTCGACAAGGAAGTATTCCTGCTCCCAGCCGAGGTATGAAATGACCTTTGAGACCTTGGGGTCGAATAGGCGACAGATGGGGAGAGCAGCGTCAGAAACAGCCTTCAGGGCCTTTTTAAGAGGGGTTTTGCAATCGAGGGCCTCACCTGTATAGGAGATGAAAACAGTCGGAATGCAGAGGGTGTCCTCTTCAATAAAGACAGGGGAAGTCGGGTCCCAAGCCGTGTAGCCGCGGGCTTCGAAGGTGGCCCTGATACCTCCGCTCGGGAAAGAGGAGGCGTCCGGTTCCTGCTGGGCGAGAGCCCTCCCGTCGAAGGCCTCTATAACTCCTCCCTTACCATCGTAATCGATGAGGCAGTCGTGCTTTTCGGCGGTCACTTCGCTGAGCGGCTGGAACCAGTGGGTAACATGGGTGACCCCATGCTGCATTGCCCATTCTTTCATTCCTGCGGCGACTCCGTCGGCCGTTTTCATGTCCAGGGCGACGCCCTTGTCAACGCACTCAAGGAAGGATTTGAATATCTCAGGGTCGAGATATTCTTTCATTTTCCTCCTGTCAAAAATGAGATCTCCGTAGTAATCGGAAATTTTCTTGCAGGGATCGTCCACGCTTATCGGTCTCTTGACAAATGACTCTTTGGCCAAACGGGTTCTGTCGTTGCTCATTTTATATGTCAGAATTTGATTTCAAGGTTATACCAGGTCGATTCCGGCTGCGCGGCAAGCGGTGACCATTTCTTCCGGCCAAAGGCCGCTCTGGATTTCTCCGATATGGGCTTTTCGAAGGAGGAACATGCAGAGACGGGACTGCCCAATACCTCCTCCGATTGTCTGTGGAAGCTCTCCGGAGAGGAGTTTTTTATGGAAATAAAGGCCGGCGCGGTCTTCATCGCCTCGGATAGCGAGCTGGCGACGGAGGCTCTCCGGGTCGACTCGGATACCCATGCTCGAAACTTCGAACGAGCTCTCAAGGACATTATTCCAAAGGAGAATGTCTCCGTTGAGACCCTTGTATCCGTCGGAATTCGGGGTACTCCAGTCATCATAGTCGGAGGCCCTGCCGTCATGGACGGAGCCGTCCGAGAGTTCTCCTCCGATGCCTATAAGGAAAACGGCCTTGTGCTCCTTTGTAATGGCGTTTTCCCTCTCTTTAGGGGTCATCGAGGGGTACATCCTCAGGAGCTCTTCGCTATGGATGAAGAATATTTCGTCAGGGAGGGACGGCACAATCTCCGGGAACTCCACATAGAGCCGGTTTTCGGTAACTTTTATGGCCTCGTAAATGCGCCGAACCGTCCTTTTAAGGAAATCGAGGTTCCTCTCCGAAGGGCAGATGACCTTTTCCCAGTCCCACTGGTCGACATAGATCGAGTGGATATTGTCAAGGGTTTCATCCGGCCGGAGGGCGTTCATATCGGTGTAGATTCCTCTTCCGGGAGGAGTCTTGAGTTCGGCGAGTTTAAGCCTTTTCCATTTTGCAAGCGAGTGAACCACCTCTGCCTTTCGGTCGTTCATCTCTTTTATCGGGAATCTTACCGGTCTCTCTACTCCGTTGAGGTCATCGTTGATACCTGTTCCGCTGAGAACAACCATTGGGGCGGTGACACGAAGGAGGGTCAGCTGGGCCGCAAGATTGCTCTGGAACATATCCTTGACGGCTTTGATAGCTTTTTCGGTGTTTTCCACGGAGCCGAGAAGGTTCCTGTAATTCTTGGGGATATATAGTGACATATCAAGGTAACTATCAAAATACAAAATTAGAAAAAATATGCAGTTATGTTCCGGAGAAATGTTATATTTACCGCAGAACGGTAACTAAAAATATGAACAAAGCCATATTCAAATACTTTTGCCTTGCCGCCCTTTTGGTTGTTGCCTGCTCTCATAATGAAGAGACTAAGCCGAAGGATAATCCAAAGCCGCAAGAGCCTGAGGATAAACCAGAGACTCAGACCGGTGAGATAATGCCCGCTTGGAGCGAAGGTAATCTGGACATCCATTTTATCAATTCCGGACGCGGAGAATGTACTTTCTATATCCTTCCGGACGGGACGACTATGGTTGTCGATGCGGGGGAGTTTTTCCCTACCGATCCTACAGCGCAGCCGCAGCGCCCGAACGCTTCGACCCCCGCATATAAGACTTTCGGTACCTATATCAAGCATTTCCTCCCGGCCTCTTCCGGAGGAAAGATTGATTATATGATGCTCACCCATTTCCATATCGACCATATGGGCGAGATGAGCTCTTCTAATGCCATCCATCCCGAGGGCGGCTATCAAATCGTCGGCGTCAGCGGTCTTTTCGAGGAAGTGCCGTTCAGAAATCTCATAGACCGAGGCTACCCCACTTATGAGGAAGACTCTTATACTTTCCCTACATCGGAATCCGAATCCACCCAGAATTACATCAAGTTTGCTAAGTATGTCACCTCGAAAAAAGGGGTGACGGGGGAGCGTTTCCAAGTCGGTTCGGAAACCCAGTTTAAGCTTCTCGGAGCCACAAAGGACACTTATGAGGGAAAGTTCAGGTTATTCAACCATGTAGGGAACGGAGACGGCTATTACAAGGGGTCCAACGGCGAAGGATTCGTGGACAGGAGGAAGCCTTCTACGGAAAACGGAGCCTCTTGCGGCTTCCATCTCCAGTACGGGAAGTTTGATTTCATAGCAGCTGGAGACCTTGTATCAGTAGCCCAGAATTTTCAGGCATATTATTATCGGGATTATGTCTCTTATCTGGAGGGATTCAAAAGTAATCACCACCTGAGTGCCAACTCATGGGGCGGCCAGATGCAGAAATACGCCTTCTCGCCGAGGGTTATAGTTGTCCAGAGTTTTTATGAAAAGCAGCCTGATGTAGACCTTCTCACCTCTATTTTCTCCGGTCAATTCTCTAGCTACAACTATACTTGGGAGAAGGATGTCTATCTGACAAAGAGCTGGGATGCCAAGATGGAGGCGAACAAGGACCTTTTCTCAAAGGTGAAGGCTTACGGAGGCCATGTTGTCATAAGGGTGGCCCCCGGAGGAGGCAGTTTCCGCGTCTATATGTTGAAAGACACGGATTTCTCTTATGAGATAAAGTCTGTCTCTGATGAATATATTTGCCAATGAAAAGATTGATTTATATAGGAGCACTGCTGTCGGCGGTGCTTTTTCCGCTTTTTGCGGCGGCCGCGGAGAGTGTCATTCCCTCTCCGGGAGATCATCCGAGGCTGATTCTCCTTTCCGGCGAGGAGCAGGCGGTAAGGGATAAGATTGCTGCCGACCCTGTAGTCAAAGGAGCTGACAGTACGATACTCTCTTTCTGTCAGAAGGCTCTGTCTCAACCCCCTGTCGAGCGGGTCAAGATAGGAAAAAGGCTTCTTCATGTTTCCCGTGAAGCTCTAAAGCGCATATTCTATCTTTCTTATGCATGGAGGATTCATGGGAACGATATCTATGCCGACCGGGCCATAGAAGAGATGATGGCTGTCTGCCGCTTCTCGGACTGGAATCCCACCCACTTTCTGGATGTCGGAGAGATGACTATGGCGGTTGCCATAGGCTACGATTGGCTCTATCAGAGGATGACTCAGCCTCAGAGGGACAGTGTAGTTGCGGCGGTGCGAAAGCTGGGCTTTGAGGCCTCCCGTAATGAAAAATGGGCGTGGTTCTACAATGCGGAGAATAATTGGAATCAGGTCTGCAATGCCGGGATGGTCTACGGGGCCCTCGCCCTTTGGGAGGCATGCCCTGAGGAGGCCGGGGAAATCGTACGGAAATGCCTGGAAACCAATCCGAAAAGCCTTGCCTCTTATTCCCCTGAGGGAGGATATCCTGAGGGCTACAACTACTGGGGTTACGGGTCTTCATTCCAGATAATGCTACTTGTCGCCCTTCAAAGCTGCTATGGCAGCGACCTTTCGCTTATGGAGCAAGAAGGCGCAGGCTTCTACCGCTCCGGCAGCTTCTTGCAGATGATGCGCACCCCGACCGGAAAGTGCTACAGCTACTATGATTCTCCTCGCCATGCGGCGGCTCAGTACATGCAGGCCTATATGGCTCTCTGCTCGGGGGATTTTTCTCTCCTTCAGCCTGAGATAGAGGTCATGAAGGCGTATAATTATCGCCACCTTACCGAGGACAGGCTCTTCCCGATGTTTCCTCTTCTTGCCGCCCGCATCGCCGTTCCTCTTGGCTCCCTGCCGAAGCCGGTCGCGAGCCAGTACGTCTGCGGAGGCGTAACTCCCCTGTACCTTTATCGCAGCGGATGGCAGTCTCCCGAGGATACATATCTTGCTGTCAAGGGCGGAATTTCCCTTTCCAGCCATGCTCATGCGGACCAGGGGTCCTTTTACTTCGAGGACGATGGAGTCGTATGGGCTACGGATCTCGGGTCGCAGAATTACGAGAGCCTAGAGTCAAAGAAACTCGGTATATGGAAAATGACCCAGAACTCGGACCGCTGGAATGTCTTCCGAATCGGCCCCTTCTGTCATAATATTCTGACGGTCAACTCTCATAAGCCGAAAGTGAATCACGAAGCCGTCCTGACTGCGACCGGAACTCCAGAAAGACCGGGAGCAGAGGTAGGCCTTAGCGCTATCTATAGCGAGGATCTCGACAGTTGCTATAGGAAGGTGTATCTTGAAGGGCGGGACCTTGTGGTCGAGGATTGGATAGAGGCTCGGGATACGGCCTGCCGCGTCCGCTGGGCTCTTTGCTCCGAGACGGAGGCTTCAATAGAGGGCAATGCGGTTTGCCTTTCCGCAAACGGGAAGACTCGTTATCTTCGCGCTACTGTCATCCGGTCTTCATGGCTTCACCGCCGTCAAAAGCTCTCTCCTTGCATCTGGGAGACATCCTATCCCAAAGACCGGAAGGCCCCCGATGTGCCCGCCCCCGAGGAGGAACCTCTTTGGAACTGGCCGGATTCGCCGATTCACAGCTGGGACGCGCCAAATCCGGGTACATCCCTTTCGGGCTTCCTTTTGGATCTCAAACCAAAGGAAAAAGTGCTTTTGAGAGTCGTCCTTTCCCCGAAATAGCTCCTTATTTGAAGGTCTCGTTGAGGACTTTTGCAAGTCTGTATCCGGCGTCGCGGAGCTGCTCGAGAAGGGTTGTTCTCATCTCGGTAGCATAAGTGGACGGAAGAGTATCTCCGTCATGCCATGTGTTGTTGAGAGGCCAGCATTTTTCAGCTGTCCTTCCCGCCCAATCGTAGACATCTCCTTCAGTGATTTCCTTTATTCCTTTCTTGTCAGCATTGTCTGCCAGATAGGCCAGATCGCCGAAACTCTTCGGGAGGTTGGTCTCGAAAACGCTGTTGTCCCAGAATGAATGGAGGGAGATTTTCTTTCCCTTGTACAGAACGTCTATATGGCCTTTTACCGTATTTGCCGGCAGGTAGACAACGTGCATCGGACAGTGCATGTCCCCGAGGAAATGGACAATCAATGCGATAGCCTTATAGCGCTCGTACGGGTCCATGGTCTCTGCCTCTTCGCGCAGCTTCTTCGACAGAAGGGTCACATAGTAGGCATCGTTATTGATATAGGCCCCGTCGAGATTATCGGTCGGGAAGCACTTGAAATTCTCGTCTACAGTAATGGAGTGGCTCCACGGAGAAATGTTAAGAGGAGTGGAGAAATCGAAGGTCTTGACAAAAGCGACCCTGGCGTCATCCGGATTAGTAGGGATAAATCCAAGGTCCATGGTCCACATTCCCCTGAACACGTCGGCGTCCGAGGCGATGGCCGGAAGGGGGACTCCGATATATTTCTTTATCGCCTTGCGGGCCTTGGGCGAAAGATGGTCCTGGGCGATTTTGGCGACAGTTGCATGGCCTAGATTTCCCCAGCCTTGGGCTTCGGGGGAGAGAAGGCAAGAGAAAGTCAATAATGCAATCGCAGTCAGTGCTTTTTTCAGTGTATTCATAATCATGTGTGTTTATCTTTTGCTCTGGAGGAATTTTGGAGTTGCCCTGAACATGAGCCAACACCAATGCAGTTCGCGCTTGTCGGAAGTTCGTTTAAGGATGACCATGGTCTCAGTACCCCTCATGAAGGAATAGCCTGTGCTTAGGCTCATTCCGTGGCCAAGGTCGCAGCTGGCGGAGAATTCAACTTCGTGGCCGAGGGGCTGCTCTGCGTTGCGGAGTTTTGCGGCTGTGGCGAGGAAATGGTATGCCAGATCAAGGGATAGGGCTTTTGCGGGCTTCCAGGTGGCTCCTGCATAAGCGTTTTGAAGGCCCGGGGTGAATCCGCCGTAGTAGGCGCTCATATAGAAAAAGTCCATGGCCCCGTAGAACTTGTGGTGCGATCCATAGATGGAACTGAATCCTTTTACTACTTCGTGGCGCTGCATTCCAATCATTCCGCCGGGAGGAACGGCAAAATCAGGGTCGCCGCTAAGATAGTCAAAGCCGGTGTTGAATGTCCATTTTTCCGAAGGAGAGAACTTAACTTTGCCGCTGGCCATCCATGCATTTAGCGGAAGCCCCCCTTCTTCTTTTCCCATCTGCTTGTAATAACTGGCTTCAACGCCCCATTTTTCGGGATGGAAGTTGAAGTATGTACCAATCAGCTGCTGGTGGAACCGGTGATATTCCCACTGGTTAAGATTAACATCGACAACCTTAGGCTCGCCCTCCATCATTATATCTGATGCTGTCAGAGAGATGTCAAGCGGAATCTTTGGCAGGTCCCAATGATACCACAGTGCCGCCAAACCTTTATAAGGCTGGATGCCTCCGGTATAGTAGGTCCCTCCGGAGATATTGGCAAGGTTCTGGTTGAAGGCCCCGAAAAGGTGAACTTTGTGACCGTGACCTTCATAGGCGAGCTTAAGGCCGTCATGCGAGATGCCCGTCATCGACCAATCGTCAGAGCCGAAAATTCGCTGGTCGTCGTAGGAGAGGACCTGCCTGCCGAGTTTGGCGGAGAAGCCTTTTCCCCAATAGACCTTTGCCCATCCTTCGAATATGTTCAAGGCTGAGGATTCCGCTCCCCATGTCCCGCAGTACTGACCGGAAAAGCGGGTTTCCATTATCGGAGAGCCTTTCTCGTTCAACAGTTGATAGTCTGCCGTCAGTCTGACTCTGCCAAGAATAAAGGCGGCAAAATCTTCTTTGCCGTTGGAGGGGTCGGTGTCATTTCCGCCGATACGCAGCTCTCCTCGTTCCATAAAATCGCCGTCCAGAGAAAACTGATGGGTCTGGGCCACGGAAACGGCTTGGCCGAAGCAAAGCGCCAAAAGCAGAGCCCGTATCTTGTTATTTATGATTGCACGCATGCTACAAATATCGAAATAATTAGCTAAAATTGAGGATGATTATTGAATTAATTGACAACATCAGGAGAATTTAGTTACCTTTGTATATTGAAACTGTGGTATGCTGTGGTATAATTATTCTGCAGGATTCCTGAAACTAATCACATAATGCAAAAGTTCTTCGAAAAGAAGTCTTACAAGTGGGAAGTCCTCCTTCTTTTATGGATGGCTTACCTGCTCAATCAAGGCGACCGCCAGGTCTTCAACACTGTCCTTCCTGCCATCCGGGAGGCACTCAACCTTACGGATACTTCGGTCGGTCTGATCGCCACTATTTTCAATCTCTTCTATGCCGCCATGGTGCCGGTAGGCGGCTGGGCAGGGGACCGTTTCTCCCGTAAGTGGGTGACCACAGTGAGCATCCTCTTCTGGAGCGTGGCTACGATGTTCACCGGCCTTGCCACCAGTTTTATGTGGCTGATTGTCCTTCGAAGCGTCGCTACAGGCGGCGGAGAGGCCTTTTTCGGCCCTGCGAATTATTCCCTATTGGGGCAGTACCACACCGATACGAGGGCGCGGGCCATGTCAATCCACCAGACGGCCTACTATATCGGAGTCATTCTGGCAGGATGGCTCGCAGGGCTCATCGCAGACAGGCTCGGATGGAAGTATTCGTTCATTATTTTCGGCGCTGCGGGCATCATCTGGGGTATCCTCATGGTGTTCCGTCTCCGAGATAAGGAGGAGGCTCCCGGGACAGCTCCTGTGGAAAAGGCGGACAAGCCCGGATTTTTCGAGGGATTCAAGACTGTCTTTACGACTCCTACAGCCCTTATGCTGACAATAGGCTTCAGCGGCTTGATCTTCGTTATCACCGGTTACATGACGTGGGTCCCCGCCTACCTGCAGGAGGAATTCGGGCAGAGCCAGGCATCCGCCGGCCTGAATTCCATGCTATGGACATATGTGGCCGCCTTCGTGGGCGTCCTCCTTGCCGGCTCCATCTCCGATTCGCTTGCAAAGAAGAACCATAAGATCCGTATGCTTCTTCAGGCAGCCGGCCTTCTCGGCGGCGCGCTGTTCCTCTATCTCATGGGCGGAAATCCCAGTCTGTGGCTGCTCTACCTGAGCTTTGCCGGATGGGGCTTCTTCCGTGCATTTTTCGATGCCAACACCTATGCTGTGCTGTATGACGTGACGCCGCCGAGGCTTCACGCCTCCTGCTCCAGCGCCATGATAATGACCGGTTTTGCTGTTGGAGCCCTTGCTCCTGTGATCCTCGGAGCCATGAAACAGAGCATGGGCAGCCTTGGGGCCACCTTCCCTATCCTAGCCGTCATTTGGGTTGTCTGCAGTGTCATGATGTTCATTGTCGCAGCGACCAATTATCAGAAAGATTACGAGAAAAATCATCAATAGCCATGAAAAAGATTGTCCTGACTCTCGCTGTGCTCGCCGCCCTCCCCGTCCTTTGCAGCGGCGCACTCAAGAAATCTGTCACATGGGAAAATATCAAGGCCCATCCGGCCCCGCTTCCCGTTCTTGGCGAGCTCGTTCCCGTTCCCTCGCAGCTGGATGCTCCCTCCTTCTGGTCGGTCGGCAGTGAAACCCTGGACAGGGATTTCGCGGATTTCGAGCAGTATAAACAGTATATGGGTGAGACCGGAGTCGGCTATTCCCGCCTCCAGAGCGGCTGGGCCAAGACCGAGAAGAAGAAGGGGAAATACGATTTCGCCTGGTTGGACGCCCAGGTTGACGGGCTTCTCGCCGAGGGTATCCATCCCTGGATCTGCCTCTGCTATGGCAATCCCATTTATTCGGATCATGGGATAGACCTTGGTGCAAAGCTCTTCCCGGAAGGCCCCGTGATGGATGCCTGGGTCAGGTATGTCAAGGCTTGCGTCAAACGCTATAAGGGAAAGGTCACCATGTGGGAAGTCTGGAACGAGCCGGACGGCAGCAAAAAGCTGGATTCATATCCGGAGTATGCCGAACTGTTCCTCAATACCGCAAAAGCCATTCGGGAGGTCGATCCGGATGCGAAGATAGCGGCCGTCGGCGCCTGTACTCCCGACCGGAAATATATCCGGCAGGTGATGGAGATTATCAGAGACGCAGGGAGGCTTGATCTTGTGGATTATGTCACCTACCATGCCTATTGGCCGACCCCGGAGAGGGTCGCTCCGGCCGTTGAGGAGCTTCGAAAGGATATGAAGGCCTTCAGTCCGCATATCGGAATCCTTCAGGGAGAGACCGGCTGCCCGGCGCAGCTCGAATATGGCCATGCCATGAATTCCATCGAATGGACAGAATACAGTCAGGCCAAATGGGACCTTCGCCAGAGCCTTACCCATTTCGGCCTCGGCGTGCCTTACTCGTTCTTCACAATGGTAGATCTCAATTACGGCTGGATGCTCCAGAGCTTCGGTCTCATCCGTATGAACGGAAGGAAGGAGCCAGTCTACAAGCGTCCCAAGTTCTACGCCGTCCAGCATGTGACTTCGCTCTTCACCCCTGAGCTAAAGAGCGCAGAAGTGCATGTGGAGTGCAATGTAGACAAGGAACTAAAGGTCGTAGGCATCGAGAAAGAGGGGAAGAAGATCGGATGCATCCTCTGGTTCTGCGGCGAGCGTCCCTGCAATTTCCTTGACCGCAAGCTGGTCGATATCAGGATCAAAGACCTGGACATCGAGGATCCCGTCTATGTGGATATGCTTACCGGCAATGTCCATGACCTCAGCGGCATCATCGTGAAAAACAAACGTGAGGCGGGCTCTCTTGGCTTCAACGGCCTCCCCCTCTGGGACTGCCCCGTCGTAGTAATCGACCGCTCCGCCGTCCAGTTTTAGATCACTGGATGGCGCAGGTCCCAAGCATTTTTCTGCACCTGCGCCATGCCGTCCGCCCTCCCCCTAGTAGATCGGATGATTCGTTCCAAATCATTCATTCAGCCGCATAAGGCAGTCCCCTAGATTTTGCCATTCTGCCATTACATGGTGCTCTTCATAAGTCAACATTTTGAGGATTTTGAGAAAAATGCCGTTTCAAATTTTGAGGAAATTGAGAAAAACCGCATAAAAGATTTTGAGGAGACCGGAATATGCGCTATATTCGCAATGCTAGAATAAAAGATATGGAACCTGAAAGACTCTTCAAACGCAAGATTTATGACCGCCTTCTTCAATGGAAGGAAAGCAGTAAGGGGAAGAGCGCTCTTCTTATTGAGGGGGCTCGCCGGATCGGTAAATCTACCATTGTAAAAGCGTTCGCCCGAAACGAATACGAATCATTCATCTTTATCGACTTCACCAAGTGCTCCCAAGAGGTGAAGAACCTGTTTAACGATGTTTCAGATCTTAACTACATCTTTCTCCGGCTACAACTCGCTTATGGGGTACAACTCGTGGAACGCAAGTCCCTTATTGTATTCGACGAAGTGCAGTTCCAGCCCCTTGCCCGACAGGCAATCAAGTCGTTTGTAGAAGATCATAGATACGATTACATAGAAACTGGCTCGCTGATTTCCATCCGCAAGAACACGGATAAAATTCTCATCCCTAGTGAGGAGGAACGAATCAGCATGTATCCCATGGACTATGAAGAGTTTCGCTGGGCTTTGGGAGACACGGCCACGATCCCGCTGCTCCGCTCGGTTTGGGAGCATCCCCAACCGTTGAAGGAAGTGCATCGCAAACTTATGCGGGACTTCCGTCTCTATATGCTTGTGGGAGGAATGCCCCAGGCTGTTGATGCCTATCTTGAGTCCAACAACTTCGAGGTCGTGGATCACGCAAAACGCCTGATTCTGGACCTGTATGATGAAGATTTCGGCAAGATTGATCCTACAGGGAAAGCAGCCCGGATATTCGCTGCCATTCCGGCCCAGCTCAACAGCAATGCTTCTCGTTACCAGATATCCAATGTCATTCCTGGAGCTCATGCGGAAGACTTCGTTGAACTCATTTCTGAAATGGAGAAATCCAGGACCGTCAATATCTCGCATCACAGCGATGATCCGAATGTGGGCCTCGGTAGTACCGAAGATCTGATGCAATACAAAATGTTTGTTGGTGACACCGGGCTCTTCGTAACACTTGCTTTCCGTGATAAGGCCTTCACAGAGAACATCATCTATGAGCGCCTGCTTAGCGACAAGTTGGCGACCAATCTAGGCTACCTCTACGAGAACATCGTTGCCCAGATGCTTACAGCTTCCGGCAATAAACTGTTCTATCATGTCTGGCCCACCGAGAGTGGCAAACACAATTACGAGGTTGACTTCCTACTGTCCCGTGGCACGAAGATTACGCCCATTGAGGTAAAATCTTCTTCCTACAAAACGCATGTGTCGCTAGATGCTTTCTGTAAGAAATACTCTTCTCGCATAACAAATGATCGATACCTGATTTATACAAAGGATTATGCACACGAAGAGTCGGTCAAGTATATACCAGCCTATTTGGCGTATTTCCTATAGGAATAAGATTGTCCATTAACAAACATTAACCGAATACCCGATTCTCATGCCGGAGGCCGGAGAAGCAGCAGAAGAGGAAGATGTCGCGGATCCTGGTTTCCAGAGCCTTCTAGAGGGGACCGGACTAGATTTACGATTCTCGCTTTTTTCGCTGGGACAGGAGGATTTTTCGCTGGGACTTGATCACTGGATGGCGCAGGTGCGAATTTTTCGCGGAGACGTGCGCCACCCGAATATGATAAATTCCTGATACTTAGGTGGTTAATTATTTACGGCGGCGCAGGTCCCAAGCATTTTTCTGCACCTGCGCCATGCCGTCCGCCCTCCCCCTCTGGGACAAACGAATCACATTTTCGAGAAAAAGTCAATACTCTCTCTGTAGTCCGAGAACGATTATCACTTATGGAATCCACGATGCCGATGGAGGGCTTCATGGCTGAAATGGCTCTCTGATACCGTTATTGGCTAACTAAATGCTGCTGAGGATGAAAAACTTTTCCAAAAACTCTTCCTGTTCCTTTATCGAGTGCTTCTTTCTCATGGCTTCCAGAACGGCCTCATACTGCTTGTTTCTCTTCGTGAAGACCCGTCGTCTTTCCTGACCATCGATTGTTGCGTAAAGGTGGATGTTCCCCGAATCGGTCATCTCGAAACGGATCAAATCCGAAGTGGCGCCAGTCGGAGCAAAGACATCCGGAGACAATTCGCGGAGCCGTGACTCTATTATGTCGATGAAGAGAGAGGAGACACCGTTCGCGGAAGCCAAGGACCGAAAGTCCTTGAGCGCATCCTTCACCCTGTCGATGTACTTCGCGGGATTCTTGATGTCGTTCTGGGCGGCAAAGGCCAGCAGGTCCGCGGTAGTTATATCCTCGAACTTGCCTCGCACAGAGAATTCGTGACGTTTCTCAGGAGTTGCGGCCGTTTTCAAGATGAAGCATAGGTCATAAGCCGGAGAAAGATGCCAGGAACTGTCATTCTCCATGATGAAGGAGAAGTTCTTGGCGTGGTCGTCCGTGTTGTTGGATAGGATGTTGAACACCATCCGTAGATAGAGTTCATTCAGTTCATCCTGGGGGATGGAGAGCTGCCTACAGGTGGAGAAGAGGTCCTCGTAGCAATATGCCTCCGGATTGACGGCGGCGAGCGTCTGGGTGAACACTTTCTCACCAGCGCGACGGTCGAAACGCTCCGTCAGGAAATGGCTGATGCCTTCCACCTCGATCAGGCGGGAGGGCATCATCGTGATCCCGGCCCGGGTCGCCAGGTCATACCAACTCAGGGGTGTTGAACTTGAGGATATAATACTTCCTGTCGCCCCTTGCCGAGGTCTGGCCGGAGAAGATGTTCCCACCTTCATCCATCGCGATGATGGCCTTCTTAAAGCGTCCTCCGGCGGATGTTCCGACGGCCATCAAGGCCTTCTGCGTAAGTGTCTCTTCCGGGGAAATGATAGCGTGCTCGCGGTCCTGCTCGATCTTCTTCGCCAAGTCGTACAGTTTCGGAATCATCAGCTTTTCGCTCGGGCTGAATGCGTCTTCGCTACACGGGACGAATTCGAGCGCACCCATGGCGCGGCGACCGACAAAGGAGAGTTTCGCCAAAGGAGTCTTGTCCTTCTCGTGATAGTGATGTTCCGCGAACCATTGGTCAAAGAGGGTATTGCCCCAATCGTCCGGAAGTGAGTCTGCAATGAAAGGGGGAAGCTTCTGATATTTTGCGGAATCCGTGTTACCATAAATGGCGAAACGGGCCGCGGGACTCTTCGACGAAGCGGTCAGCGGCGCGATATCGAGCCCCGACGAAAGGTATTCGGGCGAAAAGAAGAAATAGGAATTCCCCTTCGCCGGGTTCCAGCAGAGCTGTCCGATTTCCCGGCCCCAGAGCATGACGCTCAAACGTCCGCTGTCTATATTCCTAGCCATTGTTCTTCCTCCTTACCCTTTGTTGCTGATGTTCGGGGGCCGTCAGATATGGATTTGCGGGCTGCTCCGGAATGAGGTCGTCGAACCGGTCCAGCAGGCCTACCGGCCGGAGCAGGGCCATCAGGTTGGTGACGTTCATATTCGTGATCGTACCCG
>ONMJ01000025.1 GCA_900318955.1 uncultured Bacteroidales bacterium
GACTAAAAAGTCGAGAGACTGATAGCCAGCCTCTCTTTTTGTCCTGTGGCCAAGGCTCCGAGCCGCCAGGCAGCCAACCGCCGGCGGAACTCCGTTCGCTTCGCTCACTCCGGCCCCTCCCACAATCTCCTTCGTCCCGCGTGAGCGGAACTCGTATCTTGCGGGCCCCTCCCCCTGCCTGTCGGCAGCAAGTTATCGCGCAGCGATGACGCAGATGACGATGGGAGGGGCCGGAGCGAACGCAGTGAGCGGAGTCCTCTCAGAGGCAAGCTGCCGCCGCTGCGGAGCCTGGCGCACAAAAAAGAGGGGCCGGCCTTTTTGGTCGACCCCTCAATTGTATCAATCCGGGAACTTACTTGCCGATGTAGGCTCCCATTACTTTTTCGCTTCTGGAATTTCCCTTTTGATCGACGACAAGGTCTTCCTCAAGAACATCGAAGGACATTCCCGAAGGGATAGCCTTAAGCTCGGCCGGAGTCATACCGGCAGTCAGAGCGGGATTTGCTGAGCCGATGAGAGGGAATACGCCGCCGCTTAGAGGGCCGAGCATCGAAGGAGCATCGAATGCTCCTACTACAGCCTCCCCTTCTGAATAAGCCTTTGCTCCGATTACAGAAGAAAGAAGTATTTTCGGCAATGTTCCTACCTTGCCACCCTGACCTACTACATCCTCACCACCTGCTGTGACAGAGGTGTTTCCAGCCACAATAGAATTGTACATATTCAATGTTCCATTGGCATTCAGGACTTCAACGCCACCTCCCTCAGAAGCCGTTGCCTTATTGCCCGTGACAGTACAACTGATCATTGTGAGCGCAGCAGGAGCTGCAGCAGTACCATAAACAGCGACTCCGGCGGCTTTCTTGCATGAATTGCCATATACTGTACAGTTGATGAGAACATTCTCGGAACCTTCGCGGGCATAGATTGCACCGCCCTGAGAAGCGCCCGCCGAATTATTGGCCACCTCGCAGCCAACCATATAAAGCTTGGACAGAATACCGCCATTGGCGTAGTTGTAAACGCCTGCTCCGACGCCTGTACCCTTATTATCCTTAAGCAGGCAGTTGTAGAGGGATAGGGTTCCGGCGAAGTTCCAGATACATGCTCCATTGGCTCCCGTATTGGAAGTAAACTCGCAGTTTCTGAATGTCGACTCAGATTCTTCTGCATTGAAGAGGCCGCCATTGGCCTTTCCGGCGTTTCCGGTAATAATACAGTTCTCGAAAAGGGCCTTACTGCCTCCGACAATCAATCCTCCGCCGTTATTCTTATAGAATGTAGCTCCATTAATCTTGTAGCTGCCACTACCGTTCGAATTACCCTTGGTGATTGTGACACCACTTACATATACAGAGAACAGATTATCCTTGGGAGCTCCGACAGCAAGGACATGAATAGCCTGGTCATTGCCTGACAGAATTGTCGCATTCTTCCCTGGGTCCGGCGTGTCTCCGGCCTTAGGATTAGCAGGATAACCTCCTATGAGCGAGATGTTCGACTTGATAAAGAAGGTCTCATCACCTTTGCTTCCACCCGGAAGGATGTCGGTCGGCACATACTCTCCGGCAGCGAGGTGAATCTTATCAGCGTTAACTGCCGCTTCAAGGGCCTTTGACAGAGTTGTAGCCGTCTCCCAGCTCTTACCGTCGGCATCGGCTTTTCCGTCCGGTTTGACAAAGTAGTCGGTACCAAGGTCGGATAATTCCAGCGGATCCTGACTGATGGAAATGAATGCCTCATCATCATTAGTAATCCACATACGGATCTTTCCGCTTCTGGGTTCCAGACCCGGGTTCTTAGTAACAGTAAAGTTGATAATCTCTTCCGATCCGTCCCCTTTACCAATCCTATTGCTGGTAACTACTATCCACTCATCGGTACTCTCAATGAGCCAGGGACGGTTGGCACGGACCTTTGTAGAGTACTCTCCACCAAGTTTTCCGACTTTAACGGCCGGTTCTCCGTCGAATACGAATTCGGCCTTGCCTCCGACGCCATCGGGCATCGGATGCTCACTTTCATCCAGCCAAGTCGACTTGCAGCCAACCAGAAGGGAAAGTGCCATCATTATATATATTATTTTTTTCATTCCGATTCCGTTTATTTATCGTTTGCGATAATAGCGAGGCCATTATAGAGCTGACGCTCTTCACCGCCGTTATCATTTGGCCAGTTCCTTACGTTAAAGCGAGCCGGATCTCCGTAGGGCCCATCTTTTGCGACTATGAAAGTCGACGAGCCTCCGCCGTCGAGATTTAGAGCCTCAGAGCATCCGAGAGCGAGGAAGTTCTCAGCAAGAGTCTGAAGATACATGCCGTTGGAGTAAGTGTACCGCCTCCCGTCGACAACCATGAGATATATTGTCTTTCTGTCCGGCATAATTCCGATAGCTGTTCGCGGATGAGACGCTTCATCAAGGTCATTAGGGACATCGATATCAATCTTTCCGTCCACAATCAGCCTCGGGCTTCCACAGAAAGCCTGATCGAAGGATCCGCCACAATCAGCGAGAATCCTGTTGTATTCGCTCTCATATCCAATCCCCATGGTCTTGTCTTTGATATACACAAAGCAGCGCGGGCGATCCTGAAGGAAAGTGAATTTATCCTTCAGGACAACTCCGTTGGACCAATAGACTCCCTGAGGGCCGAGCCCGCCTCCAAAGTCGGTGTTTGTGCCGCCTAGTACACAATTACCTTCTTTATCGACATGACTGAGCATCTTTGAGAGGACCTCGGGATTGCCGCCGACAGTGTGGGTTCCGTATGGAGTCACGCACTCGAGATTGATAGTCGGCTCCGAGAGATCGATTTTGTACCAGAACGTCCTTATTGAACGTCCTTCGGAAGATAGATAGGCCATTTCAGTGACCTCAACTCCCTTATGCAGGGTATATGTTGAATCCTTATAGATGACGCTTATCTGGTCCGTACCCTCCACAAGAGCTTTACCTATGGCTGAAGTAGGTTGAGGGACCGGATATTCGACCATCTGGGGATAATCCTCGCAGGCGTTGACAAAGAGCAGCCCGCCAAGGAAAAGTGTCAATATTCCAAATCTGTTCATAGTCATTGCATATTAGTAACCAGGGTTCTGCTCAAGAGTCTTCCTCGAGAGTGTTATTTCGCTGTCGGGGATTGGGAATCTCGTCTGGAATTCCTTGATTCCCAGATACTTCACTGCCGTACCCGTACGGACATAATCATAGTACATCTGGTTCTCGCCAAGAAGTTCGAGACGACGTTCGTGAAGGATAGCCTCAAGGAAATTGTCAGGATTGGTGACAGGAGCACCTTCCAGCCCTCTTGCCGACCTCAATTCATTGAGCCTGGCGACACCGTTCGGATACCCTTGAGCCTCAGCACTGACAAGATACATCTCTCCGAGTCTGGAAATAATCACAGGATCGGTTCCTGCCTGTCCTGAGGGATATTTGTTGAGACGATAGTAGCCTCCGTCGAGAAGAATCGAGGTATTGCGGCGTTTATCCGTTGACTCATAAAGCTTCCAAATGTCTTCGGTTACACTGTATGTACCCTTTCCCTTATTGACATAATCGTATGAGTAGAACTCGTTTCCAAGGCGTATGGATGAGGTTTCCATGTCGCAGCGGAAAGCGAAGATTGTCTCGGTGTTGGTCTTCGGCTGCGGGTAGGTCCCGAAAATGTCCGAGAAATCGTCGAGCGCATAGCGCCCCGAGGTAATAAGTTCCTCCGCATAGCGTGCAGCCTCTTCTTTCTTACCTTCATAGAGACAGATCCTGGCTTTGAGAGCCTTAGCCGCATCGAGGGAGACATAGTAGTAACTTGCTGATGTGCCGAGAAGAGAAAGGGCGTTGTCAATATTCTCGTCTATAAAAGCCCAGGTCTGCTCCTCAGTGCTGCGTGAGATATAATCCTCAGTGTTCTCCCGTAGTATCGGCACTCCGCGGAATCTGGTATTGAGGCAGAGATAGAGCCACGCTCTGAAATAATAGGCCTCGGCGAGCATTAACTTCGCTGTCGGGTTATCAGGGAAACGGTTTGCAATGAAGATTACATTGTTGACCTGATATAGAGCGGAGTAATAGCCCTTCCATTCAGCAGCCATAGTAGAACCGGTCTTAAGCTCCGCATTGATGACATCGATGGGATTGTATGTCTTCTGATTGACATCTCCTCCTACTATGTCGAAGATAAGGTAGGAGAGAGTCCCGGGATCCTCTTCCACGCTGTTATACATTCCCATACGCACTGCCGGCAAATCAGTGACGGACACAGCCTCTGGCTGAATGGCCGTATGAGGGTACTGCTCAAGCATTTTGGAACACGAGGTGGCCCCTGCCGCAACGAGCAAGGATGCCAGTATGATTGTTACATTCTTTTTCATAAGGCAATGCGATTAAAAGGACAAGTTGACTCCGAAAGTGAATGTTCTCGGCTGAGGGACATTGAGATTGTCCGTCCAGGTATATCGTGGATCCATATTGTTGGAAACCTCAGGATCCCAGCCAGGATAAGGAGTGAGCAGGAAGAGGTTGTCTCCCTGCAGATAGACCCTCAGTCCCTGCATATTCAGCTTTTTCAGCACTTTTGAGGGGAACTGATAAGCAAGTGTCAAAGCGCGAAGCCGGATGAATGAACCGTCGAAGAGGATCATATCGGAGTTTTTCTGGTTGAAAGCATATCCAGCGATATTCCTCGGATATGTATTGGTCGTACCTGGCCCCGTCCATGCGTTTTCGGCATATTCGGCGACGACTCCCCTGGTATGAGCTGATCTGGTAAGGTTTGCACCCTGACCCATAAGCACCTGATTACCATACATGTAGGTAAAGAAGATATTCAGCGATAGGCCTTTCCATGTGAAGGTATTGTTCCATCCTCCGAAGAAGTCCGGATCAGCATCGCCCATCGGCAGACGGTCGCTATCATCGATAACTCCGTTGCCATCCTCGTCATGCCATTTAACATCACCTGCTCTTACACCCTGATCATACTGAGGCTGAGGTACTTCCGCATCGTATTGATAGATACCCTCCTGGACAAAAAGATTGAAGCAGTTGATTGAGCGGCCTTTTTCGAGAATACGGTTACTTGCAAGAATCGGGGCGTCGTCATCGAGAAGTTTCGTAATCGTATTGACATTCCTCGCAATATTGAAGTTCGTCTGGTAATGTACTTGGCCGAGATCAATATTGCCGCCAATTGTCACCTCAAAACCGACGTTTCTCATCGAACCGATATTTGTCATAATGTTTGAACGACCAGTAGTAGCCTGAACAGGCATACTGTAGAGCAGGTCGGTTGTATTCTTGAGATAACCGTCAATGATGAAGGTGAGTTTGTCATGGAAGAATCCAAGGTCCATACCGGCATCGAACTGGTCTGCCTTTTCCCATGTCAGCTGGGAGTTTCCGAAGTCGGTCACTGCGAAACCGGCCTGCTTATCATAGCCGTTTCCGGCTGAAAGCTTGGGCTGCCAAGCATAATAGCCAATACCTTCCTGGTTTCCTGTCTTTCCGTAACTGAGGCGGAATTTCATATCCGTTCCAGCCGCTTTCGCCTTTGCCATAAAAGGCTCGTTGGTGATATTCCATCCGAGGGAGATAGAAGGGAACCAACCCCACCTGAAGTCCTTCGCAAACTTAGAAGAGCCATCTGCTCGGAGTGTAGCCGTAAGAAGATATCTGCTTTTCCATGAACCACTAATACGGCCGAACCAAGATTCCATGGCATAAGCGGCCTTGCTGCCAGAGTGGCCATAGTAGGTACCTACCCCGACAACATCAAGAGCCTGAGCAGGGAAATCAGTCGCCTCTACAGAGATATTGTGGTATGAACGGTGCATGAATGAATGACCGAACATGGCATTGAACGTCATGTCCTTGTTAAAGAATGAGTCATTGTAATTGAGGACGTTCTCGACAGTCAGGTTGATGCTGATCTGCCCGCGGTCTACAATATATCCCGTTCCCTTTCCGTAAGGATGCGTATAGTAGTAATTCGTGTAATCGTAGAGATTGAGCACGTCGGTATTGACAGAGTTTTTGAAAGTCAGCCTGTCATCCAGGAACTTCAGGGTACCGAAGAAGCTGCCGATGTAGCGCATGTTCTCAATGTACATGTTTTCTTCGTTCAGAATCTGGATACCGTTATGGAAAGTAAGCTCGTCAGTACCACCGACATAGTAGGAGCCGTCCGGTTTATAGGGTCGATCGGTCGGCCTTTGGAGAATAGCCCTCGCAATGATATTCGATCCGGCGTTAGATCCAGGGACCTGATGGTTTTTCATGTAACCTACACTGCTGTTAGCGCCAACCTCGAGCCACTTGTTGACCTGATGACTGATTTTGGTGCTGAGGTTGATCTTGTCCATCTTGTTGGTCCTTATGATACCCTCATGATGACCGGCACTTGCACCGATGTAGAAATGTGTTTTCTTGCTGCCTCCGGCAAAGGAAATATCTCCGGTATAGAAATGACCGATCTGGGTGATAGCCCTCATCCAGTCATAGTCTTTCATATTGCCGAAAGGATTGACAATGTGCTCTTTATAGTTCTTGTCTCCAACCTGATACCCGTACTGACGGTTGTAATTGTCGACTCCTTCGTTATATGAGCGTACATACAATTCGGAGTCTGCCATTTTGATCTTGTCAATATTGGGAAACTGGGAAAGTCCGGTTGTGACTTTTACATTGAGACTGGACTTCTGCTCCGATCCGCTTCGGGTTGTGATGAGTACGACTCCGTTGGTCGCCCTCGATCCGTAGATGGCTGCAGAAGCCGCATCCTTGAGAATCTCGATAGACTCGATATCGTTGAGATTAAGGAGGGAAAGAGTACTCATACTCTCTCCTAGATTTGTGATGTTTCCTTCTGTGTTATAGATAGGAACGCCGTCTACAACATAGAGCGGCTCGTTACTTGCGGAGAGCGACGAAGCACCACGGATGGACATTCTTTCTCCTGAGCCGAGGTTTCCTGAACCCGTGAAAGAAGTAACTCCGGCTACGCGGCCCTGAAGCAGTTCTGCAGGAGAGCTGACGCTTCTCATCATCTCCTCATTAACAGAGACCTTGCTGATGGCGCTGGTAACAAGAGACCTCCTCATAGAGCCGTATCCGATGACAACTAGTTCGTCGAGTTGCTCCGCTGAAGAAGAAAGGACAAATCTTAATGAAGAAGTCGGTTCTGACACTCTCTGAGTGACTGAGTCATAGCCGAGGCAAGCACACTCCAGGATACTTGCAGAACTGAGAGAGATTGAGAAATGCCCGTCAAGATCGGTCACTACTCCTCTCGTGGATCCCGGGATCATGACGGTCGCTCCCGGAACCGGATTGCCGTTCTGATCAACCACTGTACCGCTTACAGTAAAGCCCTTACTTTGAACAGTCCTTTGAGGGGCCGCCTCTTTTTCAGGCTTAGGCGTCAGAACGATCATCTTGCCATCGACACTGTATGTCGTCCCTGGCATAATCTCAGAGAGAATCTCCCCGATGGTCTTGTCGTGAACATCTACAGAGACCTTTCGAGCCACATCGATGTCAGCATTTTTGTAGAAGAAAGCATAGTCGGTCTGTCCCTCGATGGCATCCAGCACCTGCTTGACGGTGACATTATCCATCTTCAGAGACAGAGTGCCCTTTTGGGCTCCCATGCTGACCTCACCGAAAAACAGGAATAGCATGAACGCCAGCCCCAAAAAAATCGGTTTGTTTCTTTGCATAACTGTTGATGTTTAGTTAGTGTTTTTATTTATGTTGTTTGATGAATAAATCTATCTTTTTGCTACTTCCGTCATAGCGGAAGGAACTGCCGGTAAGCGATTTAATAGCGAGAAGGATATCATCTATAGTCTCCGAGCGGACCGTCATGGAAAGATTTACCTTCTTTGCGGCCACTTCGTCGTCAAGAACGATATCGACGGAGTACCAGTGCTCCAGATTCTCTACTATATCGAAAAGAGAAGTATTGTAGAATACCAGTCTGTCGTCAATCCACGAGGTGTGATTTGAAGCCTTTACTTTCTTTTTGCTCCATACTCCGGTTTCAGAATCCAAAATGAGGGCCTGGTCAGGAGAGAGAGGAATACTTCCAATCTCAGGAATGAAAGCCTCTACCGCTCCCTCACGAAGGTAAACACCCGTTCCTCTTTCATCACCGGAAAAAATCGTAAACTTGGTTCCGAGTACCTTCACATCCATCTTGCCGGCACTGACTACGAAAGGATGGGCAGAGTCCTTATAAACATCGAAATAGCCCTCTCCTTCGAGCGTCACCCGCCTTTCCTTCCCCTGCAGGTCCCCTTTATAAGTCAAGCGGCTGCCGTGGTTCAGCCAAACCAGAGTCCCGTCCGGCAGGGTAAAATCACCTTTCCCATCCCGCGAAGAAACCAGACAGATAGTTTCCTCGTTCTGAGATCTCTGATATAGAAGAGCTGCTGAGAAGATAATCGAAGCCACAGCCGCTGCCGTAGAAAGAATGGCGACAAGGCGAAGCCTGCGGCCTTTCCCTGAAGAGCCATATTCTTGCATCTTCGCATCGGAAAGAACTGATTTTGAGCTTCTAAGCCCCTCTACGCGGACACCTTTCGGGATATCATCCCAGACCGATTGCATTGCCTCGCTTTTTTTGTCGAACCCCTCCTCATCAAGCATCCACTGCTCTATAGAAGATGATTCGATCTCTCCAAGATCATTTCCCGAATATTGCTGAAGAATATTTTTTGCGGAATCACTTTTCATACTTTAAAGACGGATAAGGAAGAGTCAACACACAAGTATATTGGAGGAAATTGTTTATTTTTGCAAAGATTCGCTTATTTTCAATGGAAGACAAGGAGCTCCAAAGACGTCTTGGAAGAGGAGACGAAAAAGCATTTGCCGATATCTATGACAGATATGCCGGCAAATGCGTAATTTTCATTGACTCGCTTGTTAAAGACGAGACTGTCGCAAAGGACCTTGCGCACGATATTTTCATAAAGATCTGGACGCGTAGGGAAATCGTCTCAAAGGCAGAATCCCTCGATGCATACATCTTCCGAATGGCCAGAAATGCAGTTTTGGATCTGTTCCATTCAAGAGCAATCGCCAGACGCTATCTTGCTTCCGAGACTCTTCGTCAAGACGGTATTGCGGTTGACGCCGATGCCAAGATCGACGAAGACGAGCTACAACTTCTCATCTACCGCTCTGTCGAGGCTATGCCTCCCCAGCGCCGCCGAGTCTTCCGGATGAGCCGTTACTACGGCATTCCGAATATCAAAATTGCAGAAGAGCTCGGCATAGACATCCGGACTGTCGAGAACCACCTTACCGCTGCTCTTCGAAGTCTCAGGATGGCTCTCCAGAGCGCGCGGTAAGGTTCTCTCGATAATCATCAGTTAGCTGTCCCGAAAGTAATATTCTCCTTCGTCACATTGACGGCAGCCGCTGAGTGAGTGCCGATATAGTCGAAATAGTTCTCGGCATTGACTCCGACCATCTTCGGAGATCCGGCATTGTATGTGCCTAAATCACCTCCGGCAACGCAGCCCGAGAAGGCGGCAGCCTTGTTGCACTGGCCGAAGAAGGTACCAATGTAAGAATCAGTCTTGTCAGTGATTACTTTTCCGTAGTTCTTGACTCCGGTGAAGGAGTTGTCGTCAGCATTGACAAGGCATACGACTCCTCCTACAGCACCTGCGGTCGTTGAAGTCAGGTCACCGTAGTTGGTAACATCCTTCATTGTGGATCCGGCTCCGGTAATGCAGGTGATGTTCCCGGCGCGGGCGCCTCCCGAAGTAGCGAAGGAGTTGATGTTGTTGCCATAATTGACCACATCTTCCATCTCTACATACCTGTTAGCAGCCGCGACAATACCGGATGCCCTTGCTGTAGCAGAAGTGACGTCGCCCCTATTGACCACATGCTTCATGACCACCTTTGTCTCCGTATTGATAAGGTTGGTACCAAATCCAAGGATACCGGCAACCTGAACGGCAGTAGCTCCGCTCTTTGTGTTTCCACCAGCCGTGGCTGTCACTGCTCCGGTATTGGTGATATTCTCAAGAATGACACCCTTCTCTCCCGCGAAAGCAAAGCCACAGACTGCCATAGTGACACGTTTGTTGTCTCCGGCAGCTCCGTCAAAGGACATGGGGGCGTTATTGGTGATATTTCTGACCGTGGCGTCATAGACAAGACCGGCAAGAAGGCCTGCATCTGTAGCAGCCTTGCACTTTACCGAAAGGGATGAGCTTGCATCGAAAACAAGGTTCTCTACAACTGCTCCCGGGCCGAGGATTCCGAAGAGTCCCCAGGCGGCTCCTGCTGTCTCATTCTGGCAGACTAGGGCGAGATTCTTGATAGAGTGTCCCTTACCATCGAAAGCTCCCGTGAAGGCGTTGCCTCCGGTAATACTCAAAGCATTGCTCGCCCAGTTGAAAGTTCCTGCTCCAATCGGAATCCAATCAGTGACTCCTGTGAAGTCAAGATCCGCATTCAGCACGACAGTCTTTCCATCTTCTCCGAAGAAAGGAGTGAGGTCACCGCCTGCATTCACCGCATTCCTGAAAGCGATGAAATCTTCAACAGTATTGAGGCCGGCCTTAGGCTCTTCTGAAGCCTGTCCGAAAGTGATATTTTCAGGCGTTACAAAAGTAGCGGCATCGCTGTGAGTACCGATATGGCTGAAATAGTTCTCAGCATTGACCCCGACCATAACCGGAGAGCCGCCATTGTAAGATCCTAAATCGCCACCGGCAACGCACTCGGAGAACTTGGCGTTCTTGTTGCACTGGCCGAAGAAAGTACCAACATAAGTACCTGTTCTATCAGTTATTACCTTTCCGTAGCTCTTTACTCTGGTGAAGGTGTTGTCATCAGAGTTGACAAGGCAGATGGCTCCACCGACACAGCCGGCCGTAGTAGAAATAATGTCTCCATTATTGGTACAATCCGTCATTGATGAACCGGTTCCGGTGATACATGTGATATTACCAAGACGAGAGCCGCCGGAAGTCTTGAACGTGTTGGTACTTGTTCCATTGTTGACGCAGCCGGTCATATTGGTAAACCTATTTGCTGCCGCAACGATACCGGATGCGCGAGGTACTGCCGACTCAATGTTAGCATTGTTGACACAATCCTTTACAATAACTTCTTTTGAAGAACTTGCGTCATTGGTTCCGAATCCGAGAATACCTGAGATATGGACGCCGTTACCTCCGTTATTGGTATTGGCTCCGGCGGTAGCCGTGATTAAAGAGGCGTTATTGGTTACTTTCTCAATCAAAGCTTCGTTTTCGCCAGCAAATGCAAAACCGATCAGGGCGATAGTGACTCTGGCAGGGTTAGGAGCGGCATTTTCAAGGTTGTAAGCGGCAGAACTCGTAACGTTCCTGATAGTTCCTTGATTAAGAATACCGGCGATGAGGCCGATTTCAGTGGAAGCGGAAGGTTTAGCTTCGAGAGAGCATGTAGAATCGAAAACAAGATTCTCGACAACTCCGCCTTCTCCGACACAGCCGAAGAGGCCCCAGGCGCCGCCGGTCTTAGAATTGGCGCACACCGCCTTGAATCCGGTAATCTTGTGGCCCTGACCGTCGAAATAGCCTGTGAACGGTGTCCCGGTGATAGTGAGCTTATTGGATGCCCAGGTGAATCCAACGTCTCCGATAGGAGTCCACTCAGTAACACCTGACATGTCGATATCGTTGAGAAGGGCCACATGGCCTTCCGCATTCTGCCAGTCGGCGAGAGACTCGCCCTTATTGACGGCAGATGCAAAGTCAACTAGATCGGCTGCAGAACGGATGCCTCCGTTGCTTCCAAAAGCAAAGAGTGCCTTTGCAAGATGCTTGACGGAGAATTTACCGCTTTCTTCTGCGTAAGTCTGGATTCCGCTCTTGTAGATAGTCTTTGTGTACTGCTTTCCGTCAGAGGTCTCGAAAGTCAGCTGAAGGCCTGCGGGAGATTTAAACCTTCCGACAGGGAACTTGATTGTCTCTTCCTTGGTAAGGTCCGCTCCTTCAGGGAAATTGAGAGTCAAGGTGTTCCCACTTGAAGCAGGGGTAATAGCCAGAGACGAGGGATCCACAGCACCGCTAAAGGAGAGATAACCCTCGAAACCCTCTGCCGAAGCAGGTCCGACAGTAAGCTTCTTTAGAGGACTGGTAAGTACTCCGGCCTCAAGTTTCAACTCTATTACGGAGCAGATGTTCTTGAACGCCATCTTAAGGACTCCGCCTTCGAGATTGCCTGATTTAGGAGTTCCCACGAGCGGAGCATGGGCGGCATTGGCCTGCTTGCCCTCAAGGAATCTGATTTCACCTTCCGCTGCGACTCCGACAGTACCGTCGGCACCGGTTGCGGGATAATAAGCGGTCAGAGGCTTTGATGAATCATAGCTCTGAATACCTGCTTCAGAAGTAAATGTCGCCTGAGGCCCGGCCTCGGCGGTCTTGTATGAATAAACGGCTCCATCATACACTACAGAGATGACGTCACCGGCTTCCCAGGTACTTTTTCCTTCGCTGATGTCGGTCCTGGTACTGAGGCAGTCAGCTTTTATGACAAGGCCGTTTGCGGTCTCGTCAACAAGGGGCTGCTGCATCTCTTCGCGGGCGCAGGAAAAAAGTGCCGCAGCGAACAGGAATAATGCTATCTTGTTGTATTTCATGATGTTCTATTCTTTATCGCCTTCTTCATAATCAATATCTCCGATACCGTTGTCCGGTATTTCTTCCTCTATTGAGGACATATCGGTAACCTCGAAAGGCTTCGCGATTGCATACCTTGCAGCCAGGAGAGCAACGGGAGCGTTGGTCGAGGTGACAGGAGTGGAATAGCTGCCTGAGGTCGTATTGGAGTTAGAATAACGGTACGAATTATCATCCAGCTTAATATTGTAAGTCGGAGTGATAATCGACTCAAAGACGGTGCAGGACGCTCCGTAGCGTGAGATACCGTAATCCATGTGGTATCCGTCTCTAGTCAGGTTCATCTCGTTGTCGAGATAGCTTGTACGAAGGTTCTGGAGCATGGTTCCGGTCGGGATGATTCCGGTGAAATCGATATCCCTCATAACCTGCTGCCCCACAGAAGTGATAACTGAGAACATACCGGCCTGGTCTGTCCAGGTGACTGAAGGCTGCGAACCGCTTCCAATCTTTGACATATCAAAGTATGCCTGGGACATTATGTACCAGAACTTCGGCGAGCAGTCGGGACGGGCTTCCTTAACCTTGTCAATAAGACCGTTGTAAGCGGCTTTCTGAGTGTCGTTCCATACCCAGGCCGCTGCGTTTCCGGTATGCTCCTGGATGGTAACGATATCCCAGGTATCGCTTCTTGCGGCATCATAGATGGAAACACCTGTAGTCTCGGTCCATGAGGTGGATCCAGGAAGGCAGGTATAGCAATGATAACCGCTTGCATTCTTAAATTCATTGTTGTACTGGGAAACCAGGTGACCTCCGTAGTACATATGGACCATCTTGACGTCCTTGATTCCGGCGGCTGCAAGAAGACCCGGCATGTGCTCGACAGCATCCTTTGTGAAGCTGTTGCCAATGAAGAGTATCTTCAGCTTAGCATTCGAAGGATCCGGAAGCGGGTCAACCGGCGGCTCGGGAGGAGTGGAACCATCGATGTAGGTATTGTTCTCAAAGATACCGTTGCGGTTGCGGTAGCCGTTCAGGGAGATATACTCCATGAAATTACCTGCTGTGATATCTACGACCTTATTGTTGTCATCCTCGGTATAAGGGCCGATCTTACCTCCAATCTTACAGTTCTTGACCGTTGCGGCATAGCTGTTGAGAGAGGCGGTGATGATTCCCATGAATTTATCAGGAAGGCCCGTAGAGCTATTGACAGTAGTATTGTACCACATATCCGAACGGATAGTACCGTAGTTCTCGCAACCGTCGATGATATCCACTGCGGAATTGACCTGTCCGACAATACCTGCGACATAACCGTGAGTCATGTCACCGGGAACGGTAAATGTCACATTTCCGTTGTTGACGCATGAGGTCACATAGACCTCCGCTCCAGTTGCAGAGGCAATACCTCCGGCGCGGCTGTTGGTAGCAGTAACGTCGCGGCACTCAACGGCGCCATTGTTGGTACAGGAAGTGATCTTTGTATACTTGTTGGCACTCGCAATGATACCTCCGACCCTGGTTGCGGCAGCATCGATCTTACCGTTGTTGACACAAGAAGTCACCTCATTGGAAACAGTAGCCTTTGCATCTGAGAAGCCGATAAGGCCACCGACGGAATAGCCGCCAGCCCCGTTTCCGGTATTGGTGGTATTCTCACTCTTAAGGGTAGCGCTGTTGGTACAGTTTCTCACTATGCTTGCAAAATCGGCATCAGAAGCTATGGCGCCGACTATACCGCCGAGGCAGAATCTTGCTGAGCTCTTTCCGTCAAAGGATAGAGATCCTTCGCTTGAGCAGTTCTCGAATGTGGTACCGATAGCATAACCGGCGATGGATCCTAGAGCACCGAGATCAGTGGTATGGGAGACTGCATCCGCCTCAACCGTGAGACCCTTTACAGTAGCGTTGGAAAGAACGCCGAAGAAACCTGCGGCATAACCTGCTACTGCACTCTCGGGAACTTCGATCTTGAGGCCCTTGATCTTATGGCCCTGACCGTCAAAGGTACCGGAGAAAGCCTTTCCTGAAATGGCATTGCCAGTAGTAAAGGTTCCTTCTCCAATCGGAGTCCATGTCTCTCCGGTGATGTCAATATCCTCGAGAAGGAGGACATGACCGGTAGCATCCATCCAGCGGTCGAGTTCCTCGGTTCCCTCATTGACCGCACGGGCAAAGCGGAAAAGTTCTTCCTTGCTGTTGATACCGCCGATGCTGGCATCAGGATCGACCTGCTTGACATACTCTTCCTGAGTGATAGGAATTGAGACTACTTTTCCGCCGCCTTCCACCCGGATTTCTCCGCTACGGGCAGCTGGTGCCTTGTTTTCCTGGATACGGATTGTCACGACACCGTTACCGTTGCCGTGATCCGGCTCAGCCGTCACCCATTTAGGAGTGAAGACCAGCCAGTCTGTTGTGGATGTGACCATTATCGCCTCGTCCGCAGGATTCTCCGCGGTCGCGGTGATAGAGGTCTTGTCCGTCATGAGCGAGGCATTAAGGTCCAGATAGGACTCCAGCTCATTTTTGTTTCGGCAGCCTACGGCCGCAAAGGCCGCAAGTGCTAGGACAAACAGAAGTTTAACTGATTTTTTCATATATGTGGCTGTTATTTTTTCCTTATAAGGATATAATTCATGTCGCTGCGCTCACCCTTGCTGTCGCTGGGACTGTTGACAAGGGCGCCTGAGCCTTTCTCCGCATTGTAGATCCACATCGCAGAAGAGCCGCCTCCGTCGAAGCGGGTGACGTTCCACGCCCCGAGTTTTTCAGCTATGCGGTACATCTCGTAGCCTTTTACTCCAAGCGAGAACCACTCCTGACGGCCGTCGATTTCTATGAGCCAGACCTTTGTCGTGTTCTTATCTATAGCGACATATGTCATAGGATCATATGTCGAGTAGAGCGACGCGGAGGAGCCGGGAGTATTGCTGGCATCCTTTCCATCCGTCATTAGCTTATACATCGTCGAATTCTGAGTATAGATCGGCTTGGTAATGGTTCCGTCAATAGTCATATCGGCTTTCAGACGAATCTTGTCTCCTACCTTGAGACCGGAGCCGATAGCACGGCCGGTCTCCCCGCTTGCAGCAAGAGCAATCTCTTTACTGCCGCTTAGATAAGGAGCAGAAGAAAGGGGACTTTCCATCCCGTCATAGATGGCCTTGACGGTCGCATCAGCGTAGCCTGTATTTACCTTCATCGGCTCACCTGTATACTCTGCAACAACATATAAAACATTAGTTGCAAGAGGGTTGGTAAGACCGGCATGGGGAGTCTTCTTGTACCTGGAAGTATAGAGATTCAGCTGATATGTCGCATTGGCATGGCGAAGAATGGTATCATTGATGGAATGGTACTGATACTCTTTGCCGGAAATCTCAACCTTGCCGGTAAAGACTTTCTTCTCGCAAGACGTAGTACGGTCCGTAAAGACTGTAAACGCCCATGAGTGGTTGGGAAGCTGCTTCACGACACCGGTATTATTGATGTATACAGGCTGCCCCTCCTCGATATGGAAACCACGGCCGAAGCCATCGTTGCTGTCGAAGAAGCCGGTATTAATGCCAGCGATAATATCCTGACCTTCAGCACGCTTACGATTACAAATCTGGCTCAGGGTCTCACGCTTATTGTACCCATTGTTCCCATTCTTGTTTCCGTTAGGATTAGGAACGATATCGTCCGCATACGAGGTTGTGATATCAAAACCCGTCTTGGTAAGATCCAACTCGATTATATTGACGATTCTGGGAACTCCGAGACAATCGTACTTTGTCCACTTGACTCCGTCCATAAGTACCTTGGAATCAATTTCTTCCCAGGCATAATAGTCATCGAGTTTCCAGTTGACCGAGACGGCATCGTCATCACTTCCGGTGAGAGCGAAAGCATTTGTCCTCGGGTAGCAAACGGCATTGCGATAAAGACTCGCAGGGGCCTTGGACGGATCGGAGGAATACAGATTATAATCCCCGCAGTGACCGTCGGCCGTCATTTTCGTTATATTGGCTTTTGTCTTGTTGGAGCCGCAAATCCAGCCGGGACCGTAGTACCTATCTGAAGAATAGACTCCAAGAACATTACCCTTAGCAGTACTTTCAGTGATAACACCTTCATTCTCTCCGGCAAAACCTCCAACCCAGCCTTCTCCGTTGCAGAGAACATTACCGTTGTTGTAGCAACTTGAGATACTGCTGTCAGAGGAGAGGAAACCGGTAATACCGCCTACCCTGGGATGGCCGCTGCCGGCTTTGACATCGAGAGTGGCTTCGAAATAAACATGATCGAAAGTCGTTCCTGTAGCCGAAGTCGAGACTCCTCCGTAATTGGAATCGCCTTCTGAGGTAATCTTGATGACATCGCCGGATGCTCCATAATGGAGATTCCTTATCGTCGCTCCCTTAAGGACACCGAAAAGCGGAGCAGAAACACCCTTTATGGTGTGTCCCTGACCGTTGAAAGTGCCTTTAAATGGAGACGCGGAAGTGCCGGCAGGAGTATAGGTTACTCCGGTCATATCGATATCCTGGATAAGCGTAACCGCTCCGTTGACTATGAAGCGATCCATAGCCTTCCCCTCATTAACCGCCTCAGAGAAAGCGGCAAAATCGGCAGCAGAGGCGATTCCCTGGACGATTCCACTCTCTTCGGCAGTCTGAGTAAGGGTCATGCTTGCTGTCTTCCCGGAAACGGTCTTAAGCGTTACCGTTGCCTTACGGCTCTCTCCCGTCTGATTCTTAGTCAGAAGGAGGGAAACCGTGACAGGATCGGAAGAGCCGTTGCCTCCCGGAGGCGAGAATTTCACCCACTGCGCATCTGAAGAGAGCACCCATACCTCAGTAGTCTTTATCTCAATCGACTGGGTCGAAATGTCCCCGGCAACAGAAAGTGTTGAGGGAGTAATGACAGGATCAGCGACGACCGAGGGAGTATTCTCCTCCCCCCCTTTGCAAGAAATGCCGGAGAGCATTATGCAAAGGGCGGGAAGCAGAGAGAACATTTTTACAATTCTATTCATTATCACTCCAGATTTAATTGCCGGATGTCGCATTTGACCAGCCCGGATTCTGGGTCAACTCAGTCTTTGAGAACTGAAGCTGCTCGAGAGGTATCGGATAGAGATAATCGCGGCCTTCGTTCCATACATAATCCTCGGTGGAGAAATATGAAAGGTAACCCTTGGTTCCCTCAGAAAGGGTGTAATTTGTCCCAATCGGAATCTGGTTAGTAGCAGCGACCGTGGTGGACGGCTTGGTCCCGTTTGCATCATAGAAGAGAACATCATCCTTTCCGTCTCCGTCGAGATCGTATGCTCCGAGAGCCGGAACATAGATCCCCTGGAAGCCATGAGTTGCACTGGGGGTCAGCCATTTACCCTCTTTCCAACGAAGGAGGTCGGCCTGACGGAACCCTTCTGAGAAGAGCTCGATGGTCCTTTCACGACGTATCTCGAGTATTGCAGCAAGCTGCTGACCTGAGGCATTGGGATAGTATTCCTTCATAAGAGGATCGACCTCGGTGGGCACTGTAGACATCGCCACCATTCCTACTCTTGCGCGAATGGGATCGATAGTAGCCTTGACATCGGCATCAGTCAGGATACCAAGTTCTGCCTTAGCCTCGGCAAGGTTCAGAAGCACTTCAGCGTAACGGATAAGAGGCCAGTCGGTAGAAGATGTCGTAGCATTCTCATGGTCGGCATTGCTGATGTGCTTGATGATGCGGTAGCCGCTCCATGTGCGGTCCCAAGCGAGTTCCTCGTGAGCGGAGCCGTCAAGAGCTACATAAGAAGGGCCATGAAGAGTCTGCGCCATGCGGGGATCCCTGTTCTGGAATGAGGTCTTGTAATCCATTGTTTCCCATCCTGCGACATTCTGGATAGGGGTGCCGTCCTTCATCAGATAGTGGTTGACAAAACGGCGGGTTGCCGAATGACGGCCGTTCTTATAGTCGAACTGAAGACCGTGGCGGATTGAGAGAGCCGTATTGTAGCGGCGAGCAAAGATAACCTCGTCAGGATTGGCATCTTCGAGAAGGAAAAGCTCCCTGTAAGAAGCATCAGTATCCTTGGAAGCCAGTCCGAGGGTGTTTCCGGTATAGAGTTTCTTGCGTCCAAGAACCTGCTCTGCAGCCTTATAGGCCTCCTCGAGGAACCACTTGGAGCTGATCGTAACCCCGTCAAAAGTCTGCTCATCCTGAGGGACAAACTCAGTGCCTGCATGGTATTTCCTGAAAGTTCCCTCAAAGAGGGCGACGCGGGATTTATACGCAAGAGCCGTCAGCTTATTGACATGATAAATGTCATTCGGAGTATCGGGAAGCTGCTCGATAGCCTTGTCAAGGTCCTGAATGACCTTCAGCATGACATAACCGCGGGGATCGCGAGCCTTGTAGAGCATTTCATCATCGCCCGAGCCGACGGTAGTCTCATAATAAGGGACATCTCCGAATCTCTTGACCTTGTCGAAATAGAACATAGCGCGGAAGAAATGGGCGACACCCTCATACTGGGCACGTGCCGCGGCATCTTCGCAGCGGTCGCAATTCTCGAAGAAATAATTGATATTACGAAGTTTCTTCCATTCTGCGGAGGTCCATCCGTTCGCGGAATTAGGGGTGATCGTACCCTTCTGGATACCGGCGAGCGAAGTGGTCATATGGTCATCAGCTGTCGCGTCAGCATAATCGTCGGCGCCGCTGAGCTGGTTGACATAGAAATTATTGGTCCATAGCGCCAACTCTGTCGGGCTGTGGAAGAAGCTTCCGGAAGTAACTTTGGTTTCAGGAGTCTTGGTAAGGAAATCCTTGTCGCAAGACACTGAAATAACCGCCATCAGGCAAATTGCCGAAAGGATGTATATTGTCTTTTTCATTTTTCTTTCCTCCCTGAATTAGAATGTGATATCAACGCCTACGGAGAAAATCTTCGAATACGGATAGACAGTATCCGAATAAGTTCCTCCATTTGCTGTAGCAACTTCAGGATCCACACTCGTGGTGTGCTTCAGAAGCGGTGACCAGTACCAGAGGTTTTCTCCTGATACATAAGCCCTTGCCTTCTGGACGTACTTCTTCTTGATCGGAATTGTATAACCGATTGTGAGATTCTTGAGGCGGATGTACGCCGCATTCTGGAGATAGCGGTCCGTATTGACCCTGAGCGCTCCGTTTGCAACCGAAGCAGAACGGGATCTGCGGCGGGGGAAGTATGCATTGGAATTATCTGCGCCCTCTTCCGAAGACCAGCAAAGGGCCTCGAAATCCTTAGGAATATAAGAAGGACGCTGGTAAGAATAGAGCGACCAGAAATAGTCGGCACGGTAAGTCGGATTCCAGTTGATCTTTCCGATACCCTGGAAGAACATCGAAACATCTAGTCCCTTCCAAGAGAAATCTCCCTTGAGAGAGTAAAGATAACGAGGACGGTTGTTTCCGATAATGCTAAGATCACCATGGTCATCGAGAGTGTTCTTGCCATTATCAATGGTGCCGCTTTTATCGACGTCTGCAAATTTCACGTCTCCGGCCATCAGATGGTTGTACGGAGCCTTGCTGGAATATACGGCGGCATTGACATTCTTGTCATTGATTGAGGCTTCGTATGCAGCGGCTTCCTCATCTGTTGCGAAGAGGCCTTCTACATGATATCCCCAAATGTCGCCGAGAACCTTTCCTACAAAATGATCGGAAAGAAGCTTGTCGGGATTGTCGAACTTAGTGATAACTGTCTTATAATCACTTAGTGACGCTGAGAGATTGTAATTGAACGGGCTGTTTCCCAGCATAAAATGGTCATGCCAGCCGACTGAGAGTTCATAACCCTTTGTCTGAAGGTCTGCAGCATTCTCCTTAGGCTCGGACTCGCCGTAGACTACAGGAAGAGTCATTGCATCGGTGAGCATATCCTTTGTATCACGGATAAAGAAGTCTGCATTGAAAGTAAGCCTGTCACGAAGGAATCCGAGATCGACTCCGAGGTTCTTTGTAATAACCTTTTCCCATGTCAGAGAAGAAGTTACCGGAGAAGAAGCAGATGCCACAGAAGCCTTGTTAGTACCGTCAAAGGTATATGAAGGCAAAGAAGTGGAGATAGTATCCCAATAATAGAAGTTGCTGATCTGTTGGTTACCGAGTGAACCATAGGAGAAACGAATCTTAGCGTTGTTCCACCAGCCCTTCAAAGGAGCGAAGAAAGGTTCTTCAGAGACCCTCCAACCTGCAGAAACAGAGGGGAAGAAGCCCCAGCGGTGGCCTGTAGGGAACCTTGAGGACCCGTCATAACGGCCGGAAACTTCGAGAAGGTATCTTCCAGCAAAATCATAGTTGAGCCTTCCAAAGAAACCAAGTGTCCTGTAGGCGGTCTGAGAATTTGCGGCCCTTTCAAGGAAAATCGGTTCTCCTATCGACATGTCGATATATGCGAGATTGTCGCTAAGGGAGTATTTCTGTCTCACTTCGAGAGTAGAAGAACGGAAATCATGGAAATTGGAACCCGCAGTGATACCGACAGAATGCCTACCGAATTCCTTGTTAAACTGAAGGTAAGCATTGACTGTATGGTCATCGAAATAATAACGCTCGTCGCGGTACATATCATAGATGGAACCGTTTGAGAACTGTCCCTGAGGTACATTCACATCAGCACCCTGATACATTCTCTGGTTGACATTGTCATAGGCATTCGGGGTCGGCAGACCACGATAGGTACCTTGCTTGTCACGGCGGCGGTAAGTGTAGTCGCCAATCAGGTGAAGGCCATCGAACAACTTGAAATTCAGCCTGTTGGTAAGGGTGATATAATTGTTCGTACGCTTATTGTCGTTGGTATCGACGATATAGGGACCTCCTCGTCCGGAGAAAATCGGAGAGGTAGCATCAGCCATGTATCCAGGCTGGATATTGACCGTACCGTCAGGGTTGATCGGGACGTAGTTCGGTCCGACGTTCTGGATAAGATTCCATAGAACACCGGTACTGTTCAGCCCTTCAGTACCATCAATCTCCAAGAATCCACCGTATGTGTAGCTATTATGCTCAAAACTGATATTGTTCGAATAAGTCAGCCAGGGAGTCACCTTAACATCTACTTTCGAGCGGAAATGAAGGCCATTGTAGATATCCTCGGCAGCGCCGTTGAGAAGACCCTCTCTATAGATATAACGACCTGAGGCATAGTAGTTTACTTTATCATTGCCTCCTGTGACGGAGATATTATGCTCAGTTTCAGGACGATACCTCTTGAAAAGATAGCCATACCAGTCGAAGTTACCGAGATAGAGGTACTTGTATGTACCCGTCGCATCGGGAATGACCCAGGGACGCTCGGGATTCTCTACCACATCATAGCGGCGTGCTTCCAGCATTGCCATCTGCTCGTCTGAGTATGTCCATGCACCATAGCCCTTGTAATACTGATAGAACTCGTTGCAAAGGGTCACATAGTCATAACCCGATGTGATGAAATCTGTCTTGGTGGTATTTCCGGATATACTGTAGCGGCCGTTGTAGTTGACCTTCATCTGGCCGGCTTCGCCGCTCTTGGTAGTTATGAGAACGACACCTGCAGAAGCGGCAGCACCATAGATAGCGCAGGCGGATGCATCCTTGAGGACGGAAATGGAAGCGATATCGTTCGGGTTGAGCTGAGTTAGGGAACCTTCAATGCCGTCGATCAATACCAGAGGGGAACCACTGTTGAGGGAAAGCTGTCCACGAATCCTGAGGGTATAGTTCTTTGATTCGATTCCACCGCTGTCCATAGTCAGAAGGAGAGAAGGATCGGCACCCTGAATAGCAGCAGCTGCATTTGTTACAGGTCTGGAATTCAAGTCCTTACCATCAATAACAGAGACAGCGCCGGTCACATTTACCCTCTTCTGGGTACCGTAACCGACAACGACAATCTCATCAAGGACGGTCTCTGATTCGTCGAGAACGATGACATAAGGAGTGCGCTCCGTTCCCCGAAGAGTAATCTCTTTCTCCTTGAGGCCGATGAACCCGGCAACCAGGGTAACGGGATACTTCTTGATGTCCATCGAGAAACGGCCGTCGAGGTCGGTAGAGACTCCCGTTGTCGTCCCCTTGATAATAAGGGAAGCTCCCGGAAGAGGCTCTCCATCAACATCTATGATCTTTCCCGTGAAAAGACCAGGTCTCTGCACTGCCGCCTTCTGAGAAGAGGACAGAGGCTTTTTTGTTACAGAAATGCTCCTTCCGTCTATAGTCCAGGCAACGTCCTGGCCGGCAAAGATCTGCCCCAAGACTTCCTCGACCGAAGCATTCCTGACATTGACATCAACCTTCTTCTGGAGATTGACGTCGTCCGAATTGACGATGACCGAATAATTTGCATTCTGGTTGAGTGCCGTGATGGCATCCCCTACCGTAACGCCGGTCATCTTCATGGTCACATTCTGCGAATAACAGAATACTCCTGTCGAAAGAAGGAGGAATGTGGCCACTACTAATGATTTCAATTTGGTCAGCATAGTGTTTTGTTAATTGATTTATTTTGAATTTAGATATATTGTATCATCTCTTTCTGAAATATCCATTCTCCCGTCCGAATTGATAGCGGAGAGAATGTTGTCGAGAGACTCGTTATTTGTGAATATGGCGAAATACCGCGTCTGCGCGAGCTTTTCATCGGCTACTACTATCTTTTTACCGAAGACCCGGCTGAGGTCAGTAGCGATATCCTGCATCGATATATTGTTGTAATAAAGGCCCCTCCCCTTCTTTAGGGCGGAGAAAGCAGATCTGTCGAACTCGCTCATAGTGAGCTGTCCGGTCTTTCTATCATATTGGGCGATACTGCCAGGCTTCATCCTGGCGGTCTGTTCCCCCGAAGGAGTTGTAAGCTCAAGATTTATAGATCCTTCCAAGAGCACAGCCTCGATACAGCTGATAGCATCGTATGCTTTTAAATTGAAGGTAGTGCCAAGAACTCTGACACTTATCTCTCCGGCGTTCACTATGAACGGACGGGATGGATCCTTGGCAACCTCCGCGAAAATCTCTCCGCTGACAAACACCTTCCTTTCATTTCCATAAAAGGCGGAAGGATAGATGATATGAGTGCCGCCTTCAAGATAGATCATGGATCCGTCAGCAAGGAGGAGGCTGTCGACCGTCCCGACAGGAACCGTCTTCTCAATCCATGAGACGGCATCCCGTTCTTTTTCGACCTGCCTTTCCCCAGCCCTGAATGCCAGAGGGAGGGAAAGGAATGCCGCAACCGCAGCGGCAGCAACGGCAAAATAAACCTTTTTCCAAACTTTGCCATCACTAAGAGCTGATGAGCTCTTTTCGGCAGAAGGATTGAGATGGAGCCTCCTTGAAATTGTAGAGTACATTCCCTCAAGGGCCGTCTCGTCCATTTCATTCGAAGAGGACTCATAAATCTCCTCGAGCATTGAGGAAACATTCTCATCTTCAGCGTGTTCCAAAAGGAAACGCCTTACAGTGTCTTCCTTCTCTGAAGAAAGACGGCCTGCAAAATAATCGGAAAGGATTTTCTTATCCATGTTATAGTGTTACATAGATAAGAACAATCGAAAAGGGAAAAATACGTAATCCTCCCGTAAAAAAAATCAATTAAAACCTCGGCGAATATCGCTGAGTGCAAGGGAGAGGTGCTTATCCACTGTCCTTACGGAGATACCCAGCCTCCGGGCTATTTCAGCATTAGAAAGGTGCTGTTCACGGCTCATCCGCCAAATCTCTTTACGGCGGTCAGGCATATTAGAGACCAGGCCCGAAAGCCTTTCCTGGACCTCATGGAAAGAGACAGACTCCTCAACATCAGATGTTTCCACCAAAGGCACGACGTCTTTATCCACAGCGGAATGCCAAGCCGATTTGAGGACATTATAAGACTCATTCCGGGCGCATACAAACAACCAGTTGGTCAAAGATTTCGAGGAATCAAGTTGTCCTCTTACGGTCCAAAGCTTCACAAATATATTCTGAACCACATCTTCTGCGGCCGTATCATCCTTCAAGAGTCCGGTCACAAAGTTAAGGAGCCGCGGAGCATGGCGATGATAAAGAATGCTGAAAGCGTCAGTATCCCCCTTCTTCATTTTGCGAAGAAGTTCGGAATCGCTTATGCTATTTATCTGCTCCTTTTTCATTGCGGCCTTTCAAGAGTCGAACCCGGATAATAATGCTGAAGTATCCTGTCGAAGGTGTAGCCCCGGTAAGCCATCACAGCCGCCCCTATTTGGCATAGGCCGACTCCATGGCCCCAGCCAGCTCCATAGAGAGTAACCTTTCCGTCTTTAATCTCCGGAATAAAGGCTGAGCTATAAAGGTGAGATTCCGAAAGGAAACGTCTGATAATCAGTTCCTTTCCTACAACCATTGTCTTTTTTGTCCCAACTATACGGAGTTTTTTAATCCTACCTGAAACTCCTCTTTCCAAAGGAACCAAGTCCTGAATTGTGCCGAAATCTATTCCCGAGCGGCGATGAATCAGTTCCGAAAGAGCCTCGACGGTGTACTCTTCCTTCCAGCGATAAAAGTCTTTGGTTTCGAGATCATAATCATTCAGCACCTGAGAGAGAATGAGGCGGTCGCGGGTATTGCAGAATGCCTCGGGACTGCCTAGTATCCATTCTCTCGCATCCCCGGAGACATCCGCACTCGCCCCAGAAGGGTCGTCTTTCTTCCCTACCAGATATGGATAATCTTTATCCTCCCAGCATGTTGAGAACTTCTCCATCACTCCGCCGCAGCACTTTGAGAAACGGGCGTCGACTATCTTTCCTTCGCTCATGATGACAAGGCCCCATGTCTCGTCTATAGCCTTCCTGACGCCATCTCCAATTGCGCCGGTAAGACCCTGATAGCGCTGGCAATGATCGTCAGCACAGACGTCGAATTTCTTGTGGTCGTCATGGTCGAACCACTTTATATACTCTTCGCTTTCTCCTGATTCAGTGCTACTTCCATTAGATTCCAGATATGTCACAAGGGAAGGAGTGCTCTTTGCGTCGAATGGGATTTCCGCCGCTTTTTTCTCCCTCCTCGCTCCAATCTGGGACATTACCCATGAACGGGAAATCACAGCATGGGCCTTCAGGAACTCGAGCGTTGCGGAGGATTTCATCTCCGAAGATATTACACTAAGAAGATAATCCTCAACTCCTATCACATTGACCGCTGTAACCTTACCGCTCTCAACAATGAATTTAAGGGTACCGGCGAACTTCTGGTTCTGGGTGCGCTGCCAGTGGAAATCCACTCCGATAGTGACTCCATAAAGGATGAATGACGGCTCTGCAAACAGAGTAGACATAGTCTTGGCCTCGAAGTACAACTCGTCATAGAGGGCACCGTTATAGTCAATCTTGCCCTCGCGATATGCAACTTTCTGGGGGCCGGCACCGTCTGAAATCACTTCGAAAACAATCTCGTGACCGGACATGATACCGACTTCAATTTTAGGTTGGGTGCGAACGAGCCGCCATATAATTGTCTTCTCAACTTCCTCGGACACAGATACTTCCGAAAGGATATCAGAAAGAGTAGGAGCGTCTATCCTCTCAAAATCCTTCGGGTCGGGTGCGATGAAATACCCGGCGACGTCGGCTGCTCCGGGACTGATTGTATAGTGGAGCGGTCCCTCGGCAAAATAGTGGCTCGGACGTACTCTGGAACGACACACCACAAAGCTCCTGTACTCTCCTTCAGCGTAATAGGTGAAAGCGTTGAAGCGGGGTTCCTTCTCTCCATCCTCAAAAGGAGCACAGTCCAGAAGACGATAGAACATCTTCGCCATGGACTTTGAAGTTTTCGCCCTGAGTGCGAAAACTCCACGGGTAAAGTGCTTGTAATGGAAAAGTTGGGCATCCTGGACGGATGTGATATACTCTAAATCATCCTCGGAAGGAGAACTCTCATGGAGGAGACGGTCTATGGCTCTTTCAAGGGGGAGATAGCCCTTTGGGCTGGCCTGGAAATGCATATGATCCGGAATCGAAGCTCCGCTCGCGGGACCGTTATAATAAAGAATATAGTCCGGGAGGGCTTTCGCCATATCGAGCATATCCACATAGCGGTGCCATATAGATTGGTCGACATGGTCAGCAGAACATATTACAAGATGGCTTGGGAAAATCGGAAAACGGTTGACTATAATCTCATATTTGCGCCCCTTCCTGCCCTCGAAGGGAAGAAAATGCTGCTCTTGAGGACGATTCTCGCCGCAGAGTCCGCATGGACGCGCCTTCAGTGACTCCTCATCAACCTCGGCGGTACATGAAAAGAGCCTGGCGGGATTGTTCTGGACAGTCGCATTTATGCCTCCTATCGGAAGCTGCCTGGTGCGGACAGATTTGAGGGCGCGAAAAGATGCTGCCACCTCTGGCCAGACGGACATCTGGTCATGGACGAATTTATCTATATCTAAGGCCATAGTGGTGTAAATAAAAAAGCCGGTTTATAGCAATGCAAGGAGGCTTGAGCGGATGCGGATGAACTCGTCTTCGAAATTGGGAGTGAAAATACCTTGACCGATGGAACTCTCAATGTCATCCATGGACCACCATGCCCCCTCCTCGACTTCCACTCCATCTGGATGGATATCTAAATTCCCGACCGCCGCGAATATATTCACATGCTCATTATCCCTTTCCGTCTGCCAGATATATGATTCCAGATAAATCGGATTAAACTGAGTAAGGCCAAGTTCCTCGGAGGCTTCCCTATAGAGGGCCTCCTCGAGGGTCTCCCCATAAGAGACATGGCCTCCGACAGCGGTATCCCACCTCCCCGGAAGGAGATCTTTGCAGGCTCCCCTTTTTTGGAGATAAATCTTTGAGTATCGGTCTATTATCTGAAGATGGACAACCGGATGGAGGACCTTCGATCCGCTATGGCAATATGCCCGTGTTGCCTGACCGACAACAAGGCCTGTCTCATCGATTACCGGGAGCATCTCTGAGGAGATCGGGGCTTCATCCCATGTAGAAAGAGCATTGGGGCGAGGGATTCTTGGTGCCGGACGGGATGGATAAACAAGCTCGAACATTTATCAAAAGACTATTTTTACCGTGAAGGCGGACCTCCCGTCCACTTTCCCTTCCAAATAATAAACTTCCCTTCCTTCTTCCTCGGTCCTTACCCTGAAGATAGACACCTTTTCTCCCGCGAGAGTCTCTTTGTTGAAGTTGATATAAACATCCTTAACCCTCTTGGAAGAAACTGATTCATAATCTATTGCATCCATAGCCCACACCATATAGCGAGCGTTGTTTGTATGGCCGATTATATCGATATCAGAGTAGGAGACTGTATGCTCTTTGACAAGCTCCGGTTCAATCCCCTTGGGAAGGACGACCTTAGGGGCCTGCTCCTCTATGGCATTGTCATTTACCCGGCTGCCATTAAGAGTAGAGAAAACTTCGCCTTCCCGGACGATGTGCCTTGTCCTGGTATCAATAATGAGCCATGAGCTGGTAGAAGAAGCAATGATTTCTCCCTCGGCATCTTTAAGCTGGAAGTCCCTGAGATAGAATAGGCCTTCAGCTCCCTTGTGCCATGTGTATATGGTGACATTGTCTCTCCATTTGGGGTATTTGCTTATATGAAAATGCATGCGGGAGAGAACCCATGCAGTATGGTGGACATTCAGGTCATCATAACCGAAACCGAGCTCGCTAGCAGCCCAGTAGGCGATTTCCTGACAGATATCCATGAACGAAGAAGGTTTCAGCGAGAATGATGCGTCAGTGAAATAGCATGGAACGCAGATATCTTGCAAAAACTTGTATCCTTCCCTTCTTACAGGTGTCATAATTTCATCATTTTGATAATTTCAAGCTCCTCTTCGCTATAGAGGAACCTGTCGACAAACGCAGGATTGACCCTCGCAATTATCGCATAGATAATTAGGAGAAGAAGCAGAACTCCAAGGACAATCAGCACAATCTTGGAAAGGCGCAGCCTGCGATGACGCCTCCAGCCCTTTCTCGCTTGTCTAAGCTCCTTCTTGTCGATATCTTCAAGAGCCTCCTGGCTCGTCATTACAGGCGTACTTACGGCAACGGACTTCTTTTGATGCTCCTTAGGGGCCTCTTTGGGCTCCTTTTTGGGCTCCGCGGCGCCTAGCAGGGGCTGAGGCTCCTTGGTTTCCTGCGCGCCCTGAGGTTCCTGCGAGATCTCAGGCGCTTGCGGGAGCTGAGGCTCTAGGGGAGCTTTGGGTTCCTGCGCCTGCTGAGGGACCTGAGGCTGCAGCGGCTCTTCCAGTACCGACGCTATTCCGGCGACGGCAGCTGACACCTCATCCTCCGTTTCCTCATGGGTCTTCAGGGAAATCGGAGCGAGGCCGAATCCTGCGGGATAAATGTCAAGATCCTCATCGGGGATGAAAAAGAAATTATTCTCCTTTGTAGCCCTGAGGCGCCCGAGGCCGGGGAAATGAACAGTCTTCTTCTCTTTCAGAACATCCCTCATCTCAGAGAGAAAGGTCACGACAATTCTCGTCGCATCATCCCTGCTCACTTTGTTTGAGGAAGCATAAAAGTCCACAAGAAGGGTATCGTTACCCTCTTTTCTTGTAAAATAAAGCCTTCTATATGGGGGATTGATAGTATATCCTTTGTCCGAAAAGGACGAAGGAACGATTTCGGCAAGAAACGATCCAATGCCCGGAAGGGTCACAGAATCATTGTCCAGAACAATCTCCTTGACTATTTTCGACAAAAGGTCTATATCCATAAATTAATCCGGCCAGAGCTGCTTGATCTGTCGATAGCCTGCCGGAGCACAAAGGTACGAAAGAATGAAAAAAATTCAAAAAATATTTGGAATCCAAAGAAAATGCAGTAACTTTGCAATCCCGAAACAAATCGGGGCCGGACGAAAGCCGGTACATATTCCTCCTTAGCTCAGTTGGTTAGAGCACCTGACTGTTAATCAGGGGGTCCTGGGTTCAAGTCCCCGAGGGGGAGCCAAAGCGGACAAATCATCGGAAACGATGGTTTGTCCATTTTCTTTTTCTCCGTAACTACCTGATTTCAAGCCGTATGTAAAAAGAAACTCCTGATATAAAAGTCTTTTCTGGATGGTAAAACTGGTTTCCGCCCAGCTTTTCGTATTCCACAAAACCTGTCGATATGCCACAATACCAGAGCCTACTAAAGTAGCCATATGATATATCCGCTTGACTACGATATGCCCGTTTGACTTTCACTCCCGAGGAGGCCTGCCCCTCAAAAGGCTAATACTCAATCGCTTCCAGACTTTTCCCTACCCGCGCGTCCCTAGGGAAAAAGTTATTGGTCATTGATAAGCAATGAGATACCGGGCAGGCAATCAGCAAATAACAAAAGTCCTGTGCCTACATTTAGGATAGGACATTATTGAAAGGAGTGAAAAAACACATATATAGCATTACCCTCTGACCGCCATGACAAAAACCCCGCGTTTTGGCCTTATGCCACGGGATCTTCTGCCTTCCATCACAGACCTTGTGCCAGTCGCCGCGAACCGTCTGCCTTGCCACCACAGGCCTTCGGGCTGACGTCGGGAAAGGGCGGGCTTGTCCGCCTCGATTGCTGGACGGCGAACTCCTCCTTTTGGTCAGGGCATTCTGCCCTGTCCAACTTCCCTCCTATTCGCCCGAAAGCCAGTCGCTGCATAGCACTATCGGTTCGGGCAACCTTCGCTAAATATCTTTCTCCGTGCTACCGGAAGGGTGTTTCGTGGCACGGCAGTGCGATAACATGTCCGTGGTATCCGAGAGATGATGATTTCGGGGGCGGAAACACGCCTCCACACCCCCAAGTTGCTTCACCGGAAGGCAGATGGGGGCGAGAGCAGGCCTTTTCGCCCCGGAGTTGTGCCGCGTGGTCCTGCCCTGAGTAGAACTGATCACCTGATGGCGCAGGTGCGAATTTTTCTTGGTCTCCTGCGCCATTAACATTTCATAAATATCTGATAATTAGCTCTTTGCAATGAAGACGCGGCGCAGGTCACCGGCATTTTTTCGCACCTGCGCCATTCTGCGCCCCAAAATTGTATGACCAACCAACATTCCGGGGCGAAAACACGCCTCTCTACCCCCTACGAGAATCTTCGAACGTCAGATGATGGTCATTTTATGGCTTCATGCCCCCGTTTTTACAGTCTCAGTCTCAGAAAAATCTATCTGTCAAGAAGATATTTCAGGCCAAAAGCCGTACACCGGATTGGGGCTATGGCGTACAAGAGGGATTCTGAACAGGCAACCGTAGACTTCCACTTCTTCTGCAATATATTCGTTCCCTCGCGTTGATGTTGCCTTATTACCGGCGCCACAGCTGGAGAAAAGAATAATAAAAAAATAGTCAAAAAGAATTGTTTTCGGTTTTTTTAAATGGAGTCTCAAAAACTTTAAATCGGCTGCCAAAACATAAAAATCGTCTGCAAGGACTCGGCCCGACAAGCATCCAGCAGTATTCTTTCCATAACTTGCGGCCATGAAAACACGCAGAAAAATGGCCGGATACATTTCTCCGGCGGTCGATGGAGAGACTTATATCCATCTTGAAGAAGGTCTTCTGGCCCGATCTATTATCCACAACATGGACGAGGTATCTATCGGAGGACAGAGAATTGAAGAATTCGATTCAGACGAGGATTTTGACAATTCATGGTATTGATTATGAAAAGGTATTTAAACGTTTTGGCGGTGGCTTTAACAATTGCCGCCGCGGCCGCGAGTGGCTGCATGGAAACCAATATTGAAAGTGCAGAAGGAACCGCCATCCGCTTTGGCGCCTCCGCTTATTATAATAGTCCTGCCGCCGCAACAAGGGCAACTGACTACCATGAACCGGCCGCCGCCGCAACAAGGGCAACTGACTACCATGAACCGGCCGCCGCCACAAGGGCAACTGACTACCATGAACCGGCCGTCGCCACAAGGACCTCGTATAGCGGGGAAATTATATATGATAACAATAGTAAAACAGAGAGAATCGACTGGGCAAATGGAGACCATATAACAGTGTACTCGGAGCAGTCGCCCGAAAAGTCCGCCGTCTACAAAGTTGAAGGTCACTCGGAAGAAGGTAAAACCTCGTATGCGTCCATCACTTCTTTGGATGAGTCCGGGAACGGCCTTACATGGGGACATGGGGACCATGTTTTTTATGCCGCATATCCCTCGGAAAAGGCGGAAGTAAACGGTCGCGAAATAACAGGAGAAGTACCTTCGAATCAGGAAGTTACAACAGACGGAGAGACTTTTTCCACAGATATGTCCCTCGCTTTGATGTGGGCTGCCGCAAGCGCCCATCCGTCAACTTCCTCCAGCGTAAGGCTGAATTTTCATCCTATGGTGACAGCCTTCCGCTTTACCCTTTATGGAAAAAGCAGCACCCCTCAGACCCTCCAATCTTTCACTCTTTCCTCCTCGGAAGGCCCGCTTGCAGGGAAAATACGAGCCTCAATAAAAGAAGATCTCAACGAAGCCGAATATGAGTTCTCCGAGACCTCGGAAAGAGTCTCTGTCGACCTGAAGAACTCCGAGATAACCAGCGAAAAATCAGTTACTTTCACCCTCTTTTGCCTCCCGAGAAACATATCTTCGCTGACTGCGACTTTGGAAACCTCCGACGGAAAGAGGAGGATGGACTTCAAAAAAAGTGGAGAATGGGTCACCTTCCAAGGAGGGACGAAGATTGACATCCGGGATCTCACCGTAGTCCCGCCAAGTACCAATTTCGAGGGGACGGCGACCGGGAGTTTCTCTGTCAAGATAGTGAAACTCAGGGGCTTTACTTCGGCTGTAACTGTGGAGACCGTGACTGTGACACCTGACGAAACAGGCTTTTTCAGCGTCAACCTTCCTCCCCTTCCGGAGGGTACCCATTACATCATCGAAGGGAGCAACATCCTCAATACAGTGACTAAAATGCCGGATATCATTTCAAAGGACGGATCCATTCAGAAACTCTTTTATAACTGTAAGACACTGGTCTCTACCTGTAGTTTCAACACCACCGGCATCAGCGAGTTTCTCTACAGCTTCTACAATTGCGAAAAACTTCTCGAAGGCCCTGACATTGACACCTCATCAGGCACTGTTTTCGATCAGCTTTTCAGATACTGCAGAGGGATGAAGAGGGTTCCGAACTATGATTTTTCATCAGCCACGAGCATCAGCTATACCTTCGATTACTGCACGTCGCTCCAAGAAATCCCGTGCTTCAACCTCGGGACA
>ONMJ01000027.1 GCA_900318955.1 uncultured Bacteroidales bacterium
TCGTAAAAGAAAACTATTTTTTGTAAATTTGCAGGATATTGGATAATTAGTGCGAAATGGCAGAGAAAGAGAAAAATATAGTTACAGAAAATTACAACGAAGACAGCATCAAACATCTGGAAGACACGATGCATATCAGGCTTCGTCCCGGTATGTACATCGGCCGACTCGGGAATGGAGACAATCCCGGAGACGGTATCTATGTCCTGCTGAAAGAGATTGTCGACAACTCTATCGACGAGTTCTCGATGGGCTTTGGCAACAAAATCCAGATCAATATCACCGGGAACGAAGTGACTGTCAGGGACTTCGGTCGAGGCATTCCCCTCGGATCAGTGGTCCTCGCGACAAGTGCCCTCAACACCGGAGGCAAGTTCGACGACAAGGTTTTCAAGAAGTCTGTCGGTATGAACGGAGTCGGTACCAAGGCTGTCAACGCTCTTTCCTCCTACTTCTATATCGAGTCCTTCCGCGACGGCGAAAGCTCGTTCGCCCAGTACGAGCGCGGTGAGCTGAAGGATTCGGGACGGCATCCCTCCACCGAGAAAAACGGCACTCTGGTAAAATTCATCCCCGATGTGGAAATGTTCGGCGAATATGCCTTCAACATGGACTTCGTCGAGAAGATGATAAAGAACTACTCTTACCTTAAAAGAGGGCTTACACTCATCCTCAACGGCACTTCTTATAAGTCAGAGAACGGTCTTCTCGACCTTGTCAGCGAGAATATGGCGGAGGAGCCTCTCTACCCTCTCATCCATCTGGAAGGAGAAGACATAGAAATAGTTCTGACCCACGGAAAGAGCTACGGCGAGAATATCACAACATTCGTTAACGGTCAGCATACCCGCGACGGAGGCACGCACCTCGCCGCTTACAGGGAGGCTATCGCAAAGACTCTCAAGGACTTCTACAAGAAAGACTATAAGCCGGAGGATATCCGCCAGGGAGTCGTCGGCGCCATAGCCATCCAGATTCAGGAGCCTAATTTCGAAGGACAGACCAAGACCAAACTTGGCTCGACCTATATGTGGGAGAAGCAGGAGAAGAATCCGGACGGCACAGTGAAACGAGGTCCGGACGGAGCTGCAATCATCGACCGCGGTCCTTCGATCAGGAGTTTTGTCAACGACTTCGTAGCCAAGAATCTCGACAATTATCTCCATATGCACACCGAAATTATCCCTGTAATCGAGGATAAGATCAAGGCATCGCAGAAGGAGAGGGAGGAAATTGCCGGCATCCAAAAAAAGACCCGCGAGAGTATCAAGAAGGCTAACGTCTACAACCGCAAGCTTCGCGACTGCCGCTACCACTATAACGACAAGGCTCCAAAGAACAAAGAGGAAGAATTCGAGAAATCGAGTATCTTCATCACTGAGGGTGACTCTGCAAGCGGTACCATCACAAAGGTACGCAACGCCAACCACCAGGCTGTCTTCTCGCTTAGGGGAAAGCCTATCAACTGCTACAAGGAAAGTCGAAAGAAAGTAGCTGAGAACGAGGAGCTTAACCTTCTTATCTCCGCCCTCGGAGTAGATGAAGATCTCGACAATCTCCGCTACAACAACATAATCGTCGCGACCGATGCCGATGACGACGGGATGCATATCAGAATGCTCGTTCTGACCTTCTTCATGAAGTACTATCCGGACCTTATCAGAAGAGGCCATGTCCATATTCTCCAGACTCCCCTCTTCCGCGTCCGCAACAAGAAGGAAACCCTCTACTGCTACTCCATCGACGAGAAAGAATCAGCTATAAAAAAGCTCAAAACAGGAGTAGAAATCACCCGATTCAAAGGTCTTGGAGAGATTTCCTCCGACGAATTCGTCGATTTCATCGGCGACAAGATGAGGCTCGACCTTGTCAAGCTCGCCGAAGAGGAATCGATTGCTGACATAATGGCCTTCTACATGGGCGACAACACCATGGAGAGGCAGACATTTATTCGTGAGAATCTTCGTAGCGAGGAAGAACTTGAAGATGTAAATATCTGATGGAAAAGAAATTATCAAGAAAAGCGCGGTTTTGTGGCTGGCTACTCAAAAAGCTGGGATGGACCTCCGTCGGAGGCCCGATGAAAGAGAAGAAGGCAATCGTGCTGGGAGTGCCCCATACGACAGTCTGGGACTTTCTCATCAGCTATCTTTTCTACACCCAGTTCGACAAGACTGCCCATATAATGATAAAGAAGGAATTCTTTTTCTGGCCGCTCGGTCCCATCCTCAAGAGCACCGGAGCCATCCCCGTAGACAGGTCAAGCCCGGCAACTATGGTGCGAAGCCTTATCACGGAAATGGAGAAATGCGATGAATTCCATCTTGCTATCGCCCCGGAAGGGACGAGGAAGGCGACAAAACGCTGGAAGACAGGCTATCACCTGATTGCAAAAGAGACCGGGGCCACAGTCTATGCCGGTTATTTCGATTGGGGAAGGAAAAGGGTCGGCTGCGGCGAGGTATTCCCTCTTACCGACGACGCCAGAGCCGATACCGACAGACTCCAGGCTCATTATGAGCCCATGCACCTTCAAGGAAAGAATAAGAACGGGTTTATAACACATTAGCCTAATGGGAAAGAAGAAGAACAACTATAAGATGAAACTGACCGCAAGGGAAGCCCAGTGCACAACCTTGAGGAAGCTATATGACAACTCTACTACTAAGTTCTGGAAACGCCTGATGTGCACCTTCGTAGACGGAGGACAGTGTTACACCTACGGAAAGTTCAGAGAGACAACCAACCTTATTTCCACAAAGATGTCCCGCTATGGCATCAGCTCCGGAGACAAGGTAGCCATCCTCTCCCAGAATATGCCCAACTGGGGCGTTGCTTTCTTCGCCGCAACAGCCTTCGGAAGGGTTGCAATACCGATTCTGCCCGACAGCTCCGAGAATGAGGTCACCAATATCCTGAACCACTCAGAGAGCAAAGTTATCTTCATATCGAAGAGAATGATGGATAAGCTCAGCCCCGAGTGCAGGGACAAAATGACCCTTATCATCGACATCGAGACTCTCGAGTTCATAAAGAAGGATGACGAGGCATTCAAGTGCAATGGATGGACAGTAGAGCCGAGCCCGGATTCCCTTGCCTGTATCATCTACACCTCAGGGACGACCGGAAATGCCAAGGGCGTAATGCTCAGCCACCGCAACCTTGCCCATAATGTGGTCGCATCGATGAAGGCGCAGCCTTCGACAAAGAAGGATCGCTTCCTTGCGATTCTCCCCCTCGCCCACACTTACCAGATGAGCATTTCCTTCCTCTACCCGATATTTGTCGGAGCGGCTACATATTATATCTCCAAGCCGCCGACTCCGAGCATCCTCCTCGGGGCGATGAAGAAGGTAAGACCTACTACTGTCCTTTCGGTCCCTCTGATTATAGAAAAGATCTATAAATCAAGCGTCCTTCCTACAATTCACAAGTCTCGCATACTCTCGTGGATGGAGAAGCACATGTCCTGGCTGCTTCACTGGTTCATCGGTAGAAAGCTCGTCCGTACCTTCGGAGGCAAGATCCGTTTCTTCGGTATCGGCGGCGCCAAGCTGGATCCCACGGTGGAAGCCTTCCTTCTCAAGTGTAAATTCCCTTACGCAATCGGCTACGGCCTCACCGAATGTGCCCCTCTGGTAACAAATGCGATGGTCCACAGGACCCGTCTCGGTTCCACAGGAGTAGCTGCATTCAACGTAGAGGTCAAGATTGACAATCCCAACCCCGAGACCGGAGAAGGCGAAGTTATCTGCCGCGGCGACAATGTGATGATAGGTTATTACAAGGATCCTTCCCGCACCATGCAGGCTATCGATGACGAGGGATGGTTCCATACCAATGACGTCGCTACTATTGACAAGGATGGATACCTTTTCATCAAAGGACGCCTCAACAATACCATCCTAAGTTCGACCGGAGAGAACATCTACCCGGAAGAGATAGAGATGGTCATCAACGACATAGACGGTGTCAACGAGTCTCTAGTAATCGAAAGAGAGGGTAAACTGGTAGCCCTCGTCAAGTTCGACGACAACGTGCTCGACTGGAATCAGGAGAGCGAGGACAAATTCTTCGAGAATCTCGAGGCCAGGAAGAATGCAGTTCTGGAATTCGTCAACAAGCATGTCGGCAAGAACTCAAAGGTATCGGAGGTCGATGCCATGAGAAAAGATTTCGAGAAGACAGCAACCCAGAAAATCCGCCGCTTCCTGTACAAGAACTCCCACGGAGACGAGCCCAAGGAGAAGGACTCAACCAATAAAAACGAAGAGAAGTAACTATTTATCAAGAAGATATCTACTCCAGAAATCGCGGTTTGCCTCGAGGAAATGCTTCCCTTGGTAGCCGCGATATCCGTGCATGCCATCGGGATAGATCATGAATTCGAACTCCTTTCCGTCTTTATGGAGGACGTCAATAAGCTGGAGGGTGTTCTGGAAATGGACATTATCATCCCCGGTTCCGTGGGTAATCTTGAGCATGACTTTTCCGTCAGCCTTGCCGACTTCCACAGGATAAGTCCCTACTCTTCCAAGAACAGATGAACTCTCATATCCATCGGGATTATCCTCGGGAGTGGACATGAACCTCTCGGTATAGTGGGTATCATAGAGTTTCCAATCATAGACCCCGCCTCCGGCGATGCCATAGTGATAATCATCAGGCGCAGTTGCGACAAGAAGGGTGGTCATTGTTCCGCCGAAGGAGAACCCCTCCACTCCGATCTTGTCTCCATTGACATAAGGAAGCGATTTCAGGTACTGTGCCCACTCGACGAAATCGCTCACTTCAATGGTACTCAGATGCTTATAAATCATATCGAGCCCTTTCCTGCCATTGTGACCGGCCGCCCTGCAATCCGCAACCACCTGGATAATTCCATTCTCCCAGAACCACCTGTCACATCCGTATCTCGGCTGCCAGCGGTCAGTGACAAGAGGGGTATCAGGACCTCCGTAAATGTCTACATGGACAGGATATTTCTTCGAAGAATCAAAATCCTTCGGGAATGCTATAGTCGCCGGGAGGACGAATCCGTCCTCTGTTGTCATTGTAATAAGCTCAGGCTGAGGTCCTTCCGATTCCTTTTCGAGAGAGGAAAAAAGCACTTTCCGCTCCCCGGAACTCTCATGAACCCAGACCTCGGTAGGATGGCTAAGGGAAGAAACAGCTGCGACAAATCGGCTGCAATCGGGCGAGAAAAGGGCCCTGGAAACGTGTAGGTGAGGATCTGTAAGGGCCTTGACATTTCCGTCCTTATCAACGGAATAAAGAGCTTGACGGACCCTGGAATCGGTCTCTGAAGTAAAATAGACGGTCCCGTCAGGGCCGAGTGCAAGAAGGTTCATCCTCCAGTTTTCACCGTCTGTCAGACGCTTAAGAGTCTTTCCGTCGTAGGAAAGAAAGTAAATCTGCTGCCAGAGAGTCTCAAAACTTCTGACCATATAGAGTCCGTCGTCTCCAAAGAGCATACCGTCAATCCAGTCGAGCCATGTCGGATAGGTCTCATTATAGATATGAGTTTTAGTTCCCTTGGAAGGATCGACAGAATAGAGATCGAGAGTATTCTGGATCCGAGGCTCCCTTGCAACGAAAAATCTCTTTGAGTCAGCGCTCCAAAAAGGAGTGCCGAAATACTGGTCCTCCGACGGATTGAAATCGGCCCATACTGTCTTTGGAGTGCGGCGGTTCATCGCCTTGGGAACATCTATAAAGCCTATTCTGACCTCAGGATTCCTCTCCCCCGCCTTTGGATAATGGGTCCGCCTGAGAGAGCCGTCCTGCCCCTTTGGAGAATAAATCGGGAACATCGGAACGCGGCTGTCGTCGAATCTGTAATAGGCAATCTTACGGCTGTCTGGACTCCACCAGAATGCCCTATAGCGGGAGGGGCGGCCGAAAATCTCTTCATAATAGACCCATGAAGCATATCCGTTCAGAATCACATCCGACCCGTCAAAAGTAAGTCTCTTTTCCTTTCCCGAAGCTATATCTACGACATAAAGGTCATTGTCCCTTGTAAAGGCCAGCATAGTCGAGTCGGGGGAATAGGTCAGATTTACAGCACCTTCAGGCTCGATGGGGAAAGAGACAAACTTCTCCGGAAGCTTGCCGCATGGCAAGATATTAAAGGCTGCATCGACCCTATATTGTGAGTCCGCATCAGCGAGATACAACTCACTGTCAGAGAGCCATTTCCATTCTACAGGAGTCGTCTTCAGCGGCTGAGCCGCCACTGCGGAAACCGCCAAAACCGCGGAGAATGCCAATGCTATAATTCTTCTCATGAGACAAACAGTTCTTCTTTAAAATTGACCAGATACACTTTCTCCACCGCCCTGGTCAAGGCCGTATAGAGCCACTTAAGATCGTCCCTGACAAGGAAATACTGCCAAAACGCATTATCTATAAAAACGCATTTCCACTGCCCGCCCTGGGACTTATGGCAGGTAATAGCGTTTGCATACTTCAGCTGAAGGGCATTGAAGAAGGGATCCTCTCTGACCGCCTCATACCGCTTCTTCTTTGTCGGAATATGGGCATAATCTTCATTCACCCCCTGATATAGCTTATTGGACTCTTCATATGTCAAGGACGGACTCTCCGAATTGAGGGTATCCAGAAGCACCTTGGCATCTATCTCCTGATCGCCGTAATCCGGGAGGGAGAGGGTTGCATCTGCGAAATTAAGCCCGTATCTCTCCTCGAAATGACTGATCCTTAGGAGCTTCGCTATGTCACCGTTGGCAAGATAATCCATCCCTTCCACATCGTCTACAAAGTGATAGCAATTCTTTACTATCATCAGCTTATCACCTTTGACAAGATCTCCCTCCTTATACTGGACCTGCGCCCTTATACCGGCATTATACCTGTTGGCCCTTTTATTGGAACGGCAAAGGACTATAGTCTCATCTTCGCCGTACTTGTCGTAGGCATCTGATATCTTATCTATCAGTTCACCTCCTGAAATCCTCTCCACATCGTCGCAGGAGCTGATATCCAGTCCAAGCTCGTCAAGAGGCATGTCCTCAAAATAAGGATCGTCAAGGAGTTCACGAAGCCTTGTGGCATTACGAAGGATTCCACTTTCCCTCTGCTGGCGGACAACAGTTGTCAGAGTAGAGAACCTCACTCCCCCAAAACCTTCCATAAACTCCGGAGAAAGGGCTGGAGAAGCGTCCAGACCAATCGGCGGCAGCTGGGCTGAGTCGCCGATGAGAACGAGCCTGCAATCTACCCCGCTACGGACAAAGTTCACCAGATCTTCCAGCAGATTCCCTGACCCGAAGGCTGCCCCCGAAGACTGGGAATCGATGCCTATCAGAGACACCTCATCAACTATGAATAAGGTATTTTTCGACTTGTTGGGGCCAAGTGTAAAGAGGCCGAAGCCGTCGTCTCCATGACTTTTCTGCCGATAAATATGCTTATGGATTGTAAATGCAGGATGACCGGTATAGGAAGAGAGCACTTTGGCTGAACGGCCGGTTGGAGCGAGAAGGATGCAGGGAGTTTCGAGTTCTTTGAGAGAATTGACAACCGCCGCTACAGCCGTAGTCTTTCCCGTACCGGCATAACCGTTGACGACCATTATGTCCCCGTCATCCGAAGTGAAGAAATCCGACATGTCCCGAAGGAGATTCTCCTGACATGAAGTCGGTTCATAGGTGAAGTGGTCCAGGAAATACTTATAGAGGAAAGAAGATCTGTCCATCATAATTTCCTCCTGGAATGGAAGATTGAATAGAGAGCGGCGAAAACAGGATAGATCTCGACACGGCCGAGGAACATATCCATAGTAAATATGGCCTTCATCAGCGTTGGCTCTGCATTATAGTTGCCAAGGGAGCCAATAGAGCCGAGCGAAGGACCCACATTGGCAAGACAGGATAATGAGCCTGTGAGGGCATTCCCGTTCGGATCTCCCGAGAAGAGACAGAGAATGACTGACATTATGATGAGAAGGAAGAACTGGGCCACATAGAGGACCTGCGGATAGACGTCCTCATCCTTGATACGCGACGATCCAAGACGGATTTCCGACACGCTGGAAGGATTGAGGGAGCGGAAAGTCTGCCTCCGTATAGCCTTTCCAAGAACCAAAATACGGTCCACTTTCATACCTCCTGTCGTAGAGCCGGCGCATCCGCAAACAAGGCTCATCAGCATCAGAAGGAAACAAGGCAGAGCGGGCCATACGGAATTGTCTGCGATGGCAAAACCGGTTGTAGAGGCATAGCTGACCATCTGGAATGTCGACTCGAGAAAGGCCCTTCCCCATGAGCCCACTGCCCCCTGAAGCTTGAGGGATAGTCCTCCTGCGATCGACGAAAGCGACAGCATCAGGACATAGGCTCGGATAACCGGATTATTTAGAGGACGCAGGCTTCGAGTCACAAGGGCAATGAAGATCAAGCCGAAATGAATCGATGCCAGGAACATGAAAACAATAGTGATGACATCTATCACTACGGAGTTATATGCCCCAATAGAGAGGGTCTTTGTACTGAATCCTCCTGTAGCGCAAACGCTAAAAGCATGGTTAATGGCATCAAATGGCGACATCCCGGCCGCCCAGTAGGACAGGAAGGCAAGTACGCAAATTCCGATATATACCCACGCAAAAGTAGACACAGTCTTATTCGCCCTCGAGCTATATGACTCTTTCGAAATATTGGAGAGCTCCATATTCTTGAGGCGAAGGCTTATAGGGCTGGAAGTCGGAATAATCAGAAGAAGGAAGACGACGACTCCGAGACCGCCGATGAAGTGGGTCGAAGATCTCCAGAAAAGAAGGCTCTTTGGCAGGATTTCCACATCCTCAAGTATGCTCGCCCCCGTAGTAGTAAAACCAGAAACACTTTCAAACCAAGCATTTACAAGCGTAAACGGGCCTCCCCAAAGGGCGTATGGAAGCATACCGAACTCGAAGGACATCAGCCATGACAGGAATATGATCATGTACCCGTCCTTAAGGGAAATTGCCGGTCCCCTCTTAACGAAAATGAAGGGGAAGATACCGCAAATGAAAGTGATTGAGAAACTGATCAGAAGAGGAGCGAGTGCACTATCTTTGCCGTTTGCGATAGAGACGAAAACGGAAAGCAGCATAAAGAGCGCGCTGACAAGCAGTGCGACACCCACATTCCTCGTTATGACTTTCAGATTCATTCTCCCGATTCTTTTGACTTAATCTCCTTGAGACGACGCCTCATCTGGCTATTCTCCTCTGTCAATTCGAGTATGCCGGCATTAAGGTCAGTAAGCTCATCATCTCCCTCAAACGTATAGTTATACTTCCTGTTGAATGAGCGATAATTGTCAAGGGAGTCCAGCATCTTGTAAATCGGTTTTACATAGTATGCAAGGATGAAGAACAGAAGAAGAAGCACAAGTAGAATGCCCACAGAGACGGCAACTGCACTCGGAATTATACTTCTGTAAAAGCCGTTGTCAAAGGCCACTGAGTTCTTTTCAAGGTCATTGTAGATAGCAAGGCTAAGATCGTCGATATCCTCTCTCAAACGCCCGAAAACAGGCTGTAGACGGTCGAAGTACCATGTCCTGGAATCGATAAAATCAGAGAGGAGGACATCGTTGAGCTCCAAAGAAGTCAGCATATAGGCTGAATAAGAATACAAGACAGAGTCGGCAAGAGGGAGAAGCTTCTTCTCCGTCATGGACACTTTCAGTGAATCACAATAGGCGACAAAGGCTTTCTGGTCGAAATCAGGGAGGGTGGAAATAGTCTCGTCTCCGATGACCGTCAGGATGTCGAGATTGTACTCATCCACCACATTGGTAAGCTGCTGGGCTACATTGATGCTATTGATGTTGTCTGCAATCAGCTCAGAGACGTAATTGCTCATTCGACGGTACTCGATTATCGAGATGATACTGGAGAGCATAAGAACGACAGCTATCGCACTGAGACTGAGCGTCAGCTTCATTCTCATAGACAGGCGGAAATTCGCAAGTCTGTTTCTTAATTTTCTGAACATAATACCCTGATTACGATCTCACCAAAGTACAAAAATAGGAATATTCTTCGAAATTCCGCAATAGTATGACCTTTTTCAAAAATATGTCCTTTTTCTTTAAATATTTTTCAAAATTAAGTTGGATTTACTGAAATTTCTTACTACATTCGCGCAAAGCACAAAAATTGATCTTATGAGGAACACCTTCCTTGACAAAAGAGAGAGTAAAAACTCAATCCTGAAAAAATACATACTCAGTCTTTGCATCGAGCAAGGAGAATACAGCATCTCCGAACTCAGCAAGAATCTCAATACCAGTGTACCGACAGTAACCAAGCTTATCCAGGAGCTCATAGACGAAGGTTTCATGATTGATCTTGGGAAGCAGGGCACTTCCGGAGGAAGGAGACCGAGCATTTTCGGGCTCAACCCCGGCGCCGGGTACTTTATTGGGGTGGATATCAGGCATTCTCATGCAAGTATTGCAGTTGCTGATTTCAAAGGGGATATCATATCATTTACCGATAATATCCCGTTTGTCCTCGAGAGCAAAGAAGAGTCGATCAAGAGAATCAGCGTCGCCGTTCGGACCTATTTCGACGAACATGGACTCGACTTTCAAAAAGCCCTCGGGCTTGGCGTCAGCATTACCGGAAGAATCAATCCCGAGACCGGCGAGAGCAATACCTACCAGCTTCCCGGAGGGATGACCATCGGCGGCATCCTTGAAGAGTCCCTCGACATCCCTGTTCTCATCGAGAACGACTCTCGAGCAATGACCTACGGAGAATTCCTGGCCGGAGCCGCGAAGAAGGACAAGAACTTCCTCTTTGTCAATATCAGCTGGGGACTCGGAATGGGGATGATCCTGGACGGCAGGCTCTTCTACGGCAAGTCGGGATTCTCTGGTGAAATCGGGCACTTCCCTCTCCTTGACAACGATGTGATCTGCCGCTGCGGAAAGGTCGGCTGCTTCGAGACCGGCGCTTCCGGCTCGGCTCTCAACAGGATGGTACTCAATGAGCTCAAGAACGGGCGTTCTTCCTCCCTCTCATCGAAGTTCCACCGCGGAGAAAAGATCACTATCAACGACATCTACGAGGCGGTCAAGGAAGAAGACGTCCTTGCGATTGAAAAGGTACAGGAGGTCGGAACGGTGCTCGGACGCGGTATCGCAGGACTGATCAATGTGTTCAACCCCGATCTTGTCGTTATCGGCGGAAAAATGGCCGTAGCCGGTGATTATCTGATGCTTCCGGTCCGGAGTTCTGTCAAGAAATATGCGCAGAACTTTGTAGCGAAAGATACCTACATCCGCTTCTCCAAACTCGGGACGGAAGCCGCTCCGGTCGGAGCCGCACTCCTATCGAGAAGCCGGCTCCTAAAGGTAGACTTCTAAAGGATATTCATCGATTGCTCGCGAATCTTCTCAAGCTCGTCTTTCATCTGAACGACGAGCTTTTGAATTTGAGCATGGTTAGCCTTTGAGCCGGTAGTATTGATCTCGCGCCCCATCTCCTGGATGATAAATCCGAGTTTCTTTCCGGGGCAGGGATCGCCGTCAATCGTATCCATGAAGTACTTGCAATGCTGACGGAGGCGAACCTTTTCTTCATTGATGTCGTACTTCTCGAGGTAGAAGATCATTTCCTGCTCGAAACGGCTTTGATCAGGCTTCTGAGAAAGCTCGTCAAGAGCCTTCAGAAGCTTGGCCCTAACAGTCTCAATCCGCTCGCCTTCAAGTGCTTCCACTTCCTGATACAAAGAAAGAATATTGCCTACCCGGGAAGTAACATCCTTATAAAGGGCGACACCCTCTTTTGACCTGTAGGAATTGACTTCGGAAAGAGCGGATTCAAATGCGGAAGCAACCGCCGGCCAATCCTCCTCGGTAATCACATCCTGCTTTTTAGAATCAACGACATCGGGCATCCTCAGGATCGAAGAAAGAAGGGTGGCTTTGGCTACAGCATTAAGGGAAATCTCCGGAGCAATGGAGACGGCTTCCGAAAGATACTCCTTGGCAAGGGCCGCATTAATAGGCCTCGAAACAGCATCAGGGGAAGGGTCTAATGTCAGGAAAACATCAATGGTCCCTCTTGAGAGGAAATCCGCAATCATCTGCCGGACAAGTAGTTCCTTATCCTTAGGAAGGAGAGAAGACTTAAGGTTGATATCGGCATTCTTGCCGTTGAGAGTACGAATTTCTACTGTAAGTTTTCCTGCTGCGACCAAGGCCTCCGCCTTGCCGTAGCCTGTCATTGATTTTATCATTTTATGATTCCCTGTTCCTTAAACACCTTAACCAGGGCTGCAACGGCCCTGTCTACCTGCTCCTTTGTATGAGTTGCCATCAGCGCGAACCTCACAAGAGTGTCCTGAGGGGCACAAGCCGGAGGAATGACGGCATTGATGAAAACGCCCTCATCAAATGCCCTCTTTGTCACTATGAAAGTCTTTTCCACATCTCGGACATAAAGGGGAATGATTGGGCTCTCCGTCTCTCCTATCTCGAATCCGGCCTCGCGGAACTTACCGAGGGCATAGTTCGTAACCTCCCAGAGCGACTGGATTCTCTCCGGCTCATTCTGGATAATATGAAGGGCTTCGAGAGCACTTGCTGTAGCAGCAGGTGTATCTGATGCGCTGAAAATGTAGGTCCTCGCATTATGGCGAAGATAATTGATCAGAATCTTATCAGCTGCTACGAATCCGCCTATGGAAGCAAGTGATTTAGAGAAAGTTCCCATTATGATATCCACCTCTTTGGTAAGGTTGAAATGGTCGCACACTCCCCTTCCCTGCCTTCCGAAGACTCCGAGGCCATGGGCCTCGTCGACCATAACCACAGTATTGGGATACTTATGTTTCAGAGCAATTATGTCGGGCAGCTTCGCAAGATCCCCTTCCATCGAGAAAACTCCGTCCACGACAATCAGTTTGACCGCATTTCGGGGGCATCTTCTAAGGCAACGCTCGAGGTCTTTCATGTCATTATGCTTGAAATGCAGCGACTTGGCAAATGAAAGACGACGCCCGTCGACTATAGAAGCATGGTCACGGTCATCGCAAATGATGAAGTCATTTCTCGTCAGAAGTGCGGGAATCACACCCGAGTTTACGCTGAAGCCGGTCGAGAAGCAGAGTGCTTCATCCTTTCCAATAAACTCAGCAAGCTCTTTCTCAAGCTGCACGTGGATATCCAGAGTTCCATTGAGAAAACGGGATCCGGCGCATCCGGACCCATATTTTTTCATCGCCTCTATACCGGCATTTATGACCCTGTCGTCACCTGTCAGGCCTGTATAGGCATTCGATCCGAACATGAGTACATTATGCCCTTCCATCTCGACCTCAGTACCCTGTTTTCCCTCGATTTCCCTGAAATAAGGATATACTCCCTTTTCCATCATTTGCTGGGGCAAATCATATTTGGCCAGCCTGTCATGCAGTAGACTCATATAGAATTAGGTTTTATACAACAAGGCGAAGATACGAATTTTTTTTAATAATCATTATTATTTCACCATCACGATAAAAATTACTACTTTTGCGAAATAATCATTCTAGATTCTGAAATGGAAGAAAACAAGACTGTTGCGGCCGAGGAGCCACGTAAACTCAATTTTCTTGAAGAAATCATCGAATCCGACCTGGCCTCCGGCAAGGTAAAAAGCATAATCACCCGATTCCCCCCGGAGCCTAACGGCTACCTCCATCTCGGCCACGCCAAGAGTATCTGCCTCAACTTCGGTCTAGCCCAGAAATATGGCGGAAAGACCAATCTCCGCTATGACGATACGAACCCGACGAAAGAGGATACCGAATATGTAGATTCCATCAAAGAAGATATCAAGTGGCTTGGTTTCCAGTGGGATAAGGAGCTCTATGCTTCCGACTACTTCGACCAGCTGTATGAGTGGGCGGAAGAACTTATCAAAAAGGGACTTGCCTACGTCGACGATCAGACCCAGGAAGAGATTCGTCTCGGACGCGGTACTGTCGATAAGCCTGGTACAGACAGTCCCTGGAGGGACCGCAGCATCGAAGAGAACCTTCGCCTTTTCAGGGAGATGAAAGCAGGCAAATATGCTGAAGGAGAGAAGGTTCTGAGAGCCAAGATAGACATGGCGCATCCCAATATGATGTTCCGCGATCCCCTCCTCTACAGGATTAAATTCGCCCATCATCACCGTACCGGCGATAAATGGTGCATCTACCCGATGTACGATTTCACCCACGGACAGTGCGACTCCATCGAGCATATCACCCACTCTATCTGCACCCTCGAGTTTGATGTCCACCGCCCCCTATACGACTGGTTCATCGAGACTCTCGGTATCTATCCCAGCCACCAGTATGAATTCGCCAGGCTGAACCTCACATATACCCTGATGTCCAAAAGAAAGCTTCTGGAGCTCGTCCAGAAGGGAATTGTCAGCGGATGGGACGACCCTCGAATGCCGACTCTCTGCGGAGTTAGGCGCCGTGGATACACCCCGGAAGCCCTCAAGATGTTCTGCGACAAAATCGGAGTCTCAAAGAGAGACCAGCTTATGGACATCCAGCTTCTAGAATGGTGCGTCCGCCAGGACCTCAACGCTCGTTCCAACCGCTACATGGTAGTTCAGGATCCCGTCAAGGTCACTATAGTCAACTACCCTGAGGGGAAGGTTGAATGGTTCGACTGCCCCCTCAACCCAGCAGATCCGGAAGGCGCTTCAAGGAAGGTTCCTTTCTCACGCGAGCTCTATATCGAAAGGGCCGATTTCATGGAGGATGCTCCAAAGAAGTTCTTCCGCCTCAAGCCGGAAGGCGAGGTTCGTCTCAAATATACTTATATCATCAAGTGCGAAGAGGTCGTCAAGGATGAAAACGGCAATATAGTCGAGCTGAGATGCTCCTATGATCCTTCGACAAGGCCGGGAGGCGACGGAGCATGGCGCTCTGTTAAGGGTACGATCCACTGGGTATCGACCTACCATGCAAAGCCTATTGAGATTCGAAACTACGACCGCCTGTTCACTCTTGCAGACATGAGCCAGGTTCCTGAGGACAAGGATTACAAGGATTTTCTCAATCCGGACTCTCTCATCGTAGGAACCGGCTACGCAGAGCCCGCCCTGCTGGAAGATGCATCTAAGATTGCTGTACAATTCGAGCGCACCGGATACTACTTTGAGGATCCGGACAGCACTCCTGAAAAACCTGTATTCAATAAGACGACGGCTCTGAAAGATTCCTACAAACCGGAATAAAGAGCCTACATCACGACATCAATCTGACCAACATAGAGTCCCCAGCATCCATCTTGGACAATGGGGATTTCTTTTCCGTCGAGATTCTTATGATATTTCATCTCTGTGAGGAAAGTATGGGAATGTCCTCCCACAACCATATCGATATTGCGGGTGTCACCAACCAGCATCGGATCGATATAGTCAGCGGGATCGTCACTGTCATAGCCGATATGGGTCAGGGCGATTACGAGGTCGCACTTTTCCTCCAACTTCAGGTGGTCGGCATACTTCTGGACGGTCTCTGTAACCGGGAATTCAGGGATACGGTTGGATATCTCAGCTGCGACCATCGCCTTGAGGTTGCATAGGACACCGATGACGCCGATTTTCATCCCGGCCTTTTCCAAAATGACATACGGTTTGATGTATTGTCCTGCCTCAAATGGTGAGAAATCATAGTTACAGCACACCACAGGGCAGTTTAACGATGAGAGCCTGCGGCCAAGAGCCTCAATTCCGTTGTCGAATTCATGGTTCCCAAGCGTGACAACATCATAGCCCATATTGTTTATCTCCTGGATCTCGAGATTGCCTCCGAGCTCTGAGAAATAAGTCGTTCCCTGGCTGAAATCGCCGGCATGTAGAAGGAGAACATTCTCCGCCCCGTCGGCGGCGCGTACGCTGTCTATATAGGCAGCCCGCTCAATGATGCCGCCAAGTCCCGCCTCAGCTCCTGAGCGTAGAGGCTCGAAATGGCTGTGTGTATCATTCACATGAACGATGGTAAGATGCTTCCTCGGAGGCTCCTTGATAAAAAGAGAGCCGATAAATATACCGAGCATGAGCACTACGGCCCCTATTGTAAGTATCTGATTCTTTTTCATAATCTTAGTTCTCCATCGTTACTCGTGAGTCAGTAAAATATTCAATCTGCTTCCCCTGAGCCGTCAGATTTTGGACATACTCAAGCATCATATCTTTGAGGAGGACGTCGGAGATGGCAATTTCTTCCGCCATCGCACCGAGAGCGATACGGTCTCCTCCGGTAAGAAGGAAGTCTATAGAAGCTACATTGTAGACCTTCTCATCCTCTATAGGCTTACCGCCAATCTCGGCAGAAACCACTTTATGGTCCTTGATGGCGACACGTGCTCCGCTGATACACTGGAAAGTCTCGGTAAGGGCAAGCTGATCAAAGAGCGATTTGAGATTTTTGCCTTTGATTGCAGCGTAGACAAGATGATTCTTGAACGGGAACATCGAGAGAATATCGTCAAGCACGATTGCTCCTTCCGGCATACTGCAACGGATTCCGCCAAAGTTTGTAAGCGCAAAATCCATCTCTTTTTTAAAGAGGGTACTGCAATAGCGCCTCATCTCGTCGACAAACATATTGCTGAGTTTGCACTCCGGAGGGGCAACGACCATCTCCTCTTTGCTATAGCCGATAACCTGCTTGAGAGCGGACATCTTAGGCTGGACCTCCATAAGGGCGGCTGCTACTTCCGGGGTGGCACCTCCGGTAAACTTCGCTCCGGAAGGTGCAATGTATGTCTCGTCGTCAAAGGTACCGAGAGCGGTATCTACATTGTCAACTGTAACGGACTTGACTCCGGTACGGGATCCGTCCATCACTGTGCGATGCCATTTGATAGTAGTCTTGTCGCTATCCATGGCAATCTTTATTGCCCTGCCGACTCCCAGGAGCATCAGGAGCGCCGAAACAAAGAGTAGAGCTTTTTTCATATAGGAATTATTTCATTTTAAGCCATTTCCAAAGATCCTTGAAGGTCGATTTCTTTCCATACATAAGGATTCCAGCCTTATATATCTTTGCGGAAGCCCATGCCGAGACAATGAAGGTAAGGATAAGCAGTACAAGGGAAAGAGCAAGCTGCCAGAATGGAACTCCGAACGGAATCCTCGCCAGCATCACAATCGGCGAAGTGAACGGAATCATGGATCCCCAGAAGACTATCGGACTGTCCGGAGCCTTGAACGCATAGAAAGCGATGAAGAATCCGACAAGTAGAGGGATTGTCACAGGGATCTGCAACTGCTGGGTATCGGCCTCATTTTCAACCGCAGAACCAATCGCAGCGAAGAAGGATGCATACAGAAGGTAACCGAAGATGAAGAAAAGGAGGAATGAAATTATAATTTCAGCGTAATTGAGATGGGCAAGCGTCGTCATCACGGCCTGCATGCCGGTAGGTTCACCGGCAACAGAAACTGTATCTGCAGCAGCCTCGGCCATCATTGTTCCAAGATCCATGGTCGTGCCAAGATCTGTGGTAGACGGACCCATTCCTGGCACCTGAGTCATCTCGCTTGCAGTACCTGCCGCACCCATTATATTGTCAAAGCCCCAAATACCTCCGACGATTGAAATCAGGACACCTGAAAGAACTATCCAGAGGAGGAATTGGGTAAGGGCGACAAGGGCTACTCCGATAATCTTTCCGAACATCAGCTCGGTCGATTTGACAGAAGACATGAGCACTTCGACAACGCGGGAAGACTTCTCCTCGATGACACTTGTCATCACCATTCCTGAGAATAGGGCGATGAACATATAGAGCATCATAGAGAGGATAAGCGAGAGAGCCATGTAGACTCCGGATTCCGAAATAGTTTCCGTTCCTGCCTCGTCTACTGTATAGGTCTTAAGGGAGACATTGGACTTTACATCCGACATGATCTTTTCCAGACCTTCTATGCCGAATGAGTTGACTCTATAACTCTCAACAGCCTTATTAATATGACTTTCAATTATTTCCGATGTTTCCATCCCAAGAGGTTTCTCGGAATATGTAGTAGCCGTAACAGTCTTTGCCACCGAATCCAAAGGAGAGATTACAAGAAGAATATCAGCTCCGAGCCCTTTGAGGTTATTCTTCATACTGTCGACATCATTCATAGTAAAGTCGACATAAGCGAGGACATCGTTATTCTCGAGCGTCGGCATCACAATACCGGAAGAGTCGTGTACTGCAACTAGTTTTGACTCATCCGTAGTCTTCAGCATGATGAAGATAATCGCCACATACATGAGAACGAATAGGACAGGAACTCCGAATGTGATGAAGAGGAAGGATTTCTTCTTTACCTTATTGAGATACTCCCTTCCAATTATGATATTGAGTTTCTTAAGATTCATACCTCTACTCCCCCTCAGTTACAAGTTTGATGAAAATATCGTTCATTCTCGGAATCAACTCCTTGAAGGAATTGACAGCGGAACCTCCCTCTATGATTGCGGAGAGGACATCATTGGAAGCAACACCCTCCTCGAGAGAGAGGACAGCCGTGTGCCTGGAGGCGTTATCTACATCGCTGAGCACCTTGAAAAGACCATCACGGGACTCAATCTTGGCTCCCGTATAAACCAGCTCCACATTGTTGTTGCCGTATTTATGACGGATCTCATCGACCCCGCCGGTAATGACTAGATGAGACTTGTTGATAAGCGCTATGTTGTCGCAAAGCTCTTCGACCGACTCCATATTATGGGTAGACAGGATGATGGTCGCACCCTCTTTATTGAGTCGGAGAATCTCATTTCTAATGAGCTCGGCATTGACTGGATCAAAGCCTGAAAAAGGCTCATCCAAGATCATCAGAGAGGGTTTATGGACGACCGTTGTGATGAACTGGATCTTCTGCGCCATACCCTTTGAGAGCTCCTCAATCTTCTTTCCCCACCAGTCTTCGATACCGAATTTGACAAACCACTCCTTGAGAGAAAGGGCGGCATCCCTTGCGGACATCCCTTTCAACTGGGCCAGGTACATTGCCTGCTCTCCTACCTTCATCTTGCGGTAAAGGCCCCTCTCTTCAGGGAGATATCCTATCTTTGAGACATCCTCATCAGTGATGGGACGGCCATTGAAATAGACAACACCTCCGCTTGGGACTGTTATCCTGTTGATTATACGTATAAGCGTCGTCTTACCGGCGCCGTTAGGCCCTAAGAGTCCGAAAATGCCGCCTTCCGGGATATCCAAAGAGATTCCGCTCAGGGCAACCTTCTCTCCAAAGGACTTCGAAACATTTTTTACTTCTATTATCGCCATATTCTAATATTTTCTGCAAATATAGAAATATTTATTGATTTACAATAATTATTTATCAAATATTTATAATTCTAGAAACAAGTTCCAGAAGCAGTTGAGAGGGGGTTGCCTCCCCTGCTTCGCCGCCCTTTCCCTTATAATCGTAGTCGCAAAGAAGAGAAATGATTCCCATGCACTTTTTAAGAGGATAATTGGCTACCGCAGCGTCATATTCCCTGAAGAAATAAGGATTGACCCCAAGCACGCGGGCCTTCTTGTCATTGGCGGGGTTGGGATCGCTCTGAAGGAGAGCCTCATATCGGAGTATCCTCGAGAAATGGGTAAAAAGCATGCTGACGGCCATCGGCATCGCAAATCTCGGGGCCTCACCGATGTATGCCGCCACCCGAAGGGCCTTCGCTGCATTGCGATATGAAAGCTCTTTCGTAAGCTCGAATATACTAAACTGCCTCGATACGCCGATGTTCTTCTCAACATCCTCCACCTTCACATTCTTGGTCCCCTCCGGAAGACTTTTCATCATCTTAGACGTCTCCAGCGCAATCTTCGAAAGATCTGTTCCGGCAAACTCTCCCATGATTGCAGCGGCATCGGGAGTTATTGAAAGCCCGTTTTCAGTAAAATAGTCGCCTATCCAGCGCGAAACTTCATAATCCCGAAGAGGAAGGGACTCAACTATCGTCCCGACCTTCAGTACACTCTTGTAAAGGGATTTCCGCTTATCGGCTGACGCCCCTCGCATGAAGATGACAAGGACAGTCGAATCGAGCGGATTCTGGCAATAAATGGAGAGATCTTCGAGACCTTTCATCGCCTGGGCTTCTTTCAGGACAACAAGCTGGCGCTCAGCCATCATAGGGAACCGACGGGCTTCGGAAATAACGGTCTCGACATCGACGTCGGTACCGTAGCAAATAGTCTCATTGAAGTCTTTCTCCCAGTCCTGGAGACAGTTGTCAACAATGGCATTGCAGACCATGTCGGGGTAATAGGGTTCTTCGCCCATAAGAAGGTAGACGGGCTTGAAAATGCCGTTCTTAACGTCATTAACAATATTACGACATTGTCTGTCGGTCTCTATGTAACCTTTCGAAGCCATTGAATGACAAATATACAAAAAAAGGCGGCGCCCCGTACTGCCGGGACGCCGCAGGCTGAAAATTATTTGTCGAATTTTTTCTCCTTTGCCCTGACAATTTTTTCTTTCATCAGGTCTGCGGCCTCAGTAACGGCCTCTTCAAACGATTTGGCGCTTCTCTCAATGACCAGATCGTCACCGGGAATGTGGGCCTGGATCTTGACGTTTTTGTTGTCAGGCTCGCTTAGGAGAGACAATGTAACGTCTGCAGTCTCGATACCATCGAAAAACTTCTCAAGCTTTGAAACCTTCTTTTCGACATATGCGATAAGCTTCGCATCGGCGTCGAATTTCAGAGACTTAATTTTAATCTCCATTGTTACCTCCGTTTTTTGCCCTGGGGTGGGCGTTAAAATAAACTTTTTTCAGCCGGTCGACGGACGTATGGGTATAGACCTGCGTCGCTGCCAGAGAGGAATGGCCAAGCATCTCCTTTATGGAGTTGATGTCCGCTCCTTCATCAAGAAGCTCCGTCGCAAGAGTATGCCTGAGGACATGGGGGGACTTTCTCGAAGTCACTCCTGAATCGCCGAGGGTACTCTTTACTACCCTGTCGATATAGACAGGATAGAGCCTCTTTCCATTTTTTGTAACGAGAAGAGGATCGCTCGCAGACCTTACTTCAATGACCGTAGATTCAACTGATTGTAAATATATACAAATTTCATGACAAAGCGAAGGAAGAAGCGGAATTTCTCTCATTTTGTTGCCTTTTCCAAGGACAGACATTATCCTTCGAGAGGAATCGAAAGAAGAATTATTGAGCGAAATAAGCTCCGCCCTTCGTATACCTGTGCAATATAGTATATTGATAATGAGCCTCTGAAGTCTCGGTTCATAATACTTTGGATCGGAAAAAGCTTCGTACTCGCTGACAAGATAATCCGTTGCAGAAAGATAGCTATCGAGACTTTCCCTGCGGAAATACTCCGGCAGACGCTTCGGGACCTTAGGCCTGGTGACCGTTGAAACCGGATTGGAAGGAATCCTGTCGCGCTTGACGAGGAAACGGCTGAAGCTGCTGAGAACCGAAAGGTGCTGATTGACAGTCTTCGGAGACACCTTTTTTTCTTCCAGCAGATGAACTTCGTAACTTCTCACTATTTGAGGCGTAAGTGACTCTATAACATTTCCTTCCACAAACGAAGAGAACTCCACGAGCACCCCTTGGTATATATCGACGGTACGGTCGGAATAGCGCCGGACCGTCCTTATGTATTCGAGATATTCTTCTATCGGATCCATCACCTTGCCGAAAGTCCGAGCTCGGACGCTTTCTGCCTCATGAGAGCGTCAGCCTCCTCGAAATTATTGCCAATAACGCCGTCAAGAATCGCATTCTTGACGTACTCTTTAATCAATCCGATTGTATTGCAGGGGCCGATGCCATAAACTTCCATTATATAATCTCCGGTGATCGGATTCTTGAAATTTCTAATGGCATCCTTCTCCTCTACTGCAACAAGTTTTTTCTTCACCAGCTCGAAATTGGATTTGATTCTCGCCACCTTGGACGGGTTCTTGGAAGTGATATCTGCGTTGCAAAGAAGCATCAGATCGTCAATATCATTACCGGCATCAAAGAGAAGCCGCCTTATTGCTGAGTCAGTAACTTCCTCGTCCACAAGAGCTATGGGCCTCAGATGGAGTCCCACCAACTTCTGGACATATTTCATCTTCTCATTTAGGGGCATTTTCAGCGATGAGAATATCTTCGGGACCATTTTGGCACCGATAACCTCATGGCCATGGAAGGTCCATCCCGTTCCCTGGATGAACTTTTTGGTCGCTGGCTTTCCAATATCGTGCAAAAGTGCAGCCCAACGAAGCCAAACATTCGGCTCAGTCCTTACGGTCTCCTTCCACCCGTCCCCGTCTGGCTCATAATCCTTAAGAAGGCCCTTCGCAATGGCGGCATCTTCCTCTGCCGCGAGATTGTCAACAACCTGAAGAGTATGTGAGAAATTCTCTTTATGTCCCTTTCCTTCAATTGTTTCCACTCCTTTTAGCATCTCCAGCTGAGGGAGGATGCGGCTGAGAAGATCTGTCTCATCCAATAGACGGAAGGCTATAGAGGGACGAGGGGTGAGAAGCATCTTATTCAGCTCCTCTACTATCCTCTCCTTGGAAAGAATATCCAGCCGATAGGCGTTTCTTCTCATAGAGTCCAAAGACTCATCCACTATCCTGAATTTATGCTCGGGAGTACTCAATTTACATGAAAATCTGATAGCGCGCAGCATCCTTAGGGGGTCGTCGCTATAGGTTGTATCCGGATCCAGTGGGGTTCGAATGATGCCGTCATTCAAGTCTCTTATTCCCCCGAAAGGATCAATAAGGGCTCCGAAATCCTCCTTCTGGAGACTGAAAGCCATCGCGTTTATAGTAAAATCTCTTCGCTTCTGATCCTCCTCGAGAGTGCCGTCTTCGACTATCGGCTTCCTCGAATCGTGGCTGTACGATTCCTTCCGCGCCCCCACAAATTCGACCTCTACCCCGTCGATATGAAGCATCGCAGTGCCGAAGTTCTTAAAGACTGAGACTTTGCTCTTCACCCGCTTTCCAATGGCTTCGGCAAGCGCAATTCCGCTTCCCTCCACTACTATGTCTATATCCTTATTAGCCCTTCCAAGAAAACAGTCACGGACATAACCTCCTATGACAAAGGCTCTCACGCCCTGCCTTTCAGCCTCTTCAGATACAATCCTGAAAATATTCCCTTCGAGAAATCCGGTAGTTATTGTTGGCATATCATTTCATCCCACAAAGGGGCCTTTTCCATAAATTCAAACTTCTCACCGACCTTGGTAAAAATAAAGGTTTTCACTCCGTTGGTAATCGCAATATACCTGACATTCAAGACATTGTTGTACCTGATTGCCTGATCCAGGACTTTCTGGTCAATCGCTACAGAAGGCTGCTTACACTCAACAATCATGAGGGGGCTTGCATCGCGTCCGTAGGCGACGATATCCGCCCTGTAATCTTTATCTCCATAGCGAATCGGGACCTCACTCATCATCATATGGGAGGGTATTTTCATCCCACTGATCATGACTGAGATGAACCACTGACGGACTTCTTCTTCCGGAGTCCTGGCTACGTGCTTCTTCCTCAGAGGATCCCAAATCTTGTCTTCCATATTGACAAAGATACGATTTTTTAAGTATATTTGTGAGGATACGAAACTAATAACATCGCATATGAAAAAGTCACTACTTCTCATTGCCGCTGCTTTCCTTGCGGCTGGCACCATCTCGGCTCAAGTTAGAAATGAGATGAAAATTCCAAACATTGACGGATATGTTACCCTCAAAGGGGATATGCACATGCATACCATATTCTCAGATGCCAGCGTATGGCCGACAACAAGAGTAGATGAGGCCGTGATGGAAGGACTTGATTTCCTGTGCATTACAGACCATGTCGACGGAAGGCTCCATAAGTATCTGAATTCCGGGTATTTCGATCCGAAAAAGGTCGATAACAACACCTCTTTCAAACTCGCAGAAAAACAGGCGAAAGGGACTGGGCTTATCCTCGTCCCCGGCGGAGAGATAACGAGCCAAATCATGCCTCCAGGGCATTTCAACGCCACTTTTGTTAAAGACGCCAACCCTATTGGAGCAGCGATGGATGCCCACGGAAAAGACCATCAACCGGAAGGCCTTCTTGCAGCATGCAAGATAGCTAAGGGACAGGGAGCGTTCCTTACATGGAACCATCCCCATTGGTGCCGCCAGGCTCCCAACAAAACAGTCTTCTACGAAGAGCATGAGCAGATGGCAAAAGACGGCCTTATGGACGCAGTCGAGGTCTATAACTGGTGGGAAGGCTATAGCCCCGAGGCCCATCATTGGGCAATTGAGCACGGCCTTGCAATCGTAAGCGGCACCGACAGTCATCATCCTATGTTCATGGACATAGATTTCAATGCAGGAGAACTCCGGCCCGTCACCCTCGTCTTCGCAAAAGAAAGATCACTGAGTGGCCTTCGCGAAGGTCTTGACGCCCACAGGACGGCTATTTTCGCCGAAGGGAAAGTATACGGTCCCGAAGAACTGATACTTCCCCTTCTTAAATCGTGTCTCAGGGTTGAAAAAATCCTTTGGTCAGAGAAGACTCTGAAGGTCTACATCTACAACCGATCATCAATTCCCGTCACCCTTGACAAGGCTCCCGGCAGCGAACAGTGGCAGATGGCAAGGCATCTTACTATCAATCCGTTCGAGCACTATATGATCCAGATATATCGTCTGGATAAGAATGATCCTCTCAATACGAAAGTATTTGATCTCCACTACACTGTAGACAATTTCTTCACGGACGCCGATACACGCCTCGAGTATGTCCTCCACGTAGATGCCGAATAGGCCTACTGCGCTTCCAAATAGAAGACGGCGCTCGACATCGTCTTGAACAGCTTGATATTGAATCCGCCATTCATCAGATATTCTCCGGAGAGGGTTTTTCCGTTTCCGGAGAATATTGATTTATCGACATTCTGCTCGGTGACCTTATACTTCTTCGATGGATCCAAACCCTGAAGGGTAAAGGTCTTGGTACCAATTGCACGATTGAGGTAGTTAGCGCAATATGTGAACACGACGGCCCTTGACTTATCCTCGGAGACATACATAAGAGCATAATAATCACTCTCATAGGGAGACGAGATTCTATATAGGTCGCCTGCGAAGACAAGGTCTCGCCAGCTCTTATAAGAAGTGATGCATCTGTCTGCAAATGCGCGCTCCTCTTCTGTGAGATTCTTTGGCTGAAGCTCCATTCCAAGACGGCCGGAGCAGGCTACATCGAAACGGAATTTCAGAGAAGTGACATTTGTCGTCTGATGATTCGGGACAGCCGACACATGGGAAGCAATGGTGCAGGCAGGATAGAAAAGGCTCGTACCATATTGAATCTTAATTCTTTCCATAGCATCTGTATCATCGCTGGCCCAGTATTCGTTGAAGTATTTCAATGAGCCGTAATCTACCCTTGCGCCACCTGAAGAACAGCACTGAACAATCGTATCAGGATACTTCTCCCTGACGCGGCGCATGATATTGTAAAGGCCCTGAACATAATCCACATAGAACTTGCTCTGGTCTTTTCCAAGGTAGTCGGACCCATAGCTATAGACAGGACGATTGGAATCGAACTTTATATAATCGATATTCTTCGACAACTGCATCGTGTTATCGAAAACTCCATAGACGAAGTCCTGAACATCTGGATTCGAAAGATCCAGGAGCCACTGGTTGCGTTGCTGATATATCTCGCGTCCGGGAGAACGGACTATCCAATCAGGGTGAGTTTTTGCGAGGTTACTTTTCGGGTTGGCCATCTCCGGCTCAATCCAGATTCCGAATTTGAGTCCCTTGGAATGGGCATACGAAGCTATATAATCTATTCCTTCAGGAATTTTTTTGGTATTGACTTCCCAATCCCCGAGGCCCTGCTTGTCGCTGTCGCGAGGGTAATCCATTGCGAACCAACCGTCGTCGAGAACGAACATCTCAAGGCCCATTGCTGCCGCATCGTCAATCATCCTGAGAAGGGTCTCTGTATTGAATGAGAAATATGCCCCTTCCCAGCTATTGAGAAGAGTCGGTTTGATCGCAGCGCCTCCATATACACCGAAGTTTCTTGCCCATGCATGGATGTTCCTGGATGCTTGTCCAGCTCCTTCAGAGGAGAATGTCCAGATCATATCCGGAGTTATAAAAGTCTGATTCTGAGCTAGTTCGTATTCAGAAGAGAAAGGATTGATTCCAGCCACGACATTGAGATTATGGGTGACATCTTTTTCGAAACTGATACGGAAATTACCGCTCCAGGCAAGCGATCCTGCGATAACATCGCCGTCGGTCTCGCTGAAAGAATCGGTATTCAGGCTCAGCATGAAAGAAGGATTGTTCCACTGGGTAGCCTGGGTGCCACGCTTTGTCTCAATGACCTTGATGTTATGAGTCAGCACTTCCCTGTCAATCTGCATCTCCGCAGCCCAATCGCCGTATGTATGAGTCAATAGGAATTTGTCTCCTCTGACATACATGGAAGATGAGGCGTAGTCGATAAGGGTGACGGGAGCCTTTCCGGCATTGGTAATTTCAGAGTGGCTCAGTATAACATCCTCTTTCAGATAAGCATCATAGACAAGCTTTACTTCAAGCCCTGTAACATAGTCTTTAAGAAGGACTTCCGTAGTATTCACCAAGTCTTTGGAGGTCCTATTCACTCCGGCAAAATAGAGTTCGGTATTTCTATATCCATCTGCATATTTGACACTCAAAGCAGGCTCAGAGATAAATCTTCCGCCTTGGGCAGGATATGTGACGGCGCCATCGCCATACAAGGAGCCTAAGCCGGAATTGTAATTGAGGAATTCGTTCGGATCTGCAATTTTACGGCCGTAATGGCATGTTTGAACAGTGCCATTTGCATTTACAAGTAGAATTAGTTGTGTAGATGATGTTTCCACAGCTATCACTTGTTTTGTCACCTTGGGAATTTCCACAGTAGTGTGCTCTTTCGGAGCTACTTTCTTGACTTTCCGGGCATAAGCAGGGGCGAGAGCGATGATCATTGCCGCAGCAATAGATAAGAATCTGACTATCTTGTTCATATTATTAATGGTTTATCTTAGTTAGTGCCAGTAATGGAGATACTCTACTCTTAAAAGACAAATATAATCAAAGAATCCGAAAAGATATCAATTGAACTTAGTAACTAAAGATTATTTTAGTGACAAGTAACTATGTACGATATAGGCAGCAGCGTCTATCCTATTGTGATAGCGAGGCATGAAGCTATAGTTCCAATACTGAACGGGCTTTGAAGAGGCAACTTTGGTCTAAAGGGCATCACTCCGTCACCCGAATGCATCGATCCAATGCATCAATCCCCAGAGAGAATGGTCAGCGAAACACCCTGCCGTGCTACGAAACACCACTTTGATGGCACGGGAACAGAGATTCAGATGTGCCGTGCTACGAAAGCACTTCCTGTTGGCACGGGAATGGGGAAATCAACATCCCGTACTGCGAAACACCCTTCTTGTCGCTCAACATGGCGCAGGTGCGAAAAAATGCTGGGGACCTGCGCCGGAATAAAATAATAATATCCTGAAAGTAAGGAACTTATCTTTTTCCAATGGCGCAAGTAACCACGATAATATGTCATTTTCCGGTAGCTGCCGGTGATAATGGTTAACCCGAAGGCACAAAAAAAGACCCCCGGGAGTCGTAAGACTCTCAGGGGTCCCGAAGAACGGCAGCTACCTACTCTCCCAACTGGTGGGTCAGTACCATCGG
>ONMJ01000059.1 GCA_900318955.1 uncultured Bacteroidales bacterium
TCATTTGTTTCTGCTGCTGAGTTTGGTGCGAGAAGTCTCCACGTCCTTCAAGACAAGGGATCAGTACGAAAAGGCAAGGCTATGATTGTAAGCCGATAAAAGGGTCGCCCTGACTGCCCCGGGATAAAACCGGGTTCAATCTTCTTTTGCCACTATTCTGTCCAGTGCCGCCATTGCCCTCTTGAATTCGTTTCCAACCGTGGGGTTGTGCTTGCGGCCGGGGCGAACTGGTTCCGGCGGGGCGATTTCTTGAATCCGGGCGGTAAGCTTATGGAACATGTCAAGGATGTCGAACCCTTCGACGGCATAGATGGCATCCAGGCGCTCCATGAGCTTAGAAAAGCCCCGGGCCACACGCGAACGGATGGTCTGGACAGTACACACCTTCTGCGAAGGCATGTCGGCGACACGCATGTTGCAACGGAGGTATTCGACCAGCATCTTCCCGTCCCGGTCATCACCCAGGACCTTTTCAATGAACTGATACAAGCCTTCCCTGGGTCTGCCGAGACCGGCGAGATTGCTTCTCCGAAGGGTGTGGATAATCTCCAAATCGCCTTCCAAAGCAGCCAGTGTTTCATTGAGCTGCTTTTTCTTCGCTTCTACCTTCTGCCTGAGGGCAACGACTTCCGGGGACAGGTCGGGGCCGATACAATTGGTGTGCTCGGGAGCCTGTCGCGGCTTCCGCGCCTCCAGCATCTCTTGTTCCAGGCGCTCCCTGGTCTCGGGGGAAACGAGCCCGCGGAAGTTGGCACGGAAGTCAGGAGTGTTCTTCTGGCCAAGGATCTTGCTCAGTTTCTCATACCCCATCCCTCCTTCCAGGCAATGAACAGCGAAAGTGCGACGAAGATCGGATAACGGCATGTCCGGCAGATTCAGTTCCTTCAGTACCCGTATGAAATTATCTCGGATTGCATAGGGCGAAGCAGGTTTGGGTTTCCCACTGGCCACATACACCGTCGGTAGAGAGGCCACTTTCTTCAGGAAAATCCGTTGCCGCTCGTTGATGGGGATGATTCGGAACTTATTCCTGGCATCTGGTGTCCCCTCTGCCTCCTTCAACACCCGGATTTGTTTTTGATAGAGGGAAACATCGGCCCAGGTTAGTTTCAGCATCTCTCCAATATTCATTCCCGTAGTTAGGATGAGATAGATGCCAACATACTTTGGCTTCGGATTCTCGGTAAGAAAAGTCAATAGCCGTTTTTCTTGCTCGTAAGTGAGAATGACTGTCGGGCTCATTCTTTCCGGCTTACCCATCACGATGTTCCACTCAGGTGCTTCGCACAACCCTTCCGACGATGCATAGCTCAAAATCCGCCAGATCAACTTCGGAATGGCATAGACCGATCCTTCAGACAATCCCTCCGCACGCTTCTTTTCCAATAGATTCCGTACGTCTTCCTCCGAGATATCCTGCGGCTCCTTCTCCCCGAACTCCGGATAGACAAAACTCTCCAAGGACCACCGGTAATGCTCGATGGTCTTGGCATCCACGTTCCCCGCCAACTCGTCGAGCCAGCGGGAGGCGATGTCTATGAAGGAGGTTTCAGGCATTTTGAGAGAATTCAGGGGCTCCGTTGTGAAGCCCCTGAAGTCTAGAAACTAAAGTTCTTAAAGGTTGTCCACGAATCGTTGGCTTCGGCCGTACTCTCTACCGAGGGCGGTAGATTCGCAAAGAAATCAAATCTTGTCTTTTCCTCGATACTATCGACGGTACAAGCATACTCGGTATAGTCGTCAGCGCCGGTATCGGCATCATGCGGCATCCAGAATCCAATGGCCGATGCGGCGGTAACGGTACCAGAGGAATCACGCCGAACCTTAAGGATCACCCGGTAATAATAGTTGGGCACAGAAACGCTCTTCCCGCCGGTGGTGAATGTCGAAACGGACTCGTTTCCTCCTACTGTCTTATACACCGGTCCCGTGACGATGTACAGCGTGTCTGTAGCGGCGGCCGAGTTATTGTCAATGATGTTCCGCTCAGCCGTTTCCAGATTCTGCCAGATTCCTTGATTGAACTCCTTCAACTGAGGCGTACTATTCGTATAGTAGTACGTCTGCTTCTGCATGGTGCTTACGCCGTTCCGGAGAGCATTAGGAATCTGGTGTCCACGGTCATAACCAGTGGGATAAGATGGCGTCACCTGGAGGTTATCCGGAATCTGCGGGTTAGCACTCCAAGAGGACAAATGCCCGCTGCCCCGATGGGCCTTGCAATAGTTGAAAGCCACCCACGTTGCGGCATAATACTGCGGATCATACAGGATAGAGTAGTTCCGCGTATCCTTGCCGTTCATGGTTCCCCGCATTGTCACCAGCCTACGGTTTCCTAACGACGAGGGTGAAGCCGGAAGTTCCATCCAATCAGCGTTCAGGGTTTCCCCAGTAAGAATGGTCGATGTCGATGTCGTGAAGGTTCCGACCATCGGACTCTCGATATCGACATAGGCCGATCCATTCCAGACCTCCATGTAGGCTTTATAAAAGTAGGTCGTATTCTCCTCCAAGCCGCCGACCTGGGCTGAGAACGAACCAGAAGGCCCCGACAAGATATCGCTCGAATTAACGGTACCCGTCAGCGCATTCTCGCTCTTTCCGTACTTGAACCAAGCCCTCTGCGGGTTTACATCCGTACGGACTCCTCCAAACGAAGCGGACAGGGTTGCCCCTGTCGCGCTTACGTTAGAGGATGAAACTGCTGTGATGTTTCCATCCCCGGAGTGGTCTCCGGATGGGTTTCATTCGTATTCTATTTCCATCTTATATACCCAGAGAGCAGTAGATGGAACCAGTTTAAAGTATGTATCCCCGTCATTCAAAGCAACCTCATATATTTTCATCGCCTGTTCTACCTCATTATTATTATTATCAAGAACAGTAAATGTTTCACTAGAGGTCGAAGTTACAGTTGCAACTGTAGATGGATTTTTAGCAGATCCAGTATTGACAACAACACCCGTCCCAGCAGATTCAAGAGTCCAAATCTTTATTGATTTAAGGTTAAGAGATGTAGTATTGTACAAATAACCGGTCTCCTTTTTGAACTGTACATACTGCCCAGCGGCCATATAATAGGTACCATTCTTCGAGTTACTGCAGATATTCTGTGCTGTAAACCCTATCTCGCCAATTGTCAAGTCTACATCTTTATCCTTATAATCACCATAGGAGCCATTGCCCATTGCATGGGCTGCATGAATAATGTCCCTTGTAAGCATCAAGGTCGTTGTCGTCGGCTCCACATAATCATCCGCTTTCGCCTGGATAATGGTAACGACAACCGGATCGGCATGAGGATAAGTGAAAGTCAGATGACCGGAACGCTCGGTGCCTTCATTCTTTGCTGCAGAGTAGAACTGATAAGGTCGAGGCCCGTCATACAGATAGTAATCTCCGACTGTCAACCAATCAGCATCTGATTCACAAGAAGCCTGAAGATTCCCGTCAATGCTATTATTAATAGAATACTCCACACCGCCATTGGTAACATCATTTGAAATATTGAAAATGGTCTTCTCAAATACAAGCACAGGTTTGGCATTCACGGTAATATCATAAGAGGCAGTTTTGCCTTTATAAGAAACTTCAACCTGTTTTGCTCCCGTTGTAGAGAGGTCATATGTGAATGTCGCCAGAGTGGTAACGTCCTCCGTTGTTCCATCTTCATAATTTGCTATCACGGTACCGTCATAGGAGAAGGTGTCACCTTCGTAAAACACGGTCGGAGCGGGATTCTCGAGTGTGATGGAAGAAAGGGTTTTCACCTTTTTAAAGATGTAGACATCCGCTTGTCCGGTGGAATAACAGCTAAACAATGCATCACCCTTATTATATCTCACAATATTACGTGAGGTTTTACCTTGATTTGTGATGACTGCAGCCTTTGAAGAGAATTCCACTTTCCATTTTGCATACTCGTCTACAGAAGCAGAGGCTTTCAGATAATTGCTCGACGTTGTATTGGTCGCATTCAAATAGTACATAGTAGCACCATCATAAAGGGTCAGCTTGCCAGTTTCACCGCCAACCGTGAGAACCGCCATATCCTCAGTAGTAGTTATAATACCATCGGATACGCTTGCCGCGACAACCTTATAATTGTTATTCGACCCTTCATAATGCTTCATAACATTAACATCACCGGTGCTTCCGCTTGTAATGATAATCCGATCCCCAGGAGCGACACTCGATGCAAGTTCGAACTGCTCTTCAGTGAAAACATAGTCCTCCTTATCATAGTTAAAATTAATCTTTTTAATTTTGCCGGCAGAGAAGGTGGTAGCTTTCGTTAAACTAATAACCTTGACATAATCATTCACCGAAATCTCAAGATTGTTACCAGAAGCGGCCGTGAAAGGCTTGATTCCCATATAGAATTTGGCACTTGCTCCAGTGGCGATAGCCGCTCCATTATTGACAACCAGCTTTGCTGTTTCAGAAGCAAACACGTTGTTCCCACTCTGGCTAGGAGTATACACAACACTCTCAGGATTAGAGAAGTTGATATAATATGTTCCGACAATAAACTCAGGAGCCTTGAATTGAATCTGGCTGATGCTTAATTCGGATTCTGTATTATTTGTAACCGTTACTTCAATAAAGGAACAGCCCTGATTCACGCTGAAACTAGGCGTAGTATTAGCAGCGACCTCGGATATCTTTCCAAACAAAGGATAGTTAGTACCTGCTAAATGAGCCATGCTGTTATTGCCCTCCTGAGTCTGAACTCCGCTCTTCTGACTCCCAATAGGTGTATAGAATGTCTCATTTGCAGGGGTTGTCAGATGCTCGTCATAAGGGTAAAAGAGATACCAATCGTATGCTTCTTCAGTCAGTTCCTCAGAAACATCGCCTTTGAACTTGTTCGTTTCAAGATCTGCTTCAGCAATAGTAAATTCGCCATCGCTGACGTAAGTGGTGCTACCCGAAACAGCATGGAAGACGTTTATGCCATCGCCTGCAGACCACTTGGTCGCCATACCATCGTTTGCGGTCCTGGTCTCAACCGGATTCGCAATAATCTCAAAGGATGTTCCCTTTTTAACAGCATTATTCTCCTCAGGATCCTGGATTTCCTTCTGGCAACTAGTCAAGGAGAAAGCAATCGCCAACGCTGCACCAATATAAATAAGAGTCTGTTTCATAACTAATTCGGTTTTGGCGTTAGCAATTAAGTTCATCATCATCATACTCGAGAGTCTGAATAGACTTGCCCTCGACAGAATTTAAAAGATTCTCCTCAAACCGAACAATTATCAGTTCGGATTCCGGATTTTCGTAAGTTTTTTTAATCATAACGTTATGGTTTTGTTTGTAAATATATTCGATTGTGATTCAATTGTTTCCGATAAGCGGATAAAAACAGAAATCCTTGCCTCTCCGGATATGGAAAAGCAAGGATTACTCTTATAACTCGTTGATATATAACTACTTACTACCCCCCCCCCGTACGATTGCAGAGGTGGAAGAGAGCGTCTTGTATGTAGCTAAGCGGGTCATTTCAACTTGCAAAATTACGGATATTCACCCGGTTTTCCAAGGATTATTTTGGAAAACACACCTTATGAGTACCGCAGTCTATCTAATTGAAACAAAGCCGATAAAAAATCAGCGTCGGGAGGCATATATATGAAGGGTAGCCCTGACTGCCCCGGGGCCGGCGAACAGTTCCCGGACCATTCCCTCAACACGGGCTCCGAGTCCGGCCTCGTACAGATTGAGGCCAAATATGTCCTCGCGGCTATACAGATCTTTAAGGCCGCTCCAATCTTGATCAGGGCGGCCGATTTCTAGCGGAGAGACCAAGGCCTGCAGCTCCCCAAGCATCGGATCCGGAGAAGGATTGAATGGAGTCCCGTCTATTCAAGCCGCGGTCGAGGTATTTCTTTATGGTCTCGCCGAAACGGATGGACAGCTTTTGGGAGGTATCGGTAGCTATGCGCTGCGGGGTATCAGGCATGAATGGGTTCGGCAGGCGGCGATTGATGACATCTCCTATGAACTCGTATGGATTGAGCACCCCTGGATCGGTCACTACGGGCATGGCCTCTATGTAGCCGATCTTTTGGATGAAGGCGCGAATGTCCTCGTCCCCCATCTCCTCCGAAATCAAAGTATACCCGAGAAGACATCCATAAATGGACATCGCCGTGTGGAGAGGATTAAGGCAGGTCGTAACTTTCATGGTCTCTACCTTGTCCACCGTCTCCCTTGTCGTGAAGAGGGCGCCGCCCAAATCCAGAGGAGGCCGGCCGGAGGTATAATGGTTCTCTATCACCAGATATTGCACCTCCTCGGAATTCACAAACGGGGCGGTGAAAGTATGCTTCTCCGTTTCAATATAGTTATTGTCCTCGAATCCGTCTGAGGCGAGGAGAGCCTTTATCTTCCCGTTTGGCCGAGGGGTGATCTTATCTATCATGGACCATGGGAATGACACCTTGTTTCCATCCCTTAGATAGTCCGAAAAGCCTTGAGGGGCGAGTCCGGATGCTACCCATGCATCGGCATAGGCAAGGATTCCCTCTTTGACTTTATCTCCGTTGTGGGAGCAGTTGTCCATCGACTGCACCGTCAGCGGAAGCTCCCCGGCGGAGTACCTTTCGAGCAGCAGGGCGCAGACTTTACCCATCGCCAGAGAAGGCCTCAACCCCCTCGACAGATCCGCCTCATTGTAACGGTAGCCTTTCTCAGTAATGGTAAATGAAATCATCTGAAGGCTCGGCGAGCGGAAAATCTCCCTGAGCCTCTGCCAGTCAGGGAACTGGAAATCGGCCTTGAGAGCTTCCGTCACACTGGCGATCACTTTTTTCTCCACCGCCCCGTCGGAGCGTAGACTTACCAGCAGAGAGAGGTTGCCGTATGGCTTATAGGCTTTATCAATCACCTCATAATCAAATGTTTCCGCCACAATGACTCCCCTCTCATACTGTCCTTTATTGAGAGCGTCGTTCAGAATGGCCGCCGGGAAGGCGCGGAAGATATTCCCTCCGCCAAAATGGACCCAGGTCGGCTCCGCGGCGGTCTTGGAACGAACCGCTTGGATGTCAAATGAAGGGACCTGGTAGCCTTTTCGCTCCCACTGCTCGCGGTCAAAGGTGTTACTGAGAATGTCGGTAAGTTTCATTTTCAATCAAAAAATCCGGGTTGCTTATACTCGATGCCGAGTTCTCTGTCCACTGTCGCAATTATGCCCTGCACCTGCCCCAGAGCGAACATTCTCCCGAGGAAAGAATATCCGGCATTGTAGCCTTTCTCCTCATCGCCGAGCATTGTCATACCGTGATCCACTCGCATGGGAAGGTCGGGATTTTCCATTTCGAAGATGCGGACAAGCTCGATTATATCCGCCCTTCCTCCGAGGTGGGACGCTTCGGTAAAATCACCGTTGGGGAAAATATGGCAGGACCTCAGATGGACAAAATGAGTCCGCGGCGCGAATTCCCGGGCCATTTCCGCCACATTGTTATATGCCCCTGCCGAGAGGGATCCGGCACAGAAAGTGAGGCCGTTGTGACGGTTTGGTACGGCTTCGAGCAGCCAGCGGATATCTTCTTCCGTCCGGACAATGCGAGGAAGGCCCAGAATCTCTATCGGGGGATCATCCGGATGAACGCACATATTCATCCCGCACTCCTCGCAGGTAGGCATGATCGCATCGAGGAAATACTTCATATTGGCGCGGAGCTTTGCCTTGTCAATGCCCTTGTAGAGGCTTAGGAAGTCCCTGAACTTTTGGACAGGAGCTTCATCTCCTTCCTTGAAATTGCCAGACACGAAACCCTGCGTCTTTATTACTATGGATTCCACAAGATCATGGTCCTTTTCCGGCGTCATGGTCTTTGCAAGAGCATCCGCTTCCGAAAGGACATCGCGCCCCTCTCCGTATCCTTGCGGGAATCGGAATGAGGCCCATTCCTCCCTTGCCCCTTCCCTCTTCAGGATGTAGATATCGAAATACGCGAACTCGGCATAGTTGAAATAGAGGTTGGTAGAGCCGTTGGGGTTTTCATGCCTTAGGTCCGTACGAGCCCAGTCCAGAACCGGCATAAAATTGTAGCAAATTGTATGGATCCCCTCAGCCGAAAGGTTGCGGAGAGACTGTTTATACACCTCGATCTGCTCATCCCAGTCCGGGCCGCCGTATTTGATGGTTTCCACTACCGGGAGGCTCTCAACTACGCTCCAGCGCATTCCGAAACTCTCTATGTACTCCCGCAGCTCGGATATCTTCTCTCTTGTCCATACTTCGCCCAGAGGGACATCGTGAAGGGCGGTTACAATGCCCTCCACCCCTATTTGTTTCAACATGGCAAGGGTGATTCTGTCGTTCTTGCCAAACCAGCGCCAGGTTCTTTCCATATTATCTTGCTTTACCTACAAAGATATATCTTTTTTCATTTGCAACCGGGTTGCAAAAGAATATTCTGACCTTTGTCCGGTGGATCATTTTGTAGATCATGAGTCAGTTTGAGTTTTCGAGAATCAGAATCACAGGAGGCAAAGAGTTTTCAAAAGAAGTATTGTTGCCAATCCTTGGTATGCTGGGGATAACGGCAGGCCTTGTCGCGTTGTTTTATTTATTCTTGGCCATCGGGAAAGATATGACCCCTGTCATCCCCCCGCACATGGATGACGGAGAAATGGTCGACCCCAACCCTATGAGGCTCGCGTACATGATCACGGGATTCATCGTTTCCCTCTTCCTCGCCCACCTGGCCAGCCGGAAGCAGAAAGAAACATATCCGGCATTCTGGGCGGGCTTCGCCGGAGGGACCATGCTCTGGCAATCGATGGGAGAATGTTCATGGCATTTCAGCATCAGAACAGAAGATATCCTCATGTGCTTCCCCCATCTCGAAGGGGCCTCTGCCCTTTTCCTTGTGATCCTTGCCTCCGTCTTCGTCCAATACGCCTATCGCCGCCACTGTTTTGACTGGGGGGTATGGGTATTCCTCCTCTCATTCATCTGCAACTGGTTCGGACACTTTTTCCAGATAGGGACCTATCCGATAGTCTCCTCCCTGATGGAAGAGGGAGAGTGGTACGTAATTACCGGCGCCGTTTTAGGACCCCTCACTATGGCCGTCGCATGTTTTCTGGGGCTACATTACGCCAGATCCACAAAGGCTCGCCTCTGCTGCTCCCTTCTCCTATACATGGGACTCGGAATAATTGTCACAGGGGTCGGAGGGCTTTAACGCCGCCCCGACCTAATAATAGACCATCTCTACTCCGCTTGGGCACATCCCCGCAATCACCATTGGCACATTCCCACAATCGCCATTGGCACATCCCCGCGGCCGAGGGCGGGCTTCCCCAACACCTGTTTTTTCATGAATCAAGATTGTAAACCCGTTCTGCACTTCACTTTTGGAATGATGCTTGCCTCCGTTGTAGCATTCCTTATGCATCCTCTGTTATGGATACAGGCAGGGCCCTATTTTGATTGGAGTTTCCTTTGGGTGGGCGTTTTGTACATTTTTGTTTATGGCGCCGTTGGCATGTTTATCCGGTGGAAATGGTGGAGGTATACCTGGAAGAAACAAGCAATTATCGTGCTCTTTATTGTCAATACAATCTTGGCTATCGCTCTTCTAATTTACCTTTATTGGCCTCGGTATATTGAGATTGACGGAGTCCGGGAGCGATGGTATATGGATGGATTGACAGGTATGATGATTTTGTCAACCAGTGCCGTGGCAGCCCTTTTTTCTGCCATACCGATATCCCTTTGTTGCTACTGGTTTAAACGAAATCGGGAATAATCACCGCTATGACCATTTACCCCATATCAGGCAAATTCATGGGGTAAACGGGATGGGAACGACATTTACCCCACGAAAACACGTCAAAACGTGGGGTAAACGGACCCGAAGGTCCAATAATCACACGAAAACACGCCAAAACGTGGGGTAAACTGGACGGGAACGACATTTACCCCACGAAAACCCATCAAAACGTGGACGGAAACATACACACTACGATTTCCTATGCTAAGCATAAGCTTGACTTCTACATGATTACCTGATGGCGCAGGTGCGGATTTTTTGTGGGGACTTGCGCCATTAGAAAAAGATAAGTTTCTGATTTTCAGAATATTAATAATATATAGGGGCGCAGGTCCCCAGCATTTTTTCGCACCTGCGCCATGCCCTGCCGCCAGAAGATAGTTTCGTGGCACTTCTGGCAGAAAATCCTATCTCCCTGTCACGGAATGTGCCGCCAAAAGACAAACGGGGGCGGAAACATGCCTCTATGCCCCCAAGTTGCTCACCATATGGCAGATGGGGGCGGAAACACGTCTCCACGCCCCCAAGTTGCTCACTGTGAAGGCAGATGGGGGCGAGAACAGGCCTTTTCGCCCCGGAGTTATGCAGCGTTGGTCTCTGCCGAGTGACCTGGAAACACCAAGTCATGTATCCCCCGAGTGACCTGGAAACACCAAGTCATGTATCCGCCAAGTAACCAAAAAAACGCCAAGTTTTTTATGTAAAAAATGCCTTAAATAATCTTTTATTTCTGATCATTTTTATGTACCTTTGTGACTTACTTAGTTAAGTAGGGTGACATGACTTACTGTGTCGACAGATCAGTCTCGGTAGCGGTGTTATCATCGCTAAGCCCTTATCCAGCCAATAACGCCCCGCATGCAGCCCCGCAGTCAATCTGCCGCCCATGCGGGGCGGATTCTTTCCCCCCACAACAACTCTCCCCGCAACAACTTTTAATTTTATAATATATGGAACTCCTTTACACAGGCAAGACCAAGAATGTCTATGCACTCGAAAACGGCAACTATCTTCTGAAATTCAAGGACGACTGCACCGGAAAAGACGGTGTGTTCGATCCCGGTGAGAACTCCATCGGCCTCACTATCGAGGGGGTCGGCGATGTCAACCTGAGAATGTCAGTCTACTTCTTTGAAAAGATTCATGCAGCCGGCATCCGCACCCACTATGTGAGCGCCGACCTGAAGAACACCACTATGGAAGTACTGCCGGCCAAAGTTTTCGGACATGGACTGGAAGTCATCTGCCGCCACAAGGCTGTGGGGAGTTTCATAGTATGTCGAAATGACCTTCAAGAACGATGCGAAAGGCGATCCTCTCGTGACCAAGGACGCCCTTGTCGCCCTCGGTATAATGAGCGAGGCCCAGTACGATGCCATCAAGGAGCAGACCCGCCGCATCACCCGCATCGTCGCAGACGACCTTCTCGAGAAGGGACTTGTCCTCTACGACATCAAATTCGAGTTCGGTTACGACCGTGACGGCAATGTGATGCTGATCGATGAAATCGCTTCCGGCAATATGCGCGTCTACAAAGACGGAGTCTACGTCGAACCGATGACCCTTTCAAAACTCTTTTTTGCGGAGGCATAGCCATGAAGGTGGGAATCATCATGGGCTCGACGAGTGATCTTGAGATCATGTCGTC
>ONMJ01000050.1 GCA_900318955.1 uncultured Bacteroidales bacterium
CTGACCTTTTGAATGCCATTCAAACGCTCTACCAACTGAGCTAATACCCCATCGTGTCCGCAAATATAGGTATATTTTTCGGATTAAAAAACTATTCGGCGATAATTGTCGAAAATCAGAGCCTTACATCGATGACGTTGGGGTAGTGATCGGTAAGGGGAACGGTAAACGCAGCCATCACGCAGTCGAATGTCAGAACCTCTGTGCTGCCTCCATTGTAGAGAAGGCAGTGGTCGATAGCGCCTTCTTTACGGGTAGGGGAGCGGCGACGTGATTCTCTTGAATATCCGTCTTTCGGAGCGCAGATATGGTGGCCGTTGTGGTTGTCGGTGCGGACAGTCGCAATCTCGTAGCACTGTTTGTAACCACCCTCCAGGAACTGCTGGATGGCAGGAGCATCCTCGTATGCATTCATATCGCCGCAAACGAAGATAGGGCATTTGTACTCTGCTTTAAGGATCTCCCCTTCGGCCATAATAAGCCTTGTCTGGGCGGCGCGTGCGTAGTCTGAACCTGGCTGAGCATTCTCGCCTTTCCACCAAAGGTGGGTGCTGACGACAGCGAATTTTTTGCCGCTCGCCTTTTGGGTAAATACCGCAGCTACGTAAGATTTCGAACCGATGTTGCTGAATCTTTCAGGGGTATAGAGATTATAATTGACATATTCCATGTCGATAGTCTCCGTGCGGTAGAATACTGGTGTGTGGCCCCAGGGCTGGCCCTCTCCGGGAACATAGCAGATCTTGTATCCGTACTCTTCCAGTGCGGGGTAGAGGTATCCATGCATATGCGGAGCATATTCCTGGAGGGTAATGATATCAGGCATATAGGCCCTTATGAGCTGAGCGAATCCTCTCCATCTGGAAGCGTCGCGGCAGTCAATAGGAAGGTCTTTCCATGCATCGGGAATGGTCTCCTTGCTGTAGTCCCATATATTGTCGTCAAGGATACGGAGGTTGGCCCCTTCAGTCAGCGGGAAAAGCTGTTCTCCATATACCGTCCCTTCGAGGGAAAACTTCGAAGGAATATTCTTCTTCGAAAGATTCTCTACGAGGATATCAGCTGCTTTTTCAAGAGCCCAGCAGCCGCCTCCATCGATGCAAAGGTTGCCTTTAGAAGTCTTGATGCTATAATCGAAAAGCTCTTTTTCCCCGCCAAGGCCGATGGCGATTTTGCTGCCTTTGACAGCCTTAGAGCTCTCGGCAATAGGAAGGGTGAGGCCGAAGGCGTCTTTAATAGAAGCAGCAAGGTGCTCTGCAACGTCAATACCCTCTTCTGCCTCTGAGGCGGCATTGTAGACGATTGTGTACTTGGATAGATTTTTGCCGGAAATCTTGGGATTTGCAGCAGCGAAAAGAGGCATCAGAAGTGCCAGGGCGAGGATTAGTGTGCGTCTCATTTCTTTTTATGGGCTAGTATTTCAAGTAAAATCACAATAGCGGCGCCGATTGCGCAGAAAGCGACAGCCGCGCCAATATGCATGGCTCCCGGGGTGCCGGCGAGGGCGTTGGCAGCAGTTATTTCGTCCATATGCAGCCAAGGCCATACCTTGACCAGTGCTCCCAAGACGAATCCAATCATTACGATGAGAGTCTCCCTTTCATGCTTTTCCAAAAGCCAGTGGAGGAATTTGGAGAAGGCCACAAGACCGATCAGGCAGCCAAGGCCGAATACAATGAGGACCCTCCAGTTGAGGTCGGCGACATCGAGTGCGGACATGATGGTCTCGTATTTTCCCATAAGTACCAGCACCAGCGAACCGGAGAGGCCGGGAAGGATCATCGCGCATACACCGATAGCTCCAGTCAGGAAGACCAGAAGGTCTGTGTCCGGGGTCTTGGTCGGTGAAAGAAGAGAAAAGGCCACTCCAAAGGCGACACCTACTGCAAGGAGGCAGTAATCTTTTAATTTCCAGTTCTTTATCGGGACTAGGAGGAAGTATGTTGACGCCGCGATAAGTCCAAAAGAGAAGGCCCATGCCTGGACCGGGTAATGGGCGAGAGCCCAAGTGACGAGCTTCGCCAGGATTAGAACGCTGATGACAGCGCCGCCAAGGAGCCAGAGTAGAAAAGTGCCGTTGATCCTCTTCCAGAACTCTTTTATATTACCCTTGAAAAGGGCTTTCCATGTCTCTTTACTTGCTACTGCGTCGAGCGAATCGATAACGGGAGTGAAAACTCCTGTGAGAAGGGCGATTGTCCCTGCAGAACAACCCGGGATAACGTTGCCCGCGCCCATCGCGAATCCCTTGAGGGCGGTAACGATATTCTTTCTGAATGTCATCGTATTTTCTTGATAAATGCAGCCATCTCCTTGAATACCTCAGCCTCTGAATGGGGCTTTTCCGGAGAGTCAAGGACGACGATGTCGAATGTGTTGCCAGGAAGCTGGCAGCGGCCTATCTTGAAATGGGCCTTGGAGCATTTAGCCATGAACTCTATGGTATAATCGGCACGGGGGAGAAGGGAAATGAACAGGTCAGGCTCTCCGTCGAGCATGTATCCAATCTTTTCCTTCGAGGGCCGACCGTACCAGTTGAGGTCCTTCTTGAGGATTGTGGTCGTAATGCTGGTGATAAGCCTTTCCCCTTCGGTGAGCTTTCTGAAGTCGAAGAAGAAGATCTCTCCCTTGATATTATTCTCGCGGAAGAATGCGAGGATAGCATTTTTGCACACATCGAAGGAGGTGTCTTCAACATCGATGAAGGCAACCGCTGATTTAAGCTTAGATAGGGGGATGATCCCTGTCGGTTCGGTGCTAGAATATTTCTTGAGGCTTCTTCGCCTCATGAGGTCTTTTACTGAATCCATCATAGCCTACTGATTTTGTGCGATCAGCTCGCGGATCTCTTGTTTTGCGGCCCTCCAGCGGGGGATATCTATCTTTGTACCAATTACTTCCACAACCTTTGCGGCAATAATAGATCCTATCTCGCCGCAGACTTTCAGAGGCATCCCGAGGGAGTGGGCATAGAGGAATCCGGCAGCGTAGGTGTCTCCCGCTCCGGTTGCGTCGATTGTAGCAGCCGGCCAGGGCTCGATGAAGTGGTACTCGTCGCCGCTTTTGACCATGGACCCGTCCTTGCCTACTTTCACCACGGCGATCTTGCAGTGGCGGGCAATCTCGTCCAGAGCTTCCCGAGGCTCCTTCTTGGTGAAGACTTTAGCTTCGGTCTCGTTGGCGAAGACGATATCGACATATTCGTCGACTATGTTATGGAGAAAGGCGTCATTGGACTCGACGACATTGTACGAGGCCATGTCTATCGAGATTATGCAACCGGCTTCCTTGGCCATCTTGACAGCTGTCCTGATAAGCTCCTGATTCTGGACAAGATAGCCTTCAATATGGAAATAATCGTACCCCTGGAAATACTCGGGCTTAAGGTCTTCCGGAACAAGCTCCAGTGCGGCTCCGAGATAGACAGCGAATGTCCTCTCGGCATTGGCCCCGGTGATAAAGACCATGGATCTTCCCGAGCTGTTCTTGCCCTTGAGGAGCCTGGTGTTGACTCCGTACTGCTCTTGGTCGCTTTTGAAAAGGTGGCCGAGCTCGTCGTCGCCAATCTTTCCGATGAATCCCGATGGCATCCCGAAGATCGCTGTGCAGGTAATTGTATTGGCCGCAGATCCTCCTGCAACGTACCTTACTCCCACTTCCTTTTTGAGGGTAGACCAGATCTTGTCTCCGGTTTCCATATCGACATGCTGCATGCTTCCCTTCGGAAGATGGTACTTCTGAAGAAACTCATCGTCCGGAAGGACGGCTAGGATGTCGGTGAGAGCATTTCCGATACCGAGGATCGATTTCATATACGTTTCTGTTTTACTTGTAACCTACAAATTTATATAAAATAATCCGGATTTTAGGTTTTTGTACTAAATTTGTAGGCTCATATCTGCATGAAAATGAATAAAAAGCTTTCCGAGGCTCTCAAATATATACTTTCTATAGCGGCGGCAGTGGCGTTGCTCTATTTCTCATTTAGGGGCGTAAATTGGAAAGATTTCTATGTGGCGCTGAAAGAGTGCAGCTGGATATATGTCCTTTTGGCTTTTGCCCTCGGCATACTTTGCTACTGGGTGAGGGGTGTAAGGTGGAAGATGCTTCTTGAACCTATTGACGATACTATCTCGATCCGTACGTCTTTTAATGCCATCAATATCTGCATGATTACGAACTTGGTCCTTCCGAGGGTGGGGGAGCTTATCCGCTGCGGATATATTACCAAAAACTCATCCAGGGATAGCAAAGGCCACCGCAAGGCAACGCTGGATAAAGTCTTCGGTACTGTTGTCATTGACAGGGGGTGGGATATTTTTTTCGGTTTCGTAACCGCAATACTCGTTTTTTCCCTTCTCTGGGGTAAGTATGGCGATTTTATTTCCGAGAATATCCTGACTGGGCTTTCGGAAAGGCTTTCCCTTTGGAAGATAGGTCTTGCCCTTTTAGTCCTCTTTGCAGGATTTGTATTTGCGGTCTGGAAACTCCATGACAGATCCCGTTTCCTCGGGAAGATATGGAAGATATTCAAGGGGGTTACGGAGGGGCTCAAAACCTGCCTTCACATGCGTAGGGGCTGGCTTTTTGTGGTCTATACACTTGTTGTCTGGGCGCTTTACTGGATGATGTCATTTGCAATCCTTCTGGCCGTCCAGAAAATCAATCCGGCATCTGTCGGCGGGGCGATGGCAGAAGGAGTCAAGGCCATTCAGTCTCTTGGCCTTGTGGATGCCCTTTTTATAATGTTTGCCGGTTCGCTAAGTTCGCTCCTTCCTGTACCGGGTGGTTTCGGAGCCTATCATTCTATTGTAGCAGGAGCGCTTCTGAGCGTCTATGGAGTCCCGTTCGAGTTCGGTCTTCTCTTTGCGACCCTCTCGCATGAAACCCAGACCCTCGCTTCCATTCTTGCCGGAGGCTGGTCCTACGCTGACGAAACTCTACGTAAATAATCAGATATCGAGCACCAGTTCGACGGGGCAGTGGTCCGAACCGAAAATCTCGTTGTGGATATCTGTAGAGACGATTTTATCGCGGAGCGAATCTGAAACAACGAAATAGTCGATTCTCCATCCCGCGTTATTCTCCCTTGCATGGAAGCGGTATGACCACCAAGAATATTTGACTTCTTCAGGATGCTGTGCGCGCCAAGTATCCGTAAATCCCGAGGCGAGAAGAATGCTGAATTTTTCCCTCTCTTCATCGGTAAACCCAGCATTGCGGCGGTTGGAAGCAGGATTTTTAATATCAATCTCTTCATGGGCAACGTTGAGGTCGCCGCAGATGACGACCGGCTTATCGAGGCTGAGCACGAAGCGGCGGAAATCGTCCTCCCATTTCATCCTGTAGTCAAGTCTCCTGAGTCCGTCCTGAGAGTTTGGCACATAGACGCAAACAAGGTAGAAATCAGGCATTTCCAGAGTCACAATCCGACCTTCATGATCATGTTCTTCCACTCCCATCCCGTAGCACACGGAAAGCGGCTTCTTCCGGGTAAAAATTGCTGTCCCCGAGTAGCCTTTTTTCTCAGCGGAGTTCCAGTAAGAGGTATATCCGTCAAAGGAAAGGTCAAGCTGCCCTTCCTGCATCTTTGTTTCCTGCAGGCAGAAAAAGTCGGCGTCAAGCGCCTTGAAAGCGTCTGAGAATCCTTTGCCGGCCGCTGCCCTGAGGCCGTTTACGTTCCACGAGATGAATTTCATATTATTCGAGTGTCCAGGTTGCTCCGTCCTTGGTGTCTTTGACAGTAATGCCCGAAGCTTTCAGAAGATCACGGATGCGGTCGCTTTCGGCCCAGTCTTTGGCAGCTCGCGCCTTCCTGCGGTCTTCGAGCACGATTTCCATCGCCCCCTCAAGGGCTTTTTCGGCCTTTCCCGAGCCTCCTGCGGCATCTTCGTCCACAAGACCGAGGACACCATAGACAACCTCGTCAAAAAGCTTCAGGAGGGCTTTTTTGTCGCCGTCAGTGAGAGTGGCCTTTTTGTCTTTGGACATATTGATGAGCTTGACGGCCTCGGAGAGGTTTGCAATTGCAATCGGAGTATTGAGATCGTCGCAGAGAGCGTCCATCACGGCTTCGACTATGTCAAGGACCTGAGCCGAAGCTTCTCCTGGAGCAGTGGCAATATCCTTGAGGTCTCGACCGGCCTGCATAAGCCTCTTGTAGCCCTTTTCGGAAGCCTGAAGAGCCTCATTGCTGAAATCGAGGGTGCTTCTGTAATGGGCCTGGAGGATGAAGAAACGGATAGTCATCGGGGAGTAGGCCTTTTCGAGAAGCTTATGATTGCCGCTGAAGAGCTCCGGGAGGGTGATGAAGTTCCCTAGGGACTTTCCCATCTTCTGGCCATTGATGGTGATCATGTTGTTGTGGACCCAGTAGCGGACGCCGCTGGTGCCTCTGGATGCCTGGTTCTGGGCTATCTCGCACTCGTGGTGGGGGAACATCAGATCCATCCCGCCGCCGTGGATGTCAAACTCGTACCCGAGGTATTTCTCTCCCATTACAGAGCACTCGAGGTGCCATCCCGGGAAACCTTCTCCCCAAGGGGAAGGCCAGCGCATAATGTGCTGAGGTTCAGCTTTTTTCCAAAGGGCAAAGTCGTACGGTGCCCTCTTGTCGCCCTGGCCGTCGAGGGAGCGTGTCCCTTCGAGGGTTGCTTCCAGTGTGCGGCCGGAAAGAACCCCGTAATTGTGGTCCCTATTGTATTTCATGACATCGAAATAGACCGACCCGTTGCTCTCGTACGCATATCCGGCGGCGAGAATCTTCTTTATTGCCTCGATCTGCTCGATAATGTGCCCTGACGCCCTCGGCTCTATCGAAGGAGAGGCGACATTCAGAAGCCTCATTGCATCATGGTACCTCTCCGTGTATGTCTGGACAACCTCCATCGGCTCCAGCTCCTCGAGGCGTGCTTTCTTTGCAATCTTATCCTCTCCCTCGTCGGCATCATGCTCCAGGTGCCCTACGTCAGTGATGTTACGGACATAGCGGACCTTGTAGCCGAGAAGTTTCAGGAGCTTGAAAAGCACATCGTAAGTCACTCCCGGACGGGCGTGCCCCAGATGGGCGTCGCCGTAGACGGTAGGGCCGCAGACATACATGCCTACGTGACCGGGATTAATGGGAACGAAAAGCTCCTTTTTACGGGTAAGGGTATTTGTCAGAAAGAGATTTCTCATTTTTCAATGCTTTGTTTAATATGTAAAATTAGGAACATTATTTCTCCTATCCAAATTTTAGTAACTTTGTGGGAGTTTTAATCCCGTTTTGAAATGATCATTGATGGAAAGCAGATTGCAGCTTCTCTGAAGGCAGAGGTAGCGCAGAAGGTATCCGAGGCTTCCGCTAAGAGAGGAAGAACACCGAAACTGACAGTTATTCTTGTAGGAGAAGATCCGGCGAGTCAGGTCTATGTACGCAACAAGGCTAAGGCTTGCGAAGCGGTCGGGATAGAGAATGAGACTATCTTTATGAGCGCGGAAACAACTGAGTCAGAGCTTCTTGATACAATTGCAAGGCTCAATGCCGACCCTTCAGTCGACGGGATTCTCGTCCAACTCCCCGTTCCTCGCCATATCAATGAGTCGAAGGTGATTGAGGCTATTGCAAAGGATAAGGATGTCGATGGGTTCCATCCCTTGAATGTCGCCGGCCTCTGGCAGAAAACTCCCCATATGGCTCCATGTACTCCGAAGGGGATAATGAAACTTCTCTCCGCCGCAGGAGTCGATCCTAAGGGGAAAAGGGCGGTTGTCATCGGCCGCAGCAAGATAGTCGGCCTTCCTGTCGCCAAGATGCTACTTGACGCCAATGCTACTGTGACCCTCTGCCATACCAGGACGGTCGATCTTCCTTCCGTTACCAGGGGGGCGGAAATACTCGTTGTTGCCGCTGGAGTACCGAAGATGGTAACTGGGGATATGGTTTCCGATGGTGTTGTAGTAATTGATGTCGGAATGGACCGTGACCCCGAGACAGGAAAATTGTGCGGCGATGTCGATTTCGACACCGTCGCACCAAAAGCTTCAGCCATCACCCCGGTTCCCGGGGGAGTGGGCCCTATGACGATTGCCTGCCTTATGGAAAATACGCTGGAGTGCTTCCTAGCGCACTTTGACGGCCTTGGCAACCTTTGAATTCCTCCTCTCGTGGACTCTGGCCTGAGAGTGGTGGACTGATGCCCTCGTGGCGGGCCTTCTTTCCACCTGGGACCTACCAAATGAGGTCCTTGTATTCGGCGCTTTCTTCATCTCGAGAGCGAAGGTGGGTACATTGAGGTTGTACTCGCTGTACTGAGCGTTATTCCCGTTCATGTAACCGGCGAAGTACTGCATCATAATAAAGGGTAGAGTTACCTCTTTATTGTTGATGGTGACAATCACGTCGCAGCCTTTGACTTCGGCAGACTGTCCGTCCTCTTTCAGGATGGCTGCGCCGAGATCGAGATTCTCGTCAGTGATTACATAGATACCATTGACATCCTTTCCGCCACCTTGATAGTCTACCTTTCCGAGGAAGAGTTCGTCGAGATTTACATTATTTTCGGTATAGGTGCCGAGGTACTGTGAGCGGAAGTAAAGGTTCTTCAGATAGTAGTCATATTGTGCGATGAGATACTCCTGATCCATTACAGTGCCCCTTTCCTTGTCGATACTTTCGCCTGTTTCCCAGCCGTTTACGATGTACGTGATATTCGCCTCATCCTTCTCGATCGAGAGATCATAGCTCACGCTGTTGCCGTCGAGATTCTTTCCCGTGACAGTCCAGTTGCCGATCCATTTGAGATAGTCATCCGAAGGAGTTTCCTCTTGGAGAGTAACGCTCGACTCTGTGTAGCTACCTGTGATATAGCCCTTCTCAGTCATCCCTATAAGGAACAATTTCCACTCTCCCATCAGCATCCTGTCGAAGAGGTAAGAGTGTGATTCCTCGTAATAGAGATAATCGGTAACCTTCTCTCCATAGTTCTGTGCATCCTCTCTGAGATACTTAGCCTCAGTCTCAAAGAATTCCTTCAAATCGTTGTTGTAGAGCTCTTTAAGATCGGTCGGAGAGATCGTTCTTATCATATAATAATCAGCTTGAGGGCAAAGGACATCGATCTTTTCAACCCTTGAAACATATCCGTCGGACTCAACATAATCCTCTCTTCCCATATATTTGATTATCCAGTCGGAGCGCTTGGAGAGTGTTACTGTTGAAGAAGGCTCCCTTCCTCCGTTATTATCATTCGGGTACTTGTCTCTGGGCCTGATCGTAGTCTGGCTGCATGAAGCAAGCGATGAGGCCGCAATGGCGAGAATCGCAAATAGTCTTATAACTCTTGTTTTCATGGTTAACCTCCTTTTCCTGCCACTAAATGCAAAAAGCCGGCCAAAATGTGAGGACTAAAGTTCGGTGGAGAATCCGCTCTAAATTGACCCCCTTGGTCCGGTCCTAATTGACCCCCCCACCTTTCCTCTCTTTCATCGAAAACGAAAAGCAGGCTGAAGAGAGTAAAAACCTCTTCAGCCTGCTTTCTATTATGGTTTTTCCTCATAGACCGGAGGGGGTCACTTTGCATCGGAATTTCCAAATGATTCCAAATATGATTGCGGATATCTTGAATCTGGGTTAAATCATCATTGAACTTCTTTCATCATTTCTTGATACGCCGGAATAGTTAACACTTCCCAGTATATCTTTTCCAAGTACTCAAAGAATTTGGAGGTCTCCAAGGAAAACTTCAAATGGAAGCTCATACCCCCATCCATCCCACTCTCTGTCAGTAATATTGATGATGGCACCATCCCGTTCAAATAATATCTGTTCATCCCATTCTAAGAAATCAATCTTTTCTTTCAAAGAGCCGTTCTTGAAAGCTTTTAGGATCCATTTTAATTCCCAGAAAAAGGCAAATACTGCAATCCATTCATACTTCCATGTTTTTGAAGTATCCTCCTTTCCGTGAAATACAATATCAACATCTCCGTAAAAACAATAATAAAAGAACGA
>ONMJ01000018.1 GCA_900318955.1 uncultured Bacteroidales bacterium
GCGAAGCAGAAGGACGGCGTCTGTCCGACGACGTTGGACAGGGCATTCTGCCCTGACCAAAAGGAGGAGTTCGCCGTCCAGCCAACGAGGCGGACAAGCCCGCCCTTTCCCGACGTCAGCCCGAAGGCCTGTAGTGGTAGAGCAGAAGGTCCGCGGCGACGGACACAAGGCCTGTGATGGCAATGACCTCATTCTGCCAAAAATAAGAAAATTCCAGGTCTACCATTAAGGAGACCTGGAACAACAATTTCTTTTTGGATGCTTTTGAGACTTGAATGTCTCAGAAGACTTATCTAAGCTGGAAGATAACAGGGAAGGTGTAGGTAACCTTTACTGCACGGTCTCTCTGCTTTCCGGGTTTCCACTTCGGGGAGCTCGAAACGACGCGAACAGCTTCCTTGTCAAGGGAGTCATCAACGCCACGGAGGACCTTGACATTGGTTACACGGCCGTCTGCCTCTACAGTAAACTGAAGGGTGACACGGCCCTGAACACCATTTTCCTTTGCAATCTCAGGATAGACAAGCTTGGAGTTGACCCACTTCGAGAACTCGTTGGCATCTCCGCCGTTGAACGACGGTTTTTCCTCTACGAGCTGGAATGGAATAGCTTCCTCCTCTACTTCCTCTTCCTGGACTTCTTCTTCCTTGTAGTCCATGATTTCTACACCTGTGCTGGCATCATCCTCAAGGGTCTGGAACATGTCATCAACTTTGATGTCATCGTCGACGATGTCGATCTGGTCAGACAGAACAGGGATGTTAGGTGCCTCGGGCGGCGGCGGAGGGGTCTCCTGCTGAATGGCGACCATCTCCTCGACGTCGGCCATCTCGGTGGTATCCTCGAGAGCGGCTACTTCAGCTTCCTTTGTGGAATAGTTGAATGCTCCGTACACGATACCAAGAGCGGCGACGAGTCCGATCTCTGTGAAAAGCAGCTTCTTATTTTCGAGGCTGGCTTTGTCGCTTTTCTTGATTTCCATAATGCGTGTATTTAGACGTTGTTTTACGATACAAAGGTACGGCGACATTTATGCAAAAACAATTTTTCCTCTTTAAGAAATCTCGCACGCTTGTTTCAGAAACAGCTGATTACCTGGCAGTTAGCTCGCACGCAACGAGGAAAAATCTCGCAAAGGCCATTTTCAATCTCGCAAAAGGCCCCTCGAAAGGGGGAAATGCTCCCCACCCGAATTACTTTTTCAGAGCTTCGTATTCGACGACGCCGATGGAGCGGAGATCGGTAATGAGATCTTCGTTTACTCCGACCTTATACTTGTTGGAATGGAATTGGATGCGGTATCCGGTCTCATGGTCGGTCAGATACATCCCGAGAGGGAACTTTCCGGGGTGCCTTTTCAGCACAGCAGCAAGATCCTTTCTGAACTTTTGGGTAAGCATAGGAGTCGTAAGGCCTATTACAAAACCGGAGAGAAGATCATCGGCCACATTGCCGAGAAGATTGATCTTTTTGACCTTGAAGGAATAAGGAGAAGTCTTACCCGCGGCCCTTTCCTCGGGGCGAATGTAATACTTTTCGCCTATTTCACCTTCGATATAAAGGGCCTCATGGAGCTTCATATAACTGAGATTGGCCTCATAATCCTTACCGAAAAACGCCAGCTCATAGCTGCCGCTATAATCCTCGATTACGGTCTTCGACCACGGTTTTCCTGTCTTTGAAGTAAGGCTCTTTACGTCTGTGACAAGACCGGCAAGAGTCACCTTCATCGGCTTTTTAGTCTTTTCGCACTCCGCAACAAGATCATCAAGAGCCGAAAGCTCGGTGGTGACGAAGTTGTCGATCGCGAACTTATGGACATCTAGAGGATGGGATGAAAGATACATTCCTACAAGCTCCTTCTCCCTCTGAAGATCTGCAAAGATATCCTCTTCTCCGGACATTTCCGGCACTACAGGCCTCTCCGGGGCCATTTCCTCCATTTCCCCGAAAAGGGAAGCCGCCGAATCCAGGGTATCGTTGCGGTAACCTTCAATATACCGTACAAGTTCGTCAATAAAGAGATCTCCGCTCCTTCCGGGAAGGAAGAACTGCGATCTCTTATAGCCGAAGCTGTCGAATGCACCGGACCAAATCAGAGTCTCGATATTCTTCCTGCTCATATACTGGCTCATCCTCTCGACGAAGTCGAAGAGGTCCGTATAGAGGCCGTTTTCGGAGCGGTCTGCGATAATGGCGTCAACTATATTGCCACCAAAGCCTTTCATTCCCAAAAGGGCATAGCGTATATCCCCGTTCTTATTGACAGTGAAATGGGATGTACTTTCGTTGACATCCGGGTTCAATATCTTGATACGGTGGGACTTGGCGTCGTCCATTATCTTCTTGATTTCATCCATGCTCTTGGCGTTGGTCAGGCAGGAAGCAAAGAATTCAGAAGTATAATGGCACTTTAGCCAGCCGGTCTGGTAGCTGACCCATGCATAACACGTAGCGTGGGACTTGTTGAAGGCGTACTGGGCGAACTTTTCCCAATCCTTCCATATCTTGTCGAGGGTCTTTTCCGGGTGGCCTTTTGCGATGCCGCCGGCCATGAATTTGTCCTTCAGCGAGTTAAGAATATCTATCTGCTTCTTACCCATCGCCTTTCGGAGCTTGTCCGCTTCGCCCTTTGTAAAGCCAGCGAGTTTCTGGGAGAGAAGCATGACCTGCTCCTGATAGACAGTAACCCCGTAAGTATCATTGAGATACTCCTCCATCTCCGGAAGATCATACTGGATAGCCTTCAGACCCAGCTTTCGATCAACAAAGTCCGGAATATAGTCCATAGGGCCCGGCCTATAGAGGGCATTCATAGCGATTAGATCTTCGAATCTTTCGGGATGGAGCTTCTGAAGCCAGTTCTTCATGCCCTCAGATTCAAACTGGAAAACGCTCGTCGTGTCGCCTCTGCCGTATAGCTCGTAAGTCTCCTTGTCGTCTATCGGAATCGCCTCTATATCAATATCTTCCCCTGTCCTTTCCTTGATAAGGTCGAGACAGTTGTGGATAATCGTCAGCGTTATAAGGCCGAGGAAGTCCATTTTGAGCATGCCGACGTCCTCGATATAATGGCCGTCATACTGGGAGATGCGTACATCTTCGCCTGTCTCCTTATCCTTGGCAGTAGATAGAGGCAGAAAGTTCGTCAGATCGCCTCGACCGATAATGGTAGCGCAAGCGTGGACGCCAACCTGACGGACGCAGCCTTCAAGAGCCTGGGCATAGCGAAGAACCTCCTTATTGAGCTCGGAGCCGTTTTCCAGCTCATTAATAAACTCAGGGACAAGGCGGAAACAATTGGCCAGAGTTATCTTTACATCAACATCCTCAAGGCCCTTCTGGAAGGTCTTCATGACCTTTATCTTCTGTCCTTCGTGCTCCGGATCATCGACCTCAACTTCCTTCTCAAAAGTCTTGAAGCCCGGTTTAAGTTCATCGAGAGAAGGATTGAACGGATATTCTCTCTCCTTCTTCTCTGAGAGGCGGTCAGGGACCATTTTGGTAAGACGGTTGGACTCGTCGATGGAAACATGGCTGATCCTCGCGACGTCCTTGATGGCGCTTTTGGCGGCCATGGTGCCGAAGGTTATGACCCTTGACACATGGTCTTCGCCATATTTCTGCTCAACATACTCGTGGGCCTTGGTGAGGTCCTCGAAGTCGACGTCGATATCCGGCATCGAGATACGATCAGGATTGAGGAAACGCTCGAACAGGAGCTGGTAGCGAATCGGATCGAGATTGGTGATTTTGAGGCAATAGGCAACGACCGATCCAGCAGCGGATCCTCTGCCAGGGCCGACCATGCTTCCCATTCTCCTTGACGCTGCAATATAATCCTGGACAATAAGAAAATAGTCCGGGAAGCCCATCTTGGATATTGTTTTCAGCTCAAAATCAATTCTTTCCGCCTGTTCGTGAGTCAACGACTCTCCATACCGCTCCCGCGCTCCTTCATAAGTCAGATGGCAAAGGAAGGCGACGGAACGACAGAATTCATCACCTCGGTAAGTCCCGTTTTTATCGCATTTTCCCGCGTCTATGACATCCTTATACTTTTCCAGATAAGCATCAATGTCCTTTAGGAACCCCGGGTCAATATCGTACTTGGGGAGAATCGGGTCACGGTCGATGCTGTAGCTCTCTACTTTATCGACAATCTCCATAGTATTGGAGAGAGCTTCGGGATGGTCCGGGAAAATGGCGGCCATCTCCTCCTCGCTTTTTAGATACTCTTGCTGGGTATAACGAAGGCGGTCCGTATCGTCAACATATGCATTAGTCGTCAGACAGATCAGCCTGTCATGCACAGGACCGTCTTCCTTTCGGATAAAATGGACGTCGTTTGTGGCAATTACCTTGACTCCATGCTTTTGGGCGAGTTCGAAGACAACGGGTACATAAGCGCTCTGTCCTTCAAAAACCTCCTGTGAAAGCCCCGGAACCTCGGTTTTATGCATCATTACCTCGAGGTAATAATCTTCGCCGAAGACCCTCTTGTGCCATTCAATCGCCTCATCGGCTGCTTTTATATCCCCGGCAAGAATATCTCTTGCAATCTCGCCTGCCATACAGGCGGAAGAACATATCAGCCCCTCGTGGTACTTCTCAAGAATCTCGTGGGAAACCCTTGGGCGATAATACATTCCCTCTACATGGGCCTCAGAGACTATCTTGACGAGATTTTTGTACCCCTCATAGTTCTTCGCAAGAAGAATCAGATGATAATACTTCTTATGTGCGGTATCCTTGAGGTGGTGGTCATAATGCTGGGTTACGTACACCTCACACCCGATAATCGGCTTGACCGAAGGGTGCTTCTTCGCAAATTTGAAGAACTCTTTGACCCCATACATATTGCCATGGTCGGTAATGGCAAGGGCCGGCATGCCGAGCTCCTCGGCTCTCTTGAAAAGGCCGTCTATTGACGAAAGGCCGTCGAGAATCGAGTACTGGGTGTGTACATGAAGGTGAACGAACGCCATAGTTTACTCCCTGGATTACAGTTTCCTAAGGAGGTTGGCGAGGCTGACTTTCTTAGCAATCATGTCGCGAAGGTCTTCGATCTTGACCCTCTCCTGGGTCATCGTGTCGCGGTCGCGGACGGTCACGCAGCCATCGTTTACGGTATCATGGTCGATAGTTACGCAGAAAGGAGTACCGATTGCATCCTGACGGCGATAGCGCTTGCCGATGGAGTCCTTCTCGTCATACTGATATGAGAAGTCATACTTGAGCTCATCAACCACCTTCTGGGCGATTTCCGGCAGGCCGTCTTTCTTGACAAGCGGCATGACAGCAACCTTGATCGGAGCAAGCGGGGCGGGAATCTTCATCACTACGCGTGATTCTCCGTTCTCAAGCTGCTCGACTGTATAGGCGTGGCTAAGGACAGCAAGGGTCATTCGATCAACACCGATTGAGGTCTCTACGCAGTAAGGGACATAGCTCTCACCGGTCTCAGGATCGAAGAACTGGATTTTCTTTCCGGAGAGACGCTGATGGTTGCCAAGGTCGAAGTCGGTACGGGAATGAATTCCTTCGAGCTCCTTGAATCCGAAGGGGAAGTTGAACTCGATATCAGTGGCGGCGTTGGCATAATGGGCGAGTTTCTCATGGTCATGGAAACGGTAATTCTCCGCACCCATTCCGAGGGCGACATGCCATTTCATGCGGTTTTCCTTCCATGCAGCGAACCACTCCATCTCGGTTCCCGGCTTGACGAAGAATTCCATCTCCATCTGCTCGAATTCCTTCATTCTGAAAATGAACTGGCGGGCGACAATCTCATTGCGGAAGGCCTTTCCAATCTGGGCGATTCCAAAAGGAATCTTCATTCGGCCGGTCTTCTGGACATTGAGATACTCTACAAATATACCCTGCGCGGTCTCCGGACGGAGATAAAGGACATCATCCTGATTGCCGGTGTTGGATCCCTGAGTAGAGAACATAAGGTTGAACTGGCGGACATCTGTCCAATTGGCCGTTCCCGAAATCGGATCTACGATACCGCAGTCGAGGATGATCTGCTTGTATTCAGCAAGATTATTGGTGTCCTCTGCTGCCTTGTAACGGGCATGAACCTCGTCATATTTCGCTTTTTCACGAAGGACATTGGGGTTTGTCGCGCGGAACTGCTCCTCGTTGAAGGCCTCTCCGAAGCGTTTGCGGCCCTTTGCGACCTCCTTATCCATCTTCTCCTCGATCTTTGCGAGATAATCCTCGATAAGGACATCGGCGCGATAGCGCTTCTTTGAATCTTTATTGTCAATGAGAGGGTCGTTGAATGCGGCGACATGGCCTGATGCGACCCAGGTCTTCGGATGCATGAAGATGCAGGAATCGATACCTACGATGTTCTCGTTGAGGCGGGTCATAGCCTCCCACCAGTATTCCTTGATATTGTTTTTGAGCTGTACTCCCATCTGGCCGTAGTCGTAAACGGCGGCGAGACCGTCATAAATCTCGCTTGAAGGGAATATGAATCCGTACTCCTTGCAATGGGCGACAAGCACCTTGAAAAGTTCTTCCTGTGTCATATTATTTCGTTGTTTGTATCTTGCAAATTTAATCAAATAATTCCGGAAAAGCCGCCCGGAGAGAGGGTTTTGCTATCTCCCGAAGTGGAATAAGTACGAAATCCCTTTGGGAGATAAGCGGATGAGGAACCTTAAGGCTCTCCGTATCAATTGTTTCCGTCCCGTAGAAAAGAATGTCAATATCTATCGTCCGATCATGATAGATGCGCCTCCCCTCTTTATCGAACTCAATTTCCTCCCTTCGGCCCAGGGACCTCTCTATCTCTTTACATTTTGCGAGAATTTCTAGGCAGTCTTCCTCCGCCGTCTCCTTTGCCATCGGGATTCTATAGAGGGCGCAGCAGTTGAGAAAACGCTTTGTCGCCCCTTCTCCCCACGGGGCGGTATCAATGATGCGGGAAACCGCTTTTGCGCGGCCCCCAAAGGCCTTATCCATCATGTCCAAGGCCTTTTCTAGATTCGCCTCCCGATGACCGAGATTACTCCCGAGGGAAAAATATACGCTGTTAAATGACATCTATTCTTCTGGTTCGTCGTCTGCGTCAAGACCCAGTTCTACTCTCGCTTCTTCTGAAAGCATACTCCTATCCCAAACGGGGTCAAAAGTGAGTTCGATCTCACAAGAATGGACCCCAGGGACATCTTGCACGCTATCCCTAACCTCCATCAGCACCTGATCTGCCATAGGGCAGTTCGGAGCGGTGAATGTCATCAGAATATAAACATCCCGCGATTTACTTATTGTGAGATCATATATAAGCCCAAGGTCATAAATATTGACCGGGATTTCCGGATCGTATACCTGTTTCAACGCGAGAATCACATTGGAATAAAGGGGAGTCAGCTCCTTCACATCCTCTGCCGTCAGCACACTCTCATTCTTTTTCTCTTCTTCCATCTTATTCTTTTTCCTCCCGAACATTTTCCTCTGCTATTCTTTTTATTGTTTCAATCATCGAGAAAAGGCCGTTAGCGCGCGTAGGAGACAGATTCTCTTTAAGTCCTATCTCTTCTATGAAGCCAAAATCATCATTGGCAATCTCCTCGGCGGACCGTCCGGAATACACGCTTATAAGAAGCGAGATAATTCCTTTTGTAATGATTGCATCGCTATCTGCCCAGAAGAATATCTTCCCGTCTTTAACCTCGCTGTCAAGCCATACTCTTGACTGGCAACCCTTGATGAGCCTGTCGTCGGTCTTTTTCTCCTGAGGATAAGGCTCCAGATTTTTCCCGAGATCAATCAGATACTCATACTTATCTATCCACTCGTCGTAAACCGAAAAATCTTCGATTATCTCCTGCTTTTTATCTTCTATATTATTCATTCTATCTAAGCATATTAATCGCTCTGTCGAGAGACTTGATAAAGTATTCAGCCTCCTCGATTGTATTATAAGGGGCCAAAGAGGCTCTTAACATCCCTGTCACCCCAAATCTATCCATTGTCGGTTCCGCACACATTTGGCCCGACCTTACGGCTATTCCCATTTTATCCAAAATCAGCGCAAGGTCCTCGTGATGGACGCCCTCTACCGTGAAGGAGAATAAAGGGATTTTATTCTCTGTTCTACGTGGAACACCATAGAGAGTTATCCTATTGTCGCTAGTTAGTGAATCATAAAGATACTCTTTGACCTCCTCCTGATAACGGGCAATCTCTTTATCCTCTCTAACTGCTTTTGCGAACTCCAATGCCGGGACAAAGGTCGGAACGGATGCAATGTTCTGCGTGCCTGCTTCAAACTTATAAGGAAGGGACGCATATGTTGTCTTTTCGAAGCTGACCCTATCTATCATCTCTCCCCCGCCCATATAGGGAGGCATCGTCTCGAGAAACTTCTTCTTTCCGTAAAGAACGCCTGTGCCGGTCGCTGCATATATCTTATGGCCGGAGAAACAATAAAAGTCACAGTCCATCTCCTGGACGTCGACATTTTGATGAACCACCCCTTGTGCGCCGTCAATCAGGACAGGAATGCCTTTTTCGTGACAAACAGAGACAATTTCTTTTACAGGGTTTAAAATGCCTAAGATATTGGAAATGTGAGAGATAGCTACTATTTTAGTCCTCTCAGAAAGAAGATTTTTTAAAGACTCGATAGAAATCTCGCCGGATTTTTCAATTCTCAGGGGCTTAATCGTTGCTTTTTTTCTCTGGCACATCAACTGCCATGGAACAATGTTCGAATGGTGCTCGGCTTCGTAAATGACAACTTCGTCCCCTTCTCCGATAAAGGCTTCGCCGAAAGAATAAGCGACAAGATTGATTGATGCTGTTGTCCCTGAGGTAAAGATAACCTCCTCCCGGCTGGGAGCATTTATAAAAGAGGCTACAGCGTCCCTGGCCGCCTCGAATTCTTTCGTAGCCTCATTGGCCAGAAAGTGGACGGAACGGTGGATATTAGCATTATGTAAGCGGCTCATTTCCAGATACTTCCCTATTACAGGCGAAGGCCTCTGAGAGGTGGCGGCATTGTCAAAATAGACAAGAGGCTTACCATAAACCTTCTCAGATAGTATCGGAAAACTTTTTCTTATTTCTTCAACTGTCATATCGCTTCGCTAAAGTATGCAAATTTAACTAAAGTAATCTTTCATTTGACATTTATTTATGATAATTTTGTCATGAAGAAAACAAGAAAATATGATTGACTACATCAAAGGCACAATTATCGAACTTTCCCCTACCGAACTTATTCTTGAATGCGGAGGGATTGGCTACAGCATATTAATATCCCTTCAGACTTACGAAAAACTCGAGAACCAAGAAAAAGCGGTCGTCTATATTCACCACTACATCCGCGAAGACGAAGAGCTCTTTTACGGATTTGCCAGCAAGGACGAGAGGGAATTATTCCGACTTCTTATTGGGGTCTCTGGAATCGGTGTAGCGTCTGCAAGAATGATGCTTTCTTCGTTGACATCTGATGAGATCAGATCGGCAATACTCGCAGAGGATATAAACAGGATAAAGAGCGTGAAAGGAATCGGGCTAAAAAGCGCCCAGAGGCTTATTCTTGAACTAAAAGATAAAGTTGTCAAAGGAGAAGGTGCAGACAATTCTGTACTATTCGTTCAAGAAAACAATGCCGTTGCGCAGGAAGCTACGACTGCTCTCGTTATGCTTGGATTCACAAAGGCTAATATCAACAAGGTGATTCCAGCTCTTCTCAAAGAAAACCCGAAAGCTAAGGTCGAAGATCTGATCAAAGCTGCCCTGAAGCGCCTCTAAAGACGATAGCCCTTTCTGGGGAGAAGGGTTATATCTCCAGAAACCATAAACACCCGTAGCCTTGTAAAAGAAGGAACTATCGGCCGAAATAAACCAGCAATACAGAGATATCTGCAGGGGAGACTCCGGAAATCCTGGAGGCTTGTGCTATGGTCAAAGGCTGATATTTCTTTAGTTTTTGCCGCGCTTCTATTGAGAGACTCTTTATCGAGTCGAAGTCAAAATCAGAGGGAATTTTAACGTATTCAAGGCGATTGATTTTTTCCGCCTGTCTCTCTTCCCTATCGATATAGCCTCTATATTTGATAAAAATGTCGACAGCCTCAAGTATTTGTCTCTTGAAATCATCGGAAATAGTTGCATCAGCCTCATCAAGACGCAATTCTGAAAGTGGATAAAGAGTATTGAATTTAAGGATAGCGAGAGCCCTTGCAAGAGCGGTCGTTTCCGTTGAAGATATTTGTCTTGACAGAGAATCGAAAGAATCGAAGTTCAGCAACTCTTTATACTCCGTGGTCAAAAGGAACGAAAGATCTATTTGATGTTTAGAAAATGTTCCACGTGGAACAAATTCCAAAAGATCACCCAAAGAAAGTTCTGGCCTGGAGGCTAATTCGGCAAGTTTCTTCGAGTCGGTAATTTCGGTTGACTCTCGGTGTGCCAAAAAATCATTTACAGAAGCCGCTTTGACCTTCGTCATCTGCGCCATCTCTTGGACTTTCTCCACCTGAGAATACTTTCTCATGGTATAATCATGGCGGAAATCATCTGCGAGACCTATAGAATGTGAACGTTCTGTAAGCCTTGAATCGGCATTATCCTGACGAAGAAGAATCCGATATTCAGCCCTGGAAGTAAACATTCTATATGGCTCATCTACGCCCTTTGTGATCAGGTCATCAATCAAGACTCCTATATAAGCTTCGTCTCGGCGAAGAATAAACGGATCCTTCTCGTTAATCTTGAGATGGGCATTAATTCCGGCCATTATTCCCTGGGCGGCAGCCTCCTCATATCCGGTAGTTCCATTAACCTGACCGGCAAGATAAAGGTTTTCGACCACTTTGGACTCAAGAGTAGGCCTCAAATATGTAGGATCGAAGAAATCATATTCGACGGCATATGCCGGCTTATAAATAACAGCGTCCTCAAGACCCTCAATAGCATGAAGCGCATCAAGCTGCACCTGAAGAGGGAGAGAAGATGAGAATCCTTGGAGATAATATTCGTTGGTGTACCGGCCTTCGGGTTCTAGGAAAAGAAGGTGCGAATCTTTATCAGAAAAGGTCCTGATCTTATCTTCGATGCTAGGACAGTAACGAGGGCCCTTCCCATGAATCATTCCAGTAAACATCGGGGACTCTGAGAATCCGCTTCGAAGGATATCATGAACATGTTCGTTTGTATGAACTATATAGCAAGGTAGCTGAGGAGTGCCATTCTGGGCTGTTGAGAGATAAGGAAGAAAAGAGAATTTATCCGGCTTTTCATCTCCAACTTGCTTGACGAGCCGAGAAGTATCAATGGATGAAATATCGATTCTTGGGGGAGTACCGGTCTTCATCCTATCGGAAGGAATACCCAGGGCGACGAGCTGCTCAGTAAGACCATATGAAGACAACTCCCCTATTCGGCCTCCTTCGAACTGAGTGCGCCCGATGAAAAGTTTGCCTGTAAGGAAGGTTCCTGCGGTCAAGATAACTGAGCGAGAATGAAAAATTGCCCCGGTATTCGTACGGACGCCTACAATTTTTGAATTCTCAAAGAGGAAAGAAGTCGCAACGTCCGCGTAAATACTTAATTTACAATTAGTTTCGAGAATTCTACGCCAGAGCCTCGAAAATTCAGATTTATCACACTGCGCTCTTGGACTCCACATAGCCGGCCCCTTAGAACGGTTGAGCATACGGAACTGAAGAGTAGAAGCATCTGTTACAATTCCGGTATATCCTCCGAGCGCATCAATCTCGCGGACTATCTGCCCTTTGGCAATTCCACCGATAGCCGGATTGCAAGACATACGGGCGAAACCGTTCATGTCCATTGTGATGAGAAGGACAGTCGACCCCATCGATGCTGCCGCCATGGCGGCTTCACAGCCGGCATGACCGCCTCCAACAACTATGACATCATAAATCATACGAGCTCCCTGAGAGAAAGATAATAATTCTCCTTTGCCCTCATCGTCTTGATATCTACCTCGGTATGATCATCATAACCGATAAGGTGCAAAAGACCATGGACGATGACGCGATTGAGTTCATCAGCGAACTCCGTCCCGTAGAAAGCGGCGTTCTCACGAACGCTGTCTATGCTGATAAAAAGGTCCCCCGAGAGGCGATCGCCTTCGCAGTAGTCGAAAGTGATAATGTCTGTATAATAATCGTGTTGCAGATATTTTATATTGACATCTAATATATAATTATCGGAACAGAATATAATAGAGATATCACCAAGACGGCGTATCTCGCTCTCTGCGACCAGTTTAAGCCAGCGCGAAGTCAGCCGCTTCTCCTTAAAAGAAAACTTGATGTCTTCTGTAAAATATGAAATCATTGCAATCTAATTAAAACACAAAAATAGCAAAATTATCACTACTTTTGTAGCCTATGATTGAGCAGAATACAGAAAAAGCGGTCTTTGTCGGCGTCGTCCTTGAAAAGGGAGGGGAGAGAAAGACCATGGAATACCTCGATGAGCTGCAGTTTCTCGCCGAAACTGCCGGCGCTGTCGGGGATAAAAAGTTCATCCAGCGACTGGACCAGACATATAAGGCAACCTATATCGGTACAGGCAAGCTCGAAGAGATAAAGGCCTATTGTGAGGCACATGAAATCAAATATGTCATCTTTGATGACGAGCTTACCGGCACCCAGCAGCGAAATATAGAGAAGATCATCGGCTGCTGCAATATTATCGACAGAACGAGCCTGATACTCGAAATCTTCGCCCAAAGGGCAAAGACTTCATACGCAAAAATGCAGGTAGAGCTCGCCAGGCACCAATATATGCTCCCGAGGCTCGCCGGTATGTGGACCCATCTTGAGAGACAGAGGGGAGGCGTCGGAACCCGCGGAGGTATGGGCGAAACCCAGATCGAAGTCGACCGCCGAATTGTAAAGGAGAGAATCACCCGCCTTAAGGAGGAACTGAAAAAAGTTGACCGCCAGATGTCGACGCAAAGGGGCAATAGAGGCTCTATGGTGCGACTTTCCCTTGTAGGGTATACCAATGTAGGGAAGAGCACGCTTATGAACCTCCTGGCCAAATCTGACGTCTTTGCTGAGAACAAACTTTTCGCCACCCTCGATACAACCGTACGGAAAGTGGTCATAGAGAATGTCCCCTTCCTTCTCAGCGACACCGTAGGATTCATCCGAAAGCTTCCAACCCAGCTTATAGAAGCCTTCAAAAGTACCCTTGACGAGGTCAGGGAGGCAGATATCCTTGTCCATGTAGTCGATATTTCCCACCCGGATTTTGAAGAGCAGATGACTGTCGTAGAGCAGACGCTTAAGGATATAGGAGCCTTCAATAAGCCTGTTTATGTGGTCTTCAATAAGATCGACGCATACAAGAGCGAAGCCTATGACGAGTTCTCTCTCGAGCCTAAGGGCAAGGAGCACCGTACCCTCGAAGAACTGAAAAACAGCTGGATAGCAGAGGAAAAGACCCCTTGCATCTTCATTTCAGCAAAGAACAAGACCAACATAGAAAAACTCCGCAACGACATCTATAAGATGGTTGCGGAGATCCATGCGGGAAGATATCCCTTCAATAATTTCCTCTACTAGAAGGTGATTCTCTGGGAAAGACCTTCTCCCGGTGTCGCTACAAACTCGGCAATAATGCCGGAAGGGCCGATATTCACAATATTGAATCCCGTATAACCTAGCTTCAGCGGACTTCCAACAGGGCCGGCGGTAATGAATTTAATACCTTCATACTCGCTGTAGTAATCCTGATGGGTATGGCCCGCATAGACGGCATCAACACCGTACTTCTTGAAAAGAGAAATATATTTGTATCTCTTGTCCATCGGGAAGTTGAAATAATCCTCCTTTTCGTAAATATTTTCGCGGATTACAGGGCAGTGGATAAAAATATTGAGGCTCTTGGCTCCAGCATATTTTGCGAGTTCGCCTTCCAGCCACTCAAGCTGCGCCGCCTCAACTTTTTTGGCCCCATCCTTAATGCAGTTGGTGTCAAATCCGACGAAAGCGTGGCCATCCTTTTCGATAGAGAAACGATCATACCCACGAAGGTCCATATAATGGGCGTGCTTATCCTCGGAATAACCTCTGATATCGTGGTTTCCGGGCACTTCATAAACAGGGATAGAAGGATTGAAACGAGCCTTACCCTCAACATAGATCCTGTTCTGGAGTGTATCGTAGGCGTCATTAATAAGATCGCCGGTGATAAAGGCCATCGCCGGGTGAATAGCATTCACTACATCCACGGCGGCATTCATTCTATCCCTCGAGAGCTGCCAGGAAGGGGTCTCATCTTTGAAGCCGATCTGCGTGTCCGTCATATGGACGAAAGTCAGAGATTCCTGCTTCGGAAGGACTTTGAATTTCACCATTACAGGGAAATGGTCAGACTCCCTTGCCACATTGATGCCCTTCTCCTCATAAACTACCTTGGAGTCAAGAACCTTGACCTGACGGGCGGTCTTGAAGGAGAGCACGTAATCAATGCAAATATGCGGTTTCTCCGTCGAATGGGTAGGCTGATCCACAGAAAGCACATTCCAAAGCCTTCTGAGCTCGATAAGGGTCGAACTTGAAGGTGTGGAATTGAGGTCACCGCAGAGGATTACAGGCTTGTCATAACCAGTATAATGAATAGCGAACCAGTCGTTGATTATCGCTGCCTGGGAGCGGCTGACGGCATCAGAGGTATGCTCAAGATGAGTAGCCGCGAATACCATATCCTCGGTTTCAACCACCGCAACACTTCGGATTTCAGAGCCCTCGAAACGAGGAAGTTCAATCCGGTAACGAGCAATAATCGGCTTGCTTGAAACAACCCCGTTGCCATAGGCTCCGCCTTTATAGTCAAGAGACTTTGAGAAGGAAAAATTCCATCCGCCAAGAGCCTCAGCGATGTCTTTGAGCTGATCTGTATTATGCCTTGTATTGCAACTGTCAAGCTCATTGAGGCCAACAAGTACGGGGTCCTCAGCCTTTATGACAGAGGCTATCCCCTCGGCGCTGCACCCTTCGTACTTACTGAGAGAACCTATATTATAGGTCATTACAGTGAATGTCCCTTCAGAAGATTTCTTGCCTGCGCATGAGCAGACCAAAATAGCGATGGCTAAAGCCGAGAATAACTTGGTTTTCATATATTTACAATTATTTGTACTCCCATTTGAACAAGACCGGATAATGGTCGGAAATGAACGGAACACCGTAGTTGGTCTTGTCTACCCAATACTCTTTCGGAACAATACTCTTTCCTCCGAAAAAGATATGGTCAATCAGGCTGCCGCTATCTTGATTTTTAAATCCATTGAACGTCCCCGTGTACCTGTCTTTGGATTCGACAGAGAGGCGGGCATAATCCATATTATCCTTCAGGCTCTTTAACTGGGCGTTCTCATATGACGTATTGAGATCGCCAACATGGAAAATTATACAGTCGGCATTCTTGATATCGTCCACTTTGCAGATATTTTTGATCTGGGTAATCATCAGGTCCGCAGCATTCTTTCTCGCCGTCTCGCTCTTATGATCATAGTGGGTAGGGAAGAAATAAACTATGGAATTGTTGTGTTTCTTATCCTTCAGTTTAACATACACCGTAACTCTCCTGCAGGCAGAATTCCAAGCACCATAAGTCCCGTCAGAATTCTTGGCAGGAAGTGTTCTCGGGGTTTCATCAAGCCAGAAAAAGTCCTTCTGGACGACCTCGAAACGGTCTTTTTTGTACAAAAGTCCAACTCCTTCGCCACCGGCACTGGCAACAGAAGAACCGCTGCCGCTATCGCGACCTACATCATAATATCCGTATTCGGAACCGAAATTAGAGGTGAAATACTGGGATTGTTCCTTTCTGATTTCCTGAAGTCCTATAAGATCGGGATCAGTCGCCTCAACGAACTTTTTTACCGCCGGAGCCCTGACACTCCATGCCGCGCTGCTGCCATCAGGGAATTGATCCGCTGTGTTGGCATAGCGAAGATTGAATGTACATACCGTCATTGACACCTTCTCTCCGGAAGGCGTAGGATCAGGAGTCGGTGTTGGATCCGGATCCTCCGGCGTCACCGGTGTAACCGGAGTTACAGGATTGACGACATCTGCCGGCCTGCAGGCTGCAAAAAGCAGCACTGCAGGCAGGAAGATGCTTAAAATAGATTTGTTAATTTTCATTATTACTCTGCTTTACAAGTCTTGCGAGGGTTACCTCCGAGCTGCGACCATCCTGCCGCAGGACCGGTTGCCGAACCCTTTACCGCGAAGAGTGTCACCTTGCCTTCCTTCATTCCGGTACAGTAGATGGTGCCGTCCGGAGCAATGGTCGGAGAAGAACGAAGAGACTCTCCGAGAGTAATTTCAGACGCCTTCGTTCCATCGCTCTTAAGTTTGATAAGCTTTCCGGTGGCCAGTTCACCATCGGACTCGTTATAGTAGATGTAGCCCTGATTATCCACGGCCGGACTACCCCATACATAGCTGGTTTCAGCGCCAGTTGGGGTGAACCATTTCCTGGTGCCGCCCGGATCTACTGCGGTGATACCGTTGCGTGTTGATACATAGATAGTTCCGTCCTCGCCCAACACGACGCCGAGACCGTAGTAACGGTTATTGGTACCATCGATACCCAATGTCCATTCCGGTCCAATTCCCGCACTCTTATTGTACTTGTTGAGGTCGTAGCAGTATAGGACAGCCTTCTCCGACACGATGCCGGTATTAGTCCCATAGAGTATATAGACCCTGTTATTCTTATCGATGGCCATGTAGCTTGAGGCTCCGTTTTCTCCGGTATTTTTAGTCGAGCTATATCCAAGCGCGAATACGTCTCTATTGTCGGCTTTGCCATAATATTTCCAAGAGCCATTTTCTTTCCATAGGACCCTGGAGCCATAAGCATCGTTACAATGCGTCACGATGGTTTCTTCGGCGGTTGCTGCCTGTCCACCATAGGAACCCTGCTTGATTTGCATCATCTGAGCAAAAGAACCGTCGGACTTATTGAGGAAGAAACCGTTGTCAAGATTACTGATTGCCCAAAGTTCCGGATAATTTGCAGATTCGGGATTGTATTTGGTTGTCAGGAATATCTTATCTTCGAGAATCATCGGGACTACATTGATGAAACGGGCGTTTCCATATGCAAAATACCATTTCTGACTACCGTCCGGATTGACGGCGAATACGCCGGATTCATTGATACCAACTGTGGCTTTGTAGTCCTTCTCGTTGTAAGCTACGGCAAAATAAATCGTACCGTCCGCATCTACCGAAGGTGTGCAGGAACTGCCTGTCTTGGAACCGTCGTTGCTGAGCTGATTAGGATTGTGGATATTGCCGTCAAAACTCCATTTCTGATTACCTTCGGCGTCGAAAGCGGCGAGATGGAGACCGCTGGAGAAGGCGTAGACCATGCTGCCATCAGCATTGGTAGCCGGGGAAGCGAACTTAACGAACGCGTCGTTGTCAGAATCGAACGGCTTCGCCCATGCAATCTCAAGAGAGTTGGGGCTCTTGTCTACATGGATGGTCTTGATAGCTGAAGCCTTCTTTTTCTGGTTGTCCGTAACAGTGAGGACCACCTCAATCTCTCCGAACTCGTTAAAAATGAAGGTGGGGTTCTGTTCAGTGACGACATTGGAGCCGAACTTCCACTCCCAAGCGACAATCTGACCGTCCGGGTCGGAGGAAAGATCCTTAAACTGAACTTCGTCTCCTGCTGCAATTCCGGTTTCGGGGGTCCATGTAAAGTCCACGACAGCCTGTTCATTGGTATCTTGAACAGTGATTTTCTTTGTCACTGTTCCGCTGACATTAGAGTTGGTGACAGCCGTAAGAGTAATCTCTTTTTCTCCTACTGTGTCGAAGGAAATAGGCTCTTCGAGTTGTTTTCCCCATTTGTATCCTGTCCCCCAGTCCCACTTGCAGGCGATAATGATATCGTTCGTAGCGGTGGAGGTGTTCTTTATAATTACATCCTCATAAAGCTCATACACGTCCTTATTGGTCGTGAAATCAGCATTGACCGATATCTCCGGCTTGACGCAGGAAGATATTGCGGCAATCGATAGCGAAATGAGAATTATCTTATGGATTCTTTTCATAATCATTGCTATTTAGTAATCCAACCGGGGTTCTGCTTGAGGTTATCATTTTTGAGGATGACTGACTCAGGAACCGGATATATATACATATTATCATTCCACTTGCGAGGCATTACATATCCGAGCTTATATCCCTTTGCCGGGTCGTCAGCAAGAGCCTCCACAACCTGGTGATCATTGAGAGTCATTGTAATCGCCTTGTATGTTCCGTTCTTCTGATAGTTGGCATCGGCGGTTACATACACATCATAAGTTCCGTCTCCATTGAGGTCGAGAGGAGTGTCAAGGGCGGGAATATATATTCCATCCCAAGGTGCATTCTGCCAGTTACTTCCACAAGCCCAGCGCTTGAGGTCATTCAAACGGAAACCTTCGAGAATAAGCTCGATTGCACGGTCGCGGCGAATCTCAAGAATGATAGGATCTGTAACATTGGGATAGAATGTCTGCTGGAGATATGTATCCACTACTGTAGGAAGCTTATCAAGATCACCTCCGGTAATACCGGCGCGGCGGCGCAGGGCGCCTATAGTTTTGGTCCAGTCATCTACGGTAATTGTACCCAATTCCGCCTTTGCCTCCGCATAGTTGAGAAGAACCTCGGCATAACGGAGGATAGGAGTATCGTTGTCATTGGAGCGGGCTCCATCATAGCCGATATCATCCATTACATGCTTTGTGTACTGATAGCCTGTAAGTGAAAGACTCATATCAGGAGCTGTCTTTACATATACCTTGGATGCGTCCAGACGGGTATAGTCTGCTCCACGGATAGTCTGGCACATACGGGGATCACGGCCCGTAGTCTCCTGGGCGAAAGTCTTATATGATCCGGAGGCCGTCTTCTCGTTGTAGATTGTACCGTCTGCATTGAGATAGGTCTTGGCAAAAGCACGGGTCATTGAAGTATGAGGACCGTATGATGTTGAATTGTAATACCAGTTGGCCTCGCCGAGATTAGAAAGTTCCTTACTCAGGGCAACAGCCAGCATAACTTCTTCGCTGACAGGATTGTCGCTGGTGAAAAGATCGCGATAAGCTCCGCGGCCTCCGGCTGTATAAGGAGTGCCGGTATGGAGTTTATAAGGGCCCTCGTCCATAATCTTCTTAGCTGCATCAGCCGCCTGTTGGAGAAGGTCATTCGCAGAGATAGTGCACCCTTCGAGATATTCTTTTCCAAATTCGCTACCATTTGCATGATACTTACGGAAGGTCCCTTCAAAGAGGCAGATACGACTCTTGAGGGCAAGGGCAGTCCACTTATTGACAGTATTTGCTCCTGGAGTGAAGCCAGTCGCAGTGATATGCTCGGCCGCAAAATCAAGATCCTCTATAATATGGGTGATAATCACATCCCTTGAATCCTGCCCTTTATAGAGTTCCTCATCTTTAGGGTCAAGAGGCTTATCAATCCATGGAACTGCTCCATAAGTGACAAGTTTGTCATAATACAGATATGCACGGAATAAGCGGGCGATACCTGTATAATTGTTCCTTATCTCCTCAGAAAGGTTGGGATCCGTATTATACTTGATAAAGTAATTGACATTACGGATACTCCCCCAGCTCCATGAAGTTGATGTGTTAGTAGTATAAGCTCCCTGCTCATACACGCCGATACTCATCTTTGCTGAGTAATCGTGCGTTGTATTGATTTTAAAAGCATTATCATAGTTGGGGAGATAATTATAGAAACCATAGCAATAATTTCTAAGTCCCGCCTCGTCTCCGAATATAATTGCTCGTCCAGCCTCTGCTTGCGGTGCTTCCGTGAGGTCGCAGGATGATGCCATGAGGCCCAGCGCGATAAGCGAAGAAAGAATGTAGATATATTTTTTCATTGCTGTTCCTCCTTATAATTTTTCAATGATTACACACCTGTCAAGTTCGGAATCTCTGTCGAAGCCGAGTCCGGTATTGACAGTAAATCGGTCTGGATCTACTCCAAGTTCTTTCATGTAGGCAATTACATTATCAACCCTCTGCTGTGAAAGTTCTGCATTGCGTGCAACTGTTCCGGTTCCGGCATCAGCATTTCCGCGGATTGAGAACTTGACAGAAGGATCTTCAGCGTTGATCCTACGTACTATATCCCTTACATGAACCTTCTCAAGGTCAGTAAGTTCACTGTTGTTGAGTTCGAAGAAGACTGGATAGAAAGCATTTTCCCTTTCTACCTTTACCAGCTTCTCATACTTCTCTTCAGCTGCTTTTGCGTCAGCCTCGGCCTTTTCGGCTTTCGCCATGAGAGCTGCTATCGCGGCTGCATCATAAGCGGGTTTCGCTGCCTTTCTGACTGCATCTCCAAAATGACCGAATGTCATCTTGAGACCTATGCTGAGACTCTTCATTGTAGGGAAGTTGTATCCGTCACCGGTAGTGCTCAGAACACTGTCAGTACCGTAGATATTGGCGGTAACATCAATGTCGCGGGTATGCCTGTAGACAGGAGACCATGTCCAAAGATTCTCTCCTGCAAGGAAGATGGAAACCTTCTGCATTCCAGCCTTCCTGGTGAGCTTCTCGGGAAGGGTATACCCGAACTGAACACTCTTCAGACGGATATATGAAGCATCCTGGAGATAGAGAGTATTGGCATTGACACGTCCTTTATAGAAAGGTGCGAAGTAACCGGTATACCTCGGGAGATAAGCGTTGGGATTATCTTCTGTCCAATAGTTGTTTAGGTGCCATGAAGGCATCTGGTTGTAAGGACGGTTATACATGCCCCAGAATGTGGAAGACTCATTATCAGGGAACCAATCCTGCTTTCCAACACCCTGGAAGAATGCATTTGCATAAAATCCGTTCCATCCAAGATCAATTCCGAAAGAATAAATATAACGGGGTTCCGAATTACCTATAATCTTGCGGTCTCCGGAATCATCAGCGGTATTCTTGCCACGGTCGATATATCCGTTATTATTGAGATCCTCGAATTTAATATCACCGGGATAGAGGGTATAGGACTCTGTCTGCTGCATTCTGGGATTAAAATGAGCCTGACCGACCTCTTTAGCCCTTGCTTCATCTGCGTCAATCTCTGCCTGGCTCTGATAAAGCCCGTTAGCAACATATCCCCAGATTTCACCAAGCCTCATTCCTTCATAGTAGCTTGTATTATAAGCATTATCGCCGAGGGATTTGAGAGCATTGTTGTACTTGTCAATAATTGAATAATAATCAGCAAGAGTAGCGCGAAGTCCGTATGTGAAGGGCTTTCCTCCGAGATTGAAAGCATCCTCCCAGCTGAGTGAGAGTTCGAATCCGCGGGTTGTCATTTCAGCGTAGTTGCCCTTCGGAGAAGAAGCTCCAAATACATCCGGGAGGGTTGGTCCTACCGTGTACATGTTGAGAGTCTTACGACTGTAAATATCACCCGTAAAGTTGAGTCTTCCGGAGAAGAAGCTGAGGTCGACTCCACCGTCGAGAGTCTGGGCCGTTTCCCATGTCAAAGACTCAGGAATCGGGCTTGGAGCGCTTGTATAACGGACTTTCTGGCCATTGATGATTCTTCCGTTGTCAAAATCAAAAGTCTCATCGTATGCATATACCCCAACATTACTGTTTCCGAGGGAACCATAAGATCCGCGAATCTTAATGTTGGATATCCACCTCTTGTCTACATTGAACCAAGGTTCTTCGCTCAATCGCCAACCTGCGGAAATAGAAGGGAAGAATGCCCATCTCTGACGTGCAGGGAACTTTGAAGATCCGTCATAACGGCCGTTCACTTCAAAAAGATATCTTTCGGCATAGTTATAATTGAAACGGAAGAATGCACCGGCTGTACGCCACTTGCTGTAGTCACCTGTAATACTCTTGTTGTCAAGACCGAGAGCAAGGTTGATGTTATCCACATTAGGACTGAGAAGGCCGTCGTTGTAAGCATAGGTATTCTTATATACCTGCTGCTCATAGTTGTAACCAACAAGAGCCTTGAAATTATGCTTGCCCCAGCTGTCTTCGTACTCAACAAACTCATTGGTAGAGAGATAGTCATATGTACGAAGGGTTTCACTGATGTAATCGGCAAGACCCTTTATGTCCGCAAGCGATTCGATAACTCCCTCATAGCGGGAGAAAGGACTCGGAAGACGGTGAACATGGGTATCATAAGTTCTTACCCTGTATGTGAAATCAGCATTGAGACGAAGGCGGTTGTCAAATAATGTAGCCTTTGCACCAACTGTATTCTGTGCCTGACGGTTGGTGTAAGTACGGTTACTTCCTCCGTAAAGAATATCACCAACAGAGTAAACACCTGAATATGACAGAGTCCCGTCCGGGTTGATAATAGGTGAGCAAGGATGGCCTTCATCAGCTATATTACGCCAAATATTACCGCCTCCTTCGCTTTGAGTCTCCGGCATCACATACTTACTGTATGAAATATCAGTATTGGAATAAATTCTAAACCAAGGAGTTACCTGATATCCTGCCTTTACACGGCCGTTATACATCTTGTATGAATCCGGATTGACTGTACTGTCGAAAAGTCCGTCATTGTCATAGATACGAGCCGATACATAGTAATCAAACTTGTCGTCCGCTCCGGAAATAGAGATGTTGTGAGTCTGGGTAAATGTAAAGTCCTTATAGAGAGCATCGTAGTAATCTGTTCCCTTATGAAAATAGAGCCAGCGTCCCTTGTCAATCAAGGATCCATCTGAAACAAGGGTCTCGAAATTCCCACTCTCCGCTCTTTGACGATACTCTTCGAGCCAGGCAGTTGTAAACTGCATGGTTTTGTTGATCTGAGTAGGATTACTTCCCTTATAGTTGTACCAGCTTCTGTAGAAATGTTCAGCCCATGTATAACCATCAGAAACTACATCCGGTATAGCGGTAGGAGTTTCAAACGAGAAATTGGCCTGATAGTTTACTGTTGCCGTACCCTTCTTCGCATTCTTTGTCGTAATAAGGACGACTCCGTAAGGAGCGCGGGATCCGTAGATTGCTGAAGAGGCTGCATCCTTGAGAACAGATACACTTTCAATATCGTTAGGGTTAAGAAGGCCTGCATTTCCTTCTACTCCGTCGATAAGGACAAGAGCATTACCGCCCTGTCCGATAGAGGTGCGTCCGCGAATGTTGAAAGAAGGTGATGAATTAGGACGACCGTCGGTGAATTTAAGGTTAAGGTTTGCTACGCGGCCCTGAAGCATCTGGGCAAGGTTGGCGTTCGGACGGCCTTCAAAGGTCTCTTCACCAACCTGGTCGACTGCACCTGTAAGGTTCGCTTTCTTTTGCGTACCATAACCTACTACGACAATCTCGTTAAGCATTTCCTGATCGGAAGAGAGTGTAGCATCTATTCTTGCACGACCTCTGACAGGAATTCTTTCTGTCTTGAAACCGATGCTTTGAATAGTCAATGTAGCATTGGAAGGAACTGTAATAGTATAACGTCCGTCCATATCGGTCGCTGTACCAAGAGTTGTTCCTTCCACCATTACTCCTGCACCTATAACCGGCATTCCCTGATCATCAAGGACCCTGCCGGATACGGTAACTCTACCGGCACCTTGTCCGCCACCCTGTCCGAAAGCAGGAGTGACCAGCAGAATGAGTGCCAGCAGCAATAGATTAATTTTAGATTTCATAAATGATGGTTTATGATGATAATTAGTGTTATCTAAGTGCAAATTTAGTAATTTTATATAAATATTAATATTTATATACAAAAAAAGCGACTATAAAACATAGCCGCTTTTTAAATATTTTTTTTAAAATTCTATAGTGAGAACTTTGCGTTGATGTACTCTCTGTTGAGACGTGCTATATGGTCAATAGTCACATGTTTAGGACATTCCATCTCGCAGGCGCGGGTATTCGTGCAGTTTCCAAACCCGAGTTCATCCATCTTTGCAACCATCGCACGGGCACGGCGTGCAGCCTCAGGACGTCCCTGAGGAAGGAGAGCAAGAGAAGATACCCTGGCAGCTACGAATAGCATTGCAGAGCCATTCTTGCATGTTGCAACGCAAGCACCGCAACCTACGCAAGCTGCCGCATCCATACTCTCTTCAGCCTTGTCGTGAGGAATGAGAATATTATTGGCATCCTGGGCACTTCCGGCACGTACAGAGATGAATCCTCCCGCCTGAAGAATCTTATCGAAAGCAGTACGGTCAACTACAAGATCCTTGATTACAGGGAACGCTGAAGACCTCCAAGGCTCTACCGTAATAGTAGCACCCGGTTTGAAGTGACGCATGAAAAGCTGGCAGGTGGTTACCTGATCATCCGGACCATGAGCGCGGCCGTCCACATATAGAGAGCAGGCTCCGCATATACCCTCGCGGCAGTCATGATCGAAAGCCACAGGCTCTTTACCCTGACGGATAAGCTGGTCATTGAGTATATCGAGCATCTCGAGGAAAGAAGCGTCTTCCTCCACATCTGTAACATGATAAGTCTCGAAATGACCTTTTGTCTTGGCGTTTTTCTGACGCCACACTTTTATATTGTATTCCATATCCGATTAGTCTTTGTAGTTTCTTGTGGCAATCTTGATATTCTCATACTTGAGAGGCTCTTTATGAAGTTCCGGCTCAACACCTTCACCCTTATACTCCCAAGCGGCTACATACATGAAGTTCTCGTCGTCACGAAGGGTCTCTCCTTCTGGAGTCTGCATTTCCTCGCGGAAATGTCCTCCGCAGGACTCTCTTCTGTTGAGAGCATCACGGGCCATAAGTTCTCCAATATCGAAGAAGTCAATAAGACGGAGAGCTTTCTCAAGTTCCTGGTTGAACTCTTCGTTGGTACCGGGAACACGTACAGTCTTCCAGAATTCCTGACGGAGTTTTCCGATTTCTTCGATTCCTTTCTTAAGACCTTCTTCAGTACGGGCCATTCCTACATACTCCCACATTATATGGCCGAGTTTCTTGTGAATAGAGTCTACAGTCTCTGTACCATTTACTGCAAATACCTTTGCAATGCGCTCACGTACAGCTTTTTCCGCTTCAGCAAACTCAGGTGCATTGATATCTGTCTTAGGCTCCGCAAATTTGTGGGAAAGGTAATCTCCGATAGTATAAGGGAGGATGAAATAACCGTCTGCAAGACCCTGCATGAGGGCTGAAGCACCGAGGCGGTTGCCGCCATGATCGGAGAAGTTGCACTCTCCGATAGCATACAGACCTGGAATTGTAGTCTGAAGATCATAATCTACCCAAAGTCCACCCATCGTATAGTGGATAGCAGGATAAATCATCATAGGCTCTTCCCAAGGAGAAGTTGTGGTGATCTTCTCATACATATCAAACAGGTTGCCGTAACGCTCTGCCACCCTCTGATGTCCGAGACGCTTGATAGCATCTGCAAAATCAAGGAATACGGCAAGACCGGTTTCATTTACTCCATAACCTGCATCGCATCTTTCCTTGGCTGCACGTGAAGCAACGTCGCGGGGAACAAGATTTCCGAAGGCAGGATAACGGCGCTCGAGATAATAATCGCGATCCTCTTCAGGGATCTGAGAAGGCTTAATCTCGTGCTTGCGAAGTTTCATCACATCTTCCATCTTCTTCGGAACCCAGATACGGCCGTCATTACGAAGAGACTCCGACATAAGGGTCAGTTTGCACTGCTGGTCACCATGAACAGGGATACAGGTAGGGTGAATCTGTGCAAAGCAGGGATTTGCGAAGAAAGCTCCCTTCTTATAGCACTGCCATGCCGCAGATCCGTTGGAATTCATTGCGTTGGTAGAAAGGAAATAAGTATTTCCATAACCTCCCGTTGCAAGTACAACAGCATGAGCACCGAATCTCTCTATTTCACCGGTAATAAGGTTGCGCGCAATTATACCCTTTGCCTGACCATTGATAATTACAAGATCAAGCATCTCATGTCGCGGGTAACTCTTGACAGTTCCAGCAGCTATTTCTTTGTTAAGAGAAGCATATGCTCCAAGAAGAAGCTGTTGGCCGGTTTGTCCGCGGGCATAGAATGTACGGCTCACCTGAACACCTCCGAAAGAGCGGTTGGCAAGGTATCCGCCATATTCGCGTGCAAAAGGAACTCCCTGCGCAACGCACTGATCTATAATAGCGGCACTTACTTCAGCAAGACGGTAGACATTCGCCTCGCGGCTGCGATAGTCACCTCCTTTGATGGTGTCATAGAACAGGCGATAGATGGAGTCGTTGTCGTTCTGGTAATTCTTTGCAGCATTGATACCTCCCTGAGCCGCAATAGAGTGAGCACGGCGGGGAGAATCGCTGATACAGAATATCTTGACATTGTATCCGAGCTCTCCGAGAGAAGCAGCTGCGGATGCTCCGCCAAGACCGGTACCTACTACAATAACCTCAAGTTTGCGCTTGTTATTGGGACTGACAATTCTAATTTCGGATTTGCGCTTTGTCCATTTTGAAGCTAGCGGACCATCCGGAATCTTCGAGATTAATTTATTATCGGCCATAATAGTATTGAATGATGATCTTTTTTACTAATAGTCTGCAATTTTAATTAATTTTCGGGGATTTCCCAAATATATCATCACAGAACCTGCTATATAGTCGGAAAAATCTTCTATTTCTCATCTTCCCGCTTGTCCATCTGGAATAAATATCATTAAAATCATAATCTATTTCCGCTTCTTCCGGCAGACCTTCCTCACGAGATGAAATACCTCTTATTTCCTTTTCCTTAAGGGCTCCGTCGCATAAAAGTGAATGATCAGATACTTTCGATTTTTTCATATAAGAAGGCACCCTGTCCTTATCCAATACCATTACCGGAATATACGGAACGCAAGTCGGATATCCGAGACATGTCCACATTACCGTATGGAGAGGATTACCTCCGTCAGCAACTCCTTCAATCACAATACTGGCAGATGTTATATTCCTCAGTATAGGCTTCCCGGAACGGGAAATACTGTTTATAAGTCCTCTGTGGTTATAATCAGAAGGTGAAAGCCCTTTCATTATAGCTGAGGCTTTTTCAAACCTTTCCACTCCTTTTCTATCCTGGACCCTTCCTGTCCTTGAAAAATTCGTAACTACCATATATCCTTCATCTATGGTATTTACATCAAATTTTACCCACTTATAATTATTAACCTCATAGTAAGCAGCCCCGCCATGAGCATCTATTATCCCAAAATTAGCCTCAACTCCCATAGGTCTTGAGAGAGTATCCAGAAACATTTCAAAATCAGCAAGATTGGAACATATTTCAAGGGCCCTGTACATTAGTTCACCCTCTCTATCCATCATTTCTGTTGGAACATCATCGTCTTTTAAATCGTAAGTTGCAGTGTTCATAATGCTGAATCCTGCACTGTTGCTTCCGGTCCATGCCTCACCTGCCGCATACGGATATGATGCCTGTCTTTCTTTTTCCCAACTTGCGTTTACAAGGGCTACAAAATTGTATATCTCACCCTCAAACCACTGAATCCTGTTGTTTAATTCACCTGTATCGCGATGTTTCATCATTACAGGTCTTCCGTCCGGCGTAGACTTACCGGAAATAATAACTGAGGTGCAAGCTGCAGCTTTGGTTGAAAAAGACAACAAAAGCACAGCTATAAACAAATATCCTGCTTTATTCATTATTAATAATTAATTCTCTAAAACAGACTTCCGATGTCTTCAGAGGAGTTTTTCTGAATATATGAATCCAATCCGAGATGACGATACGCAAGTTCGGTTGCCACTCGGCCTCTCTGAGTCCTTACTATGAAACCTTCCTTGATAAGAAAAGGTTCATATACCTCTTCTAGAGTTCCCGCATCTTCACTTATTGAAGTAGCAAGAGTACCTACGCCTACAGGACCTCCCTTAAACGTAGTTATCAGTGTTCTCAATATCTTATTATCAATCAAATCAAGACCTCTCTTATCTATCTTCAATTTATTGAGAGCAAAGCGCGCTATTTCAATATCTATATGACCATCTCCCATTACCTGGGCAAAATCCCTTACTCTTCTTAGGAGGGAATTGGCATGACGGGGAGTACCACGGCTTCTAAGAGCTATCTCTCCGGCTGCGTCATCATCTATTGCAACTCCGAGTATTGAAGAACTTCTCTTCACTATCCTCTTCATATCTTCAATATCGTAATACTCTAAAGCACAGTTTATTCCAAACCTAGCACGGAGAGGAGCAGTAAGCAGACCGCTTCTAGTTGTGGCACCAATGAGAGTAAACGGATTAAGTGATATCCTGACAGACCTTGCACCCGGTCCCTTGTCTATCATTATATCAATTACATAATCCTCCATAGCGGAATAGAGATACTCCTCTACTTCGGGAGAGAGGCGATGAATCTCGTCTATAAAAAGGACATCTCCCTCATCAAGGCTGGTAAGGAGGCCAGCAAGATCTCCCGGTTTGTCAAGTACCGGTCCGGAGGTTATTTTCATATTAACCCCCATCTCATTTGCAATGATATGGGCAAGAGTAGTCTTACCTAGACCTGGAGGACCATGGAAAAGAGTATGATCCAAAGCCTCACCTCTCATCTTCGCCGCCTTTATATAAACATTCAGATTAGAAACAATTTCCCTCTGACCTGTAAAATCATCCAGTTCCTGAGGTCTTATTATTCCATCTAAATCACTATCTTTGCGGTCATTATTCGCATGTGGATTGAATTCGTCCATCGAGTATGGTTTAAACGAATACAAATATAGTATTTTTATTTAAATAGACTTTTGTTTTTATACTCCTGTTGAAAAGTTGAAAACTATATTTAAGTAATTAATACTCAAATATTTATATTATTATTTAATTGTTAAAAACAGTGTTGGTTAAGGATTGTTCCGCTGTTGAAAAGATTTTCGGAATAATTATCAACTTTTCAGAAGTAGGTTATTAACAGTGTTATCAACGGGTTTTTAACACTTTTTTACATAGAATGTTGATAAGTCATAATTCGACTGAACATCTTAAGCGCAGAATAAATTCTGAAAATGAATTATTCTGTAGCGGTTTGTATCTGTCAGCGAGATGGTTTGTTCTTTCAGAGGTTGCAGAAAAAGGAATCCATTTAATTATACTTCCTAATAAAGAGGCTGCCGAATACTGTAGTGGAGACCTTTATAATCTTATAGAAGGGGACTGTGTTTTTTACCTTCCTGATTCCGGTAAAGCTGTGGAAAGGAGTAATTATAAGTCCTCTCTCGGAGTTCAAAGGACTTCCACTATAGCAGTTTTAATGAAGAAACCCGAGAAGTTGTATATAGTTTCTTATCCTGAAGCTATTGAGGAAAAGATTCCTGACAATTCTAAAATAAAAGATACTCTACTTACTGTTTCCGAAGGACAGAGAATTACTTTCGAACAAATAAAGAGTGTCCTTTTTGAAAGGGGATTCGAAAAAGTTGATTTTGTATCCGCACCGGGCCAATTTGCAATCAGGGGTTCGCTTATAGATATATTCTCCTATTCAAATAATAATCCTTATCGTCTTTCTTTCTTCGGTAACGACATAGACGAAATCCATATATTTGACTGTAATACCCAGCTTTCCATAGAAAAGGTATCTAAGGCAGATATCTATCCTGATATGGTTTCCCAGGGTGAAGGAGGAGAAATAAGTATTACAGATATACTCCCGGAAGATACTGTAGTGTGGCTGGATTCTTCCGATATGTATAAAGACAGGAACTTCTATCCTCTACTTGGAAAGTTTAAGAGGGTTTATATGGAAGTACCTGTAAGTAAGAGCGTTGAAGATGCAGTTGAGTTCCATATTTCTCCCCAGCCGGTATTCAACAAGAGTTTTGAACTTCTTATATCCGACATTACTAAAAAGATGGAAAATGGATATAAGATTTATATTTACGGAGAGAAAGAGGCTCAGCTCGAGAGATTAAAATCCATTATACTCGAAGAGACCAGAATACTTCCTGAGTTTGTAAAAGGAAAGAATATCCATAGCGGTTTTATAGATAACGATGATAAAATATGCTGTTATTCCGATCATGAGATATTCGATCGTTTCCATAGGGTTCGTCTTCGTCGTTCGGTTGAAAAAACCGAGCAACTTACAATTAATGACCTCAACGCTTTCAATATAGGCGATTATGTTGTCCATATCGACCATGGAGTAGGCATATATGGAGGTCTTGTAAAAATGACCGATGACAAAGGAAGGGTCCATGAAGTAGTGAAAATAACATACAAAGACAATGATGTTGTATTTGTTTCAGTTCATTCGCTTCATAAGATTTCCCGTTTCAGGTCAAAGGAAGGAGAACCGCCGAGAATAAACAAACTAGGGTCAAAGACTTGGCAGAATATGAAAAATACCGCCAAGTCCAAGGTTAAAGATATAGCAAAGGATCTTATTCGTCTTTATGCAAAGCGCAGGGCTTCCAAAGGTTTTGCTTTTTCTCCAGATACATATCTCCAGGAAGAGCTGGAATCTTCATTTATGTATGAGGATACTCCGGATCAGGAGAAGGCTACATCGGCTATTAAAAGAGACATGGAGGAAGATTATCCCATGGATCGCCTGGTTTGCGGAGATGTAGGCTTTGGAAAGACAGAAATAGCTATCAGGGCTGCTTTCAAGGCTGTTTCTGATAATAAGCAGGTAGCGGTCTTAGTGCCTACTACTATACTTGCTCTCCAGCACTATACCACATTTACTTCCCGCCTTGCTTCCTTCCCGGTAAATATAGATTATGTGAGCCGGCTTCGCACAGCCAAGGAAATAACCGATATAAAAAAGCGTCTGAAAGAAGGTAGAATTGATATAATAATAGGAACTCATAAAATTCTCGGTTCTGGCTTTGAATTCAAGGATTTAGGTCTCCTCGTTATCGATGAAGAGCAAAAATTCGGAGTAACTGCAAAAGAAAAGCTCCGCCAGCTCAAGGCTTCTGTAGATACCTTGACTCTGACAGCTACTCCTATTCCAAGGACACTTCAGTTTTCCCTCCTTGGAGCGCGTGACCTTTCAATAATTAATACTCCTCCACCGAACAGAATTCCAGTTCAAACCGAAATAATTCTCTTCTATAAAGATGAAATAAAGAGCATTATTGACTACGAGCTAAACAGGGGCGGTCAGATATTCTTCCTCCATAACAAAGTAGAGGAACTGCCTTCGATATATGAGATTCTCCATAGGCTCGTTCCTGATATGAGAATTTGCGTCGCCCATGGGCAGATGGAATCCAAAGAACTTGAAAACAGGATGCTGGATTTCATAAAGGGAGAATATGATATGCTTCTTTGCACGACCATCATAGAAAATGGCCTGGATATACCTAATGCCAACACTATAATTATAAATCAGGCTCAAAACATAGGTCTCAGCGACCTTCATCAGCTTAGGGGCCGTGTAGGAAGATCAAACAGGAAAGCTTTCTGTTATCTTATTGTTCCGCCGCTTATTTCAATTACAGATGACGCCAGAAGGCGCCTTAAGGCTATTGAGGAATTCTCAGACCTTGGCAGTGGTTTCAATATAGCCATGCAAGATTTGGATATCAGGGGAGCCGGAAATCTTCTTGGTGCAGAACAAAGCGGATTCATTACTGATATGGGATTTGAAGTTTATCAGAGTATTCTTTCCGAAGCAATGGAAGAGCTTGGAGTGGAGACAGGTATCACTTCAAAGGCAAAGAACGATTATTATGTTGAGGATTGCATTGTAGAAACCGATCAGCCGGCATTTATTCCTGATGATTATATTGATATCAATGCCGAGAAGATAAGAATTTATAAGCAGCTCGATGCTCTACGGTCTGATAAAGAACTGGACCGTTACGCCATTGGACTTGAAGACCGTTTCGGCCGTTTGCCAATGGAAGTCAAGAACCTTTTCGATGTAGTGAAAATAAGAAATTTGGGTGCATCAAAGGGTTTTGAGAAGATAATTATTAAGAACGGACTACAGATAATGTTCTTTATCAACAATCCTCTTACTGGTTATTATAAGTCTGATACTTTCGGATCAATACTTGAAAAAATAAACGAAGGAAAAACCGACTTCGTATTTGTCCAGAAAGACGGAAAACTGAGAATAAAAGCCAGAAATGTGGATTCTCTTTCCAAGGCACTCCGTAATCTTGAGCGATTGTAGATAATTTTTTGTATTTTTGTCCGCTTTGTTGAAAACATACCCCAGTAGTGGCTAATCTTATTATAGAAATAGGAAATACCGCAGTTAAAGCGGCTTGTTCCGAAGGGATGACGCTCGGAAAAACTTACCGTTATCAGGGAGAAAAAGTGATGGATTTCATCATTGATATTCTCGAAAGGGAAAAACCCGAAGTTGCGGTTATAGCTTCCGTATATGAAATATCCCAATATGACGAAGATTCTTTCAAAAGCCGCTGTCCAGACGTATTGATTCTTGACAGCGCTCATGGAGATATTCTCAAAGCTAACGCCCTTCCTCCTTTCCTTACTTACGACAGGGCTGCTTCAATTATTGCAGCAAGGTATCTTTTCAAAGGGCACGGTTGTACAATAGTGGATTTAGGTACAACTCTTACAGTCGATACAACAGATACTGAAGGAAACTATACAGGAGGCATTATTTCCCTCGGCTGCCGTACCCGTCTCAAGGCTTTGAACCGTTATTCACGCCGCCTTCCTCTTTTGGATTCTCCTGAAATGAAGAATTTTTCAGAGATATCTCTTGAGGGTTCCATGGTGAAGGGAGTTGTTTCGGGCATGGTGTTTGAAATAGAGGGGTACGTCTCCCAAAATCCGGATAATATGGTGGTTTTCACGGGTGGAGACGCGATTTATTTTGCAAAACGGATGAAAAAACCGATATTTGTAGTTTGCAATCTCGTACTTATGGGATTGGCATTAATTGCGGACAGGTATGTCAGGAAGATTGAGAAATAGTTTGACGGCAATTGTTGCGGGATTTATCGCAGCAGTATGTGTCAATGCACAGGATGGTACATACGGCGGTTATACTCCATATTCAGTGTATGGAATAGGGGAGATACATAATTATGGTTCCGCATTCAATAAGAGCATGGGGGGAGTTGGAATTGCAACGAGAAACAGAAGGTTTGTGAACTACATGAACCCTGCTTCCCTGACCGCCCGCGACTCTCTTTCATTCATGGCCGACTTCGGACTTTATGGTAAGACGGCTATTTTCAACCAGAATGGAGAAAGGTCTATCAATAACATAATGAATCTCGAGGATTTCGTTATATCTTTTCCTCTATTCAGACATACCGCTATGATGGTTGGCATAGCCCCGTATAGCGATACAGGTTATAATTTCACATATATAGAGCAGGATCCTGATCTTATCGGTCGTACCGGGACTCAGGGTTATTCTGCAACAGGAAATGGAAGCATATATCAGGCATTTGCTGGCGGAGCTATAACCCTATGGGATAGACTTTCCCTCGGAGCTCAGTATATTCTTTATTTCGGTAAAATAGAGAAAAATGTCAACCTTGCTTTCGGTAAGGATTCATATAGAAATATAGTAAGCGGTCATAAGCTTCAGCTAAATGCCTCTACAGCCAAGTTTGGTCTTCAGTATGACCAGCCGCTTGGCGGAATGACAAAAATGACCATTGGAGGTACTTATAAACTGAAAGCCGGGATGCATGGATATACCAATGATTATTCATACGCAACCATTTCCAGCCTTACCGATACCCTGAAAAATAACACGGTCCATCTTACGGGAAAGGAGAAACTTAAATTTTCGGATGAACTAGGAGTAGGTATTTCCTTGAAAGGTGGAGAAAGGTGGTCAGCGGAAGTTGATTATATCCGCTCAGACTGGAGGAATCTAGGTTATGACGAGACATCCGGATTTTCCAATTCTTCCGCATATGTATTCTCTTCTTCGATAGCCCAGTCTTTCCGCGCGGGATTCGAGTTTACCCCTAACAGAAGCGATATCAGATATTTCTACAAGAGAATTACCTATAGGGGAGGACTCTATTACGATCAGAGTTATTACCGCCTTGACGGCAACCCGATAGATTCATATGGAATCACCCTCGGAGCTACAATTCCTGTTAACGCAGGATATAATGGAATAACCGTCGGATTGGAGTTTGGAAAGAAGGGAACGATAAAGAACGGACTTGTCCGGGAGAACTATTTCGGGTTTAATATAGGATTCAATATTTTCGATATTTGGTTCCAAAAATCCATGTACGATTAAGTTTTGCACGCTTTTTGATTTTATTGAGACAATTAAACATTTAACGATATGAAAAAATTTGCTTACATCCTTTTCGCTGCGGCGGCTCTGGTATTGAGTGGAAGCGTTTCTTCCGCCCAGGGAAAGTATGGTGCAGACAGCGCCGAGTGCATTAAGTACCTTTCTTACTATCAGGAGTATTACAAGCAGCACAACTATGACGCCGCTCTTCCTAATTGGCGCAAAGCTTACAAACTCTGCCCTCCGACAGCGTCTCAGAACATGTTTGTCCATGGCACAACCCTTATGACCCGTCTTTATTCAGCAACTAAGGATGCGGCCGCGAGAGCAGCTATTGCAGATACTGTTATCGCGCTTCAGGACCAGAGGCTTGCAACATATCCGAAAAACAAAATATCCATTCTCAACAACAAGGGTAATTATATTATCAAGTACAAAGAGAATGATACCAAGTTCGTATATGAGAATCTCAACGATATCATTGAGAAAATCGGTGCAGAAGCAAGACCCAGCCTTCTTGTATATGATCTCCAGTCTTCTATCAAGCTTTACAAAGAAGGGGCTCTTACCGCTGACAACGTAATAGCAGATTACAACAAAGTTATCGACTGCATCAATAATGCGGTTGCAAAGAACGACGAAGAGGCTGCTCAGAATGCTTCTGTCAAGAGAGATCTTGAGTCCATCTTCGCTGACAGCAAGGTAGCAAGCTGCGATAATATCATTGCCATCTTCGGTCCCCGCTTCGAGGAGAATCCGAACGATCAGGCTCTTGTTACAACTATTGTCAAACTCATGAACAGCGCTGAGGATTGCTTCTCCAACGATCTTTATCTCAAGGCTGTCACCTCTATGCACAAGAACGAGCCTTCAGCTCAGTCCGCATACTTCCTATATAAGCTCAACTCTTCCAGGGATAATGTAGACGAAGCTATCTCTTATCTTGAGGAGGCTGTTGCCGGTGCTGATGCTGAGAATAAGGCAGAATACTGCTATGAACTCGCCAATTTTGCTCTCAAGAACAAGATGAAGGGCAAGGCATACGATGCTGCAAGAAGGGCTGCAGACCTTGGAAACGGATTCGAAGGAAAGGCTTATTATCTTATCGGAACAATCTGGCTCTCTACCTCTTGCTCGGGCAACGAGATTCAGAGAAGGGCTCCTTACTGGGTGGCTACGGATTATTTCCAGAAGGCAAAGAACGCAGATCCTTCCCTCACCGACGACTGCAACAGGATGATCGGACAGGCTAGCTCATACTATCCTCAGGTTGCTGATGCGTTCATGTATGACCTCTCTGCAGGACAGGCTTATACAGTTTCCTGCGGCGGAATGACCGCAACGACGACCGTCCGTGTCGCCAAGTAAGTCTTGGAAAAGACAAGAAGAATATTAAGGATGATTGCAACCGCCCTGGCGGTTGCTTTCGTCGTATATTCCTGTAAGGGAAAACTCTCTGAAGCGGAAAAGTTGGATTTGTCGGTAACGCCGGTTCAGACGGTGTGGGATATGTTTTTCGTACAGTCTGAGAACGGCAGGGTCAAGATCAGGGTTGAGGCTCCTGTAATGGAGAGTTATGACCACGATTCGCTTAAATATGAAGTTTTTCCCGAGGGGTTGAATGTTTTCGGATATTCCGAAGACGGCATGTTGGAGACTACTATTCGCTCCGACAATGCCCGTCATGACAAATCTTCCAAAGGCGAAAAAGAGATTTGGAAGGCCACTGGTAATGTGGTTGTGAAGAATGTCATAAAGAATGAAACAATGGAGACCGATACCCTATACTGGGATCAGGCCGCCCATGAGATATATACCGACTGCTATATCAAGATGTATTCTCCGTCAGGATTTATGCAGGGATATGGTATGCGTTCCGATGAAATGGCGGAGAATTCGGTGATATTGAGACCATTCAACAGTTATGGGGTTGTTGTCAGGGATTCCACCGAAGTTACTATCGATTCTATAAATTTTATAGGGCCGTTGTTAAAAAAATAGTGATAAATAAGATAAAAATTGCTATCTTCGCACCCCATATACTTTAATTGAGGAAAAATATTAAAATTTATAATTAAAAATGGCAGTTTTACAGAAAATGCGCGGCTGGGGTATCGTTCTTTCGATACTCGTCGCTCTACCGCTTTTGCTGTTCATCATCGATCCTCAGCAGATTATGCAGACTGTTCAGTCCGTGTCGTCTAAAAATGACGTAGGAAAGATTGCGGGCAAAGCAATTTCCTATATGGATTTTCAGCAGGATGTAGACAAATTCCAGACAATCAATGAGATTTTGACCGGCAATTCTACCTCTGAAGAGGGTCAGAAGCAGGCTCGTGACGCCGCTTGGCAGAACCTCGTTGACAAGAACCTCTTTATTCCCAATGCGGAGAAAGCAGGCATCAATGTCGGACATGATGAAATGATTGATCTTACAACCGGCGACAAGCCGTCTCCGCTCATCGCTAACAATGGCATTTTCATGGATGAGAACGGACAGTTCTCTCCTGACAGGCTTCGCGATTTCGTCCAGATGGTGAATGACGGTTCCGTAGATCCGAGATATAAGACTTATTGGGATTATCTTCAGTCAGCTGTAAGGACCAACCAGTTCTACAACAAGTACAACGCTCTCTTCAAGGCTTCATCTTTCGAGAACGCGCTTCAACTTGAGAACGCTCTCGCCGGCAATAACAATACTGCCGATGTTGAGTATGTAATGGTTCCTTTCAGCTTCAAGACCGACAGCACTGTAGTCGTTTCTGACAGCGAGATCAGGGACTGGTACAATAACCACAAGAATTTCTACAAGCAGCAGGCTGGCAGGGATATCGAATATGCTGTATTTGAGGTAGTTCCTTCAGCAGAGGATATTGCTGCACAGAATGTCCAGTTCAGCAATCTCTACAATGAATTCGCAGCAACTGACAATATCCGCTCGTTCCTTCAGAGAAACTCCGATCGCCAGTATTCCGATTACTTCTATAAGAACGGAGAGCTCAAGAGCCTCAATGCAGACGTAGATGCATTTGTCTCTGCCAACACTACCGGAACTTCTCCTATAATCCAGGATGGAAACAAGTTCTATGCAGCTCGTATTGTCGAGACCGCAACCCTTCCTGACTCTGTCTATGTAAGGCATATCCTTCTTCAGGGAGAAAACGCCAAGCATGTAGCCGACAGCCTCGTGAAGGTTGTCAACAAGGATAACTTCGCTACTCTTGCTACTCTCCATTCTGCTGATCAGGGTTCTCAGGCTGACGGTTCGATGGGTAACATCGGTTGGATGACCCAGTCTTATATGATTCCCGGTTTCGAGTCTGTTATTACCTCTAAGGTTGGTGTTCCTTTCGTTCTTACCACCCAGTACGGCACCCATGTCGTCGAGGTTACCAAGGCTACCAAACCTATCCTTAAGAAGAAAGTAGAGATCTTTGAGAAAGAGACTCTCGCCAGCAAAGAGACCTTTAATTCCTTCTACAACAAGGCCAATCGCCTTGCTACCATTGCTGCAGGTAAGATCGAGAACTTCAAGGCTGCTTGCGACTCTGTAGGTGCTTATTCTCATGCTCTCCAGATTATCGAAGCTACTGATACTTATGGATCAATCGACCATGCGAAGGAAGTAACCCGCTGGGCATTTGACAATAAGCCCGGAAAGGTTTCCCAGATTATCACAGTCGACAACAATTACTTCTTCGTAGTTGCCATCAAGGATGCCCGCAAAGAAGGTTTTGCTGAAATCAAGGATGTCGCCGCCGGTATCAAGGATCAGCTCTATGCTGAGAAATATGCTGCAAAGCGTCAGGCTGAAGTAGCAGCTCAGATTGCCGGTCTTACCGACATGCAGGCTATTGCAGAGAAACTCGATGCAACAGTCAACACCCAGACAGGTGTAGCATTTGCTTCGATGTCCCGCAGCCTTGATCCTAAGTTCGTCGGAGCAATCGCTGCTGCAGACGAAGGAGTTGTAGCAGGTTCTTATGGAGTCTATGTCTATAAGGTTACAGGCCGCGATACCGGTTCTTACTATACCGAGAGCGATGCCAAGACTTATAATACCCAGCTCAATAATTATGAGACTCAGCTGATTGTTCCTGTTATGATGGACGACGCTGACGTAAAGGACAACAGAGCAAGATTCTATTAGAATATGTCTCTTAGATGTGGAATAGTTGGACTTCCTAATGTCGGGAAGTCCACTTTGTTTAACTGCGTCAGTTCCTCAAAGGCGCAGAGTGCCAACTTCCCGTTCTGCACAATAGAACCCAACGTCGGATTGACCAATGTCCCCGACAAGAGACTCGAAGTATTGACGGAAATCTGCTCCCCGAAAAGGACCATTCCCGCCACAGTAGAGATAGTAGACATTGCCGGTCTTGTCCGCGGGGCCAGCAAAGGAGAAGGTCTTGGCAATCAATTCCTTGCCAATATCCGCGAGACGGATGCTATTCTCCATGTCCTTCGCTGCTTTGATGATGGCAATATTGTCCATGTTGACGGCACTGTAGACCCTGTAAGGGACAAGGAAGTTGTAGACCTCGAGCTACAGATTAAAGACCTTGAGACGGTAGAAAACCGCATAAAGAAGGTGGAGAAGCAGGCTACAACCGGAGGTGACAAGGAAGCTAAAAAGCTCCTTAATGTGCTTCTTAAGTATCGAGAGGCTCTACTTGCCGGTAAGTCCTGCCGCAGCGTAAAGCTCGACAATGCAGAAGAGGAGCAGATGGCAAAGGACCTTTTCCTTCTTACCGACAAGCCGGTAATGTACGTATGTAATGTAGACGAAGGTTCTGCCGCTACTGGAAACGCCTATGTTGACGCTGTCCGAGAAGCAGTCAAGGACGAAAATGCGGAGATACTTGTTATCGCCGCGAAGACGGAAGCGGAAATAGCTGAAATAGAGGAGTATGACGACCGCCAGATGTTTCTTGAGGAGATGGGTCTCGAAGAGTCAGGAGTTGTTCGCCTGATTCAGGGAGCGTATCGCCTGCTCGGCCTTCGCACCTTCTTCACTGCCGGAGCCGATGAGTGCCGCGCATGGACCATCCATGTCGGAGACAAGGCGCCAAAGGCTGCGGGAGTCATCCATACGGACTTCGAAAAAGGTTTCATCCGCGCTGAAGTCATCAAATACGATGATTTTGTCCACTACAAGACAGAAGCGGCCGTCCGTGCTGCTGGCAAGATGGGTATAGAGGGTAAGGATTATGTTGTCCAGGACGGCGATATAATGCATTTCCTTTTTAATGTGTAGTGGCGACGAGAGAATATTTCAGCATATTTGACACTATTAATACTACTGCGGAGGAGCGTCGCAGAAGGCATGTGCTTCTTCTGGTAAATGCAGTTGTCCTTAGCTGGATTATTTGGTGTATAGTGAATTGGCGGAACTATGCAGCCTTAAATGGCTCGCTGTTGTTCCGTGAGATTCTCGTAGATTTCCTTGAAAATCTAGTTGAGGTGGTTGCCCTTGTTGAACTCTCAATTATTTATAGCAAGATTATAATTCGCGTTTTTTGGAATCAGAAAAGGACGATTACAAGGCTTTTCCTGCAAGTATTTATTTTGAGCCTGCTTAATGCACTTTCTTCCCTTGCCATAGGTGAGTTATATCATTTGATATATCCAGAGGAACAAGGCATTCTTTTGAGAATATTCATCTCTGACTTTTTCGTCGTATCTGTTTTGACAACTACTTACTTTGTTTCTTTTCTCATAAGTAGACACCGCAAAGAGGAAGAGGTCAGATTGTTATCGGAAAAGAGAGAAAGGGAGCAGGAGATTATTTCCATGCAGACAAAACTGGATAATCTGGCGCTTCGTACAGATAATCACTTTATATTCAATAGTTTCAGTACTCTTGGAGGGATGATTCGTACACAGCCGGATGATGCAGAAAAGTTCTTGCAGGAACTATCTGAGATGTTTCGCTACTTAGTTCGTAACGGAGACAGGAAAATTGTATCTCTCAGAGACGAGATTAGTTTTACGGAACACTATGTCACTCTGATTAATTACCGTTATGACGGTATCCGGGTCAGTATTGATAAGTCTCTCAGAAAAATAAATGCATATATTTTCCCGGTATCAATCCAGCAACTGGTGGAAAATGCCGTGAAACACAATCGGCATGGGGAAAATAACCTTCTGACAATAGAGATTCTAAGTGACGGAGACAGTGTTGAAGTAAGGAATAATATTCTTGAGCTCAAAGCTAAACCGGCGGACGGAACTGGCTCCGGGCTTAAGACTCTAGGGGAGAGGATGAGGCTTTTATTAGGGAAAAAAATTAGTGTGGAAAACGATGGAAAGACATTTTCTGTGCGCGTTCCCTTGATTTACGAAGAAGAATTGAAGGATGAAAGTTTGGATTATTGAAGACGAGAAGGCCCTCTCTACAGCTCTTTCTCAGCAGCTTATAAGGCTTAGGCCGGATATTACAATCGAAGGGATTTCCACAAATATCGAAGACTCAATCGATGCTATTCGGGCATATCGGGATATCGACATCATTTTTGCTGATATCAAGATAGACGACGGAGATTCTTTTTCTGTGTTCGATGAGGTTGAAACCGATGCTATGGTCGTGTTTACGACTGCATATGATGAGTATGCTCTCAAGGCTTTCGATTACAACTGCGCTGATTATCTGTTGAAGCCGATCAGCGACGAGGCTCTAGAAAGAGCTCTGGAGCGGTGCGAGAAGCATCTTTCACGGATCAGCGGAGAGCAGATCCGAACCATGTCCGAAGATATTGCCAGAAAGGGAGTCAAATATCGTAAAAGACTCTTTCTTGACTACGGGACCGGCACATTGATATGCCCGGTAACAAGACTTGCTTACATTTTGACGGAAAATGGTTATACTCGAGTCTTTTTGGATGATGGGACATTCGGATCCACGGATCAGTCTTTGAACGACTTTGTAGATAGTCTTGATCCAACTTTGTTCTGCCGGGTTAGCAGACAAGCGATTATTAATATCGATTATGCTGAAATCATTACACCTGGCCCCTCCCGGGATTTCACCGTTCACCTTCGCGCTCCATTTAAAGACACCGCGTTCATAATGACTCCTGAGAAGACAAAACTTCTTAGGCAGCTCCTATCCGAATAATAAACTTGCCACTAACAGCGCTCGACAGCAGATTCTGATTAGGCTGGCCACAGGCCAGGCCTTTGGGCTGACGTCACCGCGGACCGTCTGCTCTGCCACTACAGGCCTTGTGCCTTGTCACCGCGGTCCTTCTGCTCTGCCACTACAGGCCTTCGGGCTGACGTCGGGAAAGGGCGTGCTTGTCCGCCTCGTTGGCTGGACGGCGAACTCCTCCTTTTGGTCAGGGCAGAATGCCCTGTCCAACGTCGTCGGACAGACGCCGTCCTTCTGCTTCGC
>ONMJ01000045.1 GCA_900318955.1 uncultured Bacteroidales bacterium
AACTTATCTTTTTCTGGTGGCGCAGGAAACCACGAAAAATCCGCACCTGCGCCATCAAGAGATCAGGGCTGTCCGAAATCATGCTTTGGCTTGGCATAGAACTCCGAAAAACATGCCTCCTGCACCTGCCCAGTATCTTATTGCATATAAGTGATATATGACTTTTTCCCTAAGGCGTGTCGGGTAGGGAAAAATCAGGAAGCAATTGAGTATTAGCCCTTTGATGAGCAGGCCCTCAGGCTGGGAAATGTCTATTATGTCTAAATACCCACATTGAGGGAACCGGAAACGCCTCATGACGCCTCCTTATAGAGAAGGTGTTCACTTTTGCGGCGAAATCGTTCCTTTAAAGGGGAATGAGAACACGCCCCGTGAGCCGTAAACTCTTGATACTGAGTTAAATACTGAGATTAACATTGTGATTAAGACAAGTTTAAAATCGGGAAATAGCTGATAGTAAACGAGTTGCCACTCACGGTGCTGAAATTCGGGTATAATTGACAAAAATGGTTGGTGACGGTGACTTCTCGTACACCGGGACACCTTTCTGGTGTACGGCGGGCAATCCAGACCTCTTCTCGTACACCTGAACACCTCTCTGGTGTATGACGCGAATTTCGTGATATTATTATCGGCTGATTGATCTTTCTGACTATAAAACGGGGGCGTTAAGCCAATGCTTCGCCCCGGAATGCGCTTCGGCACGGCACTTGGGGGCCGGGAAGCAGTGTTTCGCCCCGGAACTTCACTCTACTGTAATCTCATCCATGAAAACCGGCCTTCTCCATGGACGAAACGGCAAAAACACGATCTCATCCATGAAAACCCGCCTTTTTCATGGACGAAACGGCATTGGGCAACCTCAGCCATCGCCACCGCAAACAATTTTCCCCACGATTTCAAGTGTTTTCGTGGGATTTGTTGACTCGGTAAACAGTTATCCCTGCGAAATCAAGTCAAAACGCGGGGGTTATTGTTACGGCGGTGAAGGCCAGTGATGTTATATGGCTGATCGCCTGCCCAGTATCTTATTGCATATAAGTGATATATGACTTTTTCCCTAAGGCGTGTCGGGTAGGGAAAAAGCTGGAAGCAATTGAGTATTAGCCTTTTGAGGGACAGGACTCCCGACTGTTCGAAAATAGTAATTATGGCAGTCGAAATGCAAAACAACCGGGTTTTTACATTGGGCCTATATCTCGAACTTAAGAGCAAAACGGGGTATAGGAAACCACGAAAAAAGAGCAATACGGGGTAAGGAAACCACAAAAAAGCGTCCTGCGGAAGTGCAGAACGCTTTTCAAATCTGTGGGAGTTGACGGAGTCGAACCGCCGACCCTCTGCTTGTAAGGCAGATGCTCTAAACCAACTGAGCTAAACTCCCGAGCATCCCTCAAACGGGAATGCAAAGGTAATCCATTTTTTTGAATCGCCAAATTTTTACGACACTTTTTTCACACCAATTTGATATCTGCCTCTTCGGGGCAAGTGAAAACTAAGCGGGATCCACCCGTTTAGTGCAGTTTCCGTAGCCTAAGGAGCGACATCGAGCACTGCCTTAAAGCCATCATTAGCACGATAATGCGGAGCATAGAGAGACTCTATCGACACTACAGGAGCTTTGAACGTGCCGGCCTCTGTGACAAAGAATTCCTCGGAAATCTCAGTCTTTTCCTCAGGATATGAATCGAAATAGTATTCGGTCTTCTCAGCCTTGACATTGCGATAGCCCTGAGGGGACAGAGTATAGAAACGACTGATCCTCAGAGGATTGAATCTCCACCCATAATGGCCAGAGAGCTGGTCTACAGGCCTAAGTGAGGCTTCGCGCGGAGCCGTCATGCGGACGAAACTACGATTCTCCTGATTCCAGATACAATACTTCATGAGAATCTTGTCGCCTACGTGGAGCTGTTCGCCGGGCTTGATCTCCTGGAGCTCAGTCACATTGCGGTTCTTGTCCTCCGTTTTGTCGTTGTATTTCTCCTCGACGGTCACCTCGCGGAAGAACTTTCTCTCGATTGTAAATCCATTGCCGGCAGCGACGATACTCTCGAAAGGCTTTGTATACTCCGCCTTCAAAATAAGAACCTTGGTTGCCAAAACCTCCTCAGAGCCATCCAGAATCGATGTCAGAGCATCGACAAAGGCGGGATCTTCGTCCCACTTCTGAGTCTCCTTCTGAAGCATAAGCCAGAGGCGGATACCATCCGCGATGTCTGAACGATCAGTATGAGACAGCAGGTCGCAGAGAGTAGAATGGGCATAAGCCTCGCTTTCAAGAAGGCCTCTCCAAGGCATCACCGCATTGGGGTAATACCACCCGCCGTCCGGATGCTCAACGGCATATTCATAAAGAGATTCAAGATCAGCTTTCAGCGAATTCTTGAGGCGGGAGCCAGTCATGAACGAAAGACCCCAGGCCTTTGCGAGGGCCTTTCCCTCCGAAGAGGCGGAAAGATTCTGGAGGGTCAATATTCTTCTCGCCTTCGAAAGGATGCGGCCATTGAGCCCGCGCCCGTCCGATTTCGAAGGGACAAGATAGTCCTTAGCCTCCTTCTTGAACTCGGAAATCCTCTTGGAATTGTCCTTGGTCACCTTTACATCGAAGGGCACGGAAGCGTATTTAGAGCGGATAAACATATACTGCTCATCGCTTATCCAACCGCACCATAGTGGAAGTGCCGTCTCGAAGCGTCTGGAATCCAGGAACTTGACGGAGGATGTCAAATCCGGCACAGAGAACCCGCGGTCGCGGAGCTTCGAGAACCTCTCAAGCAAAACTGCGGTAATAATCTGGGAAGAGCTCATCCCTTCGAACCAGCCGAAGCCGCCATCCGAATTGCGGCAAGCCATAATCCTCTCCAGAAGATCTTCGTCGGAGCCGTCCTCCCCGAGAAGCTTTCCTGCAAGAAGCCGCACATAATAAGCCTCCGAAAGCGAAAGGACATCCTTTCCGGAAGGTTCGACCTTGGAAGGAATCGCCTCCTTGACCATATCGATTATAGAAATCTCGGAAAGAGAAGCCTCTGAAGCGGGGACATTGACAAACCGCTCCTTGAGAGAAGAGATAAGAGCCTCTCTATCAGATGCTTCCGAAGACCCTCGAAGAACGGCAGAATGAGCTTCCACAAGCGTCTGGGCATCCTTTTTGAGCGGAATCTTGACAAAGAGGGCATCGGAGAAATGATCTCCTGCGAATACGGCCTTGACTCCTATTGTCCTCTCCCCTGCCTCGTTCTCACCGCCTGCAGCGACACCGACTTCTTTTGTCCTTACAAAGAAACGTCCTGAACTTGTTCCTCCTGGCTCGACAGTAACGGGAAGCATCTGGACAGACACGGGGGCCAGATTCTCATAATCTTCGCCCGGATAGGTATAGAGATAAAGCTTGCCTGAGACTTTCTTATCTGAGGTACTGGAAACCGTGATTCCAAGATCGCAGACATCGCCTTCATAAAGGAATCTCGGCTCGAGGGCAGCGACCTTGACAGGGACCGAAACCACCATCTCACGGCGTTCAAGGGCATTTCTCATGTCCTTGTCATGGGCGAACACAGAGACATAATAGGTCGAAAGCTTATCCGAGGTCTCGAACTCGAATGAAATCTTCCCATTCTTGTCCGAACGGAGGAAAGGCTGGAATGTAAGGGCCGCCTCGAACTTCGAACGGACAGTCACATCGCCAGCGTCGCCAAACATCGGCTTCTCTTCAACGAGCTGGAACGGAATCGCCTCATCCGCTGCCGATTCCACTTCCACGGCATCATCCATTACGGCCATATTGACAGTTGCGGCCGAGCGGGACATCAAGACACCTCCGAGGGCACCTTTTGCCCTAATTGGCGACCCATATCCGCGAATCATAACCTCGCCATCAAAACTTTCTTCTTCTGCCTCATCCCCATACGGATCCTCCCCGGAGACCCGCCCGTTTGATGTTGCGACAGAAGCAGCTGATACAGAGAAAGATGAGAGACTTACTGTCGGCCAGTAATTGGTTGAAATCGCATCGATGCTCTTGTCGTAGACAGCAGCAAGAGCCTCAACTCCCTTTGCAGATTCCAGTGTTATCCTATACTTGGTCGAAGGATATGCTGAATCGGTGAAGGAACTGAAGGAAAGAGGCAAATCGAGAGTTGTTCTCTTCCTGAAGTAATCATGGGTATAAGTTACAGAATCCCCATTTTTGAAATAGAATACTCTAAGGCAAACAGCGTCAGGATAGGAGTCTTTATAATCGAACTCCAAACTATCCAGAGAGCCTTTTTCTCCCCGCTTTCCGGGAAGGAACACTTTCCTCGTCTCGAGGACTTTAAGATCCTTTCCAAACAGAGTTGCTATTGCCCAGACGGGACCGTCGGCGGAACCCATGGTAAGCCTGATTTTATCTCCGGGAGCCACCTCCGAAGGAGCGGAAATGAAGATTCTACGAAGCGGCGCATCAAGAGCGGTCTCCCCCTCAAGCAGTTTCATAAACTTCATCGAACTCTCCTCCTTTACCTCTTTTCCCTTCCTGTCGGTAGTCATGGAGATAGCCTTTAATGTATAGAGCCCCGAAAGAATCTTTGAAATATCCAGAAGGACCTCATCGCCCGAAGAAGCCTTCCCTTCGAGAACGACCTTTTCTTTCTCGTCCAGGACCTTGTACTGAATCCCTAGAGGGACCTTATCCCCATCAACACTTGTAACCGTCATCCTGATCCGAGCCTCATTTCCAATGAAAACACATTTGTCGGGAGTACGGTTATAGCGTTTTCCCCAGCGGTAGATATTGGCCTTTTCATCTGTCGTAACAAACTGAGCGTCAGAGGCATTCTGAGGCTCAAGGTTGAGATTGATATCCGAAAGGACATATCTTCCCGTATTAAATTCGAGGGTCTCGCCAGTTCCGTCTGTTACCTTGACCTCGGCATCGTAGCGACCGCCCTCGTCTGCCGGGAATGAGAAAGAGAACGATCCGTCGTCTGAAGGTGCGAAAGTATATTCTCCTATAACGGTCCCATACCTTGTCACCTTTGCAGATATGGTTGCACCCTTTAGGTTATGACCCGAATAAGCTTTGACCTTGCCGGAAACGGAAACGGTATCTCCCGGCATATAGAGGACTTCGTTCTTGTCGAAATCCAGCACGAAGGATGGAAGCTCGAATTCATCCACCCGGAATGTGTCATAGGCGAGATTGTCCTTTCCGAGAGAGACAGTGATATTATAGTATCCGTTCTTTTCCCCCTTGGGAAGGGCAAACTCCCCTGCAACTGACCCGAACTCATTGGTTGTCAATTTCTTCCTCGCAATTTCCTTAAGATCTGTATCATTGAGGATAACATCTACTTCCACTCCTGGCAGCACCTTGAGGGCCTCGCGAAGATTACCCTTGAAAAGGACAGCTTTGAACTTGACAGTATCTCCAGGATTATAAGCTCCACGGTCCTTGTAGATATTGCAAAATGTTCCGTCAATCCGGTCTTCCGATGAACGGGAGGCCCAGGGTCTCGAGACGGTTATATCCCTGCTTCGAAGGATTTTACCTCCTTCATTGACGAAAGCTTCAAGAGTGCAATACTTCCTCTTGTCGAGAGCATTAAGAGCAGTCCTTATCTTTTCCGGAAGAAGGGTAAATCCGTCAATTACAACCGTTTCCTCTGCTTTCAGCACATCCGAAGAAAGAAGCCGCAGGGTTGCCTTCTTGACCGGCTTTCCAGTAAGGTAATCTGCAACATATACCTTTATCCCGTCCGCATCGGTTGTCGTTGCGATGGAAAGATTGAACTGCTCATATATAGTTTCGGAGGTCTCCTTACCGGAGCTGACCTTGAGAAGATACTCCCCGTCATCAAGCGAAGGAAGTGCAATTTTCTCCTTGTCAACAACATAGAAGCTGCTGGCCTTATTAGCTAAATTCCAAGTATTTATAACCTTTCCCTTCTTACCTCCATTGTACTCTGAAAGGGTCAATACTGCCTTATCGAGATTACGGAAACCGACAACAGCAGAGTCGCGGCGGACTGAAACGGAGATGCCCTTTGAATCAAGGGTCTTTATCAGATTCTCGATCAGGTCACAACTCTTTGCAATCTGAGCCTCTGTGCCGGTGAGAGCCTTTCTCTCTTTTTCATAAGCGGCACAATCTTTCCTTAGAGCCTTAAAGTCATCCGAAGTGCCCTTATTATCCTTTTGGAGCTCGCCAAAACGCATCTGAAGAAGGTCTGCGCGCGGATAGAAACTGACAGCCTTTCCCTTGTATTTCTCTGAAAGAGCCTCTAAAGCAGCCTTTTTTTCATCCCCGAGACGGGATGCAACGAGATACTCAAGATAAGGGGCGCCCGGATATTTTCCGCCAAGATAGCCCGCAAGCTCCGAATATACCTCGTCCTTTTCGGGAGCCTTCGGATCGTAAGACCTGTTTAGGAAGAGATCCCAGAGAGTATATTCATAGTCGTTAGGGACGAAGTTTTTCATCGCTCCGCCCATGTACCAAGATAAGGTCGAATAGAAACCGACATTACGGACTTTCCCGAGCTTGGAAGCATTCTTTTTGACAAACTCGAACCTCTCGTCCGAGCTCTTGCCGCCATAATTTCTCATCCACGAGTAGGTGACGGTAGGATCGCCGAAAGCTTCGACCTCTTTTGCAAAATTGTCGTAAAGGCCCTGGCTCTCTTTCCAATTTATTGAGCGGCGTACATTGATATAGTCCTGCCCAGCCTTATAAAAATCATAGGCGAGACGATCCTCGCGGGCCTTTTTCTTTATCTGAGTCAAGACTTCGGCCGCCTTTTTCGGCTTATCCTCTTTTGTGTACGATTCATACTGCTTCCAGAGAGATTTGAGTTCCAATCCTTCCATATCATCAGCTTTTGCGGAAAATGCAGCGGCAAAAAGAAGTGCCACCGCGGCCGCTATATGAGACAACTTTTTCATAACCCACGAATTTACTAATAATAATCCGATACAGGAGACCATACTTCACAAAAAACGTTCCTCAGTTAAAAATATTTGTTTTATCAGAATTTATGGCTACATTTGCAGGCTTTTTTGAAGATTCGCACTTCGAAAGCCGCGGCCAAGGGGCCGTGTGAGTGATTTATTAACAAAAATTTCATTGCATCATGGCAGAATATTTACAGCCAGAGAAAAAGCAGGAGATTTTCGCAAAGTACGGAAAGTCTAATAAGGACACCGGCTCACCTGAGAGTCAAGTTGCTTTATTTTCCTACCGTATCGCTCACCTTACCGAGCATGTGAAGAATAACAAGAAAGACGTTGTTACCCGTCGTTCCCTTCTTCGCCTTGTCGGTAAAAGACGTCAGGTTCTGGACTATCTCCAGAAAATCGACATCGAGAGATACAGGGCTATCGTAAAAGAGCTTGGTCTCAGAAGATAACCTCCGGTATAGGAAAACGATGAGGGAGAGACTCCCAAGGGATTTGGGGCCTCTCCCTTTTTATTTAGCAGAAAGAAGCAGTTAACGAAAACAGTAAAATGAACATCATCAACAAGAAGATCGAATTATCCGACGGTCGGGTAATCGAGATCGAGACCGGCAAACTCGCCAAGCAGGCAGACGGATCAGTCGTTGTAAAGATGGGAGGGACAATGCTCCTCGCCACCGTTTGCGCAGCTAAAGAAGTGAAGGAAGGCACCGATTTCATGCCCCTTACAGTAGATTACAAAGAAAAATACTATGCTGCCGGAAGATTCCCTGGCGGATTTATGAAAAGGGAAGGAAAATCCTCTGATTATGAGATACTTGTTTCCCGTCTCATCGACCGTCCGATTCGTCCTCTCTGGCCAGATGACTACCACCTTGAGACCTTTGTCAATGTAACCCTCATCAGTGCTGATAAAGACACCCAGCCCGACGCCCTCGCCGGCCTCGCGGCTTCATGCGCCCTTGCTACTTCCGACCTTCCTTTCGGAGGCCCTATCGGTGAGGTCCGCGTATGCCGCATTGACGGACAGTTTGTCATCAATCCCACCTTCTCTGAGATGGAAAAAGCTGACCTCGAGCTTATGGTTGCAGCTACCGAAGAGAACATCATGATGGTTGAAGGCGAGATGAAGGAAGTTTCCGAGCACGATATGCTCGAGGCTATAAAGTTCGCCCACGAAGAGATAAAGAAGCATTGCCGCGTGCAGAAAGAGCTTATGCATGAGCTCGGCACCGACCTCGTCAAGAGGGACTACCCTCATGACCCTGAGGATGAGGACCTCAAAAAGCAGGTCTACGATTATTGCTATGATAAATGCTATGCTCTCGCAAAGAGTGCAAAGCCCAAGCATGAGCGCGAGGATGGATTCACCGCAATCAAGGACGAATTCATCGCCACTCTTCCCGAACCTCACACCGAGGAAGAGAAGGAAGAATATGCTACCAAGGTTGCAATGGCGACCCGCTACTATAATGCAGTAGAAAAAGAGGCTATGCGTAACATGGTCCTCGACGAAGGTGTACGTCTCGACGGCCGCTCGACTACTGAAGTTCGTCCGATCTGGTGCGAGGTTGACTACCTCCCCTGCGCTCACGGCAGCGCAATCTTCACCCGTGGAGAGACCCAGGCCCTCGCATCGGTGACCCTCGGCACCAAACTCGACATGAAGGAGACGGATGAGGTTCTCATGAAGGGCGAGCAGCAGTTCGTTCTCCACTACAATTTCCCTCCCTTCGCTACCGGCGAGGCTAAGGCCCAGAGAGGCGTTGGCCGCCGCGAGATCGGACACGGAAATCTGGCCTACAGGGCACTCAAGGCCGTCATGCCGACAGCTCCCGAATTCCCTTACGCAGTACGCGTAGTCTCCGATATCCTCGAGTCCAACGGTTCCTCTTCGCAGGCTTCCATCTGCGGAGGTTGCCTCGCACTCATGGACGCAGGTGTCAAGATCCGCAAGCCGGTCGCCGGTATTGCAATGGGTCTTATCACCGACGCCGAGAAGCCCAATGACCGCTATGCAATCCTCTCCGACATTCTCGGCGATGAGGACCACCTCGGCGACATGGACTTCAAGGTTGCAGGAACCAAGGACGGTATCACCGCTACCCAGATGGACATCAAGGTCGACGGCCTCTCATACGAGGTCCTCGAAAAGGCTCTCGAGCAGGCTCGTAAAGGCCGCATGCACATCATGGGCGAGATGATGAAGACTATCAGCGAGCCTCGTGAGGACTACAAGCCCCATGTTCCCCGCATCATCCAGATCGAGATTCCTTCCGAGTTCATCGGAGCAGTCATCGGTAAGGGTGGCGAGACTATCCAGGGCCTCCAGAAAGAGACCGGTACCACCATCACCATCGAAGAGGTCGAGACAGGCCTCGGTGACGGCAGCACCAAGGGAGTCGTGGACATCTTCGGCGTCAATAAGGATGCCATGGATGCTGCTCTCCAGAAGATTAAGGACATCTGCGCTGTCCCTGAGGCAGGCACTGTCTATCACGGAAAGGTCACCAGCATCCAGGACTTCGGCGCATTCGTAGAGATTCTCCCCGGAAAGGAAGGACTCCTCCATGTTTCTGAAATCGCATGGACCAAGACGGAGAACGTCTCCGACGTCCTCAAAGTAGGTGACGAAGTCGATGTCAAGCTCCTCGAGATTGACCAGAAGACCGGCAAGATGAGACTCTCCATGAGAGCTCTTACCGAAAAGCCGGAAGGCTATGTTGAGCCTAAGCGTAACGGTGGACCTCGTCAGAACGGCGACCGCCGTCAGGGTGGAGACCGCAGGGATAACGGTCGCGGAAATGACCGCCGCGAAGGTCGTCAGAACGGTGAGCGCCGCGACAACAACCGTCAGAACGGCGACCGCCGTCATGACAACCGCAATAACGAGCATCGCGAGAACCGCCGTCCCCGTCAGGAAGAAGCTCCCGAGCAGAACAACGAGCCGGAATTCTTCTAGAGCACAGTTGAAATAATTATGCAAAAAGGCTAGCCTTCGTTCACTGAGGCTAGCCTTTTTTAGTTGATTAACGGAATCGTTTACTTCTCCTCTTTAGGAGCTACAACTTTCCAAACGAGGGCTGCGAGGGCACCGCCGCAAAGAGGTGCGCAGATGAATACCCAGAGGTCCTTGAGAGCATTGCCACCAGCGAAGAGAGCCGGTCCGATTGAACGTGCAGGATTGACTGATGTACCGGTGATGCGGATGCATACGAGGTGGATCAGCACGAGTGAAAGACCGATTGCAAGACCTGCGAAGTTGCCTGCACCTACCTTTGAATCTGTAGTTCCGAGAACTACGAATACGAAGATAAAGGTAGCGATAAGCTCAACTATGAATGCACCAAGAGGGCCGCCTGCATTTGCAACGCCGTTTGCTCCGAATCCTGCAGGATCCTTGATAGGATCACCGAGGCATCCGTAACCTGCTGCGTAACGGATGATAACCCAAAGGAGGGCTGCTCCGAGGATACCGCCGATAATCTGGGCAATCCAGTATCCGCAAGCATCCTTCCAGCTCATACGGCCTGAAAGGGCGACGCCGAGGGTGATTGCCGGGTTGATATGGCAACCGGAGATGCCTCCGATAGTGTAAGCCATAGCGACTACTGCAAGACCGAAGGCGAATGCAACGCCTACTACGCCGGCAGGAGTGCCGCAGCCAAGATAAACCGCTGCACCGCAGCCAAGAAGAGTCAGAACCATTGTTCCGATACACTCTGCAATGTACTTTTTCATTTTTACAATAAATTTTTGGTTAAAGGTTTCGCCACAAGATAATTATTTTCAATAAAAATCCAAAATCTAAAAGAGTTGAACCGCCTCAGAGACTACATATGTGCTCCCTCCGATATAAATAAGAACCGGTGCAGGCTTCGCAGCAGAAGCGGACCTGTTGGTCTGCTCCGAAAGGTTCTGGGCAAGCATAATCGCCATCCTGACTGCCTCACGGACCGTTTCCGAAGAATATGCCCTCACCGGGGAACGGCCGGACTCTTTGCAGAAATCCTGATATCGTTTGAGCAGTTTCTCAGCCGGAAGGGAGCGAGGAGTATCGGCAGCAGTAAATATAAATGTCGCATCAGAGGGCATAAGAGGAAGGATAGAATCCAAATCCTTGTCTGCCATGATTCCGTAGACCACTATCAGCGAACTGCAGCGGCCTTCGGAGACCATCTCCTCGAGCTGGGCAAAATTATACTTAAGCGCCGCGGCATTATGTCCGATATCGCATATTATATAAGGTAGATCGGAAAGTTTCTCCCATCTTCCATGGAAATCCATCCTCGAGGCGGTATGGATGATGGCATCAATAACCGCCTCAGAATCAGAGAGAGCCTTAAATCCGGACATCTCCTTGAGGATATCCACAGCCGCAAGGACGGTCCTTAAATTCTTCTC
>ONMJ01000039.1 GCA_900318955.1 uncultured Bacteroidales bacterium
AGCAGAGTTGACAAGCGGATGCAGGACATCCGCAACGTATTGAGATAATGAACTTAAAAATAGACTTAGAACTGTAAAGAAAAATCAGGACGGGTCAGTCTTCGCCATTCCGTGCAACGGAGATTTTGCAGCCGGAGTCACGAAACACGGGGAAGGAAAGGCCGGGAAAATGTCTTACTTTCCAAGAAAGTAACTATCTTTGCAACAATATGAGACTGCTTGTGAACCTATTCGGTTTTCTGCCTCTTTCGATGGTGGACATTCTGGACATCCTTATGGTTGGCCTGATCATTTATTTCCTGATCCGTCTCATAAGGAATTCTTCTGCCATGAATATCTTCCTGGCTCTTATCTTTCTCCTTCTGGTGCAGGCCGTTGTGTCCGCATTCGGGATGAAGATGATGAGTTCGATAATGAATACCCTGCTCGATGTCGGTGTTCTTGCGCTGATTGTGATCTTCCAGCCCGAGATACGGCATTTCCTCAACAGGATCGGTAGCCAGACAGGTATCACCAGAAGGACTAGTGACATATTCAACCGCCTCCTCGGAATCAAAGATGACAAGATGGGAAATGCCGCTGTCCAGGAGATTACAGAGGCCTGCAGAAGCATGTCTGAGCAGTATACAGGAGCGCTGATCGTATTTCCCCACAAAACTTCCCTTGACTATATTGTCGAGACCGGTGACCGCATCGATGCTGATATAAACCGTCGCCTTATCATGAATCTATTCTTCAAGAATTCTCCTCTTCACGACGGAGCTATGATAATTGGAGGCAACCGGATTATCGCGGCCAGATGCACCCTTCCAATTACTCAAAGGACTGATATTCCGCCCCAGATGGGCATGCGCCATAAAGCAGCTATTGGCATTTCGGAAGAAACTGACGCCGATGTTATCGTCGTTTCCGAAGAGACCGGAGGGATTTCTTTTGTGAGCGGTGGAAAGGTCACCCATATCAATAATATCAATGAACTCAAGCTCCTTCTGGGAGGCTCACTATCATAATGATTGACACAAGACTTGAGGAGAAACTGGGATTTTCCCGCATAAGAGCCGCTATCCAAGATAGGTGCTCCACAGACTATGCGGCGGAAAGAGTTGAGAATGAGGAGTTCTCCTCCGATGAAAAGGAAATATCGTCAAGGCTCGCCTTGACAGATGAGATGAGGCTCATACTGATGTTCGAGGACAGTTTCCCGACAAGTGGATATATCGACTGCATCGGATTCCTCGAGCCAATCGCCGACAATGCATCAATAGACCTTCTCTCCCTCGGGAAGCTCCGGACGATGCTGGAAACAATAAGAAAGATCACATTCTTTTTCAGGAGCGTCAAGGACGGAGTCTATCCGCACCTTAAGCGAGCCGCCTCCTCCCTGATTGCTTTCCCCGAGGTCCAGCGAAGGATAGACAATATCCTCGACCGCTATGGAGAAATCAAAGATACGGCATCAGACGAGCTATACAGCATCCGAAAAAGTATAAAAGACAAGGAATCAAGTGTTTCCAGGAGGATTAACGCTATCCTCAAGAAAGCCCAGCAGGACGGAATCGTCGACGCCGATGCTGCTGTTTCCGTCCGAGACGGAAAGATGCTGATTCCTGTTTCGAGCGCAAAGAAACGCTCTCTTCAGGGTTTTATCTATGATGAATCGGCGACAGGAAAGACTACTTTCATCGAGCCCGCCGAAATAGTAGAGATGACCAATGAGATCAGCGAACTCCGTTTTGCCGAATCGAGAGAAATCGCACGGATTCTAATGGATTTCGCTGAGTTCCTTCGTCCATATGTCCCAGAGCTTCTGACAGGCGCTGTGTTCATCGGAGAGGCCGATTTTCTGATGGCAAAAGCCCAGGTTGCCCTTGACATGAGGGCCGGAATGCCTATAATATCCGTTGACGGGTCCCTGAGTCTCAGAAAAGCCCGTCATCCCCTACTAGAAAAGGCTCTGAGAAAAGAGAAAAAGGAGATTGTCCCGCTTACTGTAACCCTCACGAAGGACAAGCACATCCTCCTTATCTCCGGGCCGAATGCAGGGGGAAAATCAGTCTGCCTCAAGACAACCGGCCTCCTCCAGTACATGTTCCAGTGGGGCATGCTGATACCCACCTCCGAGACATCGGAACTACCTGTGTTCGACAGGATTATGGTCTCTATCGGAGACGACCAGTCGATAGACAATGACCTCTCTACATATAGCTCCTTCCTCTCCGACATGAAGGAAATGCTCTCCGAGGCTGACGAGAAGTCGCTTATCCTCATTGATGAGTTCGGCTCCGGAACCGAGCCTGCCGCTGGAGGCGCTATCGCGGAAGCGATACTATCTTCCCTGGATTCAAGAGGGACCTATGGAGTTATCACGACCCACTATACCAATCTGAAACTCTATGCCGCAGGCTCAAATACCGGAGTCATCAACGGAGCCATGCAGTTTGACGAGAGGAACATCGCTCCCCTTTTCAAGCTGGAAATCGGCCTTCCGGGGAACTCCTTCGCCTTTTCTCTGGCGAGAAAGATGGGTCTTCCTGAAGATATAGTGAAGGATGCGGAAACAAGGGCAGGCGAAGAGTTTGTCGGCATTGAGCGCAACCTCAGAAAAATCGCCCACAATCGCCGCCTTCTCGATGAGAAGCTCCAAAAAATCCGCGCTACCGACAAGACCCTCGAGTCCATAACGGGCAAATACGAAAAGGAACTGACCGATATCAAACAACTCCGGAAGAATATAATCGACGAGGCAAAAAAGGAAGCGGAAGAGATTGTAAGAAGCGCCAACCGCCAGGTGGAGAACACTATCCGTACAATCAAAGAGTCCCAGGCTGAGAAAGAAGCGACTCAGGAGGCTAGAAAAGGCCTTCAGGAGTTCATGGGTGCACTTGAGAGCAAAAAACTGGAGGACAAGCGGAAGAGGGATGAATACCTCTCAAGAAAGCTGGAAACGCTTGAAAAGAGGCGGAAGAAAGAAAGCGAGCGAAAGGCAAGGCGAGCCGGAAAAGCAGCCGACAAAGCCGTGACTGAGACTGAAGAAGAGCAGATAGCCGCATTCCGCTCCGGCCCCATAAAGGTCGGCGAAAAAGTCCGAATCAAGGATAACGGGATGGTTGGAGAGGTCATCAAGATCTCTTCAAAGAATGTTTCCGTCATTATCGGCAGCATCACCACCAATATTCCAAAGGACAAGGTCGAGAGAGTAACCTCAAACGAATATAAGGCTGCAATCAGGGAGGTTGAGCGCCCGAGGGCGAGAATAGACATGAACATCTCCGACCGGAAACTCAATTTCCGTCCCGAGCTGGATGTCCGCGGACTTAGGGTCAATGAGGCAATCGAGCAGGTAATGCATTACATAGACGATGCAATTATGCTGGATGTGACCTCGGTACGCATCCTTCATGGAAAAGGCACAGGAGCGCTGAGGGAAGAAATCCAGAAGTACCTCAGAACCGTTCCCGGAGTCACTTCCGTCGCCGACGAAAGAATCCAATTCGGAGGGAGCGGGGTAACCGTTGTCAAATTCAGATAATCCCATGATAGAGAAAGGGAAAGGTCCCCTCGGAAAGAAAGGAGAGCAGGTCGCGGCAGAGTTTCTTGAAGCCCATGGCCATACTATCTTGCAACGTAATTGGAGAAGCGGACATCTTGAAATAGATCTTATTTCCGAAGACGATTTCGGCTTACATTTTGTAGAGGTAAAAAGTCGTACCGCTCCGATTGAGGCTGCCCCGGAAGAGAATGTCAATCCGCGTAAACAGGGAAAGATTACTTCCGCCGCACTGAGGTACCTCAATAGTGTCGGAGGCGGAGACAAGGAAGTGTTTTTTGACATAATTGCTGTCGTGTTCAATGGAGACAAGACCACTGTCAAATACTTCCCGCAGGCATGGATACCATTATACACATAGACTACATAACCAAATGAATACAAATCACTTCTGTGTAATCATGGCCGGTAGCTCAGGCAACTGGTTCTGGCCTGTATCTCGGGAGCAGCGTCCAAAAGAATTCCTTAATCTCACAGGAAAGCCCTTCCTAAGAGAGACCTACGACCGCTTCTGCCAAATTGTTCCGAAAGAGAATATTCTAGTGGTCACCCTTGACAAGTACAAGGAAGGAGCGAAGGAAATTCTGCCGGACCTCGCCGATGAGAACCTTCTCATCGAACCTTATGGAAGGCATACATGCCCCTGCATGGCCTATGCTGTTTACACCATCCTTAAGCGCAATCCGGAGGCCGTCATTGTGTCTACCCCTTCAGACCACATAATCGAAGATGAAGACAGGTTCAACAAGGTTATCCTCAGCGCTCTGCAGTTTGCCGAAAAGAACCCTGTCCTGATGACCCTAGGAATAGTTCCTAAATCACCCTCTGACAATTACGGATATATTCAGGTCACCGGCGGCCGCCATGCTGTCACTGAAACTCCGCTCCAGGTCAAGACCTTTACTGAAAAGCCCTCAGAAGAGCTTGCCCGTGTATTCATTCGTACTGGGGAATTTTACTGGAACTCAGGTATTTACATCTGGGCAGCCAAGACAATCCAAGAAGAGATGGAGCGTCTCTGCCCCGAGGTGACCAACCTCTTTGTAGGATGGGAGGAGAACATCGGGACCCGCGATGAAAAGGCTTTTATCGAGAGAGCGTATGCAGACTGCCCAAAGATATCTCTGGATCATGGCGTCATGGAAAAGACCGACGACGCATGGCTTTTCCCCGCCGATTTCGGCTGGTGGGACATCGGGAGCTGGGATTCGCTTTATGACTGGGCCATTAAAGACCGGAGAGAAAATGCCGTCAGGGCGGGAAAACTTCTCGCAGACGAGTCTAAAGGCAATCTGATTATCGCTCGCAATCCGGACAAGCTGGTAGCAATCAGCGACGTCCGGGACTCGATAATAATCGATACCGATGACGTTCTCCTGATATGTCCAAGGAACAACCGCACCTTCAAAGACTTCATCTCCGACATCGCAATGCCCGAGTATGAAGAGTATAGATAAACTGTCAAAATGAGAAAATACCTTCCCCTGCTGCTGATTCTCGTCTTATTTTCGTGTAAGACAAAAACAGAGACTTCCTATGGACACCTGATTCCGCTGAAAGACGGATTTGTCCTATCACTTATGAGGTCTCCCTTATCTTTGGCGACAACGCCCTGTTTATAACATCTAAAAAGCCGCTGAAGACCTGTTACCTCTCTTTCGCCCACGACACAGACAATGGGCAGAAGGACGTTATTAATGTAGATTTGGATTTCATCGATGTTCTCAAGGGGAGATATGTCTACAGTACTCTCTACTCGTGGTTCCCGTCAAAAGAGACTCTCCAGAACACGTTCCAGACCGCCGTCTACTATGCTCCCGATGACGTAATGATTCCGACAAAGGAGTTCACTGAAGAGGATGGGGCAAAAGTATTGTATCCGGATTTCTCCGTTCCGTCCGATGATAGAGACTCTGAGATAATTACTTCTGAAGAGCATCAAAAAGGGCAGAAAGGTCTTCCGCGCTTGCAAAGTCAACTGAATTTGACTCAAAATACCCCTCAAGAAACTCTTTCCTGTCCGGGAAGAGTTTCATTATTCTTTTTGCTGACGGGGCATAAAGCCTGTTTTTCTTACAGATAAATACCGTCTCTTTGATTTCATAGTCCATCCCGCCGGAAAGATTATAAAGTACGGATCCGGCATGAATGCCCTGCACCGACTTAATATTGGTCGTGGCGGATTTTGCGCCATATGCTCCTGAATGAGTATCATCGAAAGACAGTTTCTTTTCGGAGCACAAGAAGATATCATCAATTGTCTTCAGTACCTCGAGATAAGAATTTTGAGGCCTTATGAAAAGAGATCCCCCAAAGCTGACTGTCGAAACCGTCGAATTATCAGAAATCGTTTTTTCGCTCCCGTCGGCATCGATATACCGAAGAGTATTGTCCAGAATACTGATGTTAAACTCACCGACGGAATACCCTCCGTCCTTATACATCAATGTTCCTCTGCTGAAGGACGGTTTTACATACTTCACACTGTCTGGAAGGCTTTTCTCAAATGATGATTGCGCCGATTGGGCAAACAAAACAGCCGAAAAGAGAGAGAGCAGGAGTGTCAAAAATGATTTTTTCATATTAGCCCTTATTAGAAAAAAAGGGGAGGACTCAGGCCCTCCCCTTAATTTGATTCACGATACTATTCCCATCCAGGGTTCTGAGTGATCGTATACTTCTTCTCCTTGTACTGATCTATGACGTCGGTGCAAACCGGCTCAAGATAGTTGCGGACAAGAACATTACGTGGATCACGGTCCTTGATGTTAAGAGGACGGAGGAATCCGCGCATCGTTGCAGGATCTACGTCTTTTTTCCAATATAGAGGCTCACCAAGTTTGATAGTACCGTCAGCATTAAATCCCTCAACAGGGTATACGGCAACCTTGTCATAGTTGGCAGCTGTCAAGGAATTGTAACCTACGTTAGCCTTGGTTTTCTTAAGGTTGGTAGTCTGTGCAGGACGGCCGAGTTCCTTTGCCTGTTCCTCAGTCAGAGTAGCGGCAAGGTCAAGCTCGACATAACCACCGACAAGGATATCGGGATTGTTGGCACCAAGCATGAGCTCTAGCTGACCCCAACGGCGGATATCGAGAGGACGATACTGCTCGAGAAGGAATTCAACACGACGCTCACGACGGATTTCCCACATCAGAGGAGAAATCTCACCCATGGTCTGATATCCGAGAGTTGTATGGATAGCGCTGCTTGTACGCTCCGGGTCATTAGGGATAGCACCGAGCTGGAGAGGAGCAAGCTTCTTGACACCCTTACCCGTAGCCTCTGCATCAAGCGGACGGTTACGGATTGCATTGATGGATTTATCTATGTCATCCTGGGTAACAGCTGCACCGCCAAAGTGATCAGCAAGTTCGCACTTTGCCTCAATCCAGTTAAGGACGGTCTCTGCATAACGAACGCAAGGATAGCCGTTCTCATTGGTGCAGGAAGCATAGTAAGTAGGGCAAGGCTGGCCATTATAGCTGAAGGTAGGGCCGACACGGTCGATGAACTTCTCGATATAAAGACCTGTTGCGCTGTTGGTAGGCTCATCAAGATAAGAAGATTCGAAACGAGGATCACGGGTTTTGACCATATCCTGGAGGCGGAAGCTCTTGGCATTAGCAACCGATGAGCTTGAATAAGGCTTACCGTCGGTGCAGAGGAAGGCCTTCATCGTTGAGAAGTTACCCGCCGTGCTCTGGCCTTCACGACCGCCATTGCCACCGGAATAGGAAGCAATGCAGTGCTGGATGGCACTATTAGCACTCTTGTTGTACTCGCGATAGAGAATGATTTCCTTGCTTGAAGGAGTCTTGTAAAGAGTTCCGAAAAGGGTACGGAAATCAGTGTCAAATGCATATTTGCCAGAGTCAATGACAAGCTGAGCATAGTCACGTGCGGCCTCAAGATAGGTCTTTGCATGGCCGTTGATATCGGTGCAGGTCTTGAGAGCTTCGTCATTCTTATGATAGACATACCATGTACCCTCGAAGAGCATGCAGCGAGAAGCAATGGTCCCCACAACATATCTGTTGATATAATTGGTACCGTCAGATATACGGACGTTCTTGATTGCGAAGTCGAAATCTTCCTTGACTGCGTCCATAACCTTGGTCCTGGGATCACGGTCCTTGTACATATCGTCAAGGTCATTGGCACTGACTACATGATCATAATAAGGAACGTCTCCGAAGGACTCAACGAAACGGCTGTACTCCCAGCCCCTGAGGAAGCGGGCTACACCCATCCAATGATTGTAGGCCTCATCAGAGAGCTTGCCTCCATTCTTCATTGTATTGAGTCTGTCGATAAGGAGGTTCCACTTGCGTACATACGCAAAGTTCCAAGGAGCGGAAGCTCTACGGGCAAGCCAATAACCGCGATAGCCGTTCTCTGCCCTGTACCAGTTGTCCGAAGGGACGGACAGAAGGATATTGGCCTGAACTCCGGTAGTGGTCCTCTCATCGCTGTATTCTCCTGAAGAATACACACCGGGAGCATAAACCTGTCCCCAGTTATCAGAGTAACCGCTGAAGTAGTTGCCGTAAGCTCCACCCACGAAAAGGCGGACATTACTCTCGTTCTCCCAATAGTTACCGTCGGTCATTGTGGTAAGAGACTGTCTGTCGAGAAAGTCCTCGCATCCCACGAGGGAGAAAAGGAGTGTCGCTGCAAAAACAATATTGATAATCTTTTTCATATTCTTTGCCTTGTTTTAGAATGTAACCTGCACACCAAATGAAGCACTCTTGTAAGCAGGTGTACCAATTCCCGCGAAGCTGGAGTTGTAGTTGCTGGAGTTGAAAGAAGAGTAACCGGTAATCTCCTCCGGGTCAAGAGGAAGACCTCTTAGTTTATCGAAGGTGAAGAAGTTCTCGAGAGAGACATAAACACGGGCTTTCTGCATCGATATCTTACGGGTAAGATTTCTTGGAAGAGTGTAACCAAGAGTGATGTTCTTGACACGGAGATAAGCCATGTTGAGCATATAACGGTCGCTGTTCACCATATTGAAGGTATTGGTACGGCCGAGGTTGGCTGCCTTGGGATAGAAAGCGTCGTAGTTGCTGTCGATAACATTTCCCTTATCATCCTTTGTCTCATACCAGAAGTCATTTGCAAAGGTTGCAGCCATACCACCGTCACCGGAGCTATATCCAGGGATAGTTGTCCAGGATGAGCCAATCATGTTACGCTTGCCGATTCCCTGAAGGAAGAGTGAGAAGTCTACACCCTTATAGTCGAGATCGAGACGGAAGCCGTACTCATAACGAGGTGTCGTATTACCGATGACATCGAGGTCTCCGTAACGAGGCTTACCCCATTTACTCTCGTCATCTGTATTATCCTTATTATAGTAACCGATGAGCTGATCGCCGTTGTCAATGATTCCATTGCCATCGAGGTCCTTGAATTTGACATCACCAGGGCCGGAAATGAGAGTTCCGCTGGAAATCTTACCCTGAGTAGCATAATCCTTCCCATCAGCATACTGATAATATGAACCATATTTATCAGTAAGGGTAATGAGGTTGCCGGAAGCATCATAAGCAAAGTCTTCGTTCTGGAAGAGACGGTCTACACGGTATCCCCAGATTTCACCATAGGTCTTGCCGTCATACCATCCGTTGATACCGTTAGCGTTGTTACCGTAATGGGTAATTTTGGTCTTGGCATCTGCGAGAGTGGCTGTTGCGGAAACGCTGAGGCCGTTTGAGAAGGTCTTTCCGTAGCCGACCTCGAGTTCCCAACCACGAGTGCGAAGATCACCATAGTTTCCACTCGGAGCGGTAGTACCGATATTGTAGCTAAGACCCTCCATCGGGACAATCATGTTCTTGGTATCTCTCTGATACCAGTCAAAGGTAACATTGATCTGATTGAAGAGAGAGAAGTCCACACCAAAGTCAAGGGTAATAATATCCTGCCAGGTAATGTCGTCGACAACCATACCAGGGGTTTCGAAAGAATTATCCTTTGCACTGTTGTGAATCCAGTAATCGGTGATTGACGCCATTGTAGGAATATAGAGGCTGGCCGGAACTGTCTGGTCACCGATCATACCCCAAGAAGCGCGAAGCTTAAGAGCGGAGAGGACATTCTTATAAGGAAGCATCCAAGGCTCCTCGGTTACACGCCAACCTGCGGAAACTGAAGGGAACCATCTCCACTGGAGAGCTGCAGGGAACTTGGAAGAACCATCGTAACGAAGGTTTGCCTCGAGGAGATATCTCTCCTTGTAGTTATAGTTGACACGGCCGAAGAAACCGGCGGTAGAGTTCCATGATGCGGAACCACCGCTGGTCTGGGTACCGGTTGCAAGATCAAACTGAGGATTGTCGATGTTGATAAGGGTCATCTTCTTGCCCCATACACCCGTATAATCATAGCTGACGATGTTGGCTCCAAGCATGAAGTTGAAGAGGTGGTCAGTCAACTTAAGATCGTATGTTGAGGTGATGTTCCAGGTCTGACGCTGGGAAGTGTATGAATCCTGATAGATACTGTCGTACGTTGCAGTATAATCCTGGACCTGAAGACCGTAAGCGGTAATCTGAGATCCTAGACCATTATAATCATTCCACTCGTTTGCGATAGTATAGGTAGAGCCATTCTTGGTAAGAGGCATCGGATCCGCCCAAGTGTTGCCTGCCATGTAACGGATACCCGGCTCGAAAGTCTGGCTGTTGTTATTGGCATAGGTATAATCAACATTGATATTCCAGTTCTTGACAGGAGTAATAGTCGTTCCTACATTGATACTTGAGTAGAGGGTCTTTGTCTTTGCCTGATGAGCTACTGAAGTCTCATATGCCATGGTGCGGACATTATTGCCGTTTTCATCCACAGAAATGAGAGGATAGTTGGAAGCCCAACGGAAGAGATAATACCACTGGTCAGCTGTTGTTGAACTCGTAGAGAAAGCCCAGGACTTTGTGCTGTTGGTAATCATGAGTCCTGAATGGACATTGAGCCAGTCATTAATCTGGGTCTTTACACGAACATTAGCATTATAACGATCAAAGAAATCGTAGTTGGTATTCTTCATCAAACCGTGCTGGTCGAGATATCCGAGGCTGATGTTGTAATCAGTACGGCCCTTATTGCCTGCTACAGAGATATTGTGGGTCTGAGCGGGAGCGAACTTACGGACATTATAATAATAAGGATCATAAGTACGAACACCAATCTTGGCTCCGGAATCGTTGATATACCAGTCACGTCCGTAAGTCATAGGAGAATCCTGAAGAGTCTTGCCATATTTCTCCTTCCATGCCTTTGCAGCCTCATAACCATCGCGGTCAATTAGCCAGAATGCTCCGACAGGCTTGAAGTTGCCGACACGCTCTGCAGACTCTACCCAATAGTGGAGAGACTCTACGTCAGCCATCTCATAATTCTTAGCCATACTCTGGAAAGCCATGTTTCCTGAATATGTTACATTCACTCTGTCTGCTTCTTTGTTACCTTTCTTGGTGGTGATAAGAATAACACCGAATGCAGCCTTTGCACCATAGATAGAAGCGGAAGCAGCGTCCTTGAGGACGGATACGCTTTCGACATCATCAGGGTTGACAAGGTTGAGAGAAGGAATCTCGACGTTGTCGAGGAGAATGAGAGGAGAAGCACTACCGTTGAGGGAACCGACCTGTCCGCGGATACGGATAATAGCATCAGAACCCACCTCGGCAGAACCGACGCGGACATTAAGACCGGGAGCCATACCCTGAAGACCACGGGCGACATCCGGAATCGGACGGCCTTCGAGAGCCTTCTCTACATTGACAGAAGCGACTGCACCGGTAAGGTTTTCCTTCTTCTGCGCGCCATATCCTACGACGACGACCTCGTTGAGGAACTCTGCATCATCGCTAAGGACAACTCTGACGCCTTCATTTGCTACAACAGACTTGGTAGCATAACCAACGCAGGAGATTTCAAGGGTCGCACCGGGGTTTGTCGTCAATGTAAAACGTCCCTGAGCATCGGTCATCGTTCCGTTCAGCGTACCCTTTACGATTACACTGGCACCGGGAATGGGCCGCCCCTGAGCGTCAACAACAACTCCGCTTGCGCGAATCTGCTGCTGCTGAAGAGCTGCTTCATCAGATGAAGCTGTAGCCGCATACGCACTGACGCTCCCAAAAAGGGCAGCTCCTAATGCTACTGCAGCTAGAATCTTTTTAACATTCATAGATGATGGTAATTTAGTTAATAAAATAAATCTAATTTTAGAGTTATTATTCCGCTTACAAATATAATTTTTTTTTTGAAAACTAGTTATTTTTTAATAATATTTGATAAGCACCTTTCTATTTAGTAAATTTTACCTCCGAAATCAGGAAGTAATGGTCAGAGGGGTAGATTCCTTTCGGATGATCGGTTATAACCTCTGAAGAAAGAGTTTCTACGGGCCCTTTGGTGAAGATGAAATCGATTCTTCGGCCCGGTTTCTTCTTGGTGTCTGCCTTGAACCCATGTGCAGTGAAACCGTACTCAATCTCTCCATGAACCTGCTCCCAAGTCTCGATCCAGCCTGCGGCACGAAGGTCCTGATAAGGGAGATTCTTCCTTCCGGAGTTGAAATCCCCGCAGAGAATCTGAGGGAAATCCTCCTGATACTGAGCAGCTTCCTTTATAAAGAACTTCGTCTGTTCCTGACGGGCCTCATCGGAGATATGGTCGAGATGGATGGAGATTACGCGGAACTCCTCCCCCGTCTTCTTATCTCTTAGCCTTAGCCAGTTGCAATGGCGCGCGCGGGCTGAATTCCATGAGATTGAACCGGCAATTACCGGGTCTTCCGAGAGCCAGTAGCTTCCTGCGCTGACAAACTCATAGCGCGATTTCTTATAGAAGATACAGTTCTTTCCAATGAAATGGTAGCCTTCCGTCCAAGGGTCCATCTCGGGGCCCTCGAAGCCGAATCCCTGATAGCCTTTGAACTCCTTCTTGAAATAATTCCAGGAATCATATATAACCTCCTGGAGGCAGATCAGATCCGGTTTTCCAGCTAAAATCACATTCTTGCATATCTCCTTTCTGTCATCCCAACGGAGCCCGGGCACTTCGTCAGCCTCGAGACCGGTGATACGGACGTTGGCCGTAATGACTTTATGGGTTGCTTGTTTTTTTGCAAATGATGGGACGAGGGCGGTAAAAATCGCTGCGAGAGCGACAATCGTCTTTATTAATCTATTCATAATCAATTATTTATTCCTCAGAAGGGGTTTCTTTTCTGACCATCTTGGTAAGTATTATTGCAGCAAACAGATGGAGAGTTCCCATAACAATGAAAAGAATCTTCCATGCACTCTCGGGGATGGAGCCAACAAACTGGTTGAAAACCATACTTCCAAGAGCGCCGGCACCGCATGAAATGCCCATCACGGTCGCCACATTACGAATCGGGAAGGATTCGGCCAGAACCACGGGGAAAGTGTAAAGCCAGCTCAGGCACATGACTGCAACAAGGCTGAAGATTGCTATGATAAGGCCTATCTTCAGGCCGAAGGCCATATTAGCGGCTCCGTTGATAAACGGAACGAGCATGCAAAGAGGAGCGATGATTACCATTGTATTCATCATTTTTTTCCTCGCGGCAATAGCTGTCATTCCTTTCTTGATCATGCTGTCGGACCAGACAGAGGTAAGGATTCCGCCTATGGCCCCGACGAGGAACGGGATACCCCCGATCCACTGAATCATGTTGAGAGTCTGCTCATTGGAAAGCCCCTGATGGGCCCCCATAGAGCGAAGGAATCCTGGAAGCCAGAAGCAGCAGAAATACCATACAGGGTCGCTGACAAGGCGAATTAGAACTCCTCCCCAAAGACTGCGGGTCTTAAGGAGATTCTTCATTTTAAATGACTTCTGCTCGCCGGAAGGCGTCTTGGTCTCAGAGCCAACAGTCACGTCGAGAACCTCTTTCGGAGGAGTCTGATATATGAAGATCCAGAAGACGGCTATTACGAGACCGACCACGCCGGAAATGACAAAAACGTGCTGCCAGTAGCCTAGAAGGCCCATGAGCCAGGCGATGACAATCGGTGCAATAACGGCTCCGAGAGAGCCTCCGACGGTACAAAGACTATTGGCAGTAGCCCTCTGCTTCTTTTCAAACCACAAGGTGACAGCGACCAGCTGACCTGCAAAAATCGTAGGTTCTGCAAGTCCGAGAAATCCGCGGCAAGCAGCAAATACCCATACATTGGGGGCGAGACCGCCTACTATGCATGCAAGAGACCAAATGGTCAGACCGCCGAGAATGACTTTCTTGGGGCCGAACTTGTCAACCAGCATCCCGGAAATCGGATACATAATTGCATAGCAGAGGAGGAACACATTGACAATCCAAGCATACTCGAGATCTCCAATACCGAAATGCTCAAGTATTTCCGGTTTTAAAATGGAGAGCAGCTGACGGTCGAGGTAATTACAGATGATGGCGAGAAACATCATCGCCACAATCACCCACTTGCGTGATGAAGGTTTTAGTATTTTGTTCATAGAGAGAGATTTGCCATTTCAAGATACTTTGCATAACGCTTTTTAAGCACTTCGCTCGGGCGGGGTTCGTAGCGTGCTGCTGTCGGAGGACAGAGAGCGTCTTCCGCCGCCTCGACAGAAGGATAAAGTCCCGCAATGACAGAGGCATGTATAGCCGCCCCGAGGGCGCATGAATCCTTCGCCGAAGACACTTCGACCGGACGACCCAGGGCATCGGAGAGCATCTGCATCACAAAGGGAGACTTCTGAGCGACACCGCCGACGGCAATGAGCCTCTCGATATCGACTCCTCCCTTTACGAGGTGGTCTATAATAGCCCTGGTTGCAAAACAAGTAGCCTCGACAAAGGCTCGGAACAGCTCCGGAGCTGTCGTTGAGAGTCTGAGACCTTTTACTGTTCCAGTCAGGGAGCTGTCTCCAAAAGGAGAACGGCGTCCATTGAGATAGTCCGTAGCGATGGGGGCATCTTCCCGTTCAGGGAGCTCTGAAGCGGCCTCAGTAAGAGCAGCAATCATCCCTGATTCAATTGTTTCCGCCAGGGCTGGATCCTTTTCTTTCACCTTCTCGAGAGGCCACGAGATGAGTTTTTTCACCCATGCATATGCATCTCCGAAGGCCGAGAGACCGGCCTCAAATCCTATCTGGCCGGGAAGAATGGAACTTTCGACCTGAGCGAAAACTCCGTCCAGAACCTTCGACCCGAATATTTCCTTCGGCATTACAGACATATAGCAAGATGATGTCCCGAGGTTGAGAACTATTGTCTTATAACGGACTCCGCCGCCTACGGCTCCCGAATAACTGTCGATATTGCCAACACCTACGAGCACGGACTCTTTAAGGCCGAGCTTCGAAGCCCACTGAGGGCAGAGAGTGCCCGCGGGCTTGTCGCAGCCGTAGTTTTTCTCAGGAAGTGCAATTCGGCAAAGCCTTGGATCAAGTTCTTCAAAGAAGCTCTTTGGAGGATATCCTCCCCATTCGTCAGCCCACATCCATTTTGCCCCGAGGCAGCAGTGGCCTGGCCGGAAGGAGTCCATATCAGAGCATCCCGTCAAAACAGCTGATATCCAGTCGCAGCACTCTATAGCTGCGAATGCACTTTCTGCCACCTTCTCATTGGTGCGAACCACATGAAGCACCTTCGACCAGTAATTCTCGGGAGAATAGACATTTCCGCAGTGGCATGTATAGGGATAGCCCTTTTCGCGGCAAAGAGAGTTTATCTCATCGCTCTCCGCCTCTCCGGTATGGTCCTTCCATAGGATGAACATAGCATCAGGGTCTTCCGAGAACTCTTTCCTCAGCGAAAGTGGTGAAAGGTGCTCATCACAAAAGCACGGCGTACTTGCCGTCGTATCAATTGCAATCGAGAGAATGTCGTCTTTTGACGGACATGCACTTATCACTTCTTTCAGTACCTTCTCCAGAACCTCAAGATAATCAAGAGGATGCTGACGGAAACGGGCTTCTCCAGCATCGCTATAAAGACCCTTTGCCCAACGGGGATAAGCGGCTGTATGCCCTGAGAGTATCTCTCCTGAAAGAGCATTCACCAAAATCGCCCTTGCGGAGTCTGTCCCATAATCGACTCCAATTACATATTTTCCCATTTAATCTTCGTTTGATTATAGTTACAAATTTACATTTATTTTTTATAATTTTGTCTACCGGTAATAACACCTGATAACCATGATTTCAAAAAAACAATCTATTTGTTTGTCTCTCTATGCATCCTATTTGCTCCTATCTATTCCTGCAAGCCCCAGAAACCCGATACCGGCGAGCAGCAGAATCAGGAACAGCCCGAAAACACGGACATTGCCGGAGGCATCGATTCCTTTACACTGATTGAAGAGCGGCCGGACCCTGTTCCTGTACCGGGAGCGGTCAAACTCGCCGACGCTTCACTCAGAATCTTTTTCGTAGGGAACAGTTTCACTCAGGATGCCGTCACCCATCTTCCCGGCATCCTAGCCGCAGCCGGCATTCGCGACGTCACCCTCGCCCACTGCTACTATGGCGGGCGTACTGTCCCGGAATACAATGACTGGAGCAAAAAAGATTATACCCTCTACAAGGCAGAAAAGGGAGCTTCTACATGGACCACCCACCCGGAGAAAGTCAGCCTTGCCCAGGTCGCGACAGGAGGAAGATGGGACATAATTACTATTCAGGAGCATACCGGCAATTTCAGGGCATGGACATGGACTTTAGACGAGAAGAATGCCATCCTTGGTCTTATTGACAAACTCGACAAGACACAAAAAGAGAAGCCAGCCTTCCACTATCTTCTCTCGCAGGCCTATTTCAACATGAATAAAATCGGGTCCGGCTCTAAGCCGTACATCACATGGACAGACCAGGCCGGAATGTTCGAGGTGATTGTCTCCCAGGCCAAGACAGTGATGAAAGAAATTGACTTCAACGGCATTATCTCAACCGGGGCGGCTCTCCAGAATCTCAGGACAACCAGTCTTGACACTCCGATGAATCTTACAAGGGACGGCTATCACATGGACTATGGGACAGCACGATATGCCGCCGCCTGCACAGTATATGACGCCCTGATTGAGCCTATTTACAAAATCAGTCTGGACAATAACACTTTCCGCTACAACAAAACCGACACTACAGACGGAAAATACACCACCCCGGTGACAGACGCCTCTGCTCCTATCTGCCGGGAGGCCGCACGATATGCCGTCGAGAAACCATACGAAGTAACCACAATTAATAAATAACTATGATGAAAAAATCTATTTTTTTGGCAGCAGCTACTGCCTTATTCATCCTCGGGGGATGCGGCAAGGAGCCGGAACCGACCCCTCAACCTCAGCCCCAGCCGGAACCCCAGCCGGAACCGACCGTTGAAAACACCGTTCTTACGGCAGTAATTTCTCCCATTACACGTACTCTCCTCTCAGATGACCTGAAAGTGAGTTGGTCGGCAGGAGACAAGATCATGGCGAACGGGACCGCCTCCGACGCAGTCAAGGCCGCAGCTTCTTCCGCCACGTTCTCTTTCAGCAAAAAGCTCGACTATCCTATCAGCGCGCTTTACCCTTCGACAGCCTGGAAATCAAGTACTTCTGTAACAGTACCCGCGAACCAGCAAGGGGTTGACGGAAGCTTTGCAGCTGGTGCAGACCTCCTCTATTCCTATATCACGGAAGGGACTTCAGCTTCATTCCACCACCTGATGGCGGTTTTGAAAATACCTGTAAAAGGGGAGCCTAAAATCAACCGCATCACAGTGACCGCAGTTGGCGGAGAGCAGCTTAGCGGAGATTTCACAATCGACTATAAGACCGGTGCCCTTACTCCTAAAGCCTCTCCTTCAGATGCAGAAAAGGCTGTCACCGTAAGACTCGACAAGGTCGCGCCAACAGCTTTCATTGCCCTCCCCGCAGGAGAGTATAAACAAGGCCTTGTTCTCCAAATCTTTGACGCTGACGGCAATAGCGTAGAGGAACTCAAGCCTGCGATGACATCGCTCGCAGCCGGGACCATCTATTCCCTTCCGGAAATCGAATTTGTTCTTGAGCACAAGATGAAAGGATCAGGAACAGAATCGGATCCTTATCAGATCACCCTCCCTGAGGATATGCCGGAGATCACCGGCAAGCTCGTAGACGAGGCCACCACCTACTTCAAGCTGATGAACGACATCGACATGTCATCCCTTGAAGGCGAATGGACTCCTATAATGCTCGGCTCCTCCCCCATCATCTATTTTGACGGTAACAATAAGACCATCACCGGCTTCAACGGATCATCATCAACCAGCAAATACGCTTCTCTATTCGGTATCCTCAACGGTACGGTCAAGGATCTGACGATCCGCGACTCAAAGGTCGAGTGCTCTGTCAACACCCCGATCGGCATCCTTGCAGGATGGGTCGGCAACAGCAACGGCACATGCAAGGGAACTGTTGAAAATGTCCATATCATCAATTCCTCAGTTACTTCCACTTACATTAGTTCCGATACGAGCAAAGCGGATCCTAATGTCGGAGGCCTTACAGGAAGCACACACGCAAGTTCATTCAAGGACTGCTCCTTCGACGGTACAGTCACCCGTACGGACGAGACCAATGCTGCTTACTCATTCATTGGCGGTCTTATCGGCAGACTTCCTACAAGCGCACAGAAAGAAGTCACCATTGTCAACTGCTCTACTACAGGTAAGGTTATTGCCCATAGCGGACGTGCAGTCGGCGGTCTCATCGGAGGAGTTCATGCCAGCGCCAATATCGATCTTGTCGGATGCCGCTCAGAAATGGACATCGAAGCCACCAGGGATGTTGTCGGAGGACTTGTAGGATACTGGGGCGACGGAACACTCACCGACTGCTCATACAAAGGCACTATTACCACAACCATAACAGGCAACGCCTTCGCCGGCGGACTGGTTGCCCATACCAACCTAGGTTCCGAATTCTACCGCTGCCACTCAGAAGGAGCAATCGTGACTACAGGAGGCCTTGTCGGTGGTATCATCGGCAACAATAACGCCCAGTCTGCGGCTTTGACAAAAATTTCTTTGGAAGAATGCTGGAGCACGATGACCCTCTCCGGAGGATCAAACGTCGGCGGACTTGTAGGACGTACATTAAACATTCACCCTCTTACAATCAAGGACTGCTGGTATTCGGGCGATATCACGACTATCTCTGACGGCGGCTATGTCGGAGGCATTTGCGGAGATGCTCCGAAAGACACTGAAATCAGCAACTGCTGGGCAGGCGGTACAATAAAGGCATTCTATAGCACCGGAGGCATCCTCGGTCGTGCATTCAACCGCCAAGGCTCCTCCGCTGCCAGAGACACCGACCTCAATATCAATGTTTCCAATTGTATTGCATGGCAGAGTTCGATGACTTCCGCTTCTGATGCACCGATGTCCCCTGCCAACAAATATAGCTGCGGTGCTGTCGTAGGATTTACTTCGACGAAGAACACTATGACCGAGTGCGTACGTAGAAGCGACATGGCTTTCAGCATGTACGCGGATCCTGCCCTTAACGTTCTTTATGACATGGAAGCATCTGATCCAGCTAATCCTATCGTGGAACCGTTCACTGATCCTGAAGGCGCAGAAACTCCACAGTACACTTATTTCATCCCTTACCATGGCAAGGCTGCAGCTGCAGGGGAAACCGTTTCCGCAGTTGCCAAACGTCTAGGCTGGGATGAGACCATCTGGGATCTCAGCGGTGCAACTCCTGCTTTGAAGAATAATAAGTAATTCTACAGTCTGATTGAAAACGGCCCCTCAAATTGACATGAACCCCGAAAGTTAGACAAAAAACTTTCGGGGTTTTGTTATGTCAAAAAAGTACAAGAAACACAGTTACGAAGATCGTCTCAAGTATATGAGGATTATGGAAGATGGATATAGCAGTAAGTATATCCATAATCATTATGGAATTAGTTGTGAACTTCTTGAGGCTTTGTGGCTTATGTACCAGGAGAAAGGCCCAGCAGCATTGGCGAAGAAGCAATATGTTAAGGCAGATGGAGCTTTTAAGGAGAAAGTAGTTAGAGATATTGGAGAGAATCCCTTACCTTTGCATGAGGCGACCATAAAATATAACGTAAGTGTCAGCAGCCTGCTCGCCTGGCGAAGGATAGTCAGAGAGTGTGGATATGAGGCTCTATATCAACAAAAACCAAGAGGCCGCCCAAGAAAAGATATGGGAAGGCCCAAGAAAAAGAAACCAGAGGAAATGACGGAACTGGAGCGGCTCAGATATGAGAATGAGTGCCTCAGGACCGAGAATGCTCTGTTAAAAAAAGTGAGGGCCTTAGTCGAGGAAAGGGAAGCCCGTCTGCGCGAGATAG
>ONMJ01000007.1 GCA_900318955.1 uncultured Bacteroidales bacterium
AGACTCGGATGGTAAACCCATCTTAGGGATAACGACGAATGGTCAACTTTTACCAGTAATAATCTATAAACCCGAGTCAACCAAAATCAGGAAACGACAAAACCCCACGTTTTGACCTGAAAACGTGGGATAAACTGTCCGCAGAGACCAAAAACCCCACGAAAACCCACCAAAACGTGGGATAAACTGTCCGTGGAGAGGACAACGGCAGGAATTGACGTTAGAGAGGGGGGTAAATTACAAATATGTAGCCATTTGGGACTTTGTGAACGTAAGGGGCACGAAGGCAGATCGAAGGCTGGGAAGGAAACTTGTTCAGATGCCTTGTTTTTATCTGATCCCAAGGAACTTATGAGTCTGCAAAGATAGGCGCCACGATGGGTGGGATAGTATGTAAGAAACTGTCTCAGAGATATTTGCAGAGCCATCTGATAGAGCACAAGGCTGGAGATAATGCCACGACGCAGGAAAAGAGAGCCACCTTGAAGGGTCAACTTTACGAGAATACACAAGTTTCAACTCATCCGCATTTTGAAGTACAACTTTTCCTTCGCCAACAAGACCTTCAACGTCCTCTTTCGGGCTCAGTGTCACCCAGTCGATACCGGAAGGAAGAGGCTTCGTTCCATTAGTCTCGATATGAACTAGAAAGCCTGCCTCATGAAGTGCCTTAATAAGCTCAGAATCAATTTGTAACGATGGCTCTCCTCCAGTCAGGCATACCCGGACGAAAGGGGACACTAAAGGGTCGGTGCAAAGAGTGGCATCAGCAGCAGATGAATGGGCAGATGAATGGGCAGATGAATGGGCAGATGAATGGGCAGCAGAAGGGCCTGCGCAAGGACCAGTGCAAGGGGTTGCAGAAGGGGAAGTCTCTGAAGATGGAGAGAGCTGTCCTGACGAAAGAAAAGACTGGCATGCAGCGACAATCTCGGCACTCGACATGACAGTGGCCGCAGAGTGGTCAGTATCGCAGAAAGGACAGCGGAGATTGCAACCGGAAAAACGGACGAAGACCATTGGAGTCCCTGTCCAGAAGCCTTCGCCCTGGAGAGAATAGAATATTTCGTTGACTCTATACATCTATCTTTCGTAGGCAGCCATATTCATCTCCGACTCCCAAACCTCTACACGATAGGCATTCTCTACATTGTCGCAGATCCAACGGGCAATATTTTCAGCCGTAGGGTTGAAAGGGAGAACCTCATTGAGATTCTTATGGTCCAAGGCTGCCGAAATCTTCTTTTTAATCAGAGTAAAGTCGGTAACCATCCCGTCCTCGTTCAGAGATTCGGACTTACAGTAAATCTTCACAATCCAGTTGTGACCGTGGAGATCTTCGCATTTACTCTCATAAGAGAGCATAAGGCTATGCGCAGCCGATATTTCAAGCCTTTTAACTACGTAGTACATAATTATTTACTTTTCATAGACAGTAGGATCGAAGCCTTCCAGCGCCTCCTTCCGTTCGCGGCAAGTTCCGCAGCAACCGCAGTGGACTTCGCCTCCCTTATAGCACGAGTAAGTCTTGGAATAATCTATCCCAAGTTCCCGTCCACGAAGGGCGATATCGCGCTTGGTTATATTGCAATAAGGGGAAACCACCCTTACCCCGTTATAAGTACCTTCTTTAGTAGCAGAATCGAAAGCTTCGATGAAAGAAGGTCTGCAGTCAGGATAGATTGAATGATCCCCACTATGATTTGCAAGCAGCACAGTATCAAGGTCATAGCTCTCGGCCAAGCCGGCCGCCACGGCAAGCATGATACCGTTACGGAAGGGTACGACAGTAGAGCGCATATTCTCCTCATCATAATTCCCTTCGGGGATCTCTCCCCCGCTCTCCAGAAGATTGCTTCTGAAGTACTTACCCATAAAATCAAGAGGGATTATCAAATGCTTGATCCCCAGCTTATTACAATTATACTTAGCACACTCGATTTCCCTGGCACCATGCTTCGCTCCATAGTCAAAGGTCACAGCGAGAGAAATCTCGTCCTTGTACTCATAAAGGAGGGTTGTCGAATCCAGACCTCCGGAATATATCAGAATCGCTTTCATTGCTTAATCGTTTTACTTTGCCGCCCCAATAATAGTATCCACAGCCTTTCTGGCACTCGCAACAGCTTCTACAACTGTCCTTGGGCCTAAAAGAAGATCTCCAGCGGCATAGACGTTGGAAATGCCCTCAGAAAAAGTCAGGAGCCCATTTTCACCAGAGACAGGATAGCCCCATTTATTTATCACAGGCATCGTATCTCCAAAAACGGAAAGATTCGGACGCTCGCTGATTGCGGGAATCAAAGTATCACAGGGCACAAAATGGTCAGTCCCCTCAATAATCTTTGTGCTCACCTTCCCCGTCTCCGGATCAGTCTCATTTTGACATTTCCTGAACACGACTCCGCCGTCTTTAACTTCTACAGGAGCTTCAAAAAGCTCGAATTTGACTCCGTCTCTCTGCGCTTCTTCGATTTCAAAAGGATTGGCGGGCATATTTTCGAATGTCTTTCGGTAATAGACCCAAGTTTCGACTCCCATCCTCGCCGCAGTGCGGCAAGAATCCATGGCCACATTGCCTCCGCCTATGATAATGACCTTCTTGCCAAGATCAAACAAGGAAGGATTCTTCAAAAACTTAAGGGCGTCAATGACCATCGCTGAATCCTCCCCGGGAATCCCCATCTGAAGCGATTTCTCCGCCCCTGTTGCGATGAAGACAAAGTCATGAGAATCACTCAATTCCTTTACTGTCAGATCCTTCCCAATCTCGCAGCCGCCATGAAAAACGATTCCTGCAGAGGCAAAAATACGGCCGAATTCGGCGACCAAAGACCTGTCCAGGCGAAAATCCGGTATCCCATAGCGAAGGACTCCCCCGATTTCATCGTTGGCATCATAAATATCGACGGAGAAACCTGCATTATAAAGCCAGACCGCAGCAACAATTCCCGATGGGCCGGAACCTACTATCGCAACGCTCTTACCAAGAAAGGGCCTCGAAGGTAACGTCAGTCGATGGATATAATCTCCGGATATTTCCTGCTCAATCTCGTACCAACGAACCGGAATCTTCTTGACATTGAGGACACAGGCACCGAGGCAGAATTTCTTCCAGTCACAGACACGGGAAGTAATAGCAGAAAGAGGATTATTATTAAACAGTATCTCCGCCGCTTCGTCGAGCTTGTCTGCACGATAAAGGGCCATACACTCCGGGACAGGAGTATGGACAGGGCAGCCGAGCATCGAGCATCTCGGTTTCTTGCAAAGAAGGCATCTTAGAGCTTCTCTATTCTTCATAGGATGCAAATATACGGATAATATCACTTTGAATAACCAAGAGAAGCGTTCAAATCAGCATTTCTCTTGACTGCAGCCGCAACCTTCCCCTCAATATCATCCACTATCATGGACCTTTCAAATAAGCCAAGACGTCTCTTAAGCTCAAGTACCTTTCTCACACGAGAATCGAGATCCTTCTCAGAAAGCCGGCCTGATTCAATCGCGGAAGCGACGGCATCGACAGCCTTATAAGGGTCCTTGGGCATAAGAAGAAGGTCTGCTCCGGCTTCGTAGGCAAGTAGGGCAGGATTTTCATCGCCGGCATAATCTGTCACTCCATGCATTTGGAGAGCATCGGTAATAACCAAGCCTTTATAACCCATTTCCCCCTTTAGAATATCGGAAATAACCCTGTGAGAAATAGATGAAGGAACCTTCTCGGGATCAAGAGATTCCGCAATCACATGAGCTATCATTATCATTTCTGCCCCGTGCCGGGACATATACCTGAAAGGCTTAAGATGAGTCGCTTCAAGTTCTTCTCGGGAAAGAGGAGTATAGACCATCTGATGATGGGTATCAGACTGAGTAGCACCGATACCAGGGAAATGCTTTGCGCAGCCAAGGGCCCCTCCATCATGAAGGCCTTTCAGCACCGAGAAAGCAAGTCTTTCAACCATCTTGTAGTCATTTCCAAAAGAACGACGGGACTTAACTGATGACTGATTGGTATTGAGATCGACCACTGGAGAAAAATTGACATGAAAATTAAAGTCTTTCATATCCTCTCCGATACATTTCCCGACAGAATAAGCGACTTTTTCTGGATTATTCATCGCTGCAATATCGGTAAAGCGAGGAAGTTCGGGGAATTCATCAAATCTCATCGAAAGCCCCCACTCGGCATCGATTGTGACAAGAATAGGGAGTTCAGACTCGCTCTGAACAGAATTCAGCCACTGAACTGTATGCACTAGACCATCAGGACGATCCTGAAGAATGAGACCTCCTATCTTAAGACTGTCGACATATCCCTTAAACCTTGCAGTATTGAGACTATCGTCAGAAAAAGTGTGCATTACAATAAGCTGAGCCACTTTTTCTCGGACGTTCATCCCTTCAATCAAATTATCAATCATCTTCTTATTCCCGCAGGAGCAGACGGCAATTGCCGTCATGAGAACTAATATAACCTTCTTCATAACGGCAACAAAAATAGCTATTTTTAGAACAAAAGAAAAGCGACCGGAATTCCGGTCGCCTTTCTAATTATTCAGTTCAGTGATTACTCACCATCTTCTGCCATCCAGACAGCCTTAGGCTGGATACGGATGTTGAAGCTGAACTCGATAGGCTCCTGCCACTTGTTAGGAATAACAACGTATACAGGGACTACGATTTCCTGGATAAGATCAACCTGGCTGGTGTAGTCGAACCTTACGGTAGGAGCAATGAATGCACCCGGCTCAGCAGCCTCACCGGTAGTACCATCAGGATTAACCTTGTTATTGTCAATAACGGTGAGGAGCTTCTGGAGATCCTTGCCAATGTTAGAGGTGTCATAAGTGAACTCAGGAACGATATCGTAAGCCTGGTCAGCAGTTACACCTTCAGCATAGCCGTTCTCGCCGTCACCAACTACGAATCCACCGTTAACGATGACATCATAGCTTGTCCAAGCATCACGGTAGTCAATGAGGTGGAGACCCTCGAAGAGGTTAGCCTCATAAACCTCGTGGTTGTCGAGCTTGATAACGACGTCACCCTGAGCATCCTTGTGGAACGGAGTCCATCTTACAACGCGGAAGTTGTTGTATGTATCCTCGTCACGAGTGAAGCCCTTGCCAGGAGCGCAGTATGCTGCGTTGTAAGCGGCGATTTCTTCGTCAGAGAGGAATGAGGTAGGCATCTCGAACTCAACGCCGTCAGAGAGGATGTAGAGTTCACCACGAACTGAGAGGAAGTGCTCTCTTGTCCTGTAGTAGAGAGATGACTTGTAGTAAGGACTGTTCTCATAGATCTTCCAGAGGTCAGCGTGAGTAGCGAAGGTGAGATTATCCTTCTCGCCGAGGTCCTCATCAGGAAGAGGTACGTTGTCGTAAGGAGCCTTAGCTGCATAGAACGGAGTAACACCTGCGGTTGCGCCGAACTTGCGAGCATCCCAGTAGTTGAACTTGGTTCTGAGGTTGAGTTCCTCAAGATCTGAGCCTTCAGGATCAGTGTTGACAATCTTGTCGAACCTAGCATCACCGGTTGCAGGACGCTCGTAGATATCGAATGCGTCGTATGCAAGACGTACGTCATATACATCGTAAGAGGTGAGGTTGGTCTTCTCCTCATTGTACCAAGCGGTAACCTGAGTCCACCATACCTTCTCTGCGAAGTCAACATCCTCTACGAATGTCTCATCGCTACCGACGAGTTTAGCCTTCTCACGAGGAGCGTTCTTAGTGAAGTAACGGTTGTAGACATAGTCATACTTGAAGTTATCAGCACTGAGGACGATCTTCCAGGTAACGGTAACCTTGTCACCGAGCCAGTTGAGAAGCTCGAACTTCTGCTCCTTACCAAGGACATCCTTGAGTTCCTGAGCGGTGAGGGTTGCGAGAACCTCAACAAGTTCTGCGTCAGCGACCTCGCCTTCGTTGTTAACAACATTGATAACACCAGGATCGAGAGGAGCTACATTGTGCTCCTTGGTTGCCCTGTCGTATGCAGGATAGATGTAGCCAACCTTTTCACCAGCGTTGACCTTCTTGAGCTCAGCTGCGGTGAGGATATTCTTCTCTACGAAGTTCTTAGCCTCCCAGACATAGCCCTGTGCAGGAGCGTCAGCAGCTGCGTCGAAGGTCTTCTTTCCGAATACGTCAACGATGTTGTAAGCGCCATCTACGAAGTCTTTACCATTGAGGACAACCTCGTAAGGATTGAGAGCGATAACAACCTCATCACGGTTACGATCAACAGTGTTGATTGTGAAGGTAACGGTAACGTTAGCAGAAACTGTATCATCGTTAGGTCCAACGAGAACGTCGAAGACACCGGTAACTACATATACGTGACCGAACTCGAAGTTGGAAATAGCAGCAGTGATCTTACCGTCCTTGTCAATGTTGACTTCGTTGATCTGGATTTCAGGGTTCTCAACAGCCTTACCATCCATCTTAACCTTGACAGATTCGGTCTGGAGCTGAACAGGATCCATAGCAGCGATAGCAGGTTTGGTATCACCAGCGATCTTTCTTACGAATGTCTCGTAATCAGCATCCTCAACGATCTTAACCTCAGCTGCGGCGCGGCGATAGAAGTTGTCGCCATCCTCTTCGAATGCGAGGTTGTGATCAACCTGAGCATCGTCATCCCAGTTCCAAGTAATGGTGGTCTCAACATTGAGAGCAGCCTGGGTAGCAACGATATCTACATAGCCGACACCCAAGAATGTACCGAAAGGAGTGGTATATTCATAACGCTGTCCGTAGTACTCACCGATACCGGTCTTGCGAACTGCAAGGCTGAGATCCTGATTCATGGTAACGTCGGTATAAACCTTCTCGTCAACAGTTAGATAGTCGGGCTCGTCATAAGAATAATAATGAGCGTCTTCAGGATCTTCAGGAACTTCTACTTTCTCAACGAGAGGAATAGCAACGCCGTATTTCTCACGAGCTGCCTGATAGTTGAGAACTTCGCCGTTGATACGGACTACCTGCTCAGACTTGTCAAGAATAGTCTTAACGGTATCAGCAGGAGCATTGTACTCGATGTACTGCTGCTCATACATGCCGTAGCCTTCCTCGTTGTAAGAGAGTTCCCATTCGCCAGTCTCCTCGTTCTTGGTGTAAGGATCCTCAAGGAATTCCATTTCAAGGATGTCAGAGCCAGGATAGAGGATATTGTAAGAGCTGGAGATATCGGTAGCCTTGTCATCAGACTTCACCTCAAGAGCTGCAGCGTAAGCAGCGCGTGCGTGATATTTCTCAAGATAAGCCTCGAAATCCCAAATGTCGTTGAGATAACCCTTGACGCCTTCCTCGGTGTAAAGTACCCAATAGAGACCCGATCCTTCAAGAGTATCGATGGTCGTTCCATCATCTTCAATACCATAATCCTCGAGATCCTCAAGAGTCCACTCCTCAACAACCTCAAGAGCCTCTTCCTCTGAAAGGCCATAGAAGAGCTCGATGAGCCAGAGGTATTCAAGGTTCTGCTCATAGAAGTAGTTATAAGCATACTGATAGAAATCTTCCATGCTGTGAGCATCCTTATAATAGGAGTCATTGAGAGCAACATGAGGAAGATACTCAGGCTTGAGATCAGTATAATAGAATGCAGCGAAGTCAATATTGGTCGGGAGAACGGTAAATTCAACATAACCTCTACCGTCATCAGCCTTAGGAAGCTCAACGTTGAGGATCTTGAATGCAGGAGCTGCAGCTGCCTCGTCAGCGCGGGTCTGGACGGGCTTTACATGGAAGTTGAATACAGAAGGATCAGCCTTGAAAGCCTCTACGAGATCAGCGGCTGCATCAGCAGGGTTGACCTTATAGGTAATCTTGGTAGGACGGCCTTCGAACATGAAGTGGAGATCATATCCGGCTTCCTTAGCCTCGTCAGCATGAGCGACAGCCTGCTTGAGGCCCCACTCCTGTTCCTCTTCGAGTTCAACGATAGAAGCATCGTAAAGTGCAGCGAGATTGACGGTGATCTTGTTGTCATCGAAATCAGGAACATAGACGACACTCTGAACGCGAGCAAGGAGCTTGTTGACGTCAGCCTTGACAGCGTCGATCTTCGCGTTGAGCTTCTTCTCGAGCTCATCTACAAGATTCTTAGCATAATCTGAAGCCTTCTGGATAGCCTCAGCCTTGGCCTGGTCGATAAGACCGCCTTCCTTGGTGATTTCAGTGATAGAAGCGACAGCGGCGTCGATTGCCTTCTGGAGATTCTCATCAGCTTTCTTGAGATCCTCGATAGCCTGGTCAACCTCTGCGAGCTTTTCGTTGTTGGCATCGATAGCAGCCTTGAGAGTCTGAGCAAGTGTAAGGTTGTCAGCCCCTGCGATTTCATAAGCCTCTACGAGAACGTCCTTAACAGCTGAAAGGTTGTCCTTAAGAGCCTTGACCTCTGCGTCATTAGCCTGTACATAGGTGTTGAAGGTAGTCTTGAGAAGATAGTTGTCCTCGAGATTCTTGTTGATCTTCTCGACTTCTTTGTCAAGCTTGTCTTCGAGATTTCCTAGACCTTCTGCGAGATCAGTAGCTGCTTCCTGCAACAAACGAAGAGTCTCTGCAGTTGCTGTCTTGTAAGCGTCGAAATCGCTCTTGTCGAGCTTTACATTCTTGAGATTCTCTATCTGCTCGTTGATACCAGGGATAGTCTTTTCAATGAGATTCGAAAGAGCAGCCTCTGCAGCCGTAAGACGACCATCAAGGCCAGCGATCTGACCAGCAAGAGCGGCGCGAACCTCCTCGAGAGCGGCAGCAGCCCTTCCCTCAGCAGCAGCGATGTCAGCAGCAACCTGAGTCTTGTCAGCCTTTTTAGACTCGAGATTCTGGATTGCAGCGTTGAATTCCTGAGTCAGGCCCTGAATCTGAGTCTTGAAAGCTTCGTCTGCCTGCTTGAGTTTCTGAATCTCAGAATTTGCGTTGTTAACCGCATTCTTGAGACTGGTGATTTCTCCAGCATTAGCCTTGATAGCCTCATCAAGTTGCCTATCAACAGCTTTGAGATCGGCAATCTGACCCTTGAGCCCCTCAATGTTGGAATTGATGGAAGCGTCAGCGCCTTTCAGATCATTGACTGCACCCTGAAGGACAACAATCTGCGATTCTGCAGTAGCCACCCTGCCGGCGATAAGAGCGTCGATACGCTCGTTCACCTCATGGATGTCTCCTTCAGTAGCACAACCGACAGCCAGCAAAGCTCCACCTAGGAACAATGCGGCGATTTTAGAAAAACTGAATTTCATAAAGTTGTACAATAAAATTTAAATAGTTAATTCTTTCAAACTAAGTTCGTCTCATCATAAAGATACCCCATTAAAGTGTCTGAGAGGCCGATTTGGTCCGTCTTGACACTATGGCGCATCATATACGATACCGCAAAAATAACAATAAATATTAATAAAAACCAAATTTTTCTGAATTTTTATATCCGCGCACAACCTCTTGCGGTATTTGTTACAAATATAATATTTTTTAGGTAACTTTGGACGTCTTGAACAATAAAAATATGAAGAAGAATCTTCTTGTCATTCTGTTGCTGCTGACCCTGCCTTTCAAGGGGTTCTGCGACGATACTGTGCGCTACGCCATAGTCAATCTTTCCGTCTGCAATCTTAGGAGTACCCCGAATTTCAGCGCGGAAATGGTAACCCAGGCCCTTCTCGGGACTCCGGTCCACGTAATCGGAGAGGATGGATGGTACAATATAATGACTCCGGAAGGTTATACCGGGTGGGTCCACCCCGCCGGAATCCGTCTTTTGTCTAAAGAAGAATATAGCCGGTGGAACTCTTCAGAGAAGTTTGTAGTAACTTCTCTTACAGGGATAGTCCGCTCCGGGAAAAGCGCTGATTCTCCTGTCGTTTCAGACCTTGTCGGCGGGGACCGGCTCCTCTATCTCGGGAAGAAAGGTCATTATATTAAGGTAAGATTCCCCGACGGTAGAGAAGGATACGTGTGCAAGAAAAGCGGGATGAGAGAATCTTCATGGAGAAAATCTCTTGACAGCAGCGCAGAAGCCATAATCGCGACCGCCCGCTCCATGAACGGATTCCCCTACCTGTGGGCAGGAATGTCCCCGAAAGGAATGGACTGCAGCGGCTTCGTAAGGACCGTTTTGTTCCTCCATGATATCATCATTCCGCGCGACGCTTCCCAGCAGGCACCGAAGGGTGAAAGGATTGAAATCGCGGACGACTTTTCCAACCTTGCCCCCGGGGATCTCATATTCTTCGGAAAGAGGGGCGTCGACGGAGCAAAAGACAGGGTTTCCCATGTTGCCATCTATATTGGAGGAAAAAGATTCATCCATTCTCTCGGACGCGTCAGGGAGGCAAGCTTTGACCCTGATGACCCGGATTATGACGAGAGTGACCACAAGAGGCTTCTCTATGCAAGCAGGATCCTACCTTATATTAATAAACAGGAGGGACTCGAGACTACACAGACAAACGGATTTTACAACGAATAGAATATGCAAAACAGAAGGGATTTTCTTAAGACCGCTTCAGTTGCGGCAGTTGGTACAGGACTTCTTGTCAGTTGCGGTCCCCGCGCCGGTAAGCCGGAGAAATTCAACGTCAACCGGTTAGGCAGCGGTACGATAAAAATGAGCTATGAGCCTTATGAGCTCAAGCTCAGGCACACTTTCACTGTAGCTTCATACAGCAGGACGACTACTCCTGACGTCCAGCTGAAGCTCGAGTATGAGGGATTGACAGGATACGGTGAGGCTTCGATGCCGCCCTATCTCGGCCAAAGCGTCGAGAGCGTGACCAAGTTCCTTTCCAAAGTGGATCTCACCCAGTTCCATGATCCCACCAAGATGGAAGATATCCTTACCTATGTAGACAGTTTATCAGAGGGCGACGCGGCAGCCAAGGCCGCAATAGATATCGCTCTTCATGACCTTGTAGGGAAGATTCTCGGAGCTCCATGGTACCGAATCTGGGGATATGATCCGGCAAAGGCCCCCGACACCACCTTCACAATTGGGATTGACACAGCTGACGTCGTACGCGAAAAGACCAAAGAGTGCGCAGGAAAGTTCAATATATTAAAGGTAAAAGTAGGTCTCGACAATGACAAGGAGATGATCGAGACTATCCGCGAAGTTACCGACGTTCCTATCGCCGTAGACGCGAACCAGGGATGGAAAGACCGCGAAAAGGCGCTCGACATGATATTCTGGCTCAAGGAGCACGGGATTGTAATGGTTGAGCAGCCTATGCCAAAAGAGCAGCTTGACGATATAGCCTGGGTGACAGAACACAGTCCCCTGCCCGTTTTCGCTGATGAATCAATTCAGAGGCTGAAAGACATTCAGTCACTCAAAGGCGCCTTCTCCGGCATCAATATCAAGCTGATGAAATGTACCGGAATGAGGGAAGGGCACCGGATGCTGGATTTCGCCCGTGGACTTGGAATGAAGGTAATGGTCGGTTGCATGACCGAGACCTCTTGCGCAGTTTCCGCCGCCGCCCAGTTCTCCCCTGCCGTTGACTTTGCCGACCTTGACGGGAACCTCCTGATTGCCAATGACCGTTTTGACGGAGTCAAGGTAGTCGGCGGCCGCCTCACCCTCCCCGACAGACCGGGAATCGGTGTCGAGTTGCTGTAAGGGCTCGCTGCAGGGGCCTCATGATTTTGGCGCAGGTCATCATGATTTCGGCGCAGGTTGCCATGATTTTGGTGCAGGTTGCCACTGGTTTTGGAGCAGGTTGCCACTGGTTACCATGATTTTTGGCGCAGGTGGCAGGAAAAGTGGCGCAGGTCACCATGTTTTTGGCGCAGGTTGCCATGATTTTGGCGCAGGTTGCCATGATTTTGGCGCAGGTGCCGAAAAAAGGTTACTACCTGCGCCACATCAAAAACGCAAAAAGCTGATTACCAATCATTTACCGCAAAACACTGGCGCAGGTCCCTGACAAAAAATCGCACCTGCGCCATGGCAGCCAGGTCCAAAACAAAAAAAGCGCAAACACCTGCTCCATAGAAGAAAGACAAACTACTGATTACTAACCATTTACTACAAGGCGCCGATGCTGGTCACCATGTTTTTGGCGCAGGTGGCAGGAAAAGTGACACAGGTCAACATGTTTTCGGCGCAGGTGGCAGGAAAAGTGTCGCAGGTCACCATGTTTTTGGCGCAGGTCCCCACGAATCTGGTACAGGTCACCATGTTTTTGGCGCAGGTGCCGAAAAAAGGTTGCTACCTGCGCCACAGCAAAAACGCAAAAGGCTGATTACCAATCATTTACCGCAAGACACTGGCGCAGGTCCCCAACAAAAAATCGCACCTGCGCCAAAAAACATAAAAAAATGAATGGGAAATATCCATTTTTGGGTTATTCCCCGTATCTTAGGCGAACTAAATTTAAATTATATGAAAAAGATTCTTGAAATAATCCAGGATGGGGACATGAAGGTCCGTTTCAACACCGACATCACCTTCCCAATGTCTAACAATGATGCAATTGAGATGATATCATCTCTGATGATGTCTTTCTCCTCATCCGTATTCGGAAAGCACGAACAGAATGTGACAACCGCTATTCGAATTGTCGCTCTTTCAGAGATGGCACTTAGCGGAAGTATTGATCAGGATGTCAATTTGTTCCGAAGACAAGCAAAGGATATGAACAAAGTATTTCTTCAGACAATGGAAATGATGAAAAGGAGAAAAAAAGGAGAGATTATCTCTGTACCTGGCTTCGTGAATTTGACAAAAACTAACAGTTGAGATGGCTTTCGACAGGATTGCAGTGCGGACTCTCCCTGACGGAAGCACTTGCAAACTTTATCCCTTTCATATCAGCATGGAAGGATTGGAAAACGCCATCCTATGCCGGGATGATGAGGACTATGATGTGTACGTCAAGAACATTTTCGTCTGTGCGAGAAGGAAAAACGTTATTGTAGTGATGTATGTCGTTGTTTCCAACCATGGACATATGGCTATTCTCGCAAAGAATCTCGATGATGCAATTTCTTTCGGCGAAGAAATCAAAAAGATTTATAGCATGTACTTCAGTCATAAATATGGCCGCCAGAAAATACTTCTTAAGACGGATGTCAATATTCAGTTACTTGGAGACAGCTGGTATGTGCGAAATGCCCTGGCGTACATAGTAAGGAATGCAATGGATAACCTATGCACGGTGGAAGACTATAAATGGAGCGGATACAGAGGCGTTTTTAGAAATGGTGCCCACCTTGAGAATTGCAGGAGAGTTTCATCGCTGACAAGGAGGGAGAAGGAAGCGCTCTTCCATACCCATGAAGATCTCTCCTCTGTTACTTGGTTGATTAACGAGCGTGGAGAACTGGAGCCTACAAGTTGCTGTGACACAAGATATTTGGAAGATGCGTTCGACAATGATCATGCATTCTTCCTAAAAATCATCGGGACACAGAACATGGCCGACATGGATTACAAACTGGTTTCCGGACCAAGATCTCTTCTCCCTGACAGAGAACTGCTGGAAAAAGCGGAAGATCTTTCGAAATCATGGTTTGCCAAAACGATAGCAGAAATTAACCACGAAAAGAAAATCAAGCTTATCACTTTCTTGTACAGAACTTCGCACACAACCGTCGCGCAGCTCTCACGTATCTTCGGACTGGAGCGCGCAACGGTGGAACGAATCGTGAAACGTTAAAGGGATGGTGCTGGTGTTCCAAGGGTCTGGTGCTGGTTACCAAAAGGATGGTGCAGGTCACCAAAAGGATGGCACAGGTAGCAATGATTTGGGCGCAGGTGCGAAAAAAGGGTGGCAACCTGCGCCGCGGCAAAAAGCGAAGTGGCTGATTACTAGGTATTTGCCTCAAATAGATGGCGCAGGTCACCGACAAAAAATCGCACCTGCGCCACTCAGCAGACCTCCTGCGCCAAAATCATGGTGACCTGCGCCACCTTCCTATTAACCTGCTCCAAAAACCTTAATATATTGCGCCAAATCATGGCATCTTGCACCAAAAATGCAAAATCTTTGTACTACAAAATCTCTAACGAGTAGCTCCACTTATTGAAGTAGAGGTTGCCGCCTTTCCATTCGACTTCGCCCCTCTGAAAGTCAACGGTCTCGCTTCGAGGATATTTTTTCCGTGGAGATAGGTACTGGCCATAATCGGTGTTGACTATCATGCGATATGGGTCGATGCCCCCAAGGTAGAAGTATTCGGCCTCCGGAAGAGCCAAAATGGCAGAGAGAACAGGGTCGCCACCAAGTGTAGAAGCGGACGCCGAGGAAGAAGAGGAGACAGAGGCTCCCGTGCCAGAAGTTCCGGCAGTACCTAAGGCACCAGAAGCACCAGCACCTGAGGCTCCGGCAGCACCAGCAACACCAGCAGCAGCACCACCCGCAACGGAAGCACCAGCGGCAACAGATGCAGCAACGGAAGCACCGGAGACACCACCAGCAGCAGAAGCTGCGGGAAGGGACATTGTCGGAGCCCAGGTGCCCATGAGGGGAGAACGGCGGACGGCATAGGAAGGAATGCCGAAGGATTCATCCACCGGGACCCAGCCGGGGCCTTCGAAGTAGACTTCTGCCCAGTCATGGAGATTCCACCCGGACGGATGCATCATAAAGCCACTTTGCCAGCGGGTAGGAATACCCTTGTAGCGGCAGAGAGTCATAAAGAGAAGGGTCACCATCCCGCAGTCGCCATGGCCGCTTTCCAGCACATACATCGGGATATTCTCAACAGTGGAATACTCCCTAGCAGAAGCCCAGGGGAAATTGTCATTGACCCAAGTGAAGAATGTCCGAGCAATCAGATAAGGATTGTCAAGACCCTTGCTGAGCGAATCGGCGACAGCCTTGATCCGGGGCGTAAACTTTATATGTGCCTCACGCTCTGAGGTATAGTGCTTGTACTCAGGATCAGAGACATTATACTCCTTGACCGATTCGGGATAAAGAGGGTGCCACTCCCCATAAATCGTATACTCAAACTCCTCGGAGAAGACTGTCGGCTGCCCCGCAACGGCTTTTTTCTCCATATAGAGGGTGCTATGGGCGCAAGATTCCTCTGAGAAAACATACTTCGGTTCGCTCGCTGCAATGAAATGGACATCACCCTGTCGAGGAACATCTTTTCTCGGGTAAGGGAGCCAGCAGCGCACGGTCTCACCGGCAGGCACGGCATCGGCATCGACCGTAAGGGTATAGCGGACATGGTAATGGCGCGGCTCCGCCATATAAGGAGTCGGCGCGGTCCGGGCAAAGGGCGATGCCTTGGAAGAAGCAGCATCGGAGCCAACCGAGGCCGCAGAAGCAGATGCAGAAGCAGAACCCGCAGCACCCGCAGATCCTGCAGCCGAATCAGAGGCATCGGAGGAGCCCGCAGCAGAACCCGCAGTGCCCGCAGCGGAAGGGCCGGCGAGGAGGTTGGATTTGACCTTTGAAACAATCAGCGGAATCACGGCGGCATCGTCCGCATCGTGCCCATCGAGGGCATTGCCGCTCAAGGAGATACTGCCCTCGGCAACGTCAGATGCGGCCTTTATGGCCTCGCACTCATGGTCAATCCTGAAGAGATTGGGACCGGCATTCCGAAAATAGCGAGTCTGACCGTCAATCTCCATAGCCTCGAGCTTACCAGAGGCCGTCCACTCATCTATCTGAGCGTCAGTTACTTCCGGTATATATCTCGATATATAATCTTTGACTTCCTCGCGGGAACGGCGGAAATCTATGGCAATCCTTTCCATACGATCCTTCTCCCATGCCTTTTTCTCTAGATGCCTCTCAATGCGCTGGGCGGCGAAAACAACCACTATCACCCCGCAGAGAAGAGCGAAAATCTTATCGCTTGTCTTCATAATATCGTCCTTTTCTTGCAAAGATAATGAGAAAAAACTAACTTAGAAGCCTAAAATCATTTATGACATGAAAAGACTGATTCTCACCCTAATCGCCTCGGCTTCCTGTCTATTTATCGCCGCGCAGGAAAAGGCAGATTCTCTCGCTTTCGCTAATGCCCCCTGGGAAATCACTGACCTTGGAAAAGGAGCTGAAGCAAGGTACGCATCTATCCCGATGTTCGGCAGCGTACAGTCAATTAGCGTGATCTCCTACCCCGCCAAGGCATTCAAGACCTCAATCGTAGAAGGAGAAGGTATCGCAATGGGAGAAACAGTTGTAAAAAGAGGCCATGCCAACCATGCCGCCCATACCAGCTCGCTCGCTGAAGCAGCAAAAGCAAAAATGGCAATAAACGCCAGCTATTTCAATATGAGAAAGTTCACCCCGGTGACATATACCCGTATCGGCAAGAAGGTCTACGGAATGACCACTCAGAGCGAGACTTTCAGAACCAACGGAGTCGTAATGATGAAATGCCACGATGTAGACATAATTACCTGCACGGATACGACAAAATATGGCTCCGCCACGAAGGGGTGGAAATATGCTATAGCCTCCGGGCCTGTACTGATGGAAAACGGAGAGATTGTCACTTACTCCCCAGAGAGCATAAAGGGCAGCGAATCTTTCTATAATAAAAGGCATCCCCGCACCATTATCGGAGTCTCAAAAAATGCCAAAAGACGCGCCGAGAAGGTGTTTTTCATAGTCATTGACGGCCGTTTCCCCGCCCAGGCGGACGGAGCGACCATCAAAGAATGCGCCGACATTGCTTATTTCCTAGGATGCGACGAAGCCCTGAATCTCGACGGAGGCGGATCTTCCACAATTTGGAGCACCCTAACTGGAGTGATCAACCACCCCTACGACAACAGAGTATTCGACCATGAAGGAGAAAGAAGGGTTCCCAACATCATTATAGCGAAATAGTTATGCTTCAGATCTACTGCAAAAACACAGGCACCTCACGTAACTACCAGGAGGGTACAAGTCTTCTGAACATGTTACCCGACTTTGAGTTCGACCGGCCGTATCCGATTGTCTCTGCCAAAGTCAACAATGTCTCCCAGGGACTTAAATTCAGAGCATACCAGAACAAGGACATTGAGTTTATCGATGTCCGTCATCCGAGCGGCATGAGAGTGTACTGCCGCTCGCTTTGTTTTCTGCTCTGCAAGGCCGCGGAAGACGTTTTTCCGGGCTGCAAGGTTTATATGGAGCACCCTATCTCCAACGGATATTTCTGTCATCTCCACAAAGAGGACTCCGCCCCTGTAACCGAAGAAGACATCAAACGCCTGAAGGAGAGAATGAAGGTAATCGTCGAAAAGAATATCCCCTTCCACCGTTATGATGTCCACACGGACAAGGCCATAAAGACATTTGCAAAGAACGGCTATGACGATAAAGTGAAGCTCCTTGAGACAATCGGAGAGGAGTATTCCGACTATTATACCCTTGGCGATACCCCGGACTACTATTATGGGAAACTGGTCCCTTCCGCAGGTTACCTGACCGTATGGGATATTCAGCTTTACCATGACGGGATGCTGCTGAGGGTCCCTGACAAGAACGATCCCTCGAAGATCGCTCCATTCATGGACCAGCCCAAAACCTATAGCATTTTCGCAGAAAATCTTCGCTGGAATATCATTACAGGCCTCAATACGGTAGGAGATGTCAACCACGCCTGCCTAAGGGGTGAAGCCAGCGAACTTATCCAGGTTGCCGAGGCCCTTCAGGAAAAGAAAATTGTCCAGATTGCAGAAGAAATTGACAAGAGGTATCATAGCGAGACTCCCTGCAGCGTCGTCCTGATCACAGGGCCGTCGTCAAGCGGCAAGACAACTTTCTGCAAAAGGCTCTCAATCCAGCTCAAGGCCTGCGGACTGAGACCTCTTTCCATGTCCACAGACGACTACTTCGTCAATAGGGTCGACACCCCGAAATTCCCCGATGGAAGCTATGATTTCGACAATTTCGACACTGTAGACCATGATCTCATGGAGTCGGACATAATGAAAATGCTCAGCGGCGAGGAAGTGCAGGTGCCGGAGTACAATTTCGTGACCGGACTAAGGGAATACAACGGAAAGAAGATCAAGCTGGAGAAAGGCTCTATCCTTTTGATTGAAGGTATCCACGCACTTAACCCCAAACTTACTTCCAAAATCCCCGACGAGAGCAAATTCAGAATATTCATAAACACCCTGACAAGCACCCTCCTCGACAACCACAATTGGATACCGACTAGCGACAACCGCCTCCTCAGAAGAATTGTCCGCGACTACAACAAAGGCGCTTTCACCGCACGAGAGACTATAAGCCAGTGGCCGGCAGTGTGCAAGGCGGAAGAGGATTGGATTTATCCATATCAGGAGAATGCCGACGTAATGTTCAATTCGGCATATCTCATTGAGTTTGCCGTCATGAGGAACCATGCGGAGCCTATACTCAGAAGCGTTCCCAAGAACTGTCCTGAGTACAGCGAAGCCCACAGGCTCCTCCATTTCATCAATTATTTCACACCGGTACCGGACAAAGAAATACCGCCGACCTCGCTACTTCGCGAGTTCCTCGGAGGAAGCTCCTTCAAGTATTAGACGCTTGTCTTCAAGAAGTTGCGCTTTCAGCTCCGTCAAGGAGGGGAAGCGCTTTTCTTCGCGTATCCTACGGATAAAGCGTATTGTAATGTCAAGCCCATAGATATCTTCGTCGAAGTCGAAGATATTGGTTTCTACCGTCAGCGCATTGCCTGTCCCGACTGTAGGGCGAACGCCTATATTGCTCATACCCAGATACTTCCCTCCAAGAGTCTCCACCTCAACGGCATAGACCCCTACGGCCGGAATGAGTTTCAAGGGCTCGTAGAGCTGCATATTGGCCGTAGGGAAACCGATTGTCCTCCCAAGGCGGTTGCCTGAGACAACGACGCCATGAAGCCCGTACCTGTAACCGAGCATATCGGAGGCATCTCTGACGCGGCCCTCTGCAAGAGCCTTGCGTATTACAGTTGAGCTTATGGAGCCAAGCTCCTTGCACGGAATAATATCCAATCCCAAAGAAGAGGAAAGAGGCTGAAGGTCAGAGAATGTCTTATGATCGGAACCGATTCGGTTGTCGTAGCCGAAAATGGCGGCAGTGGCTCCGAAACGGCCGACGAGCACTTCTTTGAGATACTGCTCGCCGGTCATTGAAGCAAATGCCTTAGTAAAGGGAAGGACCTCTATTCGATCCACACCTAAAGCCTTCAGCATCAATTTCTTCTCATCGAGAGAGGAGAGAAGGCGAAGGTTCCTCGCCTCATCTTGAAGGACATTCCGCGGATGGGGCCAGAAGGTCACGACGACGCTCTCTTCAGAACGCCGACTGGCCTCTTCTACCAGCGTCCCGATAACAAGACGGTGCCCAGAGTGGACACCGTCAAAAAAGCCTGTGGAAACTACAGCCATTTCACGCACTCAAAGTCCTGACGGTGAGGAAGGAGAGGATTCTTTGCGAATACCCTCGATGCCACCTGATACATACCGGTCTTGTCCGGAAGGATGGAGACCTGATACTTGCAGACGCCATCGGCGAACTCGACAGGGGTGTATTCCTTGACCTCGTTGATATGAAGCTGACCGTGAGCATCCATGGATGCGAAAATGGTCTCGACTCCTATGTCCTCAGGACTGAGATTGCCCATGGAGAGAACGACCTCCGACTTGAATTCGTTACCCATTGAAAGGTCATACGAAGCATCCGGACGAGTCTCTGAAATCACAGCGACATTCTCCCACTCCCTGCGCACATGCTTTTTCCATGCTGCAATTTCGCGCGCAAGTGCGTAGTCATTGGCCTTGATCTTAGTTGCCCTGATGGACTGAGGAGAATAGTACTGATTGATATAGTCAGTCAGCATCCTGTTGGTAGTAAAGTTGCTGGCAACCTGGGCGATAGTATTCTTGATATAGCTGATCCACTGATCAGAGCGCCCGCTCTTGTCCTTCTTGTAGTAGGACGGAACTATCTCATTCTCAAGGATTGTGTATATAGTAGCAGCGTCGAGCTGGTTCTGATAGTCATTGTTGTCATAGACCTGCTCCTGAGGAAGCGCCCAACCGGCATCTTTCTTATAACCTTCAACCCACCAGCCGTCGAGGACGGAGAAATGCATGGTTCCGTTCATTGCCGCCTTCTCTCCGGAGGTGCCGGAGGCTTCAAGCGGACGGGTAGGATTGTTCATCCAGACGTCTACACCCTGGACCATCCTCTTCGCAAGAGTGATGTCGTAGCCCGGGAGGAAGACAATCTTTCCAATGAAACGAGGATCCTTGGAAATATCCACAACCCTCTTCAGGAAGTCCTGACCCGCTCCGTCAGCAGGATGAGCCTTGCCGGCGAAGAAGAACTGGACGGGGTGCTTGGGATTATTTACAATCCTGTCGAGACGGTCGAGATCCGAGAAGAGAAGGGTCGCCCTCTTGTATGTAGCAAACCTGCGGGCAAATCCTATAGTCAAGACATCATCACGAAGACTTTCCAGAATGGTAACAAGCTCTGAAGGAGAATAATGGTTGGATATAGTCTTATCGAGAAGACGCTCCTTGATAAACTCTACAAGCTTTGTCTTCAGGCTCTTCTTGACATTCCATACTTCCTCGTCAGATACTTTATAAATACCTTCGAAGCAGCTCTTGTCATAGTGGTGGGTCTGGAAATCTTCCCCGAATACCTTCGCGTGGACAGGCTTCCACTCAGGCGCCGTCCAGGTAGGATAATGGACGCCGTTGGTCACATAGCTTACAAAGAGCTCCTCAGGAAGATAACCCTGGTACATGTGTGCGAAGATCTCCTGAGAGACCTTTCCGTGAAGCATGGACACTCCGTTGACGTTCTGGGAGCAGTTGGCGGCAAGGTTGGACATAGAGAACTTCTCGGAAATGTTCTTCGGGTCGTCCTTTCCGAGGGACATAAGAGTCTCCCAGTCAATCTTCAGGATCTTGGGAAGATGACTCATATACTTTCTCAGAAGTCCCTCGTCGAAGGCGTCATGACCTGCGGGGACGGGGGTGTGGGTAGTAAAGAGAGAAGACGCTCTTACTACTTCGAGAGCCTCGCTGAAGTCGAGATTGTCCTTCTGGATATACTCTGTAAGCCTTTCGAGGCCGATGAAGGCGGCATGGCCCTCATTGCAATGATAGACCTGAGTATCGATGCCAAGTTTACGAAGGGCGCGGATACCGCCGACTCCGAGGAGGATTTCCTGTTTCAAGCGATTCTCCCAGTCGCCTCCGTAGAGATGGTGGGTAACCTGACGGTCCTCGGGGATATTAGCCTCATAATCAGCATCCATAAGATACAGATCCGTACGGCCGACCTCTACCTTCCAAAGACGTGCGGTAAGGGTTCTTCCCGGCATTGCGACCTCTGTGGTGAGCCAGTTCCCGTCCGGGCCGATGACCGGAGTCGCAGGTATCTTGGTGAAGTCCTGGGGATCGTATTTCGCTACCTGATACCCCTGCGCGGAAAGCACCTGTGTAAAATAGCCGTAACGGTACAGGAGGCCGATAGCAACCAGGTTGACATTCATGTCAGAGGTCTCCTTGAGGTAGTCCCCGGCCAAGATTCCAAGGCCGCCGGAGTAGATCTTAAGGGACGTATCGAGACCATATTCCATCGAGAAATAAGCAATCGACGGATTGGTTCTCTCCTTCTTTGCCGCCATGTAAGAATCGAACTCGTCGAGGACGGCTTTCATCCTGTCGAGGAAGTCTTTGTCCTCAGAAAGTTTACGGAACCTCTTGAGACTCACCTTGTCAAGGACGACTGAAGGGTTGTGCCCCGACTTATGCCATATCTCGGGATCGATGGATTTGAAAAGGTCTTTGGCGCTTTCGTTCCAGCACCACCAAAGGTTCTTTGAAAGTTTTTCAAGGCGGGAAAGGTTTTCAGGAAGATGACGGGTTACCAGTACGCTCTTCCATGAAGGAGTGTTGATATCTGTCCTTGTATATTGCATTATTTTATCTCTTTTAACGTATGAATCCTTATTGGCTGCCACTTTCTCGAGAGCGAGCGAGTATGCTTTCTTGTAATAGACGATCTGGTTGTCCCAGAGGGCGATGGAGGCCACGTCGCGGGCGTTTTCCCTGTACTCGGCCCTCTTGTCGCTATCCAGAGAAGCTATCTCCCTTACCCTGTCCACGACGCCGTCCACCACATCCGAATAATTGGAGTCGTTTCTCTCAAGGACGGTGATTCCGGGATGGTCCTTTCCATAGTGGTCCTTTACCCAGAGGCCGAAACCGGCGAGGGTTGTAGTAAGGGTAGGGACCCTGAAGGCAAGAGCCTCCAGAGGGGTATAGCCCCAAGGCTCGTAGTATGAAGGGAACAACGCGAGATCGAGCCCGCAAAGGATATCATAGTACGGCATATTGAAAATGCCGTCGTTGCCGTTGAGATAGGATGGGATGAAATAGACCTTTACCTTATCCCCTATCGCATTGTTGAACTTCAGCTCCCCGAGACGTCTCATTATGGTATCGTACTCGGGATTCATCAGATAATGGGAGGTCTGGGTCTGGTAATTGACATCCCCGTTCCCGGCAAGTTTCGCAGAAAGTTCCCTGTCCGGACCGTTATTTCCGGAAGGAATCATGATGAAAGCCTGAATGCTGCGGCCTTCAAAATTGGATGTATTGATCCTGTCAAGGGCATCGAGGAAGACATCAATTCCCTTGTTGCGGTACTCGTAACGGCCTCCGATGCCGATGAAGATAGAATTCTCAGGCACAGCTTCCGCAGACATGGCGGTGGCTACCTCGACAAGCTTTTTGCGGGCTTTGTCGTGACGGATATTGTATTCTTCATCAGAGGAAGGGGTAATGCTGTTCTCGAACCCGTTGGGAGTGACGATATCGACCTTCCTACCAAGGAACTGTTCGCACTCACGTGCGGTGATGTCACTGACGGTCGTAAAGACGTCTGAATACTGAGCAGATTTTTTCTCAAGAGAGTGGCGTGCAATCACATTGAACTGACGGGCCTTCTCGTCTCCGTCGAAAGACTTGAGACCATCGTACAGAGGAAGGTTGTTACCAGCAAGGCAACGGCCGACAACTGTTGCATGGGTTGTGAAAACGGTAGCAACAGGAATACCGGAATGCCTCAGGTAAAGAGCTCCTGCACCAGTCTGCCACTCATGGAACTGGACAACCACCTTGTCGGTATCGTTGAGATGGAAATTGTAGAAACTCTCTACTACTTTTCCTGCAATGACACCGAAAAGGAATGACTCCTTATAGTCCCAGTTGCCGGTAAGGCTGTCCACTCCGAACTCTTTCCAGAAATCCGTCAGGATCTTGTCCTGATCGGTGATAAACTGCTTGAAATCGACAAGAATAGCCACAGGCTTGCCGGGGACATTCCACTTGCCGATCCTCACCCTGAGTCCTTCCGTCGCGGCCTGGATTTTCCAGGAGCGGAAGAGGGTGGGATCTTCGATGAAGTCGGGATTGTTCCCCGTGTTCATCCAAACATCCGGTCCTATCAGAATGTGGTGGCGTCCGAGTTCAGACTTGAGGTGGAGCGACTTAGTCGCAATTACCGTATAGATGCCGCCTACCTTGTTGCAGACTTCCCAGCTTACTTCAAATAGATAGTCCGGAGATATCAAATTCTTTTCCATTAATTAAATACACTACTTCTTTTTAACCGCCTTTCTCTTTACGGGAGCCTCCTCTTTGACAATTTCGTCATTGATATCAAGAGCCGCCCTAGCTTCGTCGAGACGGATCTGGAAGTCTGAAATGACGTTCATGTAGTTTATGAAAGCTTCGTACGGAGTGTCGTACGGGTTGAAATATTTATGGACCTCTCCATCGGAGAAGTACTTGGTACACATGTAATAAAAGTGGTCGCTCTCCTGCAGATGGCCGAAATCGGACCACAGCATAGGATCGTTGACAATAGAGAGCTTCTCGGTCATCGCATAGACCTTGTTATAAGCTTCCTGCTGAAGCTCATTGCCAAGCCATGCAGTGACATCTCTCTCTTCATCCGCCCATGAAATAGGGTCGAATGCCTCGAGAGTATCCACGCTCTTGTGCTTTTTGACAGCCTCTGCGGGAGTTACAAACTCGAGAGAAGGATCACGGAGGATGAATTCAGGAAGAGCCCTCATGAAATCGAAGATACCGCTGTCTGCACTCTGGTGCTCTCCGAAGGTCTCGTAATCCATAAAGAGGTTTACAATATCACCTTCGCTTTCTTTTATCCAACCGATGAATTTTTCTGCAGTAAGTGGCCAGTCGCTCCAGCCACGGTTGGAGAAACGGAAGGCGATATCGTCGCTCAGTGAGGAGTTTCTGAGGAGGAGCTTGAGCTTTGGCTCCGAGAAACATGAATATACATAATCGGGGCTCTTCCAGCCGAGAATATGGCGGGCACCCTCAGTCAGCATAGTCTTGAAACCGAGATTATAGACCTGCGCACCGATTGAATCTGAGTAGATGAGCTCGGTGTTGCGGAATGTAACTGGAGCTTTGCCGAAGAGCTGCTCGATCTTCCTCGAGTGCTTGACTACCTGATGCATGAATTCGGACTCTGAAGCGAGGGATGCCAGAGAGTGGTAGTATGTCTCGCCGAGGAATTCGACTTTACCAGTCGCAGCAAGGGCACGGAAGCTGTCCAGCACATCCGGGGCGTAGCGCTCGAACTGCTCGAGGGCGCTGCCTGAGATTGAGAATGCGACCTTGAACTTTCCGCCGCTCTTGTTTATCGCTTCCAGAAGCAACTGATTCATAGGGAGATAGCACTTCTGAGCAATCCTCCTGAGAATAGTCCTGTTGGCGAAGTCATCGTAATAATGCGAATCTTTTCCTATATCGAAGAATCTGTACAGTCTGAGCCTTGTAGGCTGATGAACCTGAAAATACAGGCATACACTCTTCTTTGCCATAATTCGATCTCTATTTAATAACTGACTGATATACTGCTTTCAATTTCGCCGTAGCATTGTTCCACTTGAGGGCATTGACCTCGTCATATCCCATCTTCGCGGAAAAATCTGCCAGGGCGGGATAATTCAAAAGGGCGTAGATATCGTCTGCCATTGCATCGACATCCCAGAAATCCACTTTGAACGCATACTTGAGCACTTCCGCCGCACCCGACTGTTTGGAGATAATGGAAGGAACACCGGTGCGCATCGCTTCCAGAGGAGAAATACCGAAAGGCTCGGATACAGAAGGCATGACGTAGACATCGGAGAGGGCGAACATCTTCTGGACATCCATTCCGCGGAGGAAGCCGGTGAAATGGAATCTGTCGGTAATGCCAAGGCGGGCGGCCTGACGGATGGCTCTGTTCATCATATCGCCGCTTCCTGCCATAACAAAGCGCACGTTCTTGGTCCTCTTGAGAACCTTAGCAGCCGCCTCGATAAAGTACTCGGGGCCCTTCTGGAAGGTAATTCTTCCGAGGAAGGTAACGGTCTTTTCCTTGACTCCCCTTTCGATCTCGAGATTCTCCCTGCCGCTGAAATCGACGGCATTGTGGACAGTGACAACCTTGGAAGGATCTATGCCGTATTTATTTATGACAATGTTGCGGGTGAGGTCGCTGACGGTCACAACCTTGTCGGCGGCGAGCATTCCTCTCTGCTCGATAGCGAAGACGCGGCTGTCGATCTGGTCGGCGCTTCCCCTGTCAAACGAAGTTGCATGGACATGGACTACAAGTGGCTTCCCGGTCAATTCCTTGGCCGCAATTCCGGCATAATAGGTCAGCCAGTCGTGGGCATGGATGATATCGAATTCATCCCTATGCTGCATTGCAATAGTGCCTCCGACCATAGCATAGCGAGCAACCTCCTCCATTAGGTTAGCCCCATATTTTCCGGAGAATTTATACTTCTGCCCGTAGCTGATGCTGAAATCCTTGACCTGCCTCTGCCTGTCCTCTTCGACAAGACGGGAGAACTCTTCGGGATCGGCATAAGGGACCATATTCGTCCCGATATGGACGAACTTCACCCTGTTGAGGAACTCGTCCACCGTAGTAGAAACAGTATCGACGGCGACGTCACTGGCATTAATAATCTTGGCCACAGACTGATCCTCGTCTCCGGAAGCGGAGGGCATCACGAAAATAGTGTCCACCCCGTTATAAGCGAGACCCTTGACAATTCCGTAGCAGGCTGTACCCAGACCGCCGGCGATATGGGGAGGAAACTCCCAACCGAACATCAGAACTCTCATAACTCAACCTCCCTGTATTTTTCGATGAGATAATTGACATTCAGAAGAGCTGCTGTCGCTAGGGCCGAAGAAATGGCCCCGTGCGGCTCGTGAGGCGGGTCTCCGTCATAAAGTTCGGAGAAGGAACCGACTCCGTGCTTGCTCAGATCCTTGTAGAATCCCTCGGTCAGCCATTCTGCTTTCTTGATGAAATTCTTTCCCATCATCCTGAAACATACATAGCAATACTGGGCGAGGAGATAAGGGAAGGCACAGCCGTTATGGAAAGCAAGATCCCTCTCCACCTGCGAACCTTCGTACACTCCCTTGTAACGGGAATCCCTCGGGGATAGAGAACGGATTCCGCGACGGGTCACGAGCTCTGAGGAAATTACTCTCATGACACTGCTTACCACCTCGTCATCGACCGGACAGTAATCCATTGAGATTGCCCAGAGCTGGTTCGGACGAAGATCCATATGGCGGCCGTAATTGTCTACATAGTCTGCGAGGAAACCTGCTGACGGATCCCAGAAAATCTCCTTGAAAGAGTTCTCAATCAAGGATTTAACCTGAGACCATTCATCTGAGAATGAGGTCTTTCCATATTTCGACTCCATATCGAGGGCAAAGCAGATTGCATTGTACCACATCGCATTGGTCTCGACCTGGTATCCTGCCCTTTCAGTAACGGCGCGGCCGCCTATGTAGGCGTTCATCCAAGAGAGAGCCACTCCGTCCATCTGAGCCCAGAGAAGGCCGTTCGGCTGCATCGCAACTTCGTTGCGCCTACCTGGAGCATAGCTCTCGATTATCTTTTTAAGGACGTCTCCGTATTTTGTCCAGGCATGCTTCTCGCGCCCCGTGTAGGCGATATACTGCTGGAGCGTAACGGCCATGTACAGAGGTGATTCCACCTGAGTTGTCCTACGGTAGAGACGTTCTTTTTCATCTTCAATGAGATTGTCAAGGATCTCCTCAAACTCCTTGGGGTCGTCTTTCGCATAGAGGGTCAGACCCGCAAGAGAGACGAGGGTCTCACGGAGAAGACCGGTATAGGACCATGAGAATCCGGCTGTGATCTGCTTCTTTCCTCCACGGTGACGGATGAAAAGATCCGCGGTACGTGCAAGTTGGTCATGGAAAGAGGTAATGGGTCCGATCTTTCCGACAGCTGTTGTGAATTTACGCTTGAGGGAAGTCGCATTGACCGGGTCCACAGCCGCAGCTGAGAACACAACTGACTGACCTGGAGTAAGGGTGAGAACGAATGAACCCGGGACATAGAGATCTTCCCTGCAGTCAAATCCTCTCCTGTATTCATCGGAATAAGTGATTCCCTTGTACCAGTAAGAGAGGGCATGGAAGGTAGCCTTGCTGTCACTCACCTGGAGATTGAGATCCGGGAATCCTTCGTACATATTGAATGCAACTCCGTTCTGGATGTCCTTCCATCCTGTACGGGCGGCTCCGTTTTCGCCTGTAAGGTCGTGAACCCTCCTGAAAGCGAGGAAAGGCTTGAGCTGAAGCTCTACCTCGGAAGGAGCGCTTACAAGCTCATATTTAATAAGAACCTGGTCATTATCCGGAACCAGGACAATACTTTTTGTAAACACGATGCTCCCGATCTTGTATGTAATCGTAGGGACCGGATCAGCATCAAAATCGATAATATATTTATGGCCCCTCGGCTCATAAATATCTCCATAGCAATGGATTCCGAGATTGAATCGCTTGCCACGAAGGACAACGCTCTCATCAACAGACGAAAGCAACAAGTACTGGTCCCCACCGAAACGGTCCACCGGAACTGCCAGAAGGCCGTGGTAGCGGCGCGTGTTGCAGGTGACGATGGATGTGTTACAATAGGCACCGGTCTTGTTGGCAAGAATAATCTCTCTCCGGAGCGAGTATTCCAGATTGACGAGTTCAGCCTTGTTGAATTTCAGAAATGCCATAATCCAATAATTTTATTCCACCTTTCTCAGGACTGTCACAGTCCTCGAGGGAAGGTATAAGTATAGCGTATCGTCAAATGAAGGGTCGCCGTTGGGGGATTTTTTCGGTACTGTAAAGTGCCGTTCCCCTTCTTTAATCCGACCGAATCCGTTGAAACGATACCCATCACTATCCAGCACATCTTCCCACTCTCCTCCGGGTGCGGCAAAGCCGTAATCGGCGAAAGAGGAAGTTGCGTTGAAATTCAGTGCAAAGATACAGTTATTTCTCATGAATATCAATATTTTCTTCTCTTCGTCCTGGACAAGCAGGCGCGGATGGGAGAAGAGCAGTCTCTCTTTCCGGATGAGGTGCACCATAGCCTCATCGAAATTGCGGAGATAACTGTAACGGAGATAATCGGGCTCTTCGAGAGACCACTGCCGCCTTGCATGGGCAAAAGACCAGCCATTTCCCTCCCTCGGGAAGTCAATCCACTCCGGATGACCGAATTCATTACCCATGAAATTGAGGTAGCCGTCGCCGCAGGTTGCAGCTGTAACGATTCGGATCATCTTATGGAGAGCTATACCGCGATCGACTATCGGGTTCTTGGATTCAGTGTTCATGGAGAAATACATCTCCTTGTCCATCAGACGGAAGATAAGGGTCTTGTCACCAACGAGAGCCTGATCATGGCATTCTGCGTATGAAATAGTCTTCTCGTCGGCCCTTTTGTTGGTAAGATTCCACCAGATGTCGCCTACACTCCACTGCTCGTCGGGACGCTCCTTGATAATCTTGATCCAGTAATCGGCCACTCCCATCGCCATTCTGAAATCGAATCCGACTCCTCCCCTTTCAAAAGGGGCGGCGAGTCCTGCCATGCCGGAGACATCCTCGGCTATTGTGAAAGCATTGGGATTCATCTCCTTGACGAGCATATTGGCAAGGGCAAGGTATGTCACTGCATTCTCATCGACTCCCTGATTGAAATAGTTGTCATAGCCTACGAAATCCTTTCCGAGACCATGGTCCCAATAAAGCATGGAGGTCACTCCGTCGAAGCGGAAACCGTCAATATGGTACTCTTCCATCCAGTATTTGACATTGGAGAGGAGGAAGTACTTTGTCTCGTCCTTACCGTAGTCGAAACAGCGGGAGCCCCAGGCGGGATGGCGGCCCTGGGCGCCTTTATAGAAATAGATATCCTCTCTACCGTCGAAATTGGAAAGACCTTCAAGCTCGTTGTCGACACTATGGCTATGGACTATGTCCATAACGACGGCGATACCTTTGCCGTGGGCGTCATCGACAAGACGTTTGAACTCTTCCGGAGTGCCGAAACGGGAACTGAGGGCATAGAAATTAGACACCTGATAACCGAAGGAGCCGTAATATGGATGCTCCTGAAGGGCCATTATCTGGAGAGTATCATATCCAAGGCGCTTGACCTTCGGAAGAACGGTCGTACGGAATTCTTCGAATGAAGCTACTTTCTCTTCCTCGGAAGACATCCCGATATGGCACTCGTAAATCATTGGATGAGGCCTTTTTCCAGCTCTGGGATGCTTCCAGACATATTTTTCAGCAGGATCCCATACCTGGGCGCAGAAGACCTTAGTCTCCGGATCCTGGACGGCACGGGTCGTATACGCAGGAAGTCTCTCCCCGCCGCCTCCCGGCCACTCGATAAAAAGCTTGTAGAGTTCTCCATGATGGAGAAACATGTCGGGGATTTTAAGTTCCCAATCACCTTTTCCAATTGGCTTCAAGGCGTATGCCTCGGTTTTCTTCCAATTGTTAAACTCCCCGATGAGGTAAATCTTGGTGGCGTTTGGCGCCCACTCGCGGAATACCCAAGAGCGGTCATCGCAGCGATGGAGGCCGTAGAAGATGTGGTTATTGACCGCATCCTTCAGAAGACCATCCCCGGCTATATGGCGCTTCATGTCGAGAATCCTCTCACTTCGTGCATCTATCGCCCCTTTGTAGGGCATCAGATATGGGTCGGTATCGTAGATCTTAGTCTTCATCTTCGAGTGAATCTATTTTATCTTTAACGCCCTTGAGATAGTCTCGGCACTGCTTTAGGAGCGCCTTGCTGCGGGAAACCAGAGCATCGACATCGTCGAGACCGGTCTCCGGCTGCTCGACTTTTTTAGCGATTTCCTCCAATTCGGCAATGGCCTTTGAATAATCGAATTTTTCCTCCATATATCAGTTAATCAGTTTTTTGTGTTATGCGGTATCAGCTTTATCTTCTTCTTTTTTGTATACTTTCTTTACTCCGGCGACGAGAGAGCCATCGGAAAAACGGACCCCGATGTTGTCTCCGACTTCTACCTTTCCGACAGTCTTCAGTACCTTATTGTTCTTGTCCGTTACAAGGACATATCCCCTCGAAAGGATGGTCCTTGGATCGGCCGCATTTATTATCGCCTCCTTAAGAGCAACTCTGGATAGCTCGCGGCCAACGATGTTTGAGAATCCGTTTTTTAGCCTTGTACTAAGGTCAGATGCCCTTTTTTCGTAGCGGAAATATCTCTGGTTCAACCCTTTATCTATCCGGATAACCCTTGACCGCATCTCTTTCTCAACGTCTGAAAGCTTGCGAAGAAGGGAACGTACGACGGAGTTTTTGAGAGAGTCTAGGGCCCTTTCCTCCGAAGAAAGTCTTCTCGACACGGCCGCTTGTACAGCCACTTCCAGATCATCCAGAAGCTCTTCCTCTCCTGCGAATATATCCAGGAACAGATCAGCAAGGGCGGTAGGAGTCTTGACATAGGTATTGGCCACCATGTCAGCTATATGGAAGTCCTTGTCATGCCCGATTGCCGTAATTACAGGGATCTCAAACTTCGCTATCGCTACAGCCAGGTCGTAATCGTCAAAGCAAGACAGATCCGACTCAGAACCGCCTCCCCTGAGGATAAGGACAGCATCGAAACCGCCATCTTCCCTAATCTCTTCCAGAGAGTCGATAATCGAAGATGGAGCCTGCTCGCCCTGCATCATGGATTCGAAAAGGACAACATCGAAGTGATATCCTCCTGGATTGTTCTCAAGGTGGTTACGAAAATCTCCAAGGCCGGCTGCCGTCTTAGCAGAAATCACGGCCAGGCGCCTTGGAAGACGAGGGAGGGCCAGCTCTTTCTGCATATCCATATAGCCCTCTTTCTCGAGCTTCTCAATGGCCTTTTTCTTCTCAAGAGCCTTCTCTCCTACGGTAAATGCCGGATCTATGTCATCGATAAATAATGAGACCCCGTAGAGTTCGCTGAAATTGACTTGCACCCGTACGAGGACAGTAATACCGGCTCTCAGCTGATCGCCGGTAGAGGCCTCAAAAAAGGCCTTTATCGAAGGGAAATGCCACTTCCAGATCATCGCCCTTGACTCGGCGAGAACCTTGCCTCCCCTTGTCTGGGAAAGGGTCAGATAACAATGCCCGTTTGAACGGGGGCTCCATTCCCTTATCTCCGCTTTAACCCAAATTCTGTCCGGAAAGAGCTCAGCAAACCCTTCCTTGATCCTCGCAGCGAGGTCAGTGAGCTCTACATATTCTTTCATTCCTCGTAGACTTCTGTTTCTAATTCACCAAGCTGAGGGGGAAGTGGCTTTTTAGCGGAGGGTCGGACACCGTAAGAAATCACCTTACGCGCGGAAGTCACAATAGACGGGCCTGTATTACGGAGTTTTATATCCGCGGCAGCATACTCTTTCATCGCGGCCTCCAGCTTGTCCCCAACCGCCTTGTAACCTTTGCAGAAATCGGAAACCCGCTCGATCATCATCTCGGCAGATTGTATAATAAGCTCCTGATTCTGAACTTGTTCCAAATTCGTCCATGCCATCCTTATTATCCTTAGGAAAGGCATTATGGTCTCTTCGGTGGTAAGGAGAACGTTCTGGCTCCGCGCCCACTGCCAGAGGTCGCTGTCGGCTTGATAGGCAAGTCTCAACGCAGGATAGACAGGAACGAACATAACCACGAAATCCGTCCTTTTCCTTCCCGGGGAAATATAGTGGCTATAGTCTTTTTTTGAAAGGCCCAGGACTTGGGATTTCACCGCGCGGAGATGACGCAGCATAGCATCGTTCCGAGAAGCCTCGTCAGAAGCCTGGGTCCAGTCGTAATAGGCTGAAAGATTGACTTTCGAATCGACTATTATGTCAAAACCATCCGGATAATGGAGGACAAAATCCGGTCTCAGACGCTTCTCATCCTCGCTGAGGGCGATTGCACCGCCTTCGTCACGGAGGGTCGTCTGGGCATCGTAATCCCTTCCTTCCTTCATCCCTTCCTGCTTCAGCATGTTCTCGAGAACCACTTCTCCCCAGTCCCCCTGAATCTTGTTACTGCCCCTCATCGCAGAAGCCAATGAATCGGCCTTTGAGCCAATCTCTACTGTCTGCCTCTGAAGGGAAGCGACAGCGTCTGCAAGCTGGGTCTTCAAGGATGCGGATGTAGCCGTCTGCGTCTCCTTGTTTTTTTCGAAGGCCTCTTTCATTGCCTTCACGTTCTCATCAAGGACACCCGTAATGCTCTTTATAGAAGCTTCCGCAGAGGTCTTAAGCGACTCCTCACGTGCCTTAAGAATCTCTTCGGTTCTCGAAGTCATCTCGGCTCTCACAGCAGCAACCTGCTCTGCAACAGCTTTTTCCTGCTGAGCCTTTAGTTCGGAAAGAGCCTTCTCATGAGAGGTCTTAAGCTCAGAGAGCCGGGCTTCGTAGCCTTCCTTCTGCATCGAGAGCGCCTCGTCCTTGGACCTTTTCTCATCTTCAAGACGCCTCTTCCCATCACTGAGACGCAGTGCGAGAACGACGATGACGATAATCATCGCCATCGCCGCCACAAGGCCTATGATGAGATAGAGATTGTCCATAAAAGATAATTACTTTGCCTTGGAAATCCCGTTTACGTAAGATTGCATCTTCTCCGGGTGATCGGAAGAAACGAAATCAATACCGTTGAAGATAGCCCAGTTGACAAGCTGCCAATCGTTAACCACCCAAAGAGTCGTCTCTATACCGAGAGCCTTTGCGCGGGTGACATAATCGGGATGGTTCAAGAAGCCATTGATGTCATATGAAATGCCGTCATATCCCTTTTCCTTGCAGTATTCAGGGGTATGGACATTAAGACCGCTCTCGATGAAAATGACTTTCACGGAAGGGTCAACACGTTTGATTTCTGCGCAAGCCCACTCGCTGAAAGAGGTGTACTCAATCTGGTCTTGCATTTTCATTTTGGCAGCAAGAGCCATCGTCTGCTCGACAAGAGAGGTCTCGCCTTCCGGGGTAGGCTGCCTTTTTATCTCGCAGATAATCTTCATTGCAGGGTTCTTTTTAGCCTGCTTGAAATACTCTTCAAGAGTAGGCATCCTATTGCCTCCCGGGAGCTTAGCAGCCCGAGCCTCGTCGAAAGTGATTTCGTGAATGTCTTTTTTAATGCCGGGCACAACCGGGCCATGGAAAACTATCGGCTTCCCGTCAGAAGTCAGCTGGACATCGAATTCCGCTGCATATATCCCAAGACCCTGGGCGAATTTAAGAGCTGCGAGAGTATTCTCATACAGAGGGGTTTCCGGCTCAGCGGGGGTGTTGAAACGGCAGCCGCGGTGACCTACGACGCGGACCTGGGCTACTGCGGAAAGGCACGTCAGAGCGACGGCAATGGACAATAATAACTTCTTCATGGCTCTCTTCTATTTTGTTTCGTCAAAAGTAAAGGCTTCCCAAGGCAGCTCCGCATCCGCTCCCTTGTCAAGGACTGCCGCAGCATGGCAGAGCATAGGGAATTTCTTCAGGTCGACAAGTCCCCTCTCGGCTTTTTTCTCCATAGCGGCATAGACACGGCGGGAAACGACAAGGCTCTCGAGAGTAACTCCGGCAAGAATATCCATCGCCTCCTGATAAGTCTTTCCTTCTCCAAGGAGGATACCGACCTTACGGGTACGGCCGCCATAGACAGTTACATAAAGATCGCCTATTCCGATATTCTCGCAGTCGCGTGATGCGCCCTGCATCTCGAGGAGATAACGCATCTCCTTTACTCCCTGATAGAAGGCGGCAGCCTGGGAATTGAAATGGAGACCGGCCTCAGGGCCATGGTGGCGGTTGACAAGACCGATTGTCATTGCAATTGCAAGAGCATAACCATTCTTCAGGGCTACTGCGCTTTCAAGGCCTATGACATCGTTGGTAAGGGAAATATGGTAATAAGAGGTCTGCATTGCCTCTTTCATCATCTTGAGGACCTTGGTATTCTTTCCGCAGAAGGCGACTTCGGTCTGATCGTGATACACAAGCTCATAGCTGGTGCAAGGTCCGCCGATTGCGCAGACTTCGCGGACAATGCCCTTCTTCGAGAGCTCTCTCTCCCAATAATCCGGATAGGAAATCAAGGTGCCATCCTCGAGGTTTATAAGGCCCTTTGTAACCGAAAGAACCGGAACAGAAGGATCCAAATAGGTCAGAACCTCCTCCAGGAACCAGTCGACTCCGAATGAGCTGACTCCGCCGATGACAAAATCAACGCCTTCGACGGCCTCTTTCCACTCCTCGAACTGATAATACTTCACTCCAACCGGGAAAGGATAGTCGAATTTGGGATGTTTTCCGACCTTACGGCACTCGTCTATAATCTCCCTGTCGAGAGGAGTACCGACAAGACGCACTTCATTTCCATTCTCGAACGCGGGAAAAGCAAGGGCGGAGCCCATCATTCCCGAACCTATAATCGCAATTTTCTTAGGCATAATATGTGGTTTTAATACAGTTTTATCTATTTAGCTCTCATATAAATCTGAATCGGACACCCTGTGAAGTCGAAGTGCTCGCGAAGCCGGTTCTCGAGGAATCTCTTGTAAGGATCCTTGACCCACTGTGGCAGATTGCAGAAGAAGGCAAACTGCGGAGTCCTGGTAGGAAGCTGGGTCAAATACTTGATCTTGATATACTTCCCCTTCCATGCCGGTGGCGGGTAGTTCTCTATTTCTTCGAGCATCACGTCATTGAGAGCCGACGTCGGAATCTTCTTCGTCATATTGTCTGCAACGTGGGCAACCTCGTCGAGGACAGTGAGTATTCTCTGTTTTTCAGTGACGGAAGTGAACACAATGGGGACATCGTCAAACGGAGAGAGACGTTCCTTCAGGGACTCAATGTAACGCTTCATCGTATTGCTCTCTTTTTCGAAGAGATCCCACTTATTGACGACTATGACGCAACCCTTCCGGTTCTTCTGGATGATATTGAAAATATTCATATCCTGCGCCTCCATTCCGAGGTTGGCGTCAATCATCAGGACACAGACGTCGGAATGCTCGATAGCACGGATGGAACGCATCACAGAATAGAACTCAAGATCCTCATGGACCCTGTTCTTACGACGGATACCGGCAGTGTCGACTAGCATGAATTCATGTCCGAACTTATTGTAATAAGTTGAAATGGAATCTCTAGTCGTCCCTGCAACGGGGGTCACTATGTTGCGGTCCTCCCCGAGAAGGGCATTGGTAAGCGAGGATTTGCCGACATTCGGACGGCCTACTATTGCAACATGGGGAAGGTCCTTATGGCTGTCCTCGTCCGGGGCCTCTTCCTTCGGCAGCACACGCACCAGCTCGTCGAGAAGATCGCCGGTCCCCGACCCGTTAGCCGCAGAGATTGTCCATATCTCTCCGAGCCCGAGGGAATAGAAGTCGTACGCGTCATACATCTTTTCCCCGCTGTCGACTTTGTTGACGCAGAGAATCACAGGCTTTTTCGAACGGCGGAGAAGATCCGCTATCTCGGAGTCATAATCGGTGATGCCGGTCGCGGCCTCTACCATGAAAAGGACCACATCGGCCTCGTCTACTGCAATAACCACCTGGCGGCGGATAGCCTCCTCGAAGACATCATCAGAGTTCGAAGTATATCCGCCGGTGTCAACGACGGAGAATTCGGTACCGCACCACTCGCATTTGCCGTAGTGGCGGTCGCGGGTCACCCCAGCCGTCTCGTCTACAATTGCCTGGCGCATTCCGACCAGACGGTTGAAAAGGGTCGATTTACCTACGTTTGGACGACCTACAATCGCTACAAGAGCCATAATTATTTCCTTTTTTCAATAGTAAAAAGCGAGCAGCCCGAACATGCGTCGCTATAATTTCCGCTGCAAACCTTCTTTCCTTTCTGTGCAGAGAGCATCTCCATCTCCTCTTCTTTTACGCACTTTATTCCGAGCTTTTTCATGTTCGGGTTGGTGCTGATCTCGGTATCCGGAAAATGCCCGTCCTTCCTGAAGAATATGTTGAATCCCAGGCCGAGGACGCAGAGTCCGACGAAAAGTATGGCAGCGAGAAAGACTTTCATTACATGATGAATTCAGGGCTGATCGGCTGATAGTTATAAACACGAAGTATCATCCTCGCAAAAGTATCCGCCATCGAGACCACTTTTATCTTGCTCTGGAGACGCACCTTTTCAGGATCGGTTGAGAGCGGAATGGTATCGGTGACATATACCTCTTCGAGGGCGGAAGAATCGATTCTATGGTATGCAGGGCCGGAAAGGACAGGATGGGTCCCGACGGCACGGACGCTGTGAGCCCCTCTCTTGAAGAGTTCATTGGCGGCAGCGGTAAGGGTACCGGCAGTATCGATAATATCATCCACAATCACTATATCGCGCCCTTCGACTTCTCCGATCGGCTGAATCTTCTCGACCACATTGGCCCTTGCCCTGGTCTTATGGCAAATCACGACAGGGCAATGGAGGGCTTTCGCATATGTATTCGCCCTCTTAGCTCCGCCCATGTCCGGGGCTGCGATAGTGAATGTCTCCGGATACTTTGCCTTAAGACCCTGGAGAGTCCCCAGGAAGTCCATGCTGGCGTATAGGGAGTTGACCGGGAAATCGAAGAAACCCTGGATCTGGTCGGCATGAAGGTCACATACCATAAGGGCGTCAGTACCCGCTGCCTTGAGCATATTTGCAACCAGTTTGGCACCGATTGAGACACGCGGCTTGTCCTTACGGTCCTGGCGGGCCCATCCGAAATAAGGAATCACTGCAATAACCTTGTTGCACGATGCTCTCTTGCACGCATCGATTGCAAGGAGAAGTTCCATGAGATTATCTGCCGGCGGGAACGTTGACTGGATGATAAAACAAGTTGCACCCCTGACGCTTTCAGCAAAAGAGGGTTGGAACTCTCCGTCGCTGAACTGAGACACATCCAGCGACCCGAGCGTTATCTCAGGATCCTCCGGACCTCTTAGCAGATTCATCGAAGAAATGACCTTCTCGGCGAATTCCCGCGATGCACGGCAGGAAAAAATCGCCATTCTGTGTTTGTGTACTTCGTTGAGCATGACACTTTCCTATTTCAATGAATTAAGAATATTGCCGATATAACCGAGAATCTCTTCCCTTCCCGCTCCTGTCTCAGAGGAACTTACAAAGACCGGAGGCAGCTCCTCCCAGTCTTCGAGAAGGCGCTGGCAGTTCTTTTCCACCTGGGACGCAAGGGCCTGGGGCCCCTTTTTGTCTCCCTTGGTGAAAATAAGAGCGAAAGGAATCCCCTCTTCGCCAAGCATGGAGATAAACTCGAGATCAATCTTCTGCATGTCCAACCTCGAATCCAGCAGCACGAAAAGGACGGCCAGATCCTCGGAGTTATGGATATAGTCCATTATAACTCTACCGAGCTCTTCCCTGTCTTTTTCCGGCATTTTTGCAAAACCATATCCCGGGAGATCGACAAGGTACCACTTGTCGTTGATAATGAAATGGTTCACGAGCTTTGTCTTACCCGGGGTCTGGGAAGTTTTTGCGAGCTTCGAGTTGGAGCAAAGCATGTTGATAAGGGAAGACTTGCCAACATTCGACCGCCCAATGAAAGCAAACTCAGGCAGCCGCTCAGACGGCTTTTGGCTGACTCTCGTTGAGGAAGAGACGAAACGGGCGCTGACTATCTTCATCCTTGCATTCTTTATACTATGCAAAGATAACAAATTATTTTGACTTAGGATAGTAGATTGTGAAGCAAGCTCCGCCCAATGAGAAAGATTTTGAATAGCGTATTTCTCCGCGGCAGCGCTCGATAACCGTACGGCTTATCGCAAGGCCTAGACCTGAGCCGGAAGACTTAGTTGTAAACTTCGGCGTAAACAGCTTGTCAAGGTTCTCTTTGGCGACTCCGGGGCCGTTGTCGTCGACGGCAATTTCATAGAAGCCATCCCTTGAAGAGTTCCTCAGGGAGACAAGGACCTTACCATCCGATATGCCGCTGTCCTGGATAGCCTGGACCGAATTGGTGATAAGGTTGACAATGACACGGGTGATTTGCGGCTTGGGGCCTTCCGCCATTGCCCCGGTAAGCCCGATATAAGAGACTTTGACACCCTCCTCTGCTGCGAACATCAGCACCTCGTCACGAATGAGGGCGTCGAGGTTGAATCTCACCGGTTCCTCCGAGTATAGCTTTGCGAAAGTAGAGAATTCATTTGCCGTATCAGCAAGGATATCAATATGTTCCAGAACGATTCTGGAGACCTCGTCGAACTTTTTCTCCCACTTCGGATTGCCGCTCTCTTTCATCCTTATAAGCATCTGGAGCTGAAGCTTGATCGGGGTGAGCGGATTCTTGATCTCATGAGCGACCTGGCGTGCCATTTCGCTCCAGGCCTTGTCCCTTTCAGCCTGCGCAAGCTGCTTGGTACTGTCGGAAAGGTCCTGAACCATTCGGTTGTAAGCGCTTACCAGGGAAGATATTTCATCATCCCTGTCGTACTCCACGAAATCGAGATGGTCGACATCGGTGACATTCATCTTTCGGCTCATCTCACTTAGAGGATGGAACATCCTGGAAATGACCGCAGAAGTAATTATCCTCGCCAGAATAAGCAGAAGGAGGAAGACAGTAATGATGGTCGCAACATGGATCACCGCCTCGGTGCCAAGATCATAATTGCGGTCAGTGTAAGGAGAGCTGACGATGGCGAGCATCTCGCCGTCGCTTCCGAAAACAGGGGCGTAGAGAGAATAGAACCGATGGGACGAGAGGGTTTCGCGGTGGATATAGTAGCGTTTATGGCCGTAGACAATGTTGTAGTAGGCATCCTCGTTTATTCTTCTTCCGAGAATCATCCTCTCAAAGATGTCAGGGGTTGTGGTCATGAACATCAAACCTTCGGGAGTATAAAGGGTAATATCGCTCTTGAGGGTATTGGCAATATTCTCTATCGAGCCCATGACCCCCTGATTGTCAATCTCCTCGACAGAGGAGGCCTGGCGGACCCTTCCCTGGACCATAGACTGAATCGAGTTGATCTTCGAGGAAAGGATGGCGTTCACATCCGTCTCGTTTCGGTCATAGACGAACCAGACGCTGAAAAGGGCCATGGCAACAAGCGTCAGAATCAGAGAGATGTAGAGAACAGCATTGATTCTATCCTTGAAATAAGTCCTCTCATGGACCTGTAAACGCCTGTCTCTCATTGTGATAATTGAAATCAGGAAGAAAGACAGAAGGGCAAGAAGCATGACCTCCACAATATAGCTCACTATAGACACCCGCGCCCTTGAGACTATCACCTCGGTCTCGTCAGAGATATTATGGATAAAGTGGGAATAACCGGAACGGACCAGCGAAGCACTCGTCTTCCCGCTCGACAGAAGCCCTTTCATCTCCTCGGGAATCACTGTCGGATAAGGATACTCCCCTTTTGACATCACCAGTTTGTCGGAAGTGTATTTCGCATAAGAGTAATTCTGGGGGATTGAGACCTTACCCGGCTCCGAAATTCCGAGGAGGCTCAGATATCCCCTGTCCTCCCTGTTGGACTTGGCCTCGACAAGGACGAGAATACTGTTGAGTCCGTATTTGGGATCATTGAAGACATATTTTCCCGAATAACGGGTCCTTCCGTTCATGTCTGTATCGTAATAGAAATGGGTAGGAAGGTTCTCGACTATAGGAGAAGCGCCGAAAAAGCGGTCTCGCTCCAGAGGAGTTATCTGACGTCCCTCCGTCTCCGGACCGAGGTTGACAACGGTGATGTCGTAGTCCTTCGTCAGGCGGCTCATGTAAAGATCCGTAATCCTGTTGTGGATAATCTCGGAGCTGCCTTCTATTACGCTCAGAGCTGATATTACCCTATCCGCCGCAATTGCATTTTCAACCGCTCGAAGCTGAATTTCCAGCGCGATATCCCTCTCCATGGAAATACGGTTCGCCCAGACTTCAACACGGCTTTTCTCTTTCTGGAAGCCATAATATGAAGATGCTATGACAAAATAGAGGGCGGCGACTATCGAGAACAGTACCCTGCCGGTATTGGAGAAAGAATCATATCGGAAATTGAAGAAATACCTGACTGCCGGGGAGAGCATCTGAAGAAGCAGAAGAAGGGTGACCGCAAGAATGAAATATGACAGGTACACAACGGCGGTATAGACCGACAGAAGCGGAATCTTATATAGCTCAAGGCATATGCCGGAATTCAGAATTATGCTTCTGAATGTCGTGACTATGAAAACGATGATGAAGACTCCGAGAGCCATGTTGACAATCCCGGAGACTGCCATCCTGAAAGGAGTCCGCCTCTCCTTCAGAGAATGGAGGATAGTCCACCTCGCAAAATATGTATCAATTACGATAAGTGTCAGGAAGGTATTGATTATCAATACCGCTCCTAGAGAATACAAGACCGGTCCGTCGGCATACAGAAGAGGAGAGAACAGCTGGATGTCATTCCTCATATAGAAGCCGTAAAAGTAAACCCCGACAAGAAGGACAGTCTGGAGAATCATCGAGACAAGATATCTCGACCATGTCCTTTTACGCGAGAGGAAGACAAGGGTTGCAAGGATAAAAAGGAGTATTCCGGCGAAAAGAAGGACATAGTCGGAAACGATGCTTACCCGTCCGGTGCTCTCGGAGGTGACTTTCAGAAGAGGAGTCTCCCTTACCAGCACTGACGATCCGACGCTGGCGGAAAGAGGCTGCAGGGAAAAGCGGCTGCCAAGTCCAAGCCTTGGATTGACTCTGCCGGAAGACGTAGGCCCTTCAGCTCCATTTACCATCTCAAGGCCTCCGATGACAGTCTTTTCTCCGTCGACCGCCTTTTTCACGAGATACCATTTGGGGCCGTAATTAACATAAGAAAGTTCCTCTGTCACATCGGCAAGTGGCGACACATACGGGAGGCGGCTGCTGCCGAATCTCGGGATCATGTACACGCCTCCGATCATGTCGTTCTGAAGAGGGAATTGATGGACCCAGGAGCGGAGAGTATCGCCGTAATACCTGTATACAACCATATCCCCGGGAAGGTTCGGAATGGACATCCACTCACTCCCATCCCCTTCGAGGGCCTCCTGCATGAACGATTCGAGAGTGGAAACCCGCTTCTCTATGCTCTTTCCGAGAGAAAGGGCGGCAGAATCGGTATCAAGAGGGGCATGGTTCACAACGAGTGCTCCTCCGATCATAAGAATCGAAACCACCAGCAACACTATGGCGAATATGTCCCTTGCCCGTTTTTTATTCATGATGATACGGCTCCCCTCTGATAATGGTAAAAGCGCGATATAACTGCTCTGCAAAAACCGTTCTAACCATCTGGTGGGAGAAGGTCATTTTAGATAGCGAGACAAGCCCGTCGGCTCTGGAATACACATCTTTCGAGAACCCGTAGGCTCCCCCGATAACAAACACCAGATCGCGCCCTCGGCCGGAAAGTTTCTGGAGAAAATCCGAAAACTCTACCGACGAATACTGCTTCCCCCTCTCGTCCAGAAGCCAGACGAGGTCGGAGTTTTTCAACTGCTTCAGTATCAACTCTCCTTCCTTTTCCTTTATCTGATCCTTAGAAAAAGAGGACACATTCTTGAGCTGAGGTATCTCAATGAGGGAAAAAGGCACATAATGGGCCAGTCTCGACACATACAGGTCCAGACCTTCTTTTACCCATTTTACATCGGTCTTACCGACAGTCAAAAGTTTGATATCCATTGTTATCGACAAGGACAAAGATAATCAGATGGCTCGGTATTTGCAAGAAATTCATATCCGTATGGAAAAGATGAAAAGTATAGCCACCGCTTTAATAGCGCTTTTCGTTTGCGCATTCGCTTATGCCCAGGATGACGGGGCCTATGACGTATTCGTACCTATCTCGAAATATATCCGCCAGGGAGATGCGGTAAAGCTCTCCGCCTGGTTCGCCGACAACCTCGAGGTATCCGTACTCTCCTCAACGAACGACTCATCCCGCAATCAGGCAAGACAGATTGTGAAGAATTTCTTCGATACCTATACCCCAAGGTCATTCGAGATTTCCCATAAGGCATCGAATGCCAATATGAAATACGCTCTTGGATATCTCAACGCCGGAGGAGAGCAATTCCTGGTGACAATATTTGTCAACCTTAAAACAGGAGCCGGAAAAGACTCTCCGACAGGGACATATCAAATCCAACAACTGAAAATAGAGCGACAAACTGGCGTATATTAGCGACATTCTCAGTTTGGCACGGAAGTTGAACTAGAAAAAATCGGTTAGTTTAGTTAATAATAGGGTTAAAAAAATGCAATCAAGCCGTGACGGTCTGATTGCATTTTTCCGTTTCTGGAAAGTCCTTAGACTCTCTGGCCGTAGCTGCGGTCCGTGGTGTTGACTGTGATTACGTCGCCTGTATTGATGAACAGGGGAACCATAATCTTGGCACCTGTCTCGAGGGTAACTTCCTTGAGAGCGGAAGTGGATGCGGTATTACCCTTTACAGCAGGCTCCGAATAGGTAACCTGGAGGGTTACATAAGTCGGAAGTTCGCAGGTAAGGCACTTCTCTTCAGGCTCAGTGACGAACATCATCTCAACATGCTGTCCCTCCTTCATAAGGTCGCTGTTTTCTACAACATCCTTAGGAAGAGAAATCTGCTCGTAGGTCTCCTCATGCATGAAATTGAATCCGTCCTCATCTCCATAGAGGAACTGATAAGGCCTTCTCTCTACGGTGATAGTGTCGATCTTGACACCGGCGGTGAAGGTATTCTCAAGAATACGACCGTTCTCAAGATTTCTGAGTTTGGCCTTGACAAAAGCGGGGCCCTTGCCGGGCTTCACATGCTGGAACCATACAATCATGCACGGCTTGCCGTTGAAATTGAGGTACAGTCCGTTCTTAAAATCAGCTGTTGTTGCCATATTGATATCTGTTTTGATTAATTATTTCAGTTTCAGCCCACAAAAATAATCATTTGTCGCTTTTTCTCCAAATTTCCTAATACACGTAGTCCTTGACATCCTGCTCAGACACAGGATCTCCACCGAGAATCAGGAGACGCTCGACAACGTTACTGAGCTCCCTGATATTGCCGGGCCAGGACTTTTCCACGAGAAGATTGACCGCCTCTTTGGAGAAAGACTTGAGTGGCTTCCCGTTTTCTGAGCAGTAGCGTCCGATGAAATGGTCGATAAGAAGAGGGATATCCTCTTTCCTCTCGTCGAGCGAAGGGACTTTGACTACAATAACGCTCAGACGGTGATAAAGATCCTCGCGGAAACGGCCTTTAGCTATCTCCTCCTGGAGGTTCTTATTCGTAGCCGATATTACGCGCACGTTGACCTGGATATCCTTGTCGCCACCGACAGGGGTCAACTTCTTCTCCTGGAGGACGCGGAGGACCTTTGCCTGCGCTGCCAGGGACATGTCGCCGATCTCATCGAGGAAGATCGTACCCCCGTCAGCCTGCTCGAACTTTCCCTTGTGGTCACGGATCGCAGAAGTGAATGATCCCTTCTTGTGGCCGAAAAGCTCACTGTCAATCAGTTCCGGAGGTATGGCGGCGCAGTTGACCTCGACATAAGGCATCATGGAGCGGTCGGAGAGTTGATAGATGCTGTTGGCGACAAGTTCCTTTCCAGACCCGTTGGGACCGGTAATCAGCACGCTGGCATCGGTAGGAGCCACCTTTGCAATCATATCCTTGACATGGGCGATCGCCGGAGCCTCTCCTATCATCTCCTTTCCATAGACCTTCTTCTTCAGAATCTTTGTCTCCTTGACTAGGGAGGCCTTGTCAGTAGCATTCTTAATCGTGATCAGAATACGGTTCAGGTCGAGAGGCTTCTCAATAAAATCGAAGGCTCCCTTCTTGATGCATTCGACCGCAGTAGTGATGTCTGCATGGCCGGAAATCATTATTATCGGCGTTTCAACCCCGTCGGAAATGAGTTTCGTAAGCACCTCGATACCGTCCATCCCGGGCATCTTGATGTCGCAGAAAATGGCATCGTACTTTTCCTTCTCCGCCATTTCGCAAGCGGAAGCCCCGTTTTCAGCGGTCTCTACTTCATAACCTTCCATCTCGAAAATCTCTTTGAGAGAATTCCGGATGGCCCTTTCGTCGTCAACTATCAGTATTTTCATAATTGCAAATATCGGATATTTTTTCTTCTCTTTCCATAAAAATTCATATTTTTGTCTTTTGACACTAAGAACAAGATATGATTATACCTGACATTATAATTGCCGTTGACGGCTTTTCTTCCACAGGGAAGAGCACATTCGCCAAAATGGTGGCGAAAGAATTCTCATTCCTCTACCTTGACTCAGGAGCCATGTACCGTGGAGTGACCCTTTATGCACTCGAAAACGGGATGATCGATTCCGAAGGGAAAATCGACGAGAAGTCTCTGAAAGCTTGTATCGACTCCCTGGATCTCCATTTCAGAAATATTGACGGGGCCACGAAAACCTTCCTCGGCGACCGCTGCATCGAAGGCGAGATCCGCACCCTCGCGGTATCGAGCCACGTCAGCCCTGTTTCCGCTATTCCTTTTGTCAGAAACTATGTTGACGACAGGCTCCACCGCTTCAGCGAGGGAGGAAGGGTCATAATGGACGGCAGGGACATCGGAACGACCGTTTTCCCGGATGCGGAGCTCAAGATCTTCATGACAGCCGACACCCAGGTAAGGGCCCAAAGGCGATATGACGAGATGGTTGCAAAAGGAGAGACCCCTTCCTTCGAAGATGTCCTCAAAAATCTCCAGGAAAGGGACTATATCGATTCCCACCGAGAGGTCTCCCCTCTCTCGAGAGCCGAGGACGCCTATGTGATGGACAACACGGAAATGACTATGCATGAGGAACTTGTATGGATTACCGGATTGATCCAAGGCAAGTTCGGAATTCTGGAATGAGGAGGGTCGAAATCGATAGCGGATCCGGCTTCTGCGGAGGAGTAATCAGGGCTATCGGCCGCGCCGAAAAGTTTCTTGAAGGCGGCGGTCCGCTCTATTCCCTCGGGGCCATTGTCCATAATGAAGCTGAGCTCGAGAGGCTCGGGGCAAAAGGCCTTTTCACCGTTGAGAAAGGAGATATTGAAAAACTTCCCGAAGGAGCGACCTTATTCATAAGAGCCCATGGGGAGCCGCCTGATACATATAAGACGGCCTCTTCGCTCGGTCTCAAAGTCATTGATTGCACTTGTCCGGTAGTACTCAAACTCCAAAAAAGCATAAGGGAGGCTTATTCCCGCCTTCATAGCGGCGGAGGCGAAGGAAATCTTATTATCTTCGGGAAAATAGGCCATGCCGAGGTCCTTGGCCTCCTTGGTCAGGTTGATGGAGACGCCGTCGTCATTGAGAATCTTCAGATGCTGGAGGATGCCCTTGCTTCCGGGCTGATCAACCCCGAGGTCCCAATGGAAATATTCTCGCAGACAACCAAAAGTCCCTCTGAGTATGAAGAGATTTGCAGGAGACTTTCTTCAATCGCCCGCTGCGGTCTCGAGGTGCACGAAACTATCTGCTCCCAGGTTGCCAACCGTCACAAAAACCTCTCCGACTTTGCCGGAAGTCACGATGTAATAATCTTTGTTTCAGGTCGTTCCAGCTCCAACGGCAAGGTTCTCTTCGACCTTTGCCGCTCAGTCAATCCAAGAAGCTACCATATAGTACAGCCCTCTGAAATCGACCCTTCTTGGCTCAATCCCGAGGACTCTGTAGGTGTATGCGGGGCGACCTCTACTCCGAAGTGGCTTCTGGAGTCTGTGGCGGAATCGATTCAGCGGCTTTAGCAGCCTCCTCGGCAGCTTTAGCCCTTTGCTGCTCCTCAACTTCCTTTCTTGCACGCTCTACAGATTTGGAGCGTTTCAGGATAAAGCCTGAGCCAAGATACTTTGTGCGGACATCCTCGTCTGCTGCAAGCTGTTCCGGGGTGCCTTCCTGGAGAATCGTACCCTCATAAAGAAGGTAAGCACGGTCTGTGATAGCCAGGGTCTCGCCTACGTTATGGTCAGTGATAATGACGCCGATATTGCGGTATTTGAGCTTGGCGATGATGTACTGGATATCCTCGACTGCAATCGGGTCGACTCCTGCGAACGGCTCATCCAAAAGAATGAATTTCGGATCGACGGCAAGGGCGCGGGCAATCTCGCAGCGTCGCCTCTCTCCTCCTGAAAGCTGGATTCCCTTGCTCTTTCGAACCTTTGAGAGGTTGAACTCGTCTATAAGCTGTTCAAGTCTTGCCTTTCTCTCATCTTTTGTCATCCCTCGGGTCGCCATAGACATCTCCATGACAGACATAATGTTGTCCTCGACAGACATCTTCCTGAAAACCGATGCCTCCTGGGGGAGATACCCCACTCCCTTCTGGGCCCTCTCGTACATAGGCAGTTTGGTGATTTCCTCATCGTCAAGGAAGATTTGTCCTTCGTTCGGAACCACCTGACCTGTAATCATATAGAAACTCGTCGTCTTGCCGGCTCCATTGGGGCCGAGGAATCCTACAATCTCTCCCTGGTTGACTTCCATGGAGACTCCTTTAACCACGGTGCGGATGCCGTATTTCTTGACGAGATTTGTGCAATGGAGCTTCATATCACTTAGTGTTCAGTCCGAACTCCACAACCAGGTTTCGGACATTTTCGTTTTTGGACATTAAATCTTTGGCCTGGTCTTCAGGCATGTACGGGGTCTTCTCCTTCCCTCCCTCATCGGCTATGACATCGACTACAATCTTGAGCGTACGGACCCCGGTCAGACGGATAAGGTTTCCTTCCAATTCATGGAGGAATTTAGTCTCTATCCACTGTTTCTGAGCATCATTATGGACATAGAAATCTACAATCCAGGCGCCGTCAGAGGCCTTTATTTCCTTCTTTGCGCTGGAGATAAGGTTTGCAAGTCGCGGACGAGAAGCATAGTTCTCTGAGAGTTTGGTGCAGGCTTCGGAAAGCAGTTCATCGGTAAGGGACACTTCCTTTGCCTCTGGAGCCTTCTCTTCTTCGACCTCTACTTTCTTTTCTTCCATCAAAGCGTCTATGGAAACACCCTTTGAGGCCCTTCTGCGAGTCTTTACAGGAGCTTCGGGCTCAGCTGCCTGAGCCTCGGGAATCTTCGGAGCATCCGGAACTTTCGGTGCGTCGGGAGCCTTTGGTGCCGCCGATGTCCTCGGCGCGTCCGGAGCCTTCGCCGAAGGGGCAGGGACCGAAAGGGCAGGGGCCGCCGCTTTCAGAGGCGTCTCAGCCGCAGGAGCGGAGAGAAGGAAACTGAGCTTCATCAGGGCGAACTCGATATGGAGACGGGGATTAGTCGCCGCCTTATAACCGGATTCGCAGGCAGTAGTAACCGCAAGGGCATCATAGAGGAATTTCAATGGGCATCTCTCCGCCTGCTCCTTATACTTTATTTTCAGGGATTCAGGAAGCTCAAGGAGAGAGTCCAATCCGGCGCTTTTGGCTACCACAAGGTCTCTCAGATGGGAGCTCAGGGCTCCAATGAAATGGAGGGCATTGAATCCCTTGGACAGCACCTCGTCAAAGGTCAAGAGGGCCTTGGGATAGTCTCCGGCGAGGAAATTGTCTACCAGGGAGAAACTGTATTCATAGTCGAGCACATTGAGGTTCCTTATGACCTCCGAGTACCTGACATCCGTCCCGCAGAATGCTACAGTCTGGTCGAAGATAGTGAGGGCGTCCCTCATCGCTCCGTCTGCCTTCATGGCGATTACATGGAGGGACTCGTCATCAATCTTCACCCCTTCCTTATCAGCGATAGTCCGGAGATTCCTAACCATGTCGGGAATCGAGATACGGTTGAAATCGTATGTCTGGCAACGGGAAAGAATAGTAGGGAGAATCTTGTGCTTCTCGGTAGTGGCGAGGATGAAAATCGCATGGGACGGCGGCTCTTCAAGAGTCTTCAGGAAGGCATTGAATGCCGAGGAAGAGAGCATATGGACCTCGTCTATGATATAGACGCTGTATTTCCCTACCTGCGGAGGTATCTGGACCTGCTCCATCAGTGCCTTGATGTCATCGACGCTGTTGTTTGACGCCGCATCCATCTCATGGATGCAATATGACCTCCCTTCCTGGAAGGAAACGCAGGACTCGCAGTGGCCGCAGGGCTCCATATCCGGTCCCGGGGAAGAACAGTTGATCATCTTGGCGAAGATACGGGCTGTCGTTGTCTTCCCGACTCCTCTCGGTCCGGCAAAAAGGTATGCATGGGCAAGCTGTCCCCTCTTGATAGAGTTGGACAGGGTCCTTGCTATATTGTCCTGGCCGATAAGCGTCTCGAAGGAGTCCGGCCTGTACTTCCTCGCAGATACGATATACTGACTCATAGTCTACAAATATAACAATTCCGTCGGGATTTTCATCCATTTTGTGTTGTAGACCAGAAAAAAATAGCTTTACGCATAACTTTTGTATATTTGCATTTGGATTATGAAAAAGATATTATTGACGCTCATAGCAGCAGCCCTTTGCCTGGTCGCGGCCGGTCAGGCAAGAATAACGACAAAGAGTTACAGACTCTCAGACTTTACCGAAAGGATAACAAAAGTGGTCCTCCCGGGGAACGACATTATGGACACTTCCATAAAGCAGGCAGTCCTCGACGGCTGGAGGATATCTCCCTTCGAGTTCTGCACCACCGAAGAATTCAAGACGCTTAAGAAATCGTCCAAATACTATTTCCTCCTTGTCAGCAACGCCGACGTGAGCTACCTGACCATCACAAGAGGAGGCTCCGAGGAAGGCATCGGCTCTGAAGAGATTGTATCCATTCCCCTTGGAGACGGAGACAATTTCTTCGGACGCGAGAGAGTTTTCCTGCCGGCAATGGTAGAGATTCTCCAGGATTATATCCTAAAGGCGATGGAAAAAGAGAAAGACAGCTATGCAGGGCTCTCCATCTACAACTCAAACTACCGCAAAGACGGAAGGCTCAAAAGAATATGCTTCTCGGAAGATGATCTTTCTTCCGATGTCGACATGGCTGCAAAGCAAAAGCTTTTCGATGAAGACATGTTCGTATCCACCGAAGAAGAAGCTGACAGCATCTTCAACGCCGCCACTTTCAATACTCTGGTAAGCTACGTAGTTGCCCCTGCCGAGCCGAAGAAGGGCGATACTTGCTATAAAATGCTCATCGACGCATCGACATTGAGGCTATTTTGGATAAAAAAACATAAAATCTCCGGCGAAGGGGACGCCGGTTTCAGGAAAGAGGACCTGAGGGCCCTCTCGAGGGGAAGATAATGACGACAGGAACTTCTGATTGCGGACTAAAATACGCGGTACTTAAAAGCGGAAATGCAGTTGCTTACTGCGCGCTTGGAATAAAATGCGGAACAAGGGATGAAGAGGGATTCCACAGCGGAATCGCCCATTTCACCGAACATACAATCTTCAGGGGCACCAAAAATAGAAGCGCCTCTGTAATAAACAATTACCTAGACCGTCTTGGAGGCGATCTCAATGCTTTTACCAATAAGGAGGAGATTGTCATCCACTCGACCGTACTCAAGGAAGACCTCCCGAAGGCGGTCGGCCTTCTGATGGAACTGGCAACTTCTCCGACGTTCCCTGAGGATGAGATAGAGACGGAACGCGGAGTAGTTATCGACGAGATTATTTCCTACAAGGATAGTCCTTCGGACGATGTCTACGACCGCTTCGAGGAGGAGTTTTTTAAAGGCCATCCCCTCGGAAAGCCTATACTTGGGACAACAGCTTCAGTCAAGAAAATAACATCTGAAGAGCTCCGGAAGTTTGTCGCAGAGAAATTCATACCTTCGAGAATGGTGCTTACTGTTGTTTCTCCCGATGAAGAAAAGAAGACCGAGAGACTTGTCAAGAGGCTGATAGACAAGTACTTCTCCAGCTCATCGGAGACTGCGACAGAGGAAAGAATACTTTCTCTTCCTTCAAATCCGGTCTTTTTCAAAAAACTGGAGAAACACAACCACGAAGTCAACGCAGTGATTGGCAGCTCGGCTCCTTCCCTTTATGATGGAAAAGACAGGATAAGTACGGTTCTTCTTGCAAACATTCTCGGAGGTCCGGCCTCCAATTCTCTTCTGAACAGTGAGCTCCGTGAAAAAAACGGATGGGTATACGGAGTCGAGTGCAACTATACCCAATATGCCGATTCCGGACTTTTCACAATCTCTTTCGGCTGCGACAGGCCCAATCTCGACAACTGTCTTGGGGCAATCAAAAGAATCATTAAAAACCTCAGAGAAAAGCCCTTGTCGGAAGCCAAACTCAAGGCAGCTAAAAAACAGCTCATCGCACAGCTTTCTGTAGCCTCGGAAAGCGGAGAAGCCAAATGCCTTTCAATGGGAAAAAGCCTCCTTGCTTTCGGTAAGATCAACTCCGATAAAGAAAACCGGGCAGAAATTGAAAGTGTCACTTCTGATGACATACTGGAAATGGCCGGGAGGATTCTTGCAGAAGATCATCTCTCAACACTCATTTACCTATGACGCCGGAAGAAAAATACATCAGGGACCACTCCACAGCAGAAACCGACGCACTTAAATGGGTCGATAGGGAAACCCACCTGAAGACTATCTATCCCCAGATGCTTTCCGGTCCGGTCCAGGGACGCCTTCTTACCATGATTGCCGAGATGATCTCCGCCACGAGAGTCCTTGAAATAGGGACATTTACCGGCTATTCGACTATTTGTCTTGCTTACGGGCTTGCCGAGGGCGGCCACATTGACGCCCTTGAGATCAATGACGAGCTAGAAGACATTATCCGTGAAGGATGGGGCCGTGCCGGAGTGAGCGAAAAGATTACCCTCCACATAGGAGATGCAAAAGAAACCCTGAAGAGTCTTGAGGGCCCATACGACCTCGTTTTCATGGATGCCAATAAGAGAGAATACTGCGACTACTATGAGCTCGTAATGCCCCTGCTGAGGAAAGGAGGCATTATACTCGCCGACGACATCCTATGGGACGGAAAACTATTCGAGAATCCGGTCCCGAGGGACGCTCAGACTCAGGGTATCGCCCGCTTCAACGACATGGTAGCAGAAGACAAAAGAGTGGAAGTAGTAATACTCCCACTCCGTGACGGACTTTCGATAATCAGAAAGAAGTAAACGACCCGCTAACCTACTGTAGCGCCGTTATGAAGGGCTTCTTCGGGAGTGACGATTCTCATCTTTCCGTCGCCCTGGCGAGCCATCAGGATCATTCCCCGGGACTCGATTCCCCTGATTGTACGAGGGGCAAGATTGGCAAGAATCACAATCTGCTTTCCGACCATTTGCTCAGGAGTATAGAATTCGGCAATGCCTGAAACAATCGTCCTTTCGTCTATGCCGGTATCAATCCTGAGTTTCAGCAGCTTGTCTGTCTTTGGAACCCTTTCAGCCTCGAGGACAGTTGCTGTACGGATATCCATCCTGCCGAAATCATCAAAGGTCACTTCCTCTTTCTGAGGTTCGACTTTCTTTGCCGCTTCCTCTGCCTCTTTAGCCTTTGCAGCAGCCTCGTTTGCCTTTTTAATTGCTTCGAGACGGGCTATCTGGGCATCGACCACGCTGTCTTCCATCTTCTGGAAGAGGAGCTCTGACTCTCCGAGTTTATGGCCGGGAGCGAGAATTTCGCTTGCTCCGAGCATATTCCATGTAAGAAGAGGAATACCGGGAACGACAAGCATCTTTCCGAAGGGACGTGTATGAACGGCCTTGCCTTCGCCGGGTTTGAAGAAGTTCTCTGTTGGAGCACCTTCTCCGGAGCGATGGTCCTGACCGGCATCTATTGCGACGCGAAGAATCTTACGAAGCTTTTCGGCCGAGAACGGTGTAAACGGCTCGAATGCAATCGCAAGGTCTGCGCAGATCTGGAGGCAAGTATAAAGGATCGAAGCTGTACGGTCCATATCGGTCTTCGCAACCTTCCACGGCTCGGCATCGGAAATATACTTATTGCCGATACGGGCTATGTTCATCGCCTCCTTGAGGGCCTCGCGGAAATGGTAGGTCTCTATATACTTTTCGAGAGCTTCCTTGCAGGGAACAATCTCAGCAAGAGTCTCTGAATCAATTGGTTCCGGCTTTAGATTTTGAGGTACAACTCCCCCGAAATACTTCTGGGTCAGGACGACGGCGCGGTTGACGAAGTTACCGAAGATCGCGACGAGTTCGCTGTTGTTTCTCTGCTGGAAATCTTTCCATGTAAAGTCATTATCCTTGGTCTCGGGAGCATTGGCGCAGAGGACATATCGCAGGACATCCTCCTGACCGGGGAACTGCTCCTCGAACTCATTGACCCATACTGCCCAGTTGCGGGAAGTAGATATCTTATCCCCTTCGAGATTGAGGAACTCATTTGAAGGTACATTGTCCGGAAGAATATAATCTCCATAGGCTTTCAGCATCGAAGGGAAAACGATGCAGTGGAAGACGATATTATCCTTCCCAATGAAATGGACAAGGCGGGTATCCTTCCCCTTCCACCACTTCTCCCATGACTCCGGGAGAAGTTCCTTGGTATTGGAAATATAACCGATAGGGGCATCGAACCATACGTAAAGTACCTTACCTTCAGCTCCTTCCACAGGCACCGGCACTCCCCAGTCGAGGTCTCGGCTGACGGCGCGGGGCTGGAGACCATTGTCGAGCCAGCTCTTGCACTGGCCGTAGACATTGCTCTTCCACTCCTTGTGATCTTCGAGTATCCACTCGCGAAGCCATGGCTCATACTTATCAAGCGGAAGGTACCAATGAGTTGTATCCCTCTTCTCAAGGGTGCCTCCGCTGAGGCGGGAATGGGGATCGATCAACTCTTCCGGGCTCAGGGTGCTTCCGCATTTCTCGCACTGGTCGCCATAGGCATGAGGATTGCCGCATTTCGGGCATGTTCCCTCGATATACCTATCTGCAAGGAAGGTCTTTGCCTCTACGTCATAATACTGGCTGGAGGTCTTTGTAATGAACTTTCCTTCATCGTAGAGCTTCCTGAAGAATGCCGAGGAATGCTCCTCATGGACCTTGGAACTTGTCCTCGAATAGATATCGAAATTGATTCCGAGGCCGGAGAAGGCGTCCTTCATGATCTTGTGGTACTTGTCAACGATGTCCTGAGGGGTCACTCCCTGCTCCCTCGCCTTGATTGTAATCGGCACTCCATGCTCATCGGAGCCGCATACGAAGACCACGTCCTCTCCGCGGAGACGCAGATATCTCACATAGATATCTCCAGGGATATAAGCGCCCGCGAGATGGCCGATATGAATAGGGCCGTTGGCATACGGCAGCGCGCATGTTACAAGTGTTCTGTTGAATTTTTTTGACATATTATTAGTTTTCTTTTTCTCTTCCCAGTATCTGATTGATTTTCAATTTTTTCGCGGTGACGTCCGAGAGGCGGCGAAGAAGCTCAGCCTGCTCATCGGGAGAAGCTTTTGCTAGCTGGCGGAGGATCTCGTTCTGCTCAACTTGCTTCTGCTTGTCCTGGTAGACCAGAATAGCCCGAGGGACATAAGAGACAAGCCACGAAGCTCTGGTAGTCAACGACCTTGAGAAGTCTTTTACAGAGAGATTGTATTTTTCAACGGAAAGCTCCGCTACAACAAAAGCTATTGTCCTGTCAGGATCGTCGAGTAGCTTTTTTATAATATGGTCCTGCTCCTCTCCTTCGTCGTATAGGATGAAATAAGCGTCATAGACCTTTCGGTAGATTTCGTTAGCGAAAGGAACCCCGTCTAGCGAGTTATCTATGAATTCAGCGACAGACGTAGTCTCATCCTCCCGGTAAAAAGGCGAGTCGCTAGGGAACTGAAGAGGTGAGGTCCCATCCTGTAGAATGAAGGTCAGAAGCTCTTTCTCGCTTGCTCCGAGTATATGATCGGTCTCCATAAGAGAGAGGGTCGTAGGAGTCGCAGCAACAACTTGTGGCTGAGGCGTTTCCGAAGGCGATTCTGGCCGCGCCGGCTCATACCTCTCGCGATTTCTTGCCCTGTCGGCCTCTGCTTTTTCTTCAATGAGGGCTTTCTCTCTTGTAGACCTTATCCTGGCAAAGAGGATATCGGATTCAATCTTGAATTTAGCCGCGCAGCTGTCCACATAGACTGAGCGCTTGACCATGTCAGGAATCACCGAGATCGTATCTGCGATCTCATTGATTATATTCGCCTTCTTGAGAGGGTCGTCGCCTGCATCCCCGAGAAGAAGGTCCGTCTTGAATCCGATAAAATCCTGCTCATGCGAGGCGATAAACTGCTGCACCTGATCGAGGGTATGTTTTCTAGAGAATGAATCCGGGTCGTCCCCGTCGGGAAGAAGAACTATTTTAACATTCATTCCCTCCTTGAGGACCATGTCTATTCCTCTCAAGGCAGCATGGATTCCGGCCGAGTCTCCATCATACATTATCGTCACATTGTCGGTGAACCGCTTCATCAGGCGAATCTGCTCGACTGTGAGAGATGTGCCACTGGAGGCCACTGTATTGGTGATCCCTATCTGGTGCATGGAGAGCACATCGAGATATCCCTCTACCAGATAGACCTTATCTTGCTTTGAAATCTCACTCTTGGCGAAATAGATTCCATATAGGGAACGCGACTTGACATAAATCTCCGACTCCTTGGAATTGACGTACTTGGCGACGGATTTATCGGTGACGAGGGTTCTTCCGCCGAAGGCGATGACTCTGCCGCTGACCGAATGGATCGGGAACATCACCCTGTCCGAGAAACGGTCATAGAGGGAGCCATCCTCCCGCTGGGCGCAGAGGCCGGTCTCGAAAAGGTATTCGTCCTTATACCCCTCCTTCCTCGCTGCTTCGGTAAAGGCCTTATGGCCCTTTGGGGCCCATCCAAGCCCATATTTCTCGATGGTCTCATCCTCAAGACCCCTCGAACGGAAATAAGCGTAGCCGATGGAATGTCCCTCTTTTGTATTAAGCTGCTCCTTGAAAAACTTGCCGGCAAACTCGGAAACGAGCATGAGACTCTCATTCCTCTGCCTCGCAGCGAGAACCTCGGGAGTAAGATCTTCCTCAACTATTTCGATGCCATATTTTTTCGCAAGATAGCGAAGAGCTTCCACATAGGAGAGGTGCTCATATTCCATGATAAAACCCACAGCCGAGCCGGCTTTTCCGCAGCCGAAGCACTTGTAAATGCCTTTCGACGGGGTCACATAAAAGGACGGGGTCTTTTCGGAATGGAACGGACAGCATGCCACATAACTCCCGCCCCGGCGCTTCAGAGTCACGAAATCGCCGATGACGTCCTCGATCCTTGCGGTATCGAGTATGAGGTTCACTGTCTCCTGAGGTATCATTCTTTGGTATAATCGACTTCTTTGGCATCGGAAACTATCGTGATGCCTTCGTCATCGTCTTTGTGCTCTTTTCTGAAGCCGCTATCCCGTTGAAACGGCGCATCCTCTCTTTTAGATGCCTTGGAGGCTTCCCGCGCGGCGAGAAGGTTCTTTCCTCCGTACCAGATAAGGACGGCCCCGAAAAGCTTGAGAAGGAATCTTCCTCCCGGGACAAATAAAAGGACGACGCCTAGAACTACTATTACAATATCGGTGATAGAAAAACTATTTCCAGAATTACTCATACACTACTGATGTTTAAAGACTGCAAAATTAAAAAATCTGCACCTAATTGGCAACTTCGCAGAGGAACTTGATGCGGACAAGACGAATCTCTTCGTCGGAATAGTCCGATCCGATTTCCTTGATTGCCTCTGCGACGGAATCTGAAGAAGCCTCGGAACGGAAATAATCATAGATCTCGGACACAACCTCCTCATCCAGATTGGCATTGATATAATAATCCAGATTGAGCTTCGTGCCGGAAGCTACGATGGCCTCTATCTCTGTCAGAAGATCGTTCATATCCATGCCCCTTGCAGAAGCAATGTCCTCGAGGTCCATACGCCTGTCGATGCTCTGGATTATATATACCTTCGAAGCCGACTTATTGGCGACAGTCTTCACTACGAAATCGTCCGGCCGGATAATCTCGTATTCATCGACGTACATAGCAATGAGTTCGATGAAATCCTTTCCGAACTTCTTAGCCTTGCCTTCTCCAACTCCCTGACATCCCTTCAGTTCCTCGTAGGTCGTCGGATACATAATGGACATATCTTCCAGCGACGGATCGGAGAAAATGACCCACGGCTGGAGATGGAGCTCCCGAGCGATATCTTTCCGGAGATCCTTTAGCATAGCAAGAAGCTGGGGATCACCGCCTCCCCCGCCTCCTCTCATCACTGCCGCAGGGATGTCGTCGTCGTCGTCGTCGTCCTGGGTATCTGCAGAGAATGTTCTGTCTTCGACCAGCATCAGTTCATAGGGATGCTCCAGGAACTCCCTTCCCTGAGGAGTTACGGAAATAAGGCCGTAAGTCTCAATCTCTTTGACAAGAAGATGGAGGATAAGGCCCTGATGGATTACTGCTGCCCAGAACTTGACGGTGTGGTCCCTGCCTGCGCCGAAAAGGTCCAGCTTGTCGTGGCGGTATGACTTTATCAGGGCGTTGGTATTGCCGGAGAGAATATTGGCGATATGCTCAATCTTGAAATGCTCTGGAAGCGACTCAATCAACTCGATAACAAGGCACATCTCCTCGCGGCCGTCGAAGCGGGCCTTCGGGTGGAGACAATTGTCGCAGCTGCCGCAGTTATCCTCTGGGTATTCCTCGCCGAAATAATTGAGCAGCAGCTTCCTACGGCACTGGTACGACTCTGCATAGGATACCGTCTCCGCAAGGAGCTGACGGCCGATTTCCTGCTCGGCTACAGGCTTTCCCTGCATGAACTTTTCAAGCTTTTGGATATCCTTGTAGCTATAATACGTGATACAAAGGCCCTCGCGGCCGTCACGGCCGGCCCTTCCGGTCTCCTGGTAATAACCTTCAAGACTCTTCGGGATATCGTAATGAATCACAAAACGGACATCGGGCTTATCTATACCCATGCCGAAGGCAATCGTCGCCACTATCACATTGACATCCTCCATCAGGAAGTGGTCTTGATTCTCGGAACGGGTCTTCGCATCGAGACCGGCATGGTAAGGGAGGGCCTTGATACCGTTGATATTGAGAAGGTTCGACATCTCCTCGACCTTCTTGCGGCTAAGGCAGTAGATAATCCCGGACTTGCCTGGATTCTGACGGATGAATTTTATGATGTCCTTCTCGGCATCTGCCTTGTCTCGGACCTCATAGTAGAGGTTCGGACGATTGAAAGAAGACTTGAAGACCCTCGCATCTGTAATTCTCAGGTTCTTGAGGATATCACTCTGGACCTTCGGGGTAGCAGTAGCTGTAAGGGCAATTACCGGGGCTGTCTGAATCTCCTCGATAATAGATCTGATCTTTCGATATTCCGGACGGAAATCATGCCCCCACTCGGAGATGCAATGAGCCTCATCGACCGCATAAAAAGAGACTTTAATCTCTTTCAGCAAAGCGATGTTTTCCTCCTTTGTAAGAGACTCTGGAGCGACATAAAGAAGCTTTGTAACCCCCTTCAGGAGGTCTTCCCGAACTTCGGCAATCTGGACACGGCTGAGGGAAGAATTCAGGAAATGGGCAATACCTTCATTACCGTTGACAAACCCGCGGATAGCATCGACCTGATTTTTCATAAGGGCGATAAGCGGAGAAATCACTATCGCCGTCCCCTCCATCACAAGGGCTGGAAGCTGGTAGCAAAGGGACTTGCCGCCTCCCGTCGGCATCAGGACAAAGGCGTTCCCTCCAGCCGTCAAATGCTTGATAATATCTTCCTGATCGGACTTGAAAGAGTCGAATCCGAAGAATTCCTTCAGCTTGGAATGAAGAACTGAGGAGTCAATGTCCATGATATCCTTTTATTTTTGTCTAAAATAAGAATTAATTCCAATGATTCCAAATTTCCCACCCCGTAAATCAGAAAAAATTATTAACAATATTTACCCAAAATCAAGTTATGGTAAAAATATGATGGTTTTTGGAAATAATTTCCGATATTTGTGGATTGGTCGAAGGGACCATAAAAAAGAAATAAATTTTAATTATTTAATATCATGAAGATTACGAAAATCATCGCCATCGCTTCTGTAGCAGTTATGATGGCTTCTTGCGGCACCAAACCCGCAGAAGGAAGTAAAGAGGTTCAGGCTCTTCTCCCTGCAAAAAGCAGTGTTGATTCTGTAAGCTATCTTATCGGCGTCAACTTCGGTTCTTGGATCAAGGGCAATAACTTCGGCGACCTCAACTACAACGAAATCGTCAAGGGTATCAAGGCCTGGATGGACGCAAAAGGCACCCCTCAGGACAGCACCTTCTTCTCTCAATTCAAAGTAAACCCTGAGGAGATGAACGAAATCCTCGACTCTTATGTTTCCAAGAGAAGAGACTATACCGCAGCTCTCAACAAGGAGAAAGGTGACAAGTTCCTCGAGGAGAACAAGGCTAAAGAAGGCTGGGAAGTTACCGAAAGCGGCCTCCAGTACAAGATTATCGAGCCCGGTAATGACAACCACCCGGCAGACCAGGATACCGTTTGGGTCAACTATAAGGGAACTCTCATCAATGGTGATGTATTCGACCAGAACGATGATATCCGCTTCACTCTCAACAGAGTCGTCAAGGGCTGGCAGGAAGGCATGAAGCTCATCGGCGAAGGTGGTAAGATCCAGCTCGCTATCCCTTCAGACCTCGGCTACGGCACCTATGGCAACCGCGGCATCGAGCCCAACTCAGTTCTTCTTTTCGACGTTACCCTCAATAAGATCGGGAAATTCGTCGCTCCCGCAGAAGAGCCCAAGAAGAAATAATTGATACAATCATGGCAGCGCTTGAACTTGAAGGCAAGATAAGTCTGAAGCAGGCAGTCCAATCCGGACAGTCGGCCCGCGGCCCGTGGGCGAAGCAGGAATTCATCCTCGAATACATGGATGGAAATTTCCCTACTTCGGTCTGCTTCACCGCATGGGGTGACGACAAGGTCAATGAACTCGCCCGCTTCCAGGTCGGCGACAAGGTGAAGGTCTCCTTCAACATCAAGGGAAGGGAATACAATGGTCGCTGGTACAATGATCTCCGTATATGGAAGATCTCTTCTGCGGATGCTCCTTCTCAGCACGGAGCTTCCACACCCGCAGCGACTTCGGCCCCTCAGGGCGGATCTTATGGAGCCCGTCCCCAGGAAGCCCCTGCACCGACCTTCGAGGATATCCCTGCAGCTGACGGCACAGAGGAAGACCTCCCGTTCTAAACAAGCAGCCTGATTTACTTTAGAGGAAGACCAAGCCAGACGACTTCGGTCTTCCTCTTTTTCTTTGGATAGTCGGTGAATTATTCCTAATTTTGAAGGAACAAACAGACCTTATTTTTACATGACGATGTCTCATTCTCTTTTCAGCAAAATCGCGGCTCTTGCCGCCGCAGTCATCGTAATAGCAGGATGCTCCGGAAAAAATGACAGTACCATCCGCACCAAAGTTCCCACAAGGCCAGCCGGCCAGGAAGATGTTATCGGACTCACAGCGGCCCCTATCGATACTATTCACATAGGATTTGTAGGCCTTGGAGATCGCGGTTCATCCGCCGTGCGGCGCTATAGATATGTCCCATGGACCAAAATCACTGCTATCTGTGATGCCGTCCCGGAAAAGGTGGAGAAATGGGCAGGCTACCTTGAAGAGAAGGGATTCCCAAGGCCGGATGGATACACCGGCCTAGAAGGATACAAGGAGCTTTGCGAGCGGGATGACATCGACCTTGTATATATATGCACCGACTGGGCTCACCATACCCCTATCGCCCTTTACGCGATGGAGCATGGAAAACACGTAGCCATCGAAGTGCCTGCGGCAACATCCATTAAAGAATGCTGGGATCTTGTCAACACCGCTGAGAGGACGCGCCTCCACTGCATGATGCTGGAAAACTGCTGCTACGACTTTTTCGAGCTAAGCACCCTCCAGATGGCACGGCAGGGCGTTTTTGGCGAGATTCTCCATGCGGAAGGAGCCTATATCCACAACCTCAGCGATTTCTGGGACGGATACTGGGAGAACTGGCGGATGGATTTCAACTACCGCCACAGGGGTGACCTATATCCGACCCATGGCCTCGGCCCTGTCGCCCAGGCTCTTAATATCCACCGGGGAGACCGCTTCAAGACCCTTGTCGCCATGGATACAAGAAGCGACAACGGAAAGGTCCTGTTCAACAAGAAAAAGGCAGAAGGAAAGTATTTCCAGGGGGAAGAAGCGGATGAGTTCAGAAATGGAGATCTCACTTGCACGCTTATACGCACCGAAAACGGCAAGTCTATCCTGATTGAGCACGACGTACTGACTCCACGTCCGTACAACCGCATGTATCAGCTGGTGGGGACTAAGGGTTATGCTGCAAAATATCCGGTAGAGCAGCTCGCTCTTACAAAGGAACAGCTTAATGCCATAGGAATTGACTATCCGCTTAAAAACGAGCATGCTCCGCTGCCGAAGGACCTGGTGGATTCCCTTAGGAGGAAGTACCCTACTCCGATTCTAGACGAGGAGCTCGAGAGAAAGGCGAAGGAGGTCGGAGGGCACGGAGGAATGGACTATACAATGGACTACCGCCTTGCCTATTGCCTCCACTATGGCCTGCCTCTGGACATGGATGTATATGACCTCGCGGAATGGTGCTGCCTTGCAGAACTAGGGACCATTTCTATGGAAAACGGATGCGCTCCTGTTGAGATACCTGACTTCACCCGCGGCGCCTGGAAAAAGACCGATGGTTTCAAATACGCTTTCTCGGACGGAACAATGAGATAGGATTAAAGTTCAATCCACCGGATATCGGGATCTTTCCGCCACCATGTGAGCTGTCGCTTTGCGTAGTGGCGGGAATTTCTCTGAATAAGGGAAACAGCTGTATCAAAATCGGTTACGCCGTCGAAATAGTCAAACATTTCCTTGTATCCGACTGTCCTGAGAGCGGGTAGATCCCGATAAGGAAGAAGGGCGCGGGCTTCCTCTTCAAGCCCGTCTTCAACCATCTTGAGCACTCTTGCATCAATCCTCGAATAGAGTTCCTCCCGGTCTCTTGAGAGGCCAACCTTCTCTATTTCGAAGTCCCTAGTCTTGCTCTTTCCTGTCTTGAAAGAAGAAAAAGGCAGACCGGTATAAAGGCAAACCTCCAGAGCCCTTACAACGCGGCGGCCATTGGACAGATCTATGGACTCATAAGTCTCAGGATCCAAATCCTTGAGTTCTCCTGCAAGGACCTCAACGCCTTCAGTATAGAGGCAGTCCATCAGATGCTCTCGAAGGGACAGAGGGACTTCCGGAATATCGTCGAGCCCGCTGCAGAAAGCTTCGACATAGAGCATCGAGCCTCCGGTCATTACAAGAGTCTCATGCCCCTCAGCGAAAAGACGCTCGACAAGATCCAGAGCGTCTCTCTCATAATCACCCGCTGTATATGGGGTACTGACAGATACTGTCCTTATGAAATAATGCGGAACCTTCGCAAGCTGCTCATCCGAAGGAACAGCCGTTCCGATCCGCATTTCTTTGTAAATCTGGCGAGAATCGCATGAGATCACAGGTGAAGATACCTCCAAAGCCCGATCTATACTGAAATCGGTCTTCCCGACACCAGTCGGACCCAGTATGATCTCAACCTTTTTCCTCACTAAATACCTTCACTTTCGTCAAAAATCTCCTTCCCGTCCTCGTCGTCATCCTCCTCTTCATCTTCCTCATCATCTTCGTCCTCGAAATCCTCATCGTCAAGATCCCCGCTGTCAAGGGGTGAGGACTTTGTAAAGCCTATCTTCTGCTCCTCGGGAAGATCCTCATAGGCGACATAGCCGTTCTCGAATTCAATCGGATTGGGCCCCTTTGTCTCAGTAATCTTAGGGAATCTCGGAGATACCGAAGGGCCCTCAACCTCGTCCATGAAAGTCACAATCACGCTTTTGCGATTGGTGACATCATAAAAATAAACAAAGGAGGCGACTCCTGCGGCAAGGGTGTCCGAAAGAGTCACATTGTCTACTGTCCCGAAGCCGAGGTCGAAAAGACCATAACGGGCAACGACCGCTCCGTCAGCATCCAAAGCTTTAAACATAATAAGCTGATCCTGAGGAAATTCCATATCAGCCCTCATCTGTTTGTGGAAGGTGTACAGCGTAGTGTCACCGCTCATCGTATAAACTCTCAAGAATCCCTTGATTCCTTCGAGCGTAACTTTATATCTCAAATTCATGGTCAAATCTTATTGAATTGCCGTTTCCGAAATCAAAGATAATAATTATTTATGATGTTAGGTGCGGTTAGACGGGAAAAATTCGCCCCGAAGCATGAGCTTTTCGATGAAAGGAGAATGGTGGAGATACGGGATCTCCGTCAGGGAGCGGAGAGGCTTTGTGATTATAAGATTTGCTATCTTCCCTGGAGTTATCGACCCGACAATGTCGGAAACGCCCATAGCATAGGCAGAATTTATGGTAATAGCATTGAACGCCTGGACGGGAGTAAGACGCATCTTGATGCAGCCGAGGGCCCAGACGAATCTCATATCCCCGGAAGGAGATGATCCCGGATTGTAATCAGAGGCGAGGGCAAGCGGAAGGCCGGCTGCGATAAATTCTTTTGCCCGGCCATAAGGCATATTCAAAAAGAAGGATGCCCCTGGGAGCATTGTAGGCATGGTCTCCGTCCCTCTTAGAGCATCGATTTCGGCTTCAGTAGTTCTCTCAAGATGGTCAACCGAAAGGGCCCCATGTTTGACGCCAACCTGCACTCCGCCACTGACAGCCAGCTCGTTGGCATGGATTTTCGCCCTAAGCCCGTATTTCTCCGCCTCGGAAAGAATCCGATCGGTATCTTCTACAGTAAAGAACCCCTCATCGCAGAAAACATCTACAAAATCGGCCATAGAAGAAGCCTCAGGCAGCATTTTCTCGCATACATCGGATACATACTCCCTCTTTGTCCTGCCCCTACCTACAGCATGGGCGCCGAGAAATGTCGACTTAATCAACGCCGGGGTCTCTCTTTTGAGCCTATCTATCACCCGGAGCATTTTCATCTCAGCATCTTTCTCAAGGCCATAGCCGCTTTTTATCTCTATGGCTCCCGTCCCCTTTCGGATCACCTCGAGGACTCTTTCCCTAGCCTGACAGTACAATTCTTCCTCGGAGGTGCGGCGAAGGAGGTCGGCGGAATTCAGTATTCCACCTCCACGAGAAGCGATTTCTTCATAGGAAAGGCCGTTGATTTTGTCCAGAAACTCCCCGTCGCGACTCCCTGCATAGACAAGGTGGGTATGGCTGTCGCAAAAGGACGGAAGCACCATTCCTCCACGAGCCGAAATGGTCTCATCGGCCTCCGGAAGGCCCTCGTAACGGGTCCCGAAAGAGACTATCTTTCCATCTCGTACGAGCAGCCAAGCATCCTCGAGAATGCCCGTTTCAGACATCTCGGAGCCGCTTTTTTTATTGACGCCCTCGGGTAGGATTCCGACGATGGAACCTATATCAGAAATCAAAATAGATCTCATTGCGAATGAATTTGACCGATTTAGCGATGAGCGGAGACATATATGTGTCGTTGTCAATGAAAGGAACTTCTTTGCGGTAATCGTTCCATATTCTCTCAATTCTTGGAGAAGACTTTGCGGGGCGACGGAACTCGAGGGCCTGGGCTGCATTGAAAAGCTCGATTGCAAGCACCCTCTCAGTATTGTCGACTACCCTGACCAGCTTTGTCGCCGCATTCGCTCCCATGCTCACATGGTCCTCCTGCCCCTGGGAAGAAGGAATCGAGTCGCAGGAAGCGGGCCAGCAGAGGCCCTTGTTTTGGCTGACAATCGATGCCGCAGTATACTGAGGAATCATAAATCCGCTGTTGAGACCCGGGTTGGCAACCAGGAATTTCGGAAGGTCCCTCTGGCCATGGATCAGACGATAAGTTCTTCTTTCAGAGATACTTGAAAGCTCCGAAACGGCGATAGCGAGAGCGTCCATCGGAATGGCGATTGGCTCGCCATGGAAGTTACCTGCAGAGATGATCATATCCTCATCGGGGAATATATTGGGATTGTCCGTCGCGCTGTTGATCTCTCTCTCAATAACGGACTCGACATACTCAATATTATCCTTGACGGCACCATGGACCTGAGGAATACAGCGGAATGAATACGGATCCTGGATATGCTCCTTCGGGCGGCGGATAAGCTCGCTCCCATCAAGAATCTCCACGAACCTCCTCCCGGTTTCAATCTGGCCCTTATGAGGGCGCAGATGGTGGGTCAGAGGGAGGAAGGGCTCAATCCTACCGTCATACGCATCAAGCGACATTGCAGCGATGAGATCAGCCCATTTTGAGAGCCTGATGCTCTTAAGAAGAGACCATACCGCATGGGCACTCATAAACTGGGTGCCGTTGAGAAGGGCAAGGCCCTCTTTCGACTGGAGTTTTATCGGCTCCCAACCGAGCTCTTTCCAGACTTCGGCACTTTCCCGAATCTCTCCTTTGTAGCGTACCTTACCGAGCCCGATAAGGGGAAGGGACATATGGGCAAGAGGGCAAAGGTCACCGGAAGCTCCAAGCGATCCCTGCTGGTAGACAACCGGGATGACATCCTCGTTGAACATATCCAGAAGTCTCTGGACAGTAATCAGTTGAGTACCCGAATGGCCATAAGAAAGACTCTGGGCCTTCAGCAGCAGCATTATCTTGACAATTTCGGGACGCACCTCCTCGCCGGTGCCGCAGGCATGTGACATCACGAGGTTGTGCTGGAGCTGCGAGAGGTCCTCATGGGGAATCGTGACATTGTAAAGAGAGCCGAATCCGGTAGTAACGCCGTAGACCGGTTTATCGAGATCCTCCATCTTGGAATCCAGGTAACTTCGGCACTTGAGAATATCAGCTTTAGACTGCTCAGATAGGACCAGCTTCGCATGATTGTCGATAATTTCCTTTACTTTGGCAAGGGACAGCCACTCTCGGGATATGATGTGTTCCATTATTTCAATGCTTTATCTATCAGTTTATTATCAACGAGATTGGGGAGGGTTACCAGAAGGCCTGGAGTTCGTTTCATTTCGCGCTCGATAGCGCTTCGGGAGCCTTCGTTCCGGGCCCATGACCGGCGGGCAATGCCGTTATTGACATCCCAGAAGAGCATCTCCCTTATATGGCGGTCGGAGTCCTCTGAGCCATCTATGACCATGCCGAATCCGCCGTTAATCACCTCGCCCCAGCCGACGCCGCCGCCGTTATGGATGGACACCCAGGTTGCGCCCCTGAAAGCGTCTCCAATCACGTTCTGAATTGCCATATCGGCGGTAAACTGCGAACCGTCATAGATATTAGATGTCTCGCGGAACGGCGAGTCGGTGCCGGAGACGTCGTGGTGGTCGCGGCCGAGGACGATGGGAGCCGTGATATCGCCATTTCGGATAGCCTCATTGAAGGCAAGGGCAATCTTGGTGCGGCCCTCGCAATCGGCATAGAGGATTCTGGCCTGCGAACCTACTACGAGGTGATTTCTACCCGCTTCCTCAATCCAATGGATATTATCATGCATCTGCCCCCTGATCTCCTCCGGAGCATCTTTTGCAATTTCTGTAAGGACTTTGACAGCAAGGGCATCGCTCTTTGCAAGATCCTCGGGGTCTTCCGACATGCAGACCCACCTGAACGGGCCGAAACCGTAATCGAAATAGAGAGGGCCCATTATATCCTGGACATATGACGGATAGCGGAAATGTCCGTCTTCTGTCATAATATCGGCTCCGGCACGGGAACTTTCGAGAAGGAAGGCATTGCCGTAATCGAAGAAATACATCCCCTTATCGCTCAGCCGGTTGATGGCAGCGACATGACGCCTCAGGGAGGCCTGGACGGCCTCTTTGAATCTATCCGGTTCCTCTGCCATCATCCTCTGAGACTCTTCGAGGCTATATCCAACCGGATAATAACCTCCCGCCCAAGGATTATGGAGAGAAGTCTGATCGGAGCCGAGATCCACCTTAATATCCTCATCTGCAAGTCTTTCCCAAAGGTCAACTACGTTTCCTACATAAGCGAGAGAAACGACTTCCTTCCCCTCGACAGCCTTTCGAATACGGGGAATGAGCTCGTCGAAATCATAGTGGAGCTCGTCCACCCAGCCCTGATCGAAACGCTTCTCGGCAGCAAGTGGATTGATCTCCGCCGTCACGCTGACAACACCTGCTATATTTCCCGCCTTCGGCTGGGCTCCGGACATTCCACCGAGACCCGCAGTCACGAAAAGAAGGCCATGCATATTCTCATTATTGCCCTCTACCCCTCTGGCTTTCAGCTGCTTCCGTGCAGCATTCATCACAGTGATCGTAGTGCCATGGACAATTCCCTGCGGGCCGATATACATATAGGAACCCGCCGTCATCTGACCATACTGCGAAACTCCGAGGGCATTGAATCGCTCCCAATTGTCCTTTGACGAATAATTAGGGATGACCATGCCGTTTGTGACCACCACCCTCGGAGCATCCTTGTGGCTCGGGAAAAGGCCCATAGGGTGGCCGGAATACATAGCAAGGGTCTGCTCCTCGGTCATTGTCGCAAGATACTGCATGACAAGCCTGTACTGGGCCCAATTCTGGAAAATGGCCCCATTGCCTCCATAGATAATAAGCTCATGCGGATGCTGGGCAACCCTTGGATCAAGATTATTCTGGATCATGGCCATAATCGCCGCGGCCTGGGGGCATTTCGCCGGGTACTCCCCAATCGGGCGCGCGTACATTGGATAATCCGGGCGGAAGCGGTACATATAGATGCGTCCGTAGTCCCTTAGCTCGGCGGCAAATTCGGGAGCGAGGGTCTCATGGAATTTAGCAGGGAAATAACGGAGGGCATTCCGGAGCGCAAGCTGCTTTTCCTCCGGAGTCAGGATATCCTTTCTCTTCGGAGCATGATTGACCGAATGGTCATATGGTTTGGGATCCGGAAGGACATCCGGAATGCCGGAGAGAATATCTTTCTGAAAATCTGTCATAGTGCTATATTGTGGTTTACGGAATCAAGTATATCGTTTTGAATATCAATTGCTTCCTTAATAATCGCCGACGCCTTTGAGGCGAGATCTTCTGCGGTTTTCCGGTCTTTTAGGCCAGCGGCGTTGATGCGGACATTGAGATCCGCTCCCCTTATCGACGCAACTGCGGCGAGGGCCGCAACTCCTGCGTCGGAAGCGGATGCGGGATTGCCTTTTTCCGCCATTTCCTTGGCTAGAGGAAGGGCCCTTAATGAGGCTTCCATCGTTCTTAGAGGCACTCTCGCTGCATTTAAGGTTGCTTCCTCGAGAGCGGCAGCACGGGCGGCCTTCTCCTCAGGAGTGCCTTTTGGCATAGCGAAGACATCCATAATCCTATTGAATGCCCTGGTATCTTCGTCCACAAGAGTCAGCAGCTCATTCATTATGCTCTGGCCCTTTTCGGCCACATCGGAAAACTCTTTCCAGCGGTCATCCCAGCCTCTTTTATGAGCAGAGAGATTGGCGACCATCGTCGCAAGAGCCGCACTTAGCGCACCCATGTATGCCGAGATCGAGCCTCCCCCGGGAGCGGCCGATTCGGATGCCGTCTCCCTCGCAAAATCTTTGACACTCATCCGGATAAGCTTCTCTCTTTCAGCTGCTTCCGCCTCGTCGTCAATAAGATATTCAATCACCTTTTCTTTGGGATTGAAAGGCTTCAGGTCGTCGAGGGACATGGATTTCACAGCAAGGCGGATGATTTCTTCCTCAGGAAGGCCAAGAGAGCGCTGCTGCTTTTCAAGAAAATACCTTCCGGCCTCAAGAAGGACTCGCTTGGGGACAAGACCGACTATCTCGGCTCCTGTGACCCTGAGACCACGGGCGGCGGCGGCACGTGAAACCTCCTCGAAGGCTTTGTGAAGAGGAGTCGCATCTATGTCCGTTATATTCATAGACACCTGAGCAATACCGTATTCATCTATAAACCAGCCTATTGCTTTACATCCTTTGAGAGTCCCCGGGATCCAGATGTCGTTGCCGTTCTCGTCTTTAAGGACCTTTCCCGTCAGGGATCCGCCCTCCCTTGCCTTGCGGCCTTTCTCGCGGACATCGAAAGCCACCGCCATCGCCCTTCTCGTCGAGGTTGTATTGAGATTGAAATTGACGGCCACAAGGAAATTGCGGGCACCGACATTTGTAGCTCCGGATTTAGCGACGGTCTCGTTGAACTCACCCGGTCCGAAATCCGGCCTTCTATCGGGATCAGCAACTTTTTCCGGCAGAGCTTCGTACTCCCCTTCCCGACATACTGCAAGATTCTTTCTCTCAGGCTTTAAGGCTGCGGCTTCATAGCAATAGCATGGAATGCCCAGAGATGAAAAAATGCGCTCAGCGAGGCTCCTTGCCAACTCAGCGCATTCTTCCAGCGTAACACCGGAAACAGGGACTAGCGGAAGCACATCGCATGCTCCCGAACGGGGATGGGCGCCATGATGATGCCTCATATCGATAAGCTCCCCGGCGGCTTCCACCCCGGCGAAGGCTCCCTCGACTACCGCCTCCGGAGACCCGACAAAAGTCACTACCGTCCTGTTGGTTGCCTCCCCCGGATCTACATCCAGAACTTTAACTCCCTCTACGGCAGCTATTTCCGCCACAATCTGATCTATTACTTTCTTATCCCTCCCCTCGCTGAAGTTCGGGACGCATTCAATTATTCTCTCCATTTTCTATGGCTCTTTAATCTCCGTCAATTTCGATTGGCCTGACCCTGTAGTTCCTGTGATTCTGTAGGTTGACCTCAGTCCCTTACAAGGCCGAAAAACATCGGTTATTAGTTTACGCTAATGTACGAAATATTTTCCGAATCATGGTCGTATTCTTCCTAAAATCTCACTATCTCTGCCTCCGATAAAGAAATCACCCGTATTTCCCTGCTAGATCCCATATTCCCTTGCGAGATCACGCCTTCACAATACTCAGCCTTCACCGTACTTTGCCTTCACCATACTCAGCCTTCGACTAATTTGCTTACGCCCCTTCCTAACCGCCACATAAGACAAGGCCTCATAAACGTTGCTTCGGGACTTGGCAGTGTTGCCGTTCAGTCCATGAAAAAGGCCGGGGTTTCATGGATGAGATTGAGTCAAGTGGCGCAGGTGCGAAAAAAAGATGGGGACCTGCTCCGTTACTAAAATATAAACATTTGGCTATCAGTTATTTGTAAATAATTAATGGCGCAGTTCAGCACGAAAAAATCGCACCTGCGCCACTTACATGCCTCACCTGCGCCATTTCATGGTTGGAAGGGAGGGGGTTGGCGCCGCAAACCCGTAGCCGCCCGCGGCTTCGTGAGCGGGAGGGGCCCGAAGACAGATCAGCTAAGGAAATCCGGGCCGCTGACCTGTCAGGTGATAAAGGAAGGTAAGACCAGTCGGGAAATCAAGACCGCTGACCAGGCAGGTGATCAAGAAGGTAAGGCCAGTCATGGAATCAAGTCGGAAGACAGCAAAAAAAGACACCAGTGGATATCGCTGGTTTGGTAATAACGGGGATAATCACTATCTTAGCACGAATAAGGACTGTATTTGCGTAAAATACCTTTTTCAATCACACTTAACGAAGATTAGGGAATGAAAACAATGAGCATAATAACCTCTGTTCTAGCACTGCTTGGAATCAGTAGCTGTGCAGATTTCAAGACAGTAGAGCCGGAGGATTTCGAGGCCTCAATTGCAGATATGGGAGCTCAGATTGTCGATGTAAGGACTCCCGAAGAATTTGCCGGGGGACATATAGCACGCGCTGTCAATATTGATGTAAGTGGAGCCAATTTCCTGGAAAAGGCAGAGGCAAAGCTTGATAAATCAAAGCCGGTAGCTCTTTATTGCCGTAGTGGAAAAAGGAGTGCAAAAGCAGCCAGAATCCTCTCTCGGAAAGGTTTCGATGTCATCAATCTCGACGGAGGCATTATAGCTTGGAAAGATGCGGGAAAGCATATCATGGCAGACTCCCCTTTCGAAGTCGATTCCTTCACCACAAAGAGCGGGAAACATGTATGGATCAATGCTTTGATGCACGCAAGCATATGGATTCAATACGACGGCCTTAACATCTATGTAGATCCAGTGAGGACCCTTGGAGAGAGGAAGGTAAGGTATGACCGCCTCCCCAAAGCGGACCTTGCCCTTGTCACCCATGAGCACGCGGACCATTTCGATAAGGAGCTGCTGGACAGTCTCAATACAACGGTCGTCACCAACCGTAGATGCGCCGAGATGCTGGGGGCCGGGGAGATAATGGCAAACGGCGACAAGATGGACCTCAGGGAAGATATCAGAATTGAAGCTGTCCCTGCGTACAACACGACCGAAGGCCGCGAGAAGTTCCATCCGAAAGGTCGTGACAACGGCTACATACTGACCCTTGACGGACTGAGAATCTATATCGCCGGAGACACCGAGGACATTCCGGAAATGGCTGACATTAAAGACATTGACATAGCATTCCTACCTTGCAATCAGCCATATACAATGACCCCGGAACAGCTGGTAAAAGCCGCGAAAACAATAGCACCGAAGGTCGTCTTCCCCTACCATTACAGCTCAACCGACGTGAGCGGAATCAAAGATATGCTCACTGGCATCAACGTCAAGATCAGACAATACCAGTAGCCTTTCATGGAAGGAGAGATCAAGGATACTTACCGCAGCATTGCAGGAAAATCGGAGGGCTTGTTCAAGGATAACGGCTCCCGCTTCATCGCGCTCGCTTACCCTGTAGAGACTGAGGAAGAGATAAAGGAGATAGTCATGGGGCTTAAAAAGGAGTACCATGACGCCCGCCATCATTGCTACGCCTACCGCCTCGGGCTCAAAGGAGATAAGTTCCGTGCAAATGACGACGGAGAACCATCCGGATCCGCAGGGAGGCCGATTCTAGGGCAGATAGACTCCCTCGGTCTAAGCGATATTCTCGTTGTGGTAGTAAGGTATTTCGGCGGCATCAAACTTGGGATTCCCGGTCTTATAAGAGCCTACAAGACATCTACTTCCGATGCTCTCCAGTCCGCAACGACGATAGAAAAAATCGCGGGAAAGATTTTCCGTATAGAATTCAGTTACGAGGCCATGAACCCGGTGATGAAAGCGCTAAAGGATCTCTCCCTTCCACAGAGCAAGCAGTCATTCGGGATGGAATGTTCACTCGAGACAAGAGTGAGGCTCTCCTCCGAAGATGACTTCAAAAAGCGACTACAAGACATAAAAGGTTGCACTATTTCAGAAATTTAACTGATTTTACTAATAATTCATTATCTTTACGTCGAATTTGAATAACAATTAAAAACCAATATCAAATGAAAAAAGTTCATGTTTTCAATGCAGGGCCCTGCCTCCTCCCGCAGGTAGCGATTGACAATGCAATCGAGGCTCTGAAGGACTTCAAGGGTACCGGAGTCTCAGTGCTTTCCATCTCCCACCGCACTAAAGAATGGGACGAAGTAATGAATGAATGCCGCGCTCTTTGGAAGGAACTTCTCAATATTCCCGACACCCATGAAGTTGTATTCCTCGGTGGAGGCGCATCGCTTCAATTCCTTTATGTTGCCATGAACTACCTTGAGAAGAAGGCTGCCTACCTGGACACAGGAGTATGGGCTCACAAAGCCCTCAAAGAGGCTCAGGGAATCGGCGAGGCGTATGCTATCGCATGCTCGAAGGACAAGAACTACACCTATATCCCGAAGGGCTTCGAGATTCCGACCGATATCGACTATCTCCATATCACGACCAACAACACAATCTACGGCACCGAGATCAAGGAAGACATAGACTGCCCAGTCCCTCTAATCGCTGATATGTCTTCTGATATCATGAGCCGCCCTGTGGATGTTTCCAAATATGACCTGATCTACGGCGGAGCCCAGAAGAATGTCGGCCCCGCGGGCGTTATTTTCGCAATTATCCGAAAGGACTCCCTCGGCCGCGTCAGCCGCTACATCCCGACAATGCTCGACTATCGCACCCACATTGACAAACTCTCTATGTTCAATACCCCTCCGGTGTTCTCGATATTCGTGATGAACGAGACCCTCAAGTGGCTCAAGTCAATCGGCGGCGTAGAGGCTATTCACAAGATCAATATGGAAAAAGCCGATCTCCTTTATAACGAGATTGACCGCAACTCCCTCTTTGTCGGTACCGCAGAAAAGGAGGACCGCTCCTGCATGAATGTATGCTTTGTAATGGCTCCCGGCTACGAGGATCTGCAGGACGAGTTCTTCGCCTTCGCTAAAGAACGCGGTATGATCGGCATCAAGGGCCACCGCTCGGTAGGCGGCTTCCGCGCCTCCATCTACAACGCCTGCACCATCGAAGATGTCCAGGCTCTCGTCGATTGCATGAAAGAATTTGAAAATCTAAAGAAATGAAAGTACTCCTAGCAACCCAGAAGCCTTTTGCTGCAAAGGCCGTCGAAGGAATTGAGTCCATCCTGAAAGAGGCCGGACACGAAGTCGAAAAACTCGAAAAATACGAGTCCCAAGAGGATCTCATCGCCGCTGCGGCAGATGCCGAGGCCATGATTATCCGTTCCGACAAAGTAACCGCAGAGGTGCTTGAAGCGGCGAAAAAGCTCAAGATCGTGGTTCGCGCCGGAGCCGGTTTCGACAATGTAGATCTCGCCGCTGCGACTGCTCATGGAGTAGTTGTGATGAACACTCCCGGCCAGAACAGCAACGCTGTCGCCGAGCTCGCGATTGCGATGATGATATATATGTCCCGCACCCAGTTCACCCCTGCAACAGGGTCAGAGATCATGGGCAAAAAGCTTGGAATCCAGGCCTTTGGCAATGTCGGCCGCCTCGTAGGAGCCAAGGCAGAGGCTCTCGGAATGAAAGTTATGGCCATCGACCCGTTCCTCCCCGCTGAGAAGATCATCGCGGGAGGCGCTGAACCCTCCGGAGACCATTAAATCAATCGGGTACGACCTCGTCACAAAGATGCCGAAGGGTGCATGCCTTGTCAACACCGCCCGAAAGGAAGTAATTGACGAAGAGGGACTTATGAAGGCTCTAGAAGAAAGACAGGATCTCAAATACATCACCGACGTCATGCCCGACAATTACGCCGAGATGAAGGAAAAGTTCGGTCTCCGCGTCTTCGCAACGCCAAAGAAAATGGGCGCACAGACTTCAGAAGCCAATATAAACGCAGGCCTTGCTGCCGCACGTCAGATTGTTGATTATTTCGCTACAGGCAATACCCGTTTCCAAGTAAACAAGTAATTATATGGTAAGAGTAAAACCCTTTGCGGCGATTCGCCCGCCGAAAGACATAGTCACCGAAGTAGCGGCTCCGCCGTACGATGTCCTCAACTCCGAAGAAGCTCTGGAAATGGCCGGCGAGAAGTCCCTTCTCCATATTACCAAGCCGGAAATCGACTTTACGCCAATTGCCGGAGAGCATGAGCAGCGCACTTACGACAAGGCCGTCGAGAACTTCAAGGCATGGAAGGAGCGCGGATGGCTCAGGCAGGATCCGAAGGAGTGCTATTATGTCTATGCCCAGACCATGGACGGCCGCACCCAGTACGGAATCGTACTCTGCGCCCATATCGATGACTACGCAGACGGTCATATCAAGAAACATGAGCTGACCCGAAAGGACAAGGAAGATGACCGAATGGTACATGTAAGGATCCAGAGTTCCAACATAGAGCCGGTTTTCTTCGCCTTCAAGGACAATCCCTCTATTATCGCCATAATCAACAAGACAATTGAGAAGGCTCCCGAGTACGATTTTACCGACGAGAGAGGCTTCGGACATACTTTCTGGGTAATCGACGACGATGAGGATATCCGCAGGATCACCGAACTATTCACAGGCGAAGTCGATGCATTCTACGTCGCTGACGGCCACCACCGCACTGCCGCGGCAGCACGCGTAGGAGCCGAAAGAAGGGCACAGAATCCCCATCACACCGGAAATGAGGAGTATAACTGGTTCATGGCCGTTTGCTTCCCGGAGAGTCATCTCAGAATAATTGATTACAATCGCGTCGTCAGAGACCTCAACAATCTCCCGAAAGAGGCATTCCTAAAGGCACTGGAAGAGGATTTCGAAGTGACTCTTGAGACAAAGCCATGCTGCGGAAGGCCAGCTATTCCATATTCCCCGAAGGCTCTCCATAATTTCAGCATGTATCTCGACGGAAGTTGGTACAGCCTTACCGCGAAGCCGGGACGCTACGACGACAATGATCCGATAGGAGTTCTCGATGTCACCATCCTCTCAAATCTTGTTCTCGACAAGATTCTCGGAATCAAAGATCTTCGCACCGACAAGAGAATTGACTTCGTTGGAGGCATTCGCGGACTAGGAGAACTCTCCAGAAGGGTCGACAGCGGAGAGATGAAGGTTGCTTTCGCTCTTTATCCTGTCTCAATGGAGCAGCTGATGAAGATTGCCGACAGCGGCAACATCATGCCTCCGAAGACAACATGGTTTGAGCCCAAGCTTCGCTCAGGACTGGCAATTCACAGTTTCTAGGCGGAACAATCGCAACGCAAAAAAGGTGACCTCGCGGCCACCTTTTTTTATTATATGGAGATCATACTACCTGTAGATCGAGTACCTGTTGTAGAGGTCGCCATACATCTGGCCGAGAACCTCTAGATAAGGCTGGGAATTGAAGAGCATCGTACGGTAGACTGTATTGTCAACCAGGTAATACTCTGTTCCGTTCATAACGATCGTCTCGTAGTCATCCGGAAGCGAAGTGACAAGAGCACCTGCAGGAGGGATGATGGTAGTGTAGTTGCCGTTCTGATAGATGTAGAACACGCCGTCCTGATAGAAGTAGTCAGAGTTGGCATATGCATAGCTCTGGACGAGACCGAGCTTGGAAGCAATCTCATAAGCAGAGAGTGCGCGGTTGCCGTTGAGTGCATATGAAGCATTCTGCTGCGCTATTATGGCATTGTTCTGTGCAATGATACGGTTCTGCTCTGCGATGGTCGCATAATTAGCGAATGTCGTATTGAACGTCCTGTAGACGTTGGTATAGTATGAGAACCTCACTGCGTTGAGCATTGCGCGCTCGATAGCGTGCTCTACCCTGATTCCGAAAGGAGGTCTGCAGACATAGTAGACACCACCGTGGAGCCTGTAGTAGATATTGTTATAGATGTAGTAGTCGATTCCCCAGAAGGTCGCTCTACGATAGCGAGGAGGCAGATAGCTGACTCTGTAGCCATAGTAGTGAGGAGTGTCACCCCAGAAGAGGCCTGGACGGTCGTAGGTGAGGTGGGTCCTCTCGCGAGGAGGGATACGCCCTACATTGTAGTGGTCATCCATACGGAACCCGCTGTCGGTGTAGCGGTAGTTACCGCCGTTGTCGCGATAGTTCTCGGTAGGAGCTATATTGTTTGAAGAAGGATTTCCAAGGCCCTGACGGGTCACGTTGCTATTGTCGCGAACGGTATTTCCGGAAACCCTTGTCGCTGATCCGCTCTGGACGGAACGGGAGGTTGTCTGAGCATCAGAGTTTGTAATAGCCCTGGTGGTAGATCCGCTGGTGCGGGTCGCACTGCCGTTCTGGACAGAACGGGAGGTAGTGCCACTCTGGACGGCTGATCCGGTAGAGCGGGAGGTTGTTCCACTCTGACGAGTGGTGGTACCGCTCTGACGGGTGGTAGTGCCGCTCTGGCGAGTGGTGGTGCCGCTTTGACGGGTGGTAGTGCCGCTCTGAACGGCTGATCCGGTAGAGCGGGAGGTTGTTCCACTCTGACGAGTGGTGGTACCGCTCTGGCGAGTGGTTGTTCCGCTCTGACGGGTTGTCGTGCCGGTAGACCTTGAAACCGATGAAGTTGAACGAGAAGTATTTCCGCTCTGGCGGGAAGTGATTCCGCTCTGACGGGTAGAAGATGAGCTGCTGATATTTGAAGAGCCACGAGTGCTCTGAGTGGTAGTCGCTCTTGAAGAGCTGCGCGCCCTTGTCTGGGCTGATGCTCCAGAATATGCGGTTGTGATTGCAATCGCCATCACGAGGGCTGTTACCGCTGTATAGAATCTTTTCATGACTTTAGGTTATTAAGTTATTTGTATAAATAGTACTTACGGGAAAGCGCCTTGAAATCTTCGACATCTTTCATCCAGTAGGACTCTATGTCTTCGACCCTCAGCCTCTTCCCGAATTCCTTACGGACAAAATCCGTACCACAAACAATATCGAACATTCTCAAGCGCCCTTCCTCGAGGAAAGGATTGTGGTCGGGATAAAGCTCTCCGACCGCCTGCATGACGTAGAACTGCACTAAAGTCACATTTGCAGCTTCATAATCCGTATAGAAATATTGAACACCATTCAAGTCTTTTCCTGCAAGATTACCAAAAAACGGTTTATAATGAATTGTGCGGAAAGCGACTCCTGTAAGATTATAACTATCCAGTCTGGCCTTCAGTTTATCAGCATCTATCCATTCAGCGGCGAACACCTGGAATGGAAGGGTATAGCCGACCCCGATATTAAGGTAATTCTGGAATTCACCTGCGATACCGGCGGAAGGATAGCCGATAGCAGCATCAGGGGAAGGAATCTGAGGGGACGGGAGAATCCAAGGGAGCTTAGTATCGGTATATCTCATATCCCGGTGCCATCCTTCCATAGGAATGACTGTCAACTTGCATGAAAGCGGTTTTTCATCGCCTTTCTCTCCACAATTCAGGCCCTCTTCATTGAGGAGAATTGCAAGCTCACCCGGGGTGAGACCGTAGATATAAGGAATCTTGAACTCGCTGACAAAAGAATGGAATCCTGGCTCAGTATAGCACCCCTCCACTTTGTTGCCTCCCAGGGGGTTGGGGCGGTCGAGAATGACTACCTCTATACCCTGCTCGGCGCAGGCGCGCATCACAAGTCCCATCGTGCTGATAAATGTATATGAGCGGGACCCGACATCCTGGATATCATAGACCATTACATCGATTCCCTTGAGCATGGCGGGACTGGGCTTGCGGTATTTACCATAAATAGAATAGACGGGAAGGCCGGTCGTAGGGTCTTTATAATCCGTCACTTTACCTCCTGCATAGACATCTCCGCGGACTCCATGCTCGGGACCGTAAAGAGCCACAAGTTTTACTTGAGGAGCCTCGAAGAGGATGTCAATCGTAGAACGCAGATTGCGGTCGACGCCGCTCGGATTGGTCACAAGCCCGACTTTTTTCCCCTTAAGAACATCGAATCCGCGCTCGGCAAGGACTTCGATGCCAGGTTTCACCTGTGCAAAGGCGCTGGCGCTGAAAAGCACCGCCAACGAAATGAATAATGATCTTATTTTCATTTGTTAAATATTATTTCTTTCCAAATTCAGCAGGAACTGTCCTCCTAACGACAATGGTAACCGCCACTGTCGCCAGGCAGCAAGAGATGACCATCCAGAAGAAGCCGACATACCCGAGAGACTGCTGGAGCCATCCCGCGAAAAACCCTGGAATCATCATACTGAGGGCCATAAATGCCGTACATAGGGAATAATGGGAAGTCTTGAACTCGCCTTCCGAAATGAATATCATATATAGCATATAGGCTGTGAATCCGAATCCATAGCCGAATTGCTCAATAAAGACACAGGTACTGATGACTGCTATGTTTGTCGGGCACGCCATACTGAGATAGACAAATGTAAGGCACGGAAGGGTCATACATGCCGCCATCGGCCACAGAGCCTTCTTAAGGCCCCATCTGGACGCAGCAATACCGCCGATGATGCCTCCGACAGTAAGGCCTATGATACCGATGGTTCCATACACCAGGCCGACAGTCTCAGTCGAAAGAGCGAGTCCGCCCTTATCCGCTGCATCAAGAAGGAAGGGGTTGATCATCTTTATAAGGAAGGCCTCCGGGAGACGGTAAAGCAGCATGAAAACTATCGCAAGCCAGACGAAGGGCTTCTTGAAAAATGTTACGAAAGTACGGCCGAACTCCTTGAAAATCTCACCTGGAGATGTTGCGTCTTCACGTTTGAAATCGGCTGCGGGACGCGGCATCATAAAGACATGGTACAGGGTAATCAGACCAAAGAGAACGGCACAGATTATCATAGTAACACTCCAAGCTCGTGGAATATCTCCGTACTTTGTCTCCAAAAGACCGGCAATTACAACGAGTACGCCCTGCCCGAAGATGGAAGAAAGGCGGTAGAAAGTGCTTCGGATACCCACGAACAGGGATTGGTCACCTTGGCTAAGAGCGAGCATATAATACCCGTCAGCTGCAATATCATGGGTGGCGGAAGCGAAGGCTGTCACCCAGAAGATAATGAGAGTCAGGACAAACAGCGATACCGGAGTCTCCCCTGTAGCAATGACTTCCGGAGAAGGATGCGGCAAAGCAAGTGCCAGCCCGATGAAGGTCGCACTCATGAGAATCTGCATGGCCACGACCCACCAGCGCTTAGTCTTGATAATGTCAACAAAAGGGCTCCAGAACGGCTTGATCACCCATGGAAGATAAAGTATACTCGTATAAGCGGCAATGTCCACATTGGACATTCCCATCTTTTTGAACATTATCGTAGATATAGTGTTGACGATAAAATAAGGAATCCCCTCCGCAAAATAAAGCGTTGGGACCCAGAACCATGGAGAAAGGCTATTAGACTGTTTCATTGATTACTCTGTGTTATCATGCAAATATACAAAATCGCTCAGAAAAAAAGGAAGTAAAGTTTTTGAATCGGAATGCTTATCTTTGTGAAATAAGAAAAACAGTAGGATGAAACGCCTTCTATATATATTTGTACTGACTCTCGTTGTCCTTGGATGCACTAAGGATCCCCTTGAAAGCAAGCTGAAGGAGCTGGACAAGATGCTTTCCAACAGGGCTGTATACGCCCAAAAACTTGAACACAGGGCGGATAGTATAAGGCTCGAAATGGGGAAAACAGAAAATGATTCCCTTAGATGGGAATATGCTGATACTCTCTTCAACATGTATCGGTTTTTCCAGGTCGATTCATCCATGAAGTACCTGAAAATCATGGAAAAGTGCGCAGGAGAAGATCCAACAAGACAGTTCCTGTGCTCTTTCTGTCAGGTGGAGATTGACGTGTCGTTAAGAAAATACAAAGATGCGGAAGACATCCTCACATCCATGGATACTCTCCAAATGAACAACCAGTTGAAAAGCCAGTATTATTCCTCACTGCTCCTTTTGTATGCCACAGAAGTTAGGGATGTCGCCCTTCCGGAGGATATGCGCTTTTCAAATGACTCAACCCGCGACGAGATGAGAAACAGGCTCATCGCGAGTCTGAAAACATCTTCTTTCGAATATATAAGGAGGAATGCAGTCAGAGATTATAAACAGGGGCGCTACGAAGAATCAATCCGAAGCCTGGAAGAACTTGTCGAAAACTCAAAATCTCTGCAAGAAAAATCAAATGCAGCCTGGTCTTTGTCGAACGCCTACTGGAATGCAGGCGACAAAAAAAATCAAATGATCTGGCTTGCCCAAGGGGCAATTTACGATATACAGATTCCTGTCAGGGAGTTCTTGTCGCTTTACGAACTGGCAAATCTCGTTTATGAGGACCACCAACTGGTTCGAGCTTCAAGATACAACCAGATAGTCCTCGAAGAAGCACTTCTATGTAACTTCAATGCCCGCCTTTACAGTTCTGCCTCTTCCCAGCTCAACATAGTAAGAGCCGTAGAGTACGAGCAGCGGCGCCAAAGGATAATAAGTATTCTCGTCATCCTGCTTCTGAGCGCCCTCACTATCACTATCGCTGCACTGCTGAGACATTCAAGATCGCAGGCAAGGAACATCCGGGTAGGGGCTAAGAAACTTGAAAAAGTCAACAATAGACTCGAGGAGGCCAACAGGATAAAAGAAGGATATGTCTTTCAGTACATGAACCTCTCGGCAAAATACCTCGGTCTTGTAGAAGACTATCGCCACTCTCTACGCGTAACGCTCAAAGAAGATGGAGAAGAGGCCTTAAAACAAATGCTACGCGAACAATCGGCGACGAGAGATAATTATAATGAGTTCTACCGCATTTTTGACGAAACTTTCCTCGGGGTATTCCCGGACTTTGTAGAGGATGTCAATTCACTTCTGAGAGAAGAAGCACGCTTCAGCCTTAGCAACAAGAAGGAACTATCCACTGGGCTAAGAATCCTGGCCGTAATCAGGCTCGGAATTACAGACAGCGGGAAGATCGCACAGTTCCTCAACTGCGCTCCTACGTCGGTCTATACCCACCGCAGCAAAATCAAGAAACAGGCCCTCTGCCCACCCGAAGAATTCGAAAAAAGGCTTTGTCAAATCTAGATAATACCCTTGACTGCTCAATAGCAAATAACCTGCTTATCAAAATATTACAAAAATAATCCCAAAAACAAATCTAGAAAAGGGAAGACCCGGTTTTTTTGAATACATATTTGGGGGTACATTTGTCAAAAAAACAGACCAAATATGTTCAATAAATTCCTAAGAATCGCACTTGCTCTTTGCATTCTTCCGGCATGCACACAATGTGCCTCACAAGAGAAGGAAGAAGAAGCCCCGAAAAGCATCGCATCTGTAAAACTGATCTGGGACAAAGACTATAGCGCCTTCCCATCCTTGGAGAAATTCTCCGGATCATACTTCGTTTCTTTCAGAGAAGGAGAAAGCCATATATTTGACAGCAATGGAGAAGCCAACGGAAAAGTCCGCATTCTCCGCAGTGAAGACGGTGAGACTTGGTCTCCCGTCGCCCTGCTTGAAAAGAAAGGCTTCGACCTGAGGGATCCTCACCTGAGCATCACTCCGGACGGAAGACTCATGGTAATAATGGGAGGATCCATTTACCGTGACCAGAAACTCACCGGGAAAAACCCGCACGTGTCTTTCAGCACAGACGGAAACACATTCTCCAACCCTGAGCCTGTCGTATACGAGGACAATCCCGCAGCCAACAACGAATGGTTCTGGAGAGTAACCTGGTTTGGCGACACCGGATATACCGTCTCATACGGGAGCGGAGAACTCCTTCTCCTGAAAACCAAAGACGGGATTCACTACAATAAGGTCACAACACTGGCAATCGACGGCTCGCCTAACGAGACCACCCTTCGCTTCCTTCCGGACGGCAGGATGCTCCTTCTTGCCCGCAGAGAGGGAGGAAACCAATTCGGGTGCTGGGGTGTCAGTTATCCGCCTTACACCGACTGGGATTTCAATCTCCTGAGCTTCCGAATCGGCGGCCCTGATTTCATGGTACTTGATGACGAAACGGTAATCGCCGCCGGGAGAGCATACCTCGAAAAGGCAAACCGCACAAGAATATGGAAGGGAAACCTTCAGGGACAGTTCAAGACTGTCTTTACACTTCCTTCCGGAAGTGACAACAGCTACCCCGGTATCCTCAAGGTCGGAGACGAACTCTGGGTAGTCTATTATTCCTCCCATGAACTTCGTACTGAAGACGGGGAAAAACGGGCGGGAATTTATTTCGCGAAGGTTCCCATGTCGGTATTTGACGAATAGGACTCGCAGCGTTATCTGAAACCAAATATTATCAATTATTATAATGAACACTAAAACAGTCGTTTCCGCAATGATATCATTGCTGGCAATACTCTCATCTTGCCAAAGGGAGGGAGGTATCACTACGGCTCCCCAGAGAGTAAGCATCGAAGATGCGGATTCCTTTGGGGCAAAAGCATTGAAGTTTTCCAGTTCAGAATCTTCGCAGACCATTTCAATCCAGACAACCGGAGGTGAATGGCACGCGTACATACCATCTGGTGTAGACTGGCTGGAATTAAATCCTTCTTCTGGAAAAACTTCAGGGAAAACTGATATACAAGTCACTGTCGAGAAGAATTCCGGTTTTGCCGAGCGTAAGGCAACCATTTCTTTCATAGCTGATGGAATAGAGCAAAAGGGACTTCTTACGGTTATCCAAAACAAGCTCTACTATATTGACATTACTCTTCTCAACCCGGTTGTAAACAAGAACGGAGGCACATTCAATATCGGAGTCTCCTGCAACAGCCGCTGGTCATACTCCATTGACGAAGAAGGAATGTCCTGGCTTACAGTTGATTCCGCAGAATTCGACAAACTGATTCTCTCAGCCGCAAAAGGCTCCGGCGATGAAAAGCACGGGACTATAACTTTCGCGTGCAAGGAGGATCCGGAAATCACCTCAAAGGTCGAAGTCTGGCAAAAAGACATGGGACTCTCTATCGAAGGAAAATCACTGACTGTATCAAAAGAGGGAGCTGATGTCACAATACCGGTAACCAAGACAAATATCTCTAGCTGGAAAGTAGACTCGGCTCCTGACTGGTTAACTGTCAGCGAAAGTGGCGCAGATGCCCTCAGGCTGCTCTTCTCTGCCAATACCGGAAACGAATCCAGACAAGGGTCCGTAGTCCTGAAAACAGACGAGGACGAACACCTCAGCGCGTCCATCCTGGTAAGCCAGCTCGCCACTGCCGCTCCCGAGGCAGACCTTATTGATATTGAATTCAATGCCGACGGAAGCGCTGTCGACCGCGCCTCCGGGACCGAGGTCACCCTATTCCCCGGTGATGTTTCAGTCAAGATGAATGAGGACTTCGGCGTATACGCACCTGTCTTCACTCATACTCTCGGTGCGGCTGCAACTTCAGGATACTACCGTTTCCCGATGTCAACCGAGCTCAGAAACAACCTCAACGACGGCTGTGCAGTAGAGGCTCTGGTCAGACTGGGCTGCCCTATCAACGGAAGCGGAGCCAAGCCTTTCACATCCCATCGAAGCGGCGGTGTCGGACTAGCTTTGACCTCCAGCAGTTCCGGCAACCAGTTCCTTTTCTGCCTTATTCAGCGCATCTCAGGCAGCTATGTAAATAACTACGCATACTCGGGCATTACCCCCGAAGAAGGAAAATACTACCACCTTGTCGGAGTCTGGGACAAGGAGACTGGAACCGAGACCATCTATGTCAACGGAGTAAAAGCCGGAACGCACAACTTTGAGGGAGACCTCTACTTCAGTGTGAAATTCTTCATTATCGGAGGAGCTGCCAACGATACCTCCGCTTCGAAGATCAACGCCACATGGAACGGAGATGTCCTCTTCCCGAGAATCTACTCCACCCCGCTGACGGAAGCGCAAGTAGAAGCGGCATACCTGGCAACCCAGAAGGGAAAATATCTATTGGAAAATGAATAGGGAAAGAAAATGATGAACAAGATATTCAGAATGTTATTCATTCTGTGCAGCATTCTCCTCGCTGCCCTGATGAATGCCCCCGAAGCATACGCCCAGACCGTCCTTAAGGGAACCGTCATCGGATCGGACAATAATCTGCCGCTTCCCGGTGTCACCATTCACCTTAAAGACAATGCGAAGGTTTATACCATCACCGACGACAAGGGCAATTATGAACTGAAGGTTCCATCCTCCAAAGGTACTGTAGTCTTTGAGGCAATGGGATATGACAATAAGGAACTCTCATTGAGCGATCCTTTCCTCTTTACTCTTGTTACCATGATCCTGCAGGAAAATCTCCTCGACGAGGTCGTGGTGGTAGGTTTTGGTACACAGAAGAAAGAATCCCTTGTAGGAGCCGTTCAATCGGTCCGCTCCGAGGATCTTCAGATTACCACCAGCTCACTCACTTCCTCCTTTGCCGGAAATGTCCCGGGACTCATCTCGATGCGCTCCAGCGGAGAGCCCGGTCTCGACCAGGCCACATTCTATGTACGTGGTGTTGGAACCTTCGGATATGATGCCAGACCAATGGTTATCATTGACGGTGTCGAAACCACTTCAGATGCAATGGTCAACATGATCGCCCCTGAAGCCATCGAGTCATTCTCCGTACTGAAAGATGCCACCGCAACAGCTCTCTACGGATCCCGCGGAGCGAATGGAGTCATCCTAATCAACACAAAAGAAGGTAGGAATGCGGAGAAGATGAGCATCAATGTTACATACGACACCTCAGTTGCGACTCCGACCTACCTCCAGAAGGTTGCGGACGGTCCCACTTATATGGAGCAATACAACGAGGCTCTTTACAACGACGCACGCTTCTCAGGGACTGAGTACGAGCCCAGATACACGAAGCAGCAGATAGAAGGGACCAGGCAACATCTGAATCCCTACATCTACCCCGAAAACGACTGGTACCACCTTATATTCAAGGACTACGCAGTCTCAGAGCACCTAAACCTTTCGGTCCGCGGAGGAGGAAAGAAGGTCAACTACTTCATGAACGCTGCGATTTTCAATGAAGGAAGTATCTTCGCCCCTGTAAAGAACAACATGATTGACAACGGAATGTACAGCCGTAAGATTCAGCTCCAGAGTAATGTATCCGCAATGATAACGAGGACCACGAAGCTCTCCATGAAGCTCAATTGCCAATTCCGTTACAGGGGCACTCCAGCCGGGACCATATCAGATTACTTCGTGTGGACTATGAAAGTTAATCCTGTATACTTCCCCGCTGTTCTTCCTGCGGAAGACGGAGATACATTTATCCGATTTGGGAACGGTGCGTCATGGAATGCAGGAGGAACATCCGACATTGCCCGCAACCCCTATGCTTCTTATGCCTGCGGAAGCGCAACTATCAACCATATGTTCATGACAGCCGTTGTCCAGGCCGACCAGAACCTCGACTTTATTACAAAAGGTCTCTCGGCAAAAGCTGCTGCAACATTCTACAACTACTCTTACGCCAAGGTTACCCGCCAGTATATTCCCTTCTATTTCACAATTGACGACGGATATTACCAGAGGCCGGACGGATCGTTCTTCTTTACGACCTCTCCCATAGGTCCTGACGGTTCGACATATATCACATATTCTGCAGGAGATACCGGTCATCACAGGTACTCGATTCTCGGCCAGCTTTCATACAAGCGTGCCTTCGGGAAACTCGATGTGGCCTCAGACCTGGTCTACCGAATGAATGAGAAATTAAACAACGCCAACTCCGCCTCTGAAAACGACCTCCTGCCATTCCGCGAGCAGGGAATTGCCGCCAGATTGACCTTGAACTACGGCAAACGTTACCTCGCTGAAGTCAACTTCGGCTACAACGGATCCGAGAATTTCATAACCGGCAAACGTTTCGGCCTTTTCCCTTCGGCAGCAATCGGATGGACCCCCTCAAACGAGAAATTCTGGGCGCCGCTGAAAAAAACCATCTCGTCGTTTAAAATAAGAGCCTCATACGGACTTGTCGGAAACGATGCACTGGAAAAGCGATTCCCTTATCTCACCAGAGTCAGCATGGCCTCCCGCGGATATGTGTTCGGAAACACTTTCAGAACTGTAGGCGCCGGATACGTATCTACCTACGGCAACGATGATGCCACATGGGAACTTGCAAGGAAACTCGACGTAGGAGTAGATATGCAGTTCTTCAAAACCCTCGACATCTCTGTAGACTGGTTCAAGGAGCACCGCTCCAACATCTTCATGCAGCGAAATTCCATTGCCGCTGTTTCCGGCCTCGGATCTACCCTCCCCTATGCAAACATCGGAAAGATGGACAACGGAGGAGTTGATATGTCCCTTGCCTATAAGAAGGTGTTCAGGAAAGATTTCACAATGTCTCTCCGCGGGTCATTCACCTATGCCCACAACGAGATTGTCTATAACGACGAGCCGGACTACAGTCTGACCCCTAATCTATCGAAAATCGGCCACCCGAACAACTCCAGGCTGCTCTACGTCGCTGAAGGAATCTTTACCTCCCAGGAAGAGATAGACTCACATGCACAGCAGACCTTCGGCAACTACGGAGTCGGTGACATAAAGTATGCAGACATTACCGGCCCGGAAGGAAAACCGGACGGAATAGTCAATGCCCTCGACAGGGTCCGCTTCGATATTCCTTCGATTCCTGAAATCCAGTACGGATTCGGAGGAGCGCTGACTTGGAAGGGACTGGATTTCAACTTCATGTTCCAGGGATCCGCAAGAGTAAGTATTCTGATGAGCGGGCACCACCCATTTATCTCCAACAAGGGAGCAGGATACAACATAATGCAATACATAGTCGACGATCACTGGTCTTGGGATAACAACCGCGCTGATGCTGCATATCCTCGCCTTAGCGCAAAGGTCATCAATAACAACATCCAGTCGTCGTCATTCTATCTCAAGGACGGATCTTTCCTCAGACTCAAAAACATCGAGATAGGATACTCCTTCCTCAAGAAGAAGGTCCGCATCTACCTGTGCGGAAACGATCTCCTCACTTTCTCCCCGTTCAAGTATTGGGATCCGGAGATGGGCTCCGGCAGCGGTCTGGAAGCCTATCCGCTTCAAAAATCTGCCAAACTGGGCATCCAGTTCAATTTCTAAAAAGGAAAGTCATGAATATAAAAAGAATACTTATACTTTCGGCCGTCTGCGTTTGTGCCGCTGCGTGCAACTATCTGGATGTCGTTCCCCTCGGAAGTCCAAAGATGGACGACCTGTTCCGTACCCACACCCAGGCGAACAAGTTTGCATGCGCAATGTATTCGCATGTATATCAGCCGAACAAATATGATATCAACGCGTCGATGGAGCTCTGCGGCGGCGGAGACCTGATTTCCGGAGCCAGAGGAGACCGACGGTACTTCAACTGGAAGAGCCTCGTATTCGACAACATAGAGACTCCTTCGCAGACTTATTTTGCCGCATGGATAGCTTCCGGAAGCCCCACCGGAGCTCATACCTACAAGGTATGGGAAGGGATCCGAAACGCCTATATACTCTTGGAACACATAGATGAGGTCCCTGATGCAACCGATGCCGAGAGGGCACAGTGGAGAGGAGAAGCTTATTGGATAATAGCTTACTACCACCACCTGATGCTGGAATACTACGGCCCGATCATTATTGTGGATCATCTTATCAGTATGAATGAGGATATGAACACTCCGCGGTCGCCATATCTTGACTGCGTAACCTTCATTTCCAATATGTACGACAAAGCTGCAGAGATTCTACCGGCAACCCAGAGTACCGACTACTACGGAAGGGCGACATCCGTTCTTGCCAAGGCGCTCAAGGCCCGCCTGTGGCTTACGGCCGCATCCCCTCTTGTGAACGGAAACAACTGGTATGCAGACTTTAAGAACCATGACGGCACTCCACTCATGCCTCAGCAGTATGACAAAGAACTTTGGAAAAAGGCAATGGATGCAGCCAGTGAAGCAATAGTAGCATGCGAAGCTAACGGTTACGGACTATATGAAATTTCATCTGCGAGCGACGACTTCACCCGCGGATATGAGAACTACCGTACCGCTTTCATCGGGCCTGAAGGCACAACCAATTTCTACAACAGCAAAGAAGACCTGTTCTCAGAGAATTCCTCTGCAACCCATGTTGAGTTCTTCGCCCCGAGAACTGTCTCCACCTATACTTCAGAAGGCCCTAAGGGATATATAGTGCCGACCTTGAAGGCAGTTCAGACCTTCCTTTCCAAAAACGGACTTCCTATGGATGAGGACCCCGAGACAAAGAATCTGGATCTCTACTCCATTGACCAAGAACAGAACACTGTCCTTCTCCACCTCAACCGCGAACCTCGTTTTTACGCTTCTATTGGCTATGACAGAGGTGATTACGATTTCAATGGAACCACTTTCAAGCTACTTTGCCGCAAAGGCGAGCCTCAGCAGAATGACGGAATATTCGCAAACGAGTACCAAACAGCTACCGGATACTATGTCAAGAAATGGGTGTCAAGAGCAGATGCATACAACCTCAGCAACAAATCGTTTACAACGGGAAAGCATACATTGCCGCTTATCCGCGTTGCTGAGCTTTACCTTGACTATGCCGAAGCCGAGGCTGAGTATACCGGTTCGTTATCTCAAACCGGACTCAGATATATCGATATCGTAAGACATCGCGCAGGTCTTCCCGACTTCGCAGAGGCATGGAGCAGAGCCGGCGGCACTCCGACTGGAGAAAAACTTATCAAAGCCATCCGCCAGGAAAGGCTCAGCGAGTTTGTCTTTGAAGGCCGCTGGTATCACGATATCCGCCGCTGGAAAGTTGCAGACAAATATATAGGACACACTCCTGAAGGATGGAACCTTGACGGCTCGTCAGCAACTGATTTCTACAAGGTTACACCTGTAAATGAGGGTACCTTCGTAAGAAGTTTCGCTACTCCGAAGAACTACTGGTTCGCTATTCCATTGAGCCAGCTTAACATCAACAAGTCTCTGGTGCAGAACCCGGGATACAATTGATTTCAGAGATGAAAAGAATCGGTATAACAATCATGATGCTGCTATCCATCAGCATCGCTGCTTATGCAGGGAAACCTGCTCTTAAATACAAAAAGCTGAATGAACGGGCTCTTAAGGAGTATTCTGTCCCGGTAAGGCCGGGGTATGAAGGCAGGAACCCGTTTTGGAACGCCTATTCTGTAAAGTTCATATACTCTCCCGCCTTCGATTTTGAGAAGGTCGACGGAGCACTATCCTACCGTTTCACCCTTCGGCAGAAAGAGGGGAAAGGCGTATGGTCATTTAATGCCTCCAGCCCAAAGAGTTCCCTGGCGAAGATATGGAGGGAGGTTCCGCCAGGACCGGTGACCCTTACGGTTGAAGGTCTGGACCGGGACGGAAGAGTCATCGGGAAGGCTGGTGAGAGAGATTTCTTCCGCGATTATCCATTTGAGGGGCCGTTTTCGGGACCTACAATCGACTACAAAGAGTCTGCAATCAAGGTCATGAGGTACACCCATGAAGCACCGTGGGTACAATACTGGCTCACTCATGATGAGCCTGACATGTCCTTCAAGCATTATACGTACGCATGCAAGACCATCAGCGGCCTTATCAACGTAGAATGCCTTGTAGCCGAGAATATTCCGTCCCTCCGGGAGGAAGCAATCAAAATTGCCAAAAAGGCTGCCAGCTTCCTGATTGCCAACGGCCAGGGTCCCGACAAGGCTCTCGCCTATTTCCCTCCAACCTACTATAAGGGGCTGATTGCCTCTGCGAAAAAGGAAAACCAGGGAAGGACAATGGCCCTCGAGGCCCTTGCCGCCGCGACTGCATATTTGAATCTCTATGATGTCACAAAAGAAGACATGTACCTTAAACAGGCCCTCCATATTGCAGACACATACAGAAAAATCCAGAATGAAGACGGATCCTTCCCGGTAAAGGTCGACTATGAAACGGGAGAACCATATACCGGATCCCACGCAATGCTTCATCCCGTCGTAAGGTTCTACAGAAGGCTTGAAAACAAGTATGGAGTCAAAGACTATCACGATGTTCTCGCCCGCGCTGAAAAATGGATGAATACTTTCGCCGAGGAGAAGTTCGATCTCGAATCCCAGTTCGAGGATGTCAATATCGGAGGAATCAAGCCCTATCAGAACCTCACCAACTGTACTGCAGCACCTTACGCCACCTATCTACTTACAGGGGAGAACCCCTCCAAAGAAGATATCTCTCTCGCTCTGGACCTAATCCGCTTCAGCGAAGACCAGTTTGTCCATTGGGACGTATGGCCGGACAGTTGCGGAGTCCGCCCCGAAGTAGTCCCTAATGTTCACGAGCAGTATAAATACGAAATGGGCACTATTTCAAGCGTGGGAAACGTTGCAAACGCAATGCTGGATTATTACCTCATTACGGGAGATGAGCTTTTCTACGCGAAAGCAAAGGCCCTTATCGACGGACTTACCGTCCTTCAGGATCTTCGCACCGGAAGAATCCCCACCACCTATAAAACCCGGTCCATCTACAAGTCCGACATGATGTATGACTGGATCAATTGCACTTACTCCGCTATTGGGTCCCTGCTGAGAATGGATGCAATGACCAGAAACAACAGGTAAAGCTATATTATATAAAAGAGAAGGCTGTATTCTAAGACTTTTCCAAGGAATACAGCCTCTTTTTTTATATTTTTTTGAAGAAGGCACCGCCGCCGCAATATACGATATGCGGCGGCTACA
>ONMJ01000020.1 GCA_900318955.1 uncultured Bacteroidales bacterium
CAGCATCATTGTAACGTCTTGGTTGTGTCTCCATTTTTAGTCCTAAATTAAGTTTACATTACCGACTCACAGACTGTAAACCTATGTCAGGACAAGTCAAACCCAATTTCATCCATGCACCCCCCCCCTTTTTTTCCATGGACGGAACCACCATCTCCGTTGCACGGAATGGCGCAGGTGCGAAAAAATGCAGAGGACCTGCACCAGGGAAAATTACTAACAAACTGAGTATCAGAAATATATCATTTTATAGCGGCGCAGGTAGCTACGAAAAAACCGCACCTGCGCCATGCAGGCAGTCCACCTGCGCCACCCTGACAGTCCACCTGCGCCGCCCTGGCACAATCTCATCCATACAAACCGGCCCTTTTCGTGGACGAACTGGCAAAAACGCAATCTCATCCATGAAAACCCCGCCTTTTTCGTGGACGAAATGGCAAAATCACGATCTTATCCATGAAAACCGGGCATTTTCATGGACGAAACCACCATCTCCGTTGCACGGAATGGCGCAGGTGCGAAAAAATGCAGAGGACCTGCACCGGGGGAAATTACTAACAAGCTGAGTATCAGAAATATATCATTTTATAGCGGCGCAGGTAGCCACGAAAAAACCGCACCTGCGCCATCCTGGCACACAGGGAAGGGCATTTGGTGTACGTGAAGTGGCAGAAGATGTTGCTTGTACACAGGGAAGGGCGTTTGGTGTACGTAGAGGGGTTTGGTGTGTGGGGTAGCGGAGAATTTATTATATTTGTGGTAGAGAATAATTGTTGTGTCTATGAATATAAGGTTTCTTTCACTTGTTCTTGCAGGGGTGTTTTTCGTTGGTTGCAGTGCTGACAACATTGAGCAAAAACAGCCTCAGGACCAACCGACTCCCGCTCCGGAAACACCTAAAACATGGGAAGATAAGTCGCTCCCGAATGCCACATTGATTTCAAACGGCAAAGTCCAGATAGGGGTCGATCTCACCCGCGGAGGAGGCATTTGTCATTTCTCCGAGGCCGGAACTAAAAGGAACCTTCTCAACCATTACGATACGGGACGGTTCGTACAGCAGTCCTATTATGGAGATTCGGACGGAAGTGACTGGAATGGTACACCATGGCGATATAATCCCGTCCAAGGAGGCGACTGGAAGAAGACCCCCGGTAGAATTATCTCGTCGGAAATAACTGATTCAAAGATAATTGTTGAGACAGAGCCCAGAAACTGGGGAGGTTGCACCGCCCTTCCGGAATGCAGGATGAAAGAAGAGATCGAGCTGGTGGACAACTACGCAAAAATTACATTCAAGTTCACCTATACCGGAGGTAAAAGCCATGCCGCCCGCCATCAGGAGATGCCGGCCATGTTCGTAGATTGGGCATTCAATCATCTTGTGTATTATGCCGGGTCCAAGCCTTGGACCGGCGATGCTGTCAAAAACCTTACGGTCGAGGCCCAGAGTCTCAGCGGAATAAAGAATTATTATCTTGGCACCGGCACCCCTCTGAAAGAGCCGTGGTACGCTTGGACTGACGACTCCGGTTGGGGAATAGGCATCTATACCCCTGGGACAACTATGTGCACATATTACAGGGTAGGAGCCGGTCCTGGCGGTCCCGGTGCCGTTTCGTGCTCATATGTCGCTCCCATTCGCGCCCTGGCTCTTCCGACCAACTTTACCTACACTGTCTATCTGACGACAGGTACCGTCGATCAAATTCGCGCGACAATCAACAAGATAAGGAGCAAATAACGCTATTTCTCCTTGGCGGGATTATGTGAAAAAGACCTTCGAGGCCCCTCTGCGGCCTTCCAGAAGGCGGCATCGAACTCCGGATAGGAGTAGGGTCCCTCGTGGTCTATCACGAAGGCCATATATGTTATAGGAATCCCCATTTTGAGAAACATGGACTCATAGAAAGTCTGCACCTGATACAAGGCTTCAATATCCCGTAGCGCCGAAGAGGGATGTGCCTCCAAAGCAGAACCAGCCTCCAAAGCAATATCTTCAGGAGCAGTCGCGTAGAGGTCCTTGGTCGAAGCAAGCAGTCGGAGCGAATTGGCGGCGACTACAGCCATGGTATATTCATGGAGGAACCTGCTGTCTGTCTTTAAATGGACAATCCCGCCGGGGACCATTATAGAGCGATACCTCTCGAGAAAAAGAGGGGAGGAGAGACGGCTATTCTCGCTTTTCATCTGCGGATCCGAGAAAGTCAGCCATATCTCGGAAACCTCGTCTGCGGCGAAAAGGGCGGGGAGGAACTCGATTCTCGTACGGAGAAAAGCCACGTTCGGGAGCGAGTTGACAGTAGCATATTTCGCCCCTTTCCAAAGACGGGCGCCCTTGATATCGATGCCAATGTAGTTATTCTCGGGATGCCTCTCGGCAAGTGCTATCGTGTATTCCCCCTTCCCGCATCCGAGCTCGACAATGATAGGATGGCCATTTCCGAACATCTCCTCTCCCCATCGGCCTTTGATGGGATGGTCCTTAAGAAGCAGCTCACCATTCTCACCATGGAACATTATCTCCTTCGCATCCGGCTGCAACAGGCAGCGGAAAGTCTCGTTCTCTGCAAATTTCCGTAGCTTATCGTGTCCCATTCTCCCTTGTTTTTCCTGTTATGAGTCCGAGCCCTCTCATCCCTTTAACATGCTCGGGGACAACTACTTCCATCTCCCATTTTCCCCATTCAAGAGGTGCGACCCCTTTTCGATAGGGAGCGGTAATCTGACTTGAATAGAAAGTCCCTGAGGAATCGATGAGAGGCATGAATACGGTTTCCCCGAAAAGACTGTCAGAGGGAGATTTCCATAGGACTGTCATCTTTATTTCTTCGGGAGCGTCAACCCCGAAGAAACCTCCGTCAATCCTGGTATAGAAAGTAAAATCGTAGACGGAGGTACTGTCGGACATGTCCACATCGAACCGATAGGGACCTTCCCCTTTTTGGAAAGTCTCTTTGGACATCGGCTCCACACACGCTGCTGCAAGCAACAGGACAGCCGCCAGATAAAGGATTTTTTTCATATAAAGACAAAGTTAGATGTTTCGGCTGAGGAAAACAAATTTACCATTTGCCTCTATTTTGCTATATTTGCATAAAATGTGACCATCATGATTGAGAAACACCGGCCTTCCACCCAGAATAGCGGGATGGTTCTCCTTGGAGCCCTCTTCTTCGTTTTCGGCCTGGTATCTTGGGTCAATTCGATTTTAGTCCCATATTTCAAGGTGGCCTGCGACCTCCAAAGCGAAGTGCAGGGCTACCTGGCCCAGTTTGCCTTCTATATTGCATATCTCGTGATGACAATCCCGGCTTCGGCTCTGCTGAGCCGGACCGGGTATAAGAAAGGAGCCCTGATAGGACTATGGATCCTTGCACTCGGTGCTTTTCTATTCATCCCTGCCGCCTTGACTCGGGTCTACAACATGTTTCTCGTGGCCCTTTTCACTATGGGAACAGCTCTTGCGATTCTTCAGACCGTCGCCAATCCTTTCGTTACTATTATAGGGCCGATAGAGAGCGCTGCGAAGCGAATAAGTATTGTCGGCATCTGCAACAAACTGGCCGGAATACTTGCGCCATTGGTCTTCTCCGCCATAGTCATTGCACCGCAGAAAGAGCGAATGGCCGCTATCCAATCCGGAGCTCTTTCCGGCGCCGCGCGCGATGAGGCTCTTTCCTCTCTTCTTCATGGTGTTATCGCCCCATATGCGGTCCTTGGGGTGCTGCTGGTCATTTTTGGAGTTATTTTCTATCGATCCTCAATCCAGGACATCAATCCTTCCAAAAATGAAAAGACCGACTGGGAGGGCCGCTCTTCCATACTGTCTTACCCTTATCTGGTGCTTGGAGTGGTGGCCCTGTTCTGCCACCTCGGGACACAGGCCCTGAGCGTCAATACTATCATCGGCTTTGCAGGCGAGGCGGGCTTCAGTTCTACTGCCGTTTTCCCCTCGCTGACCCTTACATGTACATTAATGGGATATTTCATAGGAGTCTTCCTGATTCCGCGATACATCAGCCAGCAGGACATGCTCAAAGTGGTGACATCCATCATACTTGTCCTCTCTGTATTGGTCCTTATCCTGCCTCCGAGGGTAGCCATATGGTGCCTCGTACTCATGGGCATTCCCAACTCGGTGGTCTATGCCAGCATTTGGCCTCTGGCCATTCATGACCTCGGGAAATGGACCAATCTCGGTTCGGCCATTCTTGTGATGGCTCTCTGCGGCAGTGCGATCTTCCCCCTTGTCTATGCCTCTATCGCAGATGGGGGTGCGTCCCTTCATACTGCCTACTGGATTCTGATTCCCGCCGCACTATATATGGTATTCTACGCTTTTATGGGATATAAAATCAATCATTGGAAATAATGAATACACTGATTCAAAACGGTTTGCTGGTTCTTCCTGAGGGCATTCGACCCGGTTGGATTCTACTCCGGGAGGGGCAAATCCTAGATATGGGCACAGATTCTCCGGTCCCGCCAGAGGACGGGCTCGGCCTTGATCCGGAAGAGACGGAAATAGTTGATGCCAAGGGACTTTACGTTGCTCCAGGATTCATTGATCTCCATACCCACGGGGCCGGCGGGGCGGACTTCATGGATGGGACGGTTGAAGCCTATCTGACGGCTGCCCGTATGCACGCCCGGCACGGAACAACACTTCTTTTCCCTACGACTCTTACTAGTACTAACGAACTCCTCTTTGCGAGCTTTGACACTTATGCCGAGGCGCTTCCGCTCAGCGGACGCGACGGGGCGGCTTTTGGCGGAATGCATCTTGAAGGCCCTTATTTCTCTCCCTCAATGGCCGGAGCACAGGACCCCCGCTATCTTCGCGACCCGAAGCCGGAGGAATACCTTGACATTATCTCACGCACGCCCCATATCGCCAGATGGAGCTTTGCCCCTGAGAGACCGGGTGCTCCGGCATTTGCTGCCGAGCTCCGCGCTCACGGCATCGTTCCGTCTATTGCCCATACAAATGCGACATTCGCTGATTGCGACGCGGCTTTTAAGGCGGGCTGCAGCCTGATGACCCATTTCTACTCTTGCATGAGCACTATAACACGCCGGAACGCCTTCCGGATTGCAGGGACGGTCGAGTACGGGTACTATCAGGATGGAATGGACATTGAGATCATTGGTGACGGTATTCATGTCTGTGCCGACCTTCTCAAGCTGGTGGTCAAGATTAAAGGTCCTGAACATATTGTCTTGGTCACAGATTCCATGAGGGCGGCTGGTATGCCTGAGGGACCGAGCATTCTCGGAGGCCTCTCGGACGGACAGAAGGTGATTGTCGAGGACGGCGTTGCGAAACTGCCCGACCGCTCGGCCTTTGCCGGGAGTGTTGCGACTGCGGACAGGCTTGTGAGGACCATGGTTCGCGAGGGAGGAGTTTCCCTTGAAACGGCGGTGGGAATGGCCACGGCGAATCCGGCGCGTATCATGGGCTTGGAAGGAAGAAAAGGTGCGCTTCGGAAGGGCTTTGACGCCGATGTGGTAATATTTGACAAGGATATCCGGATCAGCCGGACAATAGTGAAAGGAAAAACTGTTTATTCATGCTAATAAAAGAATTCAAGGCGGATGCCTTGCAGGTCAAGGTGTACGATACCAGGCAGAGCCTCGGTGAAGCTGCTGCAGCTGAAGCGGCAGAGTATCTAATGGAATTGTTGGATGAAAAAGAAGAGGTCTGCGCCGTGTTTGCAGCGGCCCCTTCGCAAAATGAATTTCTCGCTTCGCTGGCGGCCTCACCAGGTATCGACTGGGGCCGTGTCCATGCCCTTCATATGGACGAATATGTAGGTCTTTCGGAGGCTGCTCCCCAGAGTTTTGGGAATTTCCTTCGCCGCGCCATTTTCGACCTTGTGCCCTTCGGGAAGGTGGATTATATAGGACCTGTCGATGATCCTGAAGCGGCAATGGCCCGCTATGACAGGATACTCTCCGAGAACCCGGTAGATGTGGTCTTCATGGGTATTGGCGAGAATGGTCATATTGCCTTCAACGACCCTCATGTGGCAGATTTCCATGATCCTCTCAGGATTAAACGCGTGGATCTCGATCAAGTCTGCCGGATGCAGCAGGTTCATGACGGCTGTTTCCCTACTTTGGAAGAGGTGCCTGAATATGCTCTGACCCTTACTGTTCCGGCACTTGCTGAGGCGGGACGACTTTTCTGCATGGTCCCTGCTTCGACCAAAGCTGACGCCGTAAAGGCGACTGTACTCGGTCCGGTCTCTGAAAGAGTTCCTGCAACGGTGATGCGTCTTCATCCGGCAGCGACTCTTTACGTTGATGCCGACAGCGGCAAATATATACTATAAGAAAATGAACTTAAAGAAACTTGGAATTCTTATCCTTTCTATGGTCGCCCTCTTCTCATGTGCGGGAGAGGACCCGCAGCCTCAGAAAGAGACACCTTCTTCTTCCTCGTCTATTCGTTTTATGACTTTCAATATTCGCGTAGGCGGCAAGGCGGACGGCTCCACTGACGAACCCGGCCATGAGTGGGAGACAGTTCGAAAACCGGCTGTTCTAGCGATGTTCGCAGAGATCAATCCTGATATCGCCGTCCTACAGGAGTGCCGCCAGGAGCAGCTTGCCGATCTGGAGGCAGCCCTTCCAGGCTATGTCTACTATCGCTACGCCAATGACGGCGTCCTCAAGTCGGGAGCTTCTGAATCATGTGTATTCAATATCTTCAAGAATAGCGGGGCGCGAAACGTCACCATGGTACGGAAAGGCAAGTATTCGATGGAGGACTGGGGCCGCTTTTGGCTAAGTGATACCCCGGATGTCGTATCCACCTTTCCAGAGACCCAATCCAAGAAAGTGACACTCTGGCTCCGACTGAAGGAGAAAACTTCGGACCGTGAGTTCTACGTTTTCAACACCCACTTTGTCACTCCCGGCAAGGGTGACTGCCTTGCTAAGTGCGCCTCCTGCACTGTGTCTCTAATTCGTGAGATTACAGGGAACTCCTCCGCCGATGCCACAGGCAAGACCGTTTTTCTCGCCGGCGATTTCAACGCCATCGACACGGATAGCCGAATCTCAGCAGTGACTTCTTATATGCATAACGCCAGAATGGATTCTCCGGTCAGTGATCCGTCTATGACTTATAACCATTTCAGCTCTTCATCTTCGGATTGGAAAAGGCTCGATCATATTTTCTATCATGGAGCCGTTCCGTTGAAGCATAAAGTCGTCAACGAGGCTAAGTACGGTACGGAGTTCATCTCTGACCATTGGCCGGTCTATGTGGATTTCAATCTATGATAAAACGCCAGTCATTGACGGTCTACTCGGCTATCATATCCACACGGGGAAGCATGCCATTACAAGGTACGACTGGCTTCAGTACATCCGTTTTGCGGACACTTACTTGAAAAATGGCAATTCGGGGCAAGGAAATAGCGATTTCTAGTAAAAAGTTTTCGGCAAGGCCTTGAAAATCAAAAAAATAATCGTATCTTTGCGGTCCGCAAAAACTATGCGGACATAGATAAATTATTAATTAACAATTAGTTACCAAACCAATGCCTGGATTAATTGGAAAGAAAGTCGGAATGATTTCCGTCTTCGGTGCTGATGGAAAAAATATTCCATGCACCGTCGTTGAGGCTGGTCCATGTGTTGTCACGCAGGTTCGTACGGTAGAAAAAGATGGTTATGCCGCCGTTCAGCTTGCCTATGACGAAAAGAAAGAGAAACACACCAGCGCGGCTCTTAAGGGCCATTTCGAAAAGGCAGGAACCACTCCCAAGAAGAAGCTCGTCGAGTTTGAGGCGGACTTTGCGGGAGAGCTTAAGCTGGGCGATGTCCTCACTGTTGCTGATGTCTTCACAGAGTCAGTTAAGTTTGTAGACGTCGTCGGTACTTCTAAAGGTAAGGGTTTCCAGGGTGTTGTCAAGCGCCACGGTTTCGCCGGTGTAGGCGGTACCACTCACGGCCAGCACAACCGTCTGCGTCACCCCGGTTCCATGGGTGCGTCTTCATGGCCTTCACGCGTATTCCCCGGAATGCGTATGGCAGGTCACATGGGTAACGAGAGGGTGAAAGTATTCAACCTCGAGGTTATCAAGACCATCCCCGAGAACAATCTTATCGTTGTAAAGGGTTCCGTTCCCGGAGCCAAAGGTTCTTATTTAATTCTGGAGGCTTAATTATGGAATTGTCAGTATATAAAATTGACGGAACCGAATCCGGAAAGAAGGTCGTTCTCGATGAGAAAGTGTTCGGAATCGAACCTAACGATCACGCTATTTATCTTGATGTAGTCCAGTATCTCGCAAATCAGCGTCAGGGTACTGCAAGGGCAAAGGAAAGAAGCGAAGTCGCTTATTCAACAAAGAAGCTCGGTCGCCAGAAAGGCGGTGGCGGTGCACGTCACGGATCGCTCAAGGCCGGTATCTTCGTAGGTGGTGGAAAGATCCACGGACCGAAGCCCCGCGAGTACAACTCCAAGCTCAATAAGAAAGTCAAGCAGCTTGCTCGTCTGTCAGCTCTCTCTTACAAGGCAGCTGAAGGCAAGATCACCCTTGTGGAGCCGTTCGCTATGGAGGCCCCCAAGACGAAGGAATTCAAGAACATCCTCTCTGCTATCAAGGCAGGCGACCGTAAGGTCCTCTTCGTTCTCCCTTCGAATTCGGACAATATCTATCTTTCATCACGTAATCTTCCTGAGGTGAAGGTCATAACTGTTGACGAAATCAACACTTATGTCGTCATGAACGCACATTCACTCGTGCTTGTTGACGGTGTACAGGACATCCTCTCTTCAAGGGTAAAGTAAAGGAGAACGCGAAATGGGAATTTTAATCAAGCCAATCGTTACTGAAAAAGTGACCGCACAGGGCGAGAAGCTCAATCGTTACGGCTTCATCGTCGATCGCAAGGCCAACAAACTTCAGATAAAGGACGCTGTCGAGAAGATGTACAATGTTACCGTCGCAGACGTCAATACTCTCAACTACCACGGAAAGAGGAAATCCCGCTATACAAAGGCTGGACTTCTCACAGGCCGTACCAACCACTTCAAGAAAGCGTATGTTACTCTTGCCGGCGACGACAAGATCGACTTCTATGCAAATATCTAAGGAGGACTGAATCATGGCAATCAAGAAATACAAACCGGTTACCCCTGGCCAGCGCAATAAGGCCATCAGCTCCTTCGAAGAGCTTACGACTAACAAGCCGTATAAAAAACTCCTTGCTCCTCTCAAATCTACCGGCGGTCGCAATAACACCGGTCAGATGACTGTCCGCTATCGTGGCGGCGGCCACAAGAGGATGTACCGTATCATTGACTTCCTCCGTAATAAGGACGGCGTCAAGGCTACCGTACAGACTATCGAATACGATCCGAACCGCAGCGCTCGTATCGCTCTCGTCCAGTATGAGGACGGTGAGAAGAGATACATCCTCGCTCCTAACGGAATCAAGGTCGGTCAGATTATCGAATCCGGCGATTCTGTAGCTCCCGATCTCGGTAACACCCTCCCTCTTGGCAATATTCCGGTCGGAACACTTGTTCATGCAATCGAGCTCCGTCCCGGTCAGGGCGCCGCAATGGCCCGCTCAGCCGGAACATATGCACAGCTCGCAGCCCGCGAAGGCAAGTACGCCATCCTTCGTCTCCCTTCGGGTGAGACCCGTATGGTTCCCGTTACCTGCCGCGCAACTGTCGGAACTGTTTCCAACCCTGATCACAACCTCGAATCCTTTGGTAAGGCAGGCCGCAGCCGCTGGCTCGGTCGCAGGCCTCACAACAGAGGTGTTGTCATGAACCCTCACGATCACCCGATGGGCGGTGGTGAAGGACGTGCTTCCGGTGGACATCCTAGGTCTCGCAAGGGTCTCCCTGCAAAGGGTTACAAGACTCGCAATCCTAAGGCTGTCTCCAACAAGTTCATCATTGAAAGAAGAAAGAAATAAACGGAATAAAACTTAAGAGATTATGAGTCGTTCACTTAAAAAAGGACCGTACATTCAGGAAGCCCTGGAAAACAGGATTCTTGCAATGAATGACGGCAGCAAGAAGAAAGAGGTTGTCAAGACCTGGTCCCGCGCCAGCATGATTTCCCCTGATTTCGTCGGCCATACGATCGCAGTTCATAATGGAAACAAGTTCATTCCGGTTTATGTAACTGAGAACATGGTCGGTCACAAGCTTGGCGAGTTCGCTCCCACCAGGACCTTCAGAGGCCACTCCGGCAATAATAAGAAGTAATGTTTAAAGAGAATTGACATTATGGGAAAGAGAAAAAGACTTATGGCCGAGAGGCAGAAAGAGGCTAAGAAGCAGACCGCTATAACCAAACTCAATAATGTTCCTACATCCCCCCGTAAGATGCGCCTTGTCGCTGATACCGTAAGGGGAGAGGAAGTAAATCACGCACTTGATCTTCTCAAGTTCTCCAAGAGGGAAGCTTCAATCCGTCTTGAGAAAGCTCTCCGCAGCGCGGTAGCAGCATGGGAAGCCAAGAATCCCGAGCAGACATCCGAGCTCGAGCAGGGTAATGTCTTCGTTAAGACCATCATGGTCGGAGAAGGCCGCACCCTCAAGCGCATCCGTCCTTGCCCTCAGGGCCGCGCCGGACGTATCCGCAAGCGCTCGAATCACGTCACTATCATTCTCGATGTAAAGAAACCAGCAACAGTGGAGGAATAATATTATGGGACAGAAAACTAACCCTATAAGCAACAGAATCGGTATCACCCGTGGTTGGGACTCCAATTGGTGTGGTGGCAATTATCCTGAGAAGATCGCTGAGGATTACGAGATTCGCAAGTATTTGCAGAACCGCCTTGCCAAGGCCAGCCTCTCCAGGATTATCATCGAGAGAACCCTTAAGCTCATCACTGTGACTATTCATGCAGCCCGTCCGGGTGTTATCATCGGAAAGGGTGGCCAGGAGGTCGACAAACTCAAGGAAGAGCTCAAGAAGGTTACTAAGAAGGACGTTCAGATCAATATCTTCGAGGTCAAGAGGCCTGAGGTCGACGCTACAATCGTAGCTGACAGCATCGCCCGTCAGATTGAAGGTCGTGTCTCCTACAGACGCGCCATCAAGATGGCCATCGCAACTGCGATGAGGGTAGGTGCAGAGGGCATCAAGGTTCAGATCAGCGGCCGCGTCGGCGGAGCTGAAATGGCTCGCAGTGAGATGTTCAAAGAGGGTCGTACCCCTCTCCATACCTTCCGTGCAGACATCGACTATGCACTTGCAGTAGCAAATACCAAGGTCGGAACTCTCGGAATCAAGGTTTGGATCTGCAACGGTGAAAAGTACGGCAAGCAGGATCTTTCTCCTAACGCCGGTTTCGCTTCATCACAGGCTCCTTCACAGGGCCGTAGTGGACGCGGAGGCGAGCGTCGCGGAGGCCGCGGAGGCCGTGGTGGCCGTGAACGCGGAGAGCGCGCAGAGCGTAGCGAGCGCAGGTAATTTGGTCCTGAATACTGAAAAAGGGCAGCCAATTTGTTTGGCTGCCTTTTTTTCATTATCTTTGTCCTACCGATAAGAGAAATAAATCCTGTTACGCACGGCGACCGGAACTCAACGTTGCATCACACAGGTAACAGAAGGATCCCATATTCTGGGATTCCTTCTCTGTGTGATTCCGGTCGCCGTGCAGGAGGAATTCTGGATAGGGTCTGGCAGTCCACAAGGATTGCCGGACCCTTTTTTTAATACTAAGATGACCCCTTCAGAAGTACAGGTATTGAAAAAACTAATGGCCTCTTCATTGAAACGTTACACTAAGGCTATCTTCTTTTTACTGGATTATTGTGAAACTGGATCTGATTATCGCAGGATGAAAAAGCAAGGTCAGACCAGGGAGGATCTGTTTGAGTCAATGAAAAGATTTATGCGCAAGGTTAAAAGCGATAAGACTTGGCTGGAAGATTTGGAAGCAGCTTTAAATTTAATGGGTGGCGGTATTATCGATAGATTCAAGGAGGATTTCACGGGAAATATCGATGTTGGCGAACATATGGACGAGCTTGATTTTATCATTGTCCCTATGGTATTTGCCGGTGTTCATACGAGACTTATTTCTTATTATACAGGTCTTAGCAAGGAAGCAATCAGGATGAGAAAGAGCCGATATCACCAGAAGTTCAGAAATCTCGATAATGAAAACTCTGCTGATTATCTCGATGCCTTGGACGACAAAATAAAGAGATAATTGGCATTTTCTGTCTGTTTGAAGGGCATTGTTACGATTTGAAACTGTAAAAAAGGGCATTTCAACGCTTTAAAATCGCAATTGTTACGCTTTTAATTTTTCTATCATTAGAGAGTTCTCTAACTTTGTGTCTTGCAAAAGGCCTCTCGGACATCTCTGGCCAAGATGTCTTAAAGAGGAACTATGATTAACTTCGTATCGGAGCAGTGTAAGTAAGCGCCGCTCCGTTCTCTTTTCAATTATTTCCGTGTACGTGCACGGAATTCCCTATTTTTTTATATCTTTGCAAACTGACACATAATATCTATAACATGAAAAGAATCTCTAAAGACTTGATAATCGCCTTTCTGGGGGCGAGTATGGCCGTTTTTGCCCTTTCTGGATGCAAAGGAGAGTCGTCAACTGTAGACAATGCTTATCTATCGAAGCTCTGCTCCGCGGCACCTTTCGATATGGAAGCTGTAACTCTTCCGTCCATTCCGGACAGGACGGTCAACCTCAAAGATTTCGGTGCGATTGGAGATGGAATTACCCTTTGCACAGATGCTTTTGCGGAGGCTGTAAAGTCCCTTTCAGACAAAGGAGGCGGACATCTTTTGGTTCCTCCCGGCATCTGGTTTACCGGCCCTATAGAGCTTAAGAGCAACATCGATCTTCACCTTGATGAGAATGCTGTGATTCTTTTCTCTTCAGACAGGAATCTTTATCCGATTATCAATACTGTTTTCGAAGGCTTGGATTGCCGTAGGTGTGAGTCTCCTATCCATGCGGAAGGAGCCAAGAATGTGTCAATTACAGGAGGAGGAGTTATCGATGGCAATGGAGGCGACTGGAGAAGTGTAAAAAAATCGAAGATGAACGAGGCGCAGTGGAAGGCAAAGGTTGCAAGCGGAGGGATACTGAATGAAAAAGGGGACCGCTGGTATCCTGACGAAGGGTTTATCGAGGCGGAGAAGAACGCTGATATGAATGTCCCTACCGGGATTGAAACAGAGGAGCAGTGGGAGAGGATCAAGAGCTTCCTTCGCCCTGTAATGATCAGTTTCCGCGAGTGCAAGAATGTCCACTTGGAAGGAGTCACTTTCCAGAACTCTCCTTGCTGGAATATCCATCCTCTTATGTGTAAGAATGTAGTTATCAATAATATAACAGTCCGTAATCCGGAGTATTCCCAAAACGGAGACGGAATTGATATCGAATCCTGCGAGAATACGGTGCTGCTGAATTCGTCTTTCGACTGCGGAGATGACGGAATATGCATAAAATCAGGAAAGGACGAGGACGGAAGGAGAAGGGCAGCACCGTGCAAGAACCTTATTGTCAAGAATTGTACGGTGTTTCATGGGCACGGAGGTTTCGTTGTAGGTAGTGAGATGTCCGGCGGAGTAGAGAATATGCAGGTAGAAGATTGCCGATTCCTCGGGACCGACGTCGGCCTTCGATTCAAAAGTAAAAGAGGCCGCGGCGGAGTAGTGAAGAATATCTATATCAATAATATATACATGACAGACATTGCTACGGAGACCGTCCTTTTCGATCTGTTCTACGGCGGCGTTTCGGCTCTTGAGGCAATGGAAAAAGGTGGAGAGGCCGTTGTCGAGGCGATGCCTGTAGACGAGACGACTCCTCAGTTCAGGGACATCCATATCAGCAACGTTGTATGCAATGGAGCTGCCCGTGCAATGTATTTCAATGGACTGCCGGAAAAGCCGGTAAGTAACGTGACCATCTCGGACTGCGTTATTAAGTCAAAGAAGGGTATAGTGATTTCCTATAGCGAAAATGTGACTCTTGATAACGTCAAGGTTCATCCTTCCGAAGGCGAAGAGCCGCTTACGGTGATTAATTCTGAAAATGTAGTGAGTAAATGAGAAGGTTAGCTTTAATAGCAGCTTTTGCTGCGCTTTCGACTGTCCTGAGTTCTTTTACAATCCACCTTACAGGGGATTCCACTATGGCCGACAAGGACATAAAGGGCGGAACCAATCCGGAGAGAGGTTGGGGTATGATGTTCCCCAATTTCCTTGACGAAGGAGTAGATGTCGTCAATTATGCAAAAAACGGCCGAAGCACCAAATCTTTTATCGACGAGGGGCTCTGGGACAAGGTTCTGGGTAACCTCAAAGAAGGCGACTATGTCTTCATACAGTTCGGCCACAATGACTCAAAGCAGTCGGACTCAGTTCGTTATGCCGCTCCATGGGGCGCATATAAGGCCAATCTCGAGAAGTTCGTCCTTCAGACAAGGGAGAAAGGGGGAAAGCCGGTCCTTCTGACCCCGGTGGCCAGGAGATGGTTCAAGGAGGGTGGCCTCGACCGCAATTGCCATGGGGACTATCCCATTGTAATGAAAAAGGTCGCCGAGGAGCTCAATGTCCCTCTTCTCGATATGACGAGTGTGACTCTTGACTGGCTGGAAGGACTTGGAGACGAGGGCTCAAGGCCTTATTATATGATCTCGACAGGGAAGAGCGACAATACTCATACTGTTGCACGCGGAGCGAGAAAACTTGCCGAGATGACCTGCACCGAGATAAGGAAGTCTCTTCCCGAGATTGCGGAGCATCTTATTCATTACGACATTGTGGTCGATAAGAATGGATTCGGGGATTACTTCACCATCCAAGAGGCAATCAATGCCGTTCCGGACTATAGCCACGAGAAGATAACGACCATTCTCGTTCGCGAAGGAATCTATAAGGAGATGGTTACGATTCCCCATAACAAATTCAGAATCAAGATTTCAGGTCAGGGTGCTGACAAGACTGTCTTGACTTACGACAAGTATGCAGAGAAGCTTTGGCCCGACTCGGATTTCAAGATGGGTACATCCGGAAGCGCAACCATTTACATGCATTCGAGCTATGTCACCATCGAGGATATGACTATTGAAAACAGCGCCGGAGAGGGAAAAGAAATAGGGCAGGCAGTAGCGGTTTTCACTGACGGCGACTTTATTTTCTTCCACCGTTGCCGCCTCATCGGCAATCAGGACACCCTCTATACTTATGGACGTTACGGCAAGGATGGAGGTATCAAACGCAACTATTTCCTGGACTGCTATATTGAGGGTACAACCGATTTCATTTTCGGCCCAAGCATCGCCTATTTTGAGAATTGCACGCTCCATTCGAAGAAAAACAGCTATGTGACAGCGGCTTCCACTCTTAAAGGAGAAAAATATGGCTATGTGTTCAAAAAATGCCGTCTTACCGCAGCCGAAGGGATAGATAAATGCTACCTCGGTCGTCCCTGGGGCGCTTATGCAAAGACAGTTTTTATAGAGTGTGAGCTCGGTAACCATATTCTCCCGGAAGGATGGCACGATTGGGAGAAGCCGGGAAAGCCTGACACGAAGAAGAATTCCTATTATGCCGAGTACAAGAACTTCGGCCCCGGGGCTGCAGGAAAGAAGGAAAGGGTGAAATGGTCACGCCAACTAACGGCAAAACAGGCTGCAGAGTACACGTTTGAAAAAGTAATGTATCAGAAAAATGACGGTATCGTCTGGGATCCATTCAATAATAAATAGGATGAAAAGAATACTGATAATAGCTCTAATTGCCCTTTCCGCCTGTACCCGGATCAATGATTACCAGATGGTTCTTTCGGAGATTCAAAGGAACCCTGAAGCGACCTATCTGGACGGGATGGAGGGTAAGATGAAATGGAACTATACTACCGGACTCGAGCTATATGCTTTCCTGGACACGTATGCTTTCATGGCTCCTTATCTTGTTTCGAAACAAGATTCGACGATTCTTGATTATGTTGATGCCTGGTATGATGAAGTAATTGATTCTGAGGGACATATCGGAGCCAATTATAAGAAATCCAATTATAATCTCGACCATATTTGCCCGGCTCGTACTCTCTTTCTCCTCCAGGCGTATCGTCCAAAGGAAAAATACGCGCTTGCGATTGAGGAGATCGCTTCCCAGTTGAAGACTCAGCCGAGGACGAAAGCCGGCGCATTTTGGCACAAAAAGGCCTATCCCTATCAGGTCTGGCTCGACGGACTCTATATGGCAGAGCCTTTCTATGCCATGTGGGCGTCAACGCAGCCGGAACCGCAGAGAGATAGCCTTTTCTCCGACATTGCTCTCCAGTTCAAGGTTGCTGCAGAAAAAACCTACGATCCTTCAACGGGTCTTTATCGTCATGCATGGGATGAATCCCGGGAGATGTTCTGGTGCGATAAGGAGACTGGCCAGTCCGCCCATAGTTGGGGACGCGCTATGGGATGGTATGCAATGGCTCTCGTGGATGTTCTCGACTATTTTCCCGAGAATCATCCTGAGAGGGCGGAACTACTTGATATTCTGAGGCATATACTCGAAACTCTTCCTAAATATGCAGATCCTGATACAGGAATGTGGTACCAGGTACTCGACAGTCCGGGAAGGGAAGGAAATTACACGGAAGCGACTTGTTCGGCAATGTTCTCATATGTGTATCTCAAATCGGTGAGAAAAAGGTATTTTTCAGATAAAGAGTTTGCTTTAAAAACTTATGAAAACCTCTGCAAGACTTTTATCCGGGTTGAAAAAGGAGGGATGCTGACTCTTACCCGCTGTTGTGCTGTAGCCGGTCTCGGTGGCAAGGACAATCGCAGCGGCGACTATGATTATTATATTAACGAAAAAATCACAGATAATGACCCGAAGGGAATCGGCCCATTCATTTGGGCGGCCCGGCAATATGGTCTCCTTAATATGAAATGATGAAAAGGAATTTATTGACGATCCCCGTATTGAGCCTTGTTTTCGGTCTTTTCCTGTCGTGTTCCGAAGATAAGCCCGACAATACCCCGACAGCCCTTTCCGCTCCTTCCGGAGTCGTTCTCCACGGTAGCGGCGAGTCTTCATTTACCTTCCAGTGGTCGCCGGTTACTGGAGCTACTTCTTATGAATGGCAGCTTCTGGACGCTTCAAATGCGGTTTTCCAGAAAGGTTCCGTCACCTCGAGGAATGTTACTGTCTCACCTGTTGAGGCAGGAGTGAAGTATTCCTTCAAGGTCAGGGCGGTATCTGCGGAATCAACCTCCGACTGGAGTTCTCCTATTGAAGCTTATATTGAGAAAAAGCCGGATCCGGGGCCGGATCCTACAGTGGATTATACGAAATATTACAGTGAGTTTGCGATACCTTCGAATGAGGAAGATGGCCTCGCGAGGGCCTTTCCAGGTGCTGAAGGAGGCGGAATGTATGCTACCGGAGGAAGGGGAGGAAAAGTTCTCCATGTCACTACACTTGAAGATACAGGAAGCGAAGGTTCTCTTCGCTGGGCATGTACCCAGAATTATCCCAGGATAATTGTCTTCGATGTCGCCGGGGTCATCGCTCTGAAGAGTCAGCTTCAAGTCAATAAGCCCGATTGTACGATTGCCGGCCAGACTGCTCCCGGAGACGGAATTTGCCTTAAGAATTATACTTTCAGGATTTCCGCGAGCAATGTAATTGTCCGCTTCATCCGCTGCCGAATGGGCGACGAAACCAAGACAGAGGATGACGCGATGCAGGTAATGGATCACACTGATGACAAGTACAGCAACATTATTATAGACCACTGCTCGATCAGTTGGAGCACCGACGAGTGCGCTTCCTTCTATGGGATGAAAGACTTTACATTCTCCTGGAACATTGTCTCCGAGAGTCTGAGGAATTCTGTCCATGGAAAGGGTTCTCATGGTTACGGAGGCATCTGGGGCGGTAACAATGCAACCTATCACCACAATCTTCTCGCCCACCATGACAGCCGCAATCCCCGTATCGATCATGATTATGTCTCAACTCAAAAGGGGCCTGTCACTATTGCAAATAATGTGGTTTACAATTGGAGGGGAAATACTTGTTATGGAGGAGAAAGCGCAAACAGCACGGGAGAGTTCAGAAAGTATAATTTCGTAGGGAACTATTACAAGCCAGGCCCTGTGACCCCGTCAAACAAGAGATGGCTGATCGACCCTACAACTTCCTGCAGCTACTGCACCTCGGCAATGGGCGTAAGCACCATTGTCCCCGGTCATTTCTACATGGCTGGAAATATTATGGACGGGAGCAGCAGTGTCAATACAGATAACTGGACTGGTACTACAGCTTCGGCGAGCCTGATTCCTACCATCAGGAGCGAGTCTCCTTTTGCAGACGGTACTTTCATGACCCTTCATAGCGCTGCTGATGCTTTTACCAAGGTCCTTGAAGGCGCCGGAGCAAGTTTTGCCCGTGACAGGATCGATGCCCGTATAGCGTCAGAGACCCGGGAGGGGAAATATACGTATAATGGAAGCAATGGTTCGACAAACGGACTTATAGATACCCAGACAGATGTGGCCGAGGATTGGTGGAAAAACGGATTCCCGGTCTACGGCGCCACTCCTTCTCAGATCGAGGCGGTCAAGGACACAGACGGCGACGGAATGTCAAATGAGTTCGAGGATAAATTCTCCCTTGATAAATTCGATGCTTCCGATGCGCAGAGAATCGATCTTGACAAGAACGGGAGATACACAAATCTCGAAATGTACCTCCATTATCTGGTTCGCGAGATGATTTCCGCATCAAATGCGGGAGGAACTTATACGAATATGAAATAATTTTTCCGTGCACGTGCACGGAAAATGAAAAATTATTCCTATCTTTGGCCCACTACTAAACAGATAATTATATTAACAACCAATTTCCATGAAAAGATTCACTCAGAAAATCCTTCTTGTGTTGCTTTCTCTTGGGATGACGATAGCTCTTTCTGCACAGAATAAGGTTACCGGAGTAGTCACTGACGAAAACGGTGAACCTCTTATGGGTGCAGGCGTCTTTGTCGAGGGAACGACTGTCGGAGTCGTTACAGGCCTTGACGGAGATTATGAAATCGTTCTTCCTGAAGGAGCGGCAAACTTGGTGTTCTCTTTTATCGGCATGGCTGACCAGACGATTCCCATTGGCGGACGCTCTGTCATTGATGTTCAGATGGGAGAAGACACTACCTTCCTCGACGAAGTAGTTGTCGTGGGATATGCAACTGTTAAACGCCGCGACCTTCTCGGCTCTGTCGCTTCCGTCGGAAGCGAAAAGCTCGTAGAGCAGCCGGTAACGACTGTAAGCCAGGCTCTTGCCGGTAAGATGGCCGGAGTCTCAGTCGTCACTACCGAAGGCGACCCTGATGCGGATATCAAGATCCGTGTCCGTGGCGGCGGTTCCATCACCCAGGACAGCTCTCCTCTTTACATTGTGGATGGCTTCCCGGTAGAATCAATCAACGATATTCCTTCATCCGAGATTCAGTCAATCGACGTCCTCAAGGATGCTTTCTCTACCGCCATCTACGGATCCAGAGGAGCGAACGGTGTTGTCATCGTGACCACTAAGAGCGCAGAAAAAGGCCAGAAAATTTCCGTTAAGTTCAATACTTATTACGGTCTCAAGACCATGGCCAACAAGAATGCTCTCGTCGCAATGGATCCCGACAACTTTGTCAAGTTCCAGTATGAGCTAGCTTCAATCCGTGGAAATGTCGACAGTAATTATGTTCCCTATTTCGGGACCTTCAATGATATCGACCTCTACAAGAATATCCCGATGAATGATTGGGTGGATGCTGTTTTCGGAAGGACCGGCTCTACTTTCAATGCTGATTTCTCTATCTCTGGAAGCGGGGACACCCATAGCTGGACTTTCGGTTACGCCCATATGGGAGATGAGGCTATCATGGTGGGTTCCAATTATTTCCGTGACAACCTAAGCTTCAAGGGCAACTTCAAGTTGTCGGACAATACCAGTATTGATGCCAACATCCGTTATTCTCGTACCAATGTGCGCGGATCCGGTGCCAACGGTATCAATGATTCCGGTTCCAATGCCGGTAACGGACGTCTCAAGCACGCTATCTCATATGCTCCGATCCCGGTAACTCCCACTATTCAGGGCCTCGATGAAGAGCAGGATTTCGGAGACAATGCTCCGCCGCTCCTTTCTGTTGCCGACAATGATTCCCGCAGGTTACGCAGTTCATGGAACGCCAACGCTGCATTCAACTGGAAGATAGCTGACTTCGTCCGCCTCAAGATCGAAGGCGGTTTCGAGGATTTCCGCCAGATGGATGATAGATTCTATGGAATCACTACTTATTATTCTCATCAGAATGCATATAAGGATGAGATTGTCAATTACCGGGATATGCCGGCCAATCAGCACAAAGAGCAGTTCCGTACGCGCTACCGCAATACGAATACTCTCAATTTCGATTTTGCCAATCTTATCCATAACGAAGATCATGCTGTTACTGCCCTTCTCGGAGAGGAAATGACTATTACCCAGACCAATCTCTATACAACGATGACTGACGGTTTCCCGACATTCTTCGATGCTCAGAAGGCTTGGTATTTCATGAGTTCCGGTGCATATGTCAACCAGAAGTCCAACTATTACAGCCCGGATGACAAGCTCCTTTCATTCTTCGGAAGAGTTAATTACGATTATCTCCACAGGTATTCGCTCGGTTTCACCCTCCGCGCCGATGGATCTTCCAAGTTCGCCAGAGGTCACCGCTGGGGATTCTTCCCTTCAGCCGCTGCGTCCTGGACCATATCGAACGAGCCTTGGATGAGGGGGGTAAACAATGTTGACCAGCTCAAACTCCGCTATAGCTTCGGTACCGCCGGTAACAACAATATCCCTCCGGGCCAGATTTTCAAGGATTACACAGGTTCTTCTGCTGCATGGCTCTCCATGGGCGGAACATACTATACCACCGGAGAAGACCTCAACAATCCCAACCTCACCTGGGAGACCACATACACTCATAATATCGGTGTAGACTTCAGCTTCTTCCAGACACGCCTCAGCGGTAGCCTCGAAGTCTATCAGAACGATATAAAGAACCTCCTCATCCACTTCCCGATCACCGGATCAGGATATAAGTACCAGTATCAGAATGTAGGTTCGACCCGTAACCGTGGTATCGAGCTCACTCTCAACCTCCCTTTGATCCAGAAAAAGGACTTCTCCCTCAATTTTGGCGGCAACATCGCCTACAATATCAACAGGGTTACCGACCTGGGAGGTCTTGAGTACATTACCCAGCAGTCCTATTGGGCTTCAACAGAAATCGGCGACGACTATATCGTACAGGTCGGCCAGCCTCTCGGAAACATGTACGGCTTTGTAAGCGACGGCTTCTACACAGTCGATGACTTCACATGGGATGGAACAAAGTGGAACCTCAATGATGGAGTGGCAGATTGCTCTTCTATCATCGGAACCGGTTATCTGCGTCCGGGAGCAATGAAACTCAAGAATGTTGACGGCTCCGCTGACAACAAAGTTACTCTTTCCGACCGTACAGTCATAGGCAATGCCTCTCCTGATTTCACCGGAGGATTCAACCTTAGTGCCTATTTCAAGGGTTTCGACCTCAGCGCCAACTTCAACTATATGATTGGCAATCAGGTCTACAATGCCAATAAGATTGAGTTCACTTCTTCAAGAAAGTACTACAACCGCAACCTCTTGAATATGATGAACGTTTCCGATCGCTGGACAAACATAGACTGGACTACCGGTGAGCTTATCAACGATCCCGACGCTCTCCGTTCCCTCAATTCGGGTGTCACCATGTGGTCTCCCGCTATAGGAAACGCCGTTTTCACAGACTGGGCTGTTGAGGATGCTTCTTTCCTCCGCCTCCAGAGCGCTACTCTCGGTTATACTCTTCCCGAGTCGCTTACCGAAAAAGTCAATCTCACCCGCGTGCGCGCATATATAACAGGTACCAATCTCTTCTGCCTGACAAAATATTCAGGCTATGATCCTGAGGTTGATACCCGCCGTGCAACTCCTCTTACACCGGGCGTCGATTATTCAGCTTATCCGAAATCTATCGGATTCGTCGTAGGTCTTAACATAGCCTTCGGCCGCCGCAGCTCAACTACAGCAGCCCCTGCCGCTACAAAGGCTGTAGCTGCTTCTGTTCCTTCTCTTGCTCCCGAGGTCCGCGAAGTGATCAAGGAAGTCGTCAAGGAAAAGGTTGTCGAGAAAGAAGTTGTCAAGGAAGTAAAGGTTCCTGCAGGAACTCTTGACGGTACTTATGAAGACGATCTTCTCTTCCTCAAGGGTAAGTCTGAACTTCGTCCTGAAGAGGCCTTCAAGCTTGGTAGAATCGCTCAGATCCTGAAGGACAACCCCAGTGCCAAGATTACCGTCACCGGTTATGCTGACTCCGGCACCGGTACCGCGGATGGCAATAAGACCCTCTCTGAGCAGCGTGCTGCAACTGTCGTCAGTATGCTGAAGAAAGCGGGCATTGCCGCTTCACGCATCTCTTCTGCTGCAACCGGTTCTGACAAGGATGTTTCCGCATCTCCTGAATCCAACCGCGTAGCCGTATGTATTGTTAAGTAATGTAGGACAACGAGAAAGAAAGAAACAATATGAAAAAGATATTGAAATATACGATTGCTGTTGTACTGATGGCGTTCTCAGCTGCTTCCTGCGAAAGTTTCCTGGATGTGGATTCAAAGTCCGCGTTCGACCCTAATGATGTTTTTTCAAGTTATGACCTTGCCGAGGGTTCGGTTTTAGGTATTGCGGAAGTTTTTGCCGAGACCAACTCATATAGGGGCCGTTTCCTTTCATGGTCAGGTCTGAACAGTGACATCGAATGGTACAACACATATAAGCCGACTGACGAGAAATACCAGATTGCCGGCTACTCCCTGCTGCCGAATAACGGCCAGCTCAATCTCAGTAACGGGCCTTTCCCCAGCATGTACACGGGTATCGAGAGGGCAAATCTCATTATTGAAAACCTCCGTAACCTTGAGGGGCTCAAGGATAAAGCCGACATGGCTTATCTTCTTGGAGAGGCTCTTACTCTCAGGGCGCTCCTCTATTATGATGTCACTAAGACTTGGGGGGACGTTCCTGCCAGGTTCTCTTCAGTAGACGGCTCGACAATCTATGTGGCTAAATCGAGCCGCGACGTGATTTTCAAGCAGATTCTCGCCGATCTCGACGAAGCTATCCCTTATCTTCCTTATCCGGGCGCTACGGCTTTGACCTCGCGTACGGACAGGATCAACAAGGTCTTTGCTGAAGGTCTTTATGCACGAATCGCTCTTCTTGCTTCCGGTTATGCAATCCGCCCTGACGACGGAATGATAGGAACCGGAGACCTCGGCACTGTTCGCCTCTCAAACGATCCTGATCTTCAGAAAAGTGTCCTCTATCCCAAGGCTCTGGAGTATCTTCGCGATGCCATTCGCTCAAAGAGTGCTTCTCTTGAGGATTTCGAGACGATGTGGAGAAATCAGAGCAATCTGAATAACCTTACTGCTGGCCCTGGATATGAGTCTCTCTATGTTATTCCGTTCTCTGCAGGCCGCGGCCGCTGGAATTACACATTTGCAGTCCGTTCCGAGAAATCAAGTTACGCCGGTGGCGCAGCTGTCACCCGTGGCGGAGATGCCGGCCCGGTACCTACAATGTGGTTCAATTATGACCCTGCCGACACCCGTCGAGACATTACCTGTGTCAACTGGAGATGGAACGCTGATGACGAGCAGGAGCTCGCAGGTATCCAGCGCTGGTACTTCGGTAAGTACCGTTTCGAATGGATGCTCGGAAATAACAAGTATGTCGGAGGTAACGATGATGGCGTCAAGCCGGTCGTGATGCGCTACGCCGATGTCCTTCTGATGGCGGCAGAGATTGCCAATGAACTTGGCTACCTCACCGAGGCCAAGGAGTATTTCCTCCCCGTCCGCGAGAGAGCATTCAAGGGTAATGAAGAAATGGCCCAGGAGTATGTTGCCGCAATCACCGGCAAGGACGAAATGTTCAATGCCATTGTAGATGAGCGTGCCTTCGAATTCTGCGGCGAGATGCTTCGTAAGACCGACCTTATCCGCTGGAACCTCCTGAAGACCAAGATGGATGAGGCGATTGCCGATATGAAGGCACTGAGGAGCCTTTCCGGCAAGTATGCCAATGTAAACGGTCTTGATGGCGACGTCTATGTCCAGATGGACAATGACAAGGTCGTCGTCTACGGATTCTCCGGCGAGAATACTACTCCTAAGGGTGATTGGACCAAGAAGGCCGGTTACTTTACAAAGGTTCAGGACAGCAAGGGTGCAGACACCGGTCTTTATGATGACCTTGTGGAGCATGGCCTTTACAACGCAGATCCTATCCAGCACATGTTTTGGCCCATGTTTATTGACACTATGACTAACAGCCAGGGTGCCATCAAGAATGACTACGGCTACGACAGCATTTAATATCTGAAGAATTATGAAATACAACAATATCATCAAATCGGTTCTCTTTGCAGTTCTCTCCGTAGGAGTCGCTGCAGGTTGCGCCAGGGAGGCGTTCGACGAGGTTACCGAAATGGATCTTGCCCGCTGTCTGGAGCCCCAGAACCTCAATGTGAGGGTAAGTCCCGTTACCGGTGATGACGTCACCTTCCTATGGGATGTCAACAAAGATGCTGACAGCTACAACCTTGTAGTCTACTCTGACGAGGCAATGACCAAGGAAGTACTCAATACTATCATCCCTACCGCAGAGGTCCCTTATACAGTCAAGATGAAGGCGGACCAGAAATACTGGTTCAAGGTCCAGGCTCTCTCAGAGAAGAGAGACGGCTCCCATTGGGCTACCTTTGGCGATTCATTCAAGACCTATGCGGTCAAGGACAACCTCTATCTCGAGGCTGTAAATCGCACAGATTCGTCAATCTCACTCACATGGGATACTTCAGTTTCCGACTACAAGGATGTAACCCATATTGATTTTGTCCCTGTTGCAGGGGGAGATACGGTCACTTATACTCTTACCGACTCCGACATTTCCTCCGGTGCGGCGACTGTCCCCGGCCTTTCGGCTTCTACCGAATACCAGGTGACTCTCTTCTATATGAGCGCATCTCGCGGCAGTGTTGATGTATGGACTCGTGCCGCTCAGGGCAGCGCAACCCGTGTAAGCACTTCCGAGGCTCTTGCAGCTCTTATGGCCGCCGGTGATGAGATCTATCTTACCCTCGAAGGGTCTCCGTATTCAATCGGAAGCGTCAAGCCTGCAGGAAGCGTACGTCTTCTCGGCGAGATCGGTCCTGATGGAACAATGCCTGTAGTGACTACCAAGATAGAGCTTACCGATGCTCTTCCGGAGAATGCATCAATTTATGCTGAAGGCATTCTCTTTGACGGCGGCGGTGCTCAGTCCCGTATCGTCGAGCATACAGGAGGCGCTCTGAACCTTGCAAGCGTGAAGTTTGTCAACTGCGAGATTACAAATTACGCGGCCGGATTCTTCTATGACAACATCGATGCTCTCATAAAGCTCGGAGAGTTGACCTTCGATTCCTGCAATATCCACGATATCCTCGGCACCGGAGGTGACGCTGTCGATATCCGCAAGGCTACCGAAATCGGAGCAATCAAGTTTGTCAATAATACCATTGCAAACGGTATTCGTACATTCTTCCGTATCGATGCTTCTGACGCTATCAAGATCCAGTCAATTACTTTCGACAACAACACGGTCAAGAATATCGCTACTGTCAACGACGGCAACAACCGCGGTGTCTTTGCAATCCGCGTCGCTACGGAAATGAGCCTCAAGAAGAATCTCTTCCTCTATGAGGACGGTGGCAATGCAGCAACCCCGGACAAGGCTCAGCTCTTCCAGGAGAACAACAATACTGTCGTTCCTTCCCTGAGTGTTTCCGATAACTACAGCTTCGCACAGGGCTCTGCCTTCTTCAGCAAAGTCAGTGCAGCGGAAGCCGGTTTCAAGATCCTCGCAGACGATCCTTGCTACAACTCCAAGGGTAATTTCTTCCAGCTTGAGAATCAGGACCTCGTCTCAAAGAAGGTCGGTGCTTCACAGTGGTGGATTGCCTTCGTCGAAAAAGAGGAGGATCTGACCCAGAATGTCGTTCCCGCTCCTCATACATGGAATCTTCAGAATGCTACTCTCTTCGCAGGTGATGTGAAGAAAGCAAAGGTTCGCGACGAAATCCTCTTTACCGCATCCGAGACTACTCCCATGAATGCCGACGGCGGTATCAACTTCCTATCGGCTTCTCCTCTTACCAAGAGGGGAGTCCCGACCGACGGGTATATCTCTTTCAAGGTCGCTTCTGCCGGATCAGTGGATATGGAAGTATCTGATCCTGAAGGGAAAGGCAGCAGTGTAGTGGTTGCTCTTATCGATGACAACGGATTTTCTGTAAAGGGCGGAGCAGTCGCTTCTGCAAGCACGCCGGGCGTCCAGAAAGTCGTGGTCAGCCCCGTTGCCGGAGAAGGTACTGTAATACTTTATAGCACCGGCCCTATCTCGATTGTCAAGCTTGCTTGGAGCGAAGATACAATCGGCGGTAACAAGGTTCTTGCTTCTCCGAAGCCGGTAGTCGAGCCTGTCACTCTTACTGAAGGTGATGAGACGGCTGTCACTGTGACATGGAATGCTATTCCCAATGCCGCAAGCTATGTGGTTACATTCAATAAGAGGGTTGCCGATCCTCAGACAGAACTTAGCTACACTGTCGACGCCGAGACAATCGCCGGTCTTGATGCAGGCCTTTACAATTTCACGGTCCATGCTCTTCCCGCAGACACCGATATCTATTACACGAAGTCTGAAATCGGAACTGCAGCGGTGGCTATCCAGCCTAAGGGTGGAGAAGAGGGAGAGGTTGTCAAGGTTGAATATACCTGGGACTTCTCTGATGCCGACTGGCAGGCTGAACTTGCTTCCAAGGGTGCAAAGAACGCAGATATTACCAATTGGGTATCAGAGCTGAACGGACTGACCTTTACCTCTACGGCAAAGAGTAAGTGGAATACAGCGACGATAAACGACGTTGTTTACTATTACATCCAGGCCGGAGGCAAGGGGAACAATGCTGACGGAACTCTTGACCGCACATTCACTTTCACAACCCCTGTCAAGGGAATCGTCAAGATAACCGCTTCCAATACCGGTGGCAGTGCAGCTACGGACGCCCGCCGTGTTGCTGTTCTAGGCAGTGACGGAACTACCCAGTACGGAGATACCCCGGCTCCGCCGTCCAACGCTCCTATAGTTTATGAATTTGAGGTTCCTGCAGGTCTTGTGACCATTTATCCGGACACCAACGGTCTCAGATTCTATAAGATCGAGTTCTCCGGCGAAGGCGCTGTCACTCCTGTCAAGGAAGACTTCGTCTGGGATTTCTCCGATGCCGATTGGCAGGCTGAATTAGCGGCCAAGGGAGCAAAGAACGCCGACATCACCAATTGGGTATCAGAGCTGAACGGACTGACCTTCACCTCTACGGCAAAGAGCAAGTGGAACACCGCCACAATCAATGAAGTCGTATATTACTTCATTCAGGCCGGCGGAAAGGGCAATAACTCGGATGGTACACTCGACCGTACCTTCACTTTCACTACGACAACCTCCGGAACGGTCAGCATCACAGCGTCCAATACCGGCGGAAGTGCGGCGACGGATAACCGCCGTGTCGCAGTGCTTGGCAGCGACGGAGTTACCCAGTATGGAGATACCCCCGCGCCGCCTTCCACAGAGCCGAAAACTTATGAATTCGAAGTTCCTGCAGGTCTTGTGACAATTTATCCCGATACCAACGGTCTTCGTTTCTACAAAATAGAGTATCATAGTAAGTAATTATGGCAAATCTTTTTTCTCTTGAAGGAAAGAACGCCTGGATCACTGGCGCATCTTACGGAATTGGTTTCAACATTGCGAAAGCATTTGTTGCAGCCGGTATCAAGAACATTATTTTCAACGACATAAATGAGGCGGCCCTCGAAAGAGGGCTCGCCAATTATGCCGAGGCGGGTATAACCAATGTGAAAGGTTATGTCTGTGACGTTACCGACGAGGTGGCTGTCAAAGCTCTCGTTGAAAAGATTCATGAGGAGGTCGGTCAGATTGATATCCTTGTGAATAATGCGGGTATAATCAAGCGTATCCCCATGCATGAAATGGCCCGTAAAGACTTTCAGGCTGTTATCGATGTCGACCTTGTAGCTCCGTATATTGTCTCCTCTGCAGTTCTTCCGGAGATGATGGAGCGCCGCGAAGGAAAGATTATCAACATCTGCTCGATGATGTCTGAGCTTGGCCGTGAGACCGTTTCGGCTTATGCTGCGGCCAAGGGTGGACTCAAGATGCTGACCCGCAATATCTGCTCCGAGTACGGCGAGTACAATATCCAGTGCAACGGTATCGGCCCCGGGTACATCGCAACCCCTCAGACCGCTCCTCTTCGCGAGCGGCAGCCTGACGGCAGCCGTAATCCTTTCGACAGCTTTATCTGCGCCAAAACGCCGGCTGGCAGATGGCTCGATCCTTCAGAGCTCGGCGGCCCTGCAGTCTTCCTTGCTTCCCATGCGTCGGATGCAGTGAATGGTCACATACTTTATGTTGATGGCGGTATTCTCGCCTATATTGGAAAACAGCCTAAGTAGAGTCATGAGAATCAATTGCGAAGTTCGTTATCCGTCCCATCAGGACGATGCGAAGCATTACGACACCGCGAAGCTTCGTGAGCACTATCTCGTTAAGAATCTGATGGTTCCGGACGAGATTAATATGGTCTACTCCATGTTTGACCGTATCATAGCAGGAGGCGCAGTTCCTGTCAAAGAGGAGCTTATCCTGACCCCGCCGGAGATTCTTCGCTCCGAATATTTCACCCAGCGCCGCGAGATAGGCATAATCAATGTCGGAGGTACTGGAGTTGTCAAAGTCGGAGATGAGGAGTATGAGATTCCTTTCAAAGAGGCTCTCTACATCGGCCGCGGCGACCGTCATGTATCTTTCCGTAGCCTCGATCCTGCGACCCCGGCCCACTTCTACTTCAATTCCGCTCTCGCCCATCGCGAGACGGCAGTCAAGCATGTGACCAAGAAAGATGCAGTGGTTATGCACTGCGGCTCCCTCGAAGAAAGTAACGAGCGTACAATCAATCGTTTACTCGTAAAGGAAGTAGTTCCTTGCTGCCAGCTTCAGATGGGGATGACAGAGCTTGCTCCGGGTAGCACCTGGAATACTATGCCTGCCCATACTCACGACCGCAGGATGGAAGTCTACTTCTATTTCGAGCTCCCTGAGGATGCAGCGGTTTGCCATTTCATGGGTCAGCCTCAGGAGACACGTCATATATGGATGCACAATGAAGAGGCTGTCATTTCTCCTCAGTGGAGTATCCATTCCGCCTGTGCTACCAGAAACTATACTTTCATCTGGGGCATGTGCGGCGAGAATGACGACTATAACGACATGGACTGGGTGGCGACAAAAGATCTCAAGTAGATATGAAGAAAAGGCTTATTTTTATCGTGCTTGCACTGGCTCTTGCAGTCTCCTGCGCCCCTAAAGAGTTCAGGGTGATGGCCCGCTACGTGCCGGAAAGAGCAGATGATTTCGTCTTTGAAAACAACCTCATTGCCGGACGCTTCTATGGTGAGGCCCTTGAGGGTAATCCTACCTCTCCTGGCATTGATGTATGGGTAAAGCTTCCAGGAAAGCTCGTTGCCAACGAGTGGTATGAGCATGCTACTTCCGGAGATGGCAATTATTATCACCATGATCATGGCGGCAAAGACTGCTACAAAGTGGCAGTCAGTCTCGGTGGTGGTGCTTCGTCTCCGCTTGTCAATGGCAAAATAGCCTATCCTGCAACAAATTATCGTTCTTGGGAGATACTTTCCGAGAAGCCAGATGAAATAGTATTTGTCCTGAATTATCCCGAGTGGAGCGTAGACAGTCTCAAGGTCGCGCTCTCTAAGAAGGTAAGAGTAAAGCCGGATACTTATTTCTGCGAGGTTGAGGATACCTATACTTTTAATACTGAAGAGCTTACAGTCGCGGCTGGTCTTCTTAGGCATGATGTCGCCCAAGAGATTCTCGGAGATGGCGTTGTAGCTCTGTGGGAGCATGCCTCTGACCAGAGTGTGGAACCCGAAGATGGAATGATAGGTGTTGCCGTTGTCATGCCTGATTCGGATTCCGTCAAGGTAGTTGGAAAGCACGCCGTAGCTCTTAAGACCATAAAGAGCGGGGAGCCTGTCCGATATAAGTTCGGTTCCTGCTGGAGCAAGGGCGATATCAAAGAGGCTTCCGCTTGGTTTGATACTGTAAATAAGGCAAAATGAGTCTTTTAGCCCTTTTTGCCGCTCTTGTCGCCTATACCAATCCGATTCTCTGGTCAGACTATTCTGATCCTGATGTAATCGAAGTGGACGGGACATATTGGATGACTTCTTCATCATTCAACTGCGTGCCGGGGCTTCAAATTTTGAAATCCAATAATCTGATAGACTGGGAGATAGCAGGGGCAGCCCTTCGCTCTCCCGGTCTTTCGTATGGTCACGGCAACGGGGTATGGGCTCCTTCAATCCGATATCATGATGGTTTATTCCATATTTTCTGGGGAGATCCTGACCGCGGTATTTTCGAAGTCCATTCTGAAGATCCTACGGGGGAATGGTCTGAGCCTCATCTTGTTATCGAAGGGAAGGGCCTGATTGACCCTTGTCCTCTCTGGGACGATGACGGCAGGGTCTGGCTGGTCCATGGATGGGCAGGATCGAGAGCCGGGTTCAAGAGCGTCCTGAGTGTATGCGAACTCGCTCCTGACCTTTCCCGGGCGATTTCCTCCCAGGTGATGGTCTTTGATGGGAAAGCAACTGATAATGAGACGGTTGAAGGACCGAAATTCTATAAAAAGGGCTCCTGGTACTATATCTTCGCCCCGGCCGGGGGAGTGCGGACAGGGTGGCAGCTTGTGCTGCGGTCTAAGTCGGTACTTGGGCCTTATGAATGGAGGAAAGTGCTCCATCAAGGGACAACTTCTATCCACGGACCCCATCAGGGTGCTTGGGTTGAGGATGCGGCAGGGGCTTCATGGTTTCTCCATTTCGAAGACAGGGGCGCTTTCGGAAGGGTAGTCCATCTACAACCGATGAAATGGTTGAGCGACGGTTGGTGCGTAATCGGCAGCGATCCTGACGGAGATGGCATTGGCGAACCTGTCAAGAAGGCTTCTTCTCCGACTCCTTTCCTAGTGAAGACTTCCGATCCGTCGGGGCATCATATTTCAGCTCTTTCAACTGAGACCGGGTTCTCTTATACGGAAATTCCCCTCAATTGGCAGTGGCATGCGGTGCCGGACCTTTCATGGTATATGACAGTTCCTTCACTTAATTCTTTGAGACTCAATTGTATCCGCTCAGAAGAAGGCTGGCGTAACCTATGGGATACTCCGAATCTTCTTCTTGAAAAAATAGTTGGCCCTTCGATGGAGTTTACGACTTCTTTTGACTATAGAGAAGGCTATGAAGGCGAGCGGGTCGGACTTGTCGTGATGGGAAGAGATTACTCTTCAATAGAGCTTGTGCGTACCTCAGACGGCGTTTCTATCCGTCGCGTCCTCTGTCAGGGAGCATCCAAAGGGGCCGAGGAGATTTTCAGCGGAGCAATTCCTGCCGTTAAAGAGTGGACAGCAGGAGGGAGCGTGAAAGTTTATTTCAGGGTTCAGATATCTAAGGAAGCTCTCTGCTCCTTTAGCTATAGCTATGATGGAAAGAGTTTTAAGGCTCTTGGGGAGCCGTTTCAGGCTGTCCCAGGAGAATGGATTGGTGCTAAAATTGGATATTATGCCATATCTTCCATTAAGAAGAACGACGGAGGTTATGTCCTTGTATCATAAGGAACAATCATTTTGATTTTTGGAGTATTATTCGTAAGTTTGGCTTCGTAAGACTTTTTTAAATAAATACTTCTATGAGCTCACTTATTTACATTGTCGGTGTCGTTCTCTCTGTCATCGCAGTCCTCGACATCATCAAAAAGCCTATTTCCCTCGTAGGAAAGATCATCTGCTCAGTTCTCGTTCTCTGCACGAGCTGGATCGGCCTTGCCGTCTACTATCTCTACGCCAAGAATCATATTACTGATTGGTTCAAATAGTCGGACAGGGACTCGACTTTGCGGCAATTATTTCAAGAATTGATCTGCAAAGTTGAGATACTGAATCCAGTCGTAGAGTACGATGTCGTGCCGTCCGTGGCGGAGGTGATAGGCGCTCCTTCCCGCGGAGACAGGAAAGGAGACTCTCGGCTGGTCAGGATCCTTGAGCGCCTCTAAACCATAGAGTTCATATACGGGAGCTGCGCCAAGCAGCGACAGATACTCTCCCTTAGGGTCAGACCATTTATCTCCGTCAGCACTCGCAACATATAGCGGCCTTGGAGCGACGAGAGCGAGCAACTCATGCTGATCGACCGGGAGGGTGTTCTCTTTGTCGCTGTATTTCAGGTAGTTCCGGCAGAACCAGTGAGGGAATTTGGATTGTATGACCCCGACAGTCTCTCCTATTGCTCTCCTTGATAAAGCGGCTCCTGTGCATCCGCTCTCGTTGGATATGACCATGGAGAAGCGCTCATCCAGCGCACCGGCCCAAAGGGCCGTCTTTCCGAGGCGGGAGTGTCCGATTACAGCAACTTTCCCAATGGAAGAGTCCGATTCCAGATAGTCCATTGCTCTCATGAGGCCCCATGCCCATGTGGAGATGGTTCCCCAGGAACTTCCAGTGCGCATTTTCGCTTTATAGATGGTCCCATGGACCCCGTTCGTGAATCCATCGTCATAGTCCGGATCGACATCTCCGCAGTAGAAGGTAGCGACGGCATATCCTCTTGAGAGAATGTACTCATATGGCCATCTTCTTGCCTGAAATCCTCTCGGCTTCTCTCCATATCCATTTCCATCTGCCGCTATCTGGGCCTCTGAAGGGAAAGTCACTTCCGGATCCAGAGTCGTTGTATAATTCCCGAAGAAATTGATTCCAAGAAAGGCAGGAACCGGGCCCTTGGCTTCCTTTGGAAGATAAAGGAGAAGTACCAGAGAGTCAGTCTCCTCTGCATCGAAATATACTGCTATTTCCTTCCTCAGGGCCTTCCCGTCAAAAGCTTCTCCGGCGGTAAGCTCCCGAAAATGCACACCCTCCGGCTTTCCAGGAACATATCCGAATACTTCTTCGCTGAAAAGCCTGATCAGTTCGGGACGGCGCTTTTTCTCCCATTGCCTTACAGATCGTACTTTTCGGCCGCTTTCCATACGGAGTGGATCGGGGAGGGAATAGGGTTTAATCAGTGATTCGTCGTAGTTGGCGGTTTTCTGCGCTGACGTCCCTAAAGGGAAAAGCATCGCGAGAGCGATGCTTGTGAGTATGATTCTAAGACCTTTCATATTATCAGAATCCGAAATAACGGTCAGCGTTGTTGTAGCAGATGTCCTTGACCATCTGATGGAGCTGGGCCATCTCGCTGCGCGGAAGTTTGCCCTGCTCGATATCATCTCCGATAAGGTTGCAGAGTATGCGGCGGAAATACTCGTGGCGAGGATAGCTTAGGAAGCTGCGTGAGTCGGTCAGCATGCCGACGAAGCGGCTGAGAAGACCGAGGGTCGAGAGAGCATTCATCTGCTTCCGCATACCGTCTTCCTGATCGAGGAACCACCAGCCGCTGCCGAGCTGCATCTTGCCGGGAACTGTGCCGTCGTTGAATGTGTAAGCCATGGTTGCGAAAACCTCGTTGTCCTTCGGGTTGAGGTTGTAGAGGATAGTCTTTGTGAGTTTATCCTCGCTGGCGAGGCGGTCGAGGAATTTATGTCCTGCCGCGGCGGTATTGAGGTCGTGGATGGCGTCATAGCCTGTGTCGGGACCGAGGATGGCGAACATCCGGGTGTTGTTGTTTCGAATTGCGCCGATATGGAATTGCTGAGCCCAGCCGCTTGCATGGTCCATAACTGCGAACTCATAGAGCATGGCGCTTCTGAATTTTGCTAGTTCGCTCTCATCGGGATAACGGCCTTCCATCACCTTCTTGAAGATCGAATCCACCTCGCTCTCTGTGTAATCCTCAGCGTAGAAGTTCTCGAGGCCATGATCGGAGAGCTTGCTTCCCATTGAGGCAAAGAAATCATGACGTTTCTGAAGGGCGTCGATGAGGTCTGCAAAGCTTCGAATCTCTACTCCGGATACTTCAGAAAGCTTTTCTATGTATGCACGGTAAATTTTCGGGTTCTCGATGGCCATTGCCTTGTCAGGCCGCCATGCGGGGACAACCTTAGTTCCGAAGGGATTCTCGGCTATCTGTTTATGGACATGAAGATCGTCTACGGGGTCGTCAGTTGTGCAGACTACCTTGACATTGAATTTGCGGATAAGTCCCTGAGCGCGGAATTCTTCTTTCTGGAGCTTCTCGGTGCATTCGTCATAAATTTCGCGGGCGGTCTCCGGTTTGAGGATTTTATGGACATCAAATGCCCTTGCAAGCTCGAGGTGGGTCCAGTGGTAGAGGGGGTTCCTCATGGTGTAGGGGACGGTAGCGGCCCATTTCTCGAATTTCTCATAAGGAGTGCGGTCGCCGGTGATATATTCCTCAGGAACGCCGTTTCCGCGCATTGCCCTCCATTTATAATGGTCTCCGCCGAGCCAAATCTCCGTAAGATCCCTGAACTTATAGTTGTCAGCAATCATCTGGGGGATAAGGTGGCAATGATAATCGATAATAGGCATATTCTCCGCGCTCTCATGGTAGAGTTCGCGTGCCGCATCGCTCTGCAGCATGAAGTCCTTTCCAATGTATTCTTCCATATTATTATGATGTGTTAGTGGTTACAGAAATAATTTTTCTCAAAGATAAGCACTTTTTTCAAATTTCCGTGCACGTGCACGGAAAAAATTCTTATATTTGCCGCAGAATAATAAAAGATACACTGAAACAACTCAATAAAATGGAAAGATTGAACCGCACCACTGCTCCTCAGGCGAAGCAGTACACAGAAAAAGTTATCCAGTTCGGAGAGGGCAACTTCCTCCGCGCTTTCATCGAGTGGATTATCTGGAAGACCAATCAGAAGACCGATTTTAACGCATCAGTAGTCGTTGTTCAGCCAATTGAGAAAGGGATGGTTGACTCTCTCAACGAGCAGGATGGCCTCTACCACCTCAATCTTCAGGGAATCAATGAAGGTCAGGCAGTCGACAGCGTCGATCTTATCGACGTTATTTCCAGGGGGATCAATCCCTACAGGGACTTCGAGGACTATATCTCTCTCGCAGAGCAGCCTCAGATGAGATTCATAATCTCCAATACCACTGAGGCGGGAATCGCTTTCGACCCTTCCTGCAAGTTCGACGACAAGCCGGCTTCGTCATATCCCGGAAAGCTAGTTCAGCTCCTTTACCATCGCTACGAGTACTTCAAGGGCGACATGACTAAGGGTTTCATTATCTTCCCTTGCGAGCTGATTTTCGAAAACGGCAAGCATCTCAAGGAGTGCATCAGGCAGTATATCGATCTCTGGAATCTTGGTGATGGGTTCAAAACTTGGTTTGAGAACGCTTGCGGCGTATACAGCACCCTCGTTGACAGAATCGTCCCCGGATATCCTAGGGACAATGCTCCCGCTCTTTGCGAGCGTGTAGGTTACCAGGACAACCTTCTCGACAAGGCTGAGATATTCCACCTTTGGGTTATCGAGGCTCCGAAGGAGGTCTCTGTGGAATTCCCTGCTGACAAGGCCGGGCTCCATGTACTCTTCGTCCCCAGCGAGGCTCCTTATCATGAGAGAAAGGTCACACTTCTTAACGGCCCCCATACCGTTCTTTCTCCTGTCGGATATCTAAGCGGTCTCAATACAGTCCGCGAGTGCTGCGAGGATGAGCAGATCGGAAAGTTTGTCCGCAAGGTTATGTATGATGAGCTTCTCCCGACTCTCAATCTCCCGAAAGAGGAACTTGAGAAGTTTGCGGCCGATGTCCTCGACAGATTCGTCAATCCTTATGTAAAGCACTTCGTCACCAGTATCATGCTCAATTCCTTCCCGAAGTTCAAGACTCGCGATCTTCCCGGTCTCAAGACCTATCTTGAGAGAAAAGGCGAGCTTCCGAAGGGAATCGTTCTCGGTCTTGCCGGTATCTGCACCTATTATAAGGGAGGCTTCCGCGGAGAGGATGAGATTGTAGTCAATGACGATGAGGCAATAAAGAATCTCCTCAAGGACCTATGGGCTACAGGAGATGTTGCAAAGGTGGCAGAAGGTGTTCTTGGCGCCGAGTTCATCTGGGGCGAAAATCTCAATGAGATTCCGGGTCTGAGGCAGATGCTCGAGGGCGACCTCGCTCTGATCCAGGCAGAAGGAATGAGGGCTGCAGTCCAGTCTATCCTGTAGTATGGCTAAATATCTTCATATCAATCCGGCGGACAATGTAGCCGTCGCGCTTGAGGATCTTCAGAAAGGGACGGTGGCGACATTCTCGGATGCCGCTGCCGTGACTCTTCTCGAGGATATACCGAGAGGTCATAAATTCACTCTCAGGAGCCTCTCCGAAGGCGAAAATGTCATCAAATACGGCTATCCGATCGGTCATGTCATCAGAGATGCTGCCGCTGGTACCCTCGTAGATCATTCATCGATTAAGACCAATCTCTCCGGAATTCTGGATTATACATATGAGCCTTCTTTGGTAGAGATACCTCCCGCCAAGGAAAAAAGGACATTCATGGGCTTTCGCCGCTCGGACGGACAGGTAGGAGTTCGCAACCAGATCTGGGTTGTACCCACTGTAGGCTGCGTCAACGGTATTATCTCTGAACTGGTCAAGAGGTTCTCCGAGGAAATCACAGGAAAGATGGGGAGTGTCGATGCTGTTGTCGCCTATCCTCATAACTACGGCTGCTCCCAGCTCGGTGACGATCATGAGAATACCAGGCAAATACTTTCCGATATTGTACATCATCCCAACGCAGGCGGGGTCCTTGTGGTTTCTCTCGGTTGTGAGAATAACCAGCTTTCCTCTTTCAGGGAACTTGTCGGCGATATCGATCCAGAAAGGGTAAAGATGTTCGAGACCCAGAAGGTGAAAGGCGACGAGGTAGAGTATGGGCTCTCTCTCTTGAGGGAGATATTCTCAGTCTGCTCAAAGGATGAAAGGGAGGAAGTACCTGTGTCTGAGCTTCGTGTAGGCCTTAAATGCGGAGGGTCCGACGGCCTTTCCGGCATTACCGCCAATCCTCTTCTCGGTGTTTTCTCCGACTGGCTCGTCGCCCACGGCGGTACTACAGTGCTCACCGAAGTCCCTGAAATGTTCGGGGCTGAGACAATCCTTATGAACCGCTGCCAGGATGAGAAGACATTCGAAGATACTGTCCATTTGATTAACGATTTCAAGGGATATTTCATGCGAAACGGTCAGCCGGTCTACGAGAACCCTTCTCCCGGGAACAAGGCCGGAGGTATTTCGACTCTCGAGGAGAAATCTCTCGGGTGCACCCAGAAATGCGGAAAGTCGATAGTAAGAGGCGTGCTCAAATACGGTCAGCGCTTGAAAGTCAAGGGCTTGAATCTTCTTAGCGCCCCCGGTAACGATCTTGTCGCATCGACGGCGCTCGCATCGGCAGGCTGTCAGATGGTTCTCTTCACAACAGGACGCGGCACCCCGTTCGGAACGTTCGTCCCGACCATGAAGATATCTACGAACACACCTCTATATGAGAATAAGCCCAACTGGATTGATTTCAATGCCGGAGTGATTGCAGGAGATACCCCGATGGATGAGGCTGCCCGTGCGTTTACAGAATTCGTTCTCCAGGTCGCATCCGGCCGGATGGTCAATAACGAAAAGAATGGTTACCGGGAGATAGCAATTTTCAAAAGCGGAGTGACGCTCTAGTAAAAAAGAGGCTGTATTCTAAGACTTTTCCAAGGAATACAGCCTCTTTTTTTATATTTTTTTGAAGAAGGCACCGCCGCCGCAATATACGATATGCGGC
>ONMJ01000043.1 GCA_900318955.1 uncultured Bacteroidales bacterium
GCGCACAAGCAGCAGCACCAGGGACAGCAGCCAAAGAACCTGGATGAACCAGAGCGGTCCGGTGCCGCTAAACGCCATAATGAAATAACGGCCGACCGCAGGGACCCCGTCAAACACCCCTTGCCTCGTCGCCACTACCGTATTGAAATACCCCACCATCCAGTGGAACACGAAGAGGCCGATAGTCCCCGGCACCAGCAGCTTCCGCGTGCGGGCCTTGAACCAATCCCGCACCGAATGCTTCTGGAGCGCATATCTCGCGCTGATTCCAGCCAGAATGAACAACAGCGGCATGAACCACGGATACAGGACATACATCACCACATCCTGATACTGAGGAACTTCTGGGTAAGCACCGAAACCTCCGATGCCCCCGAAAACGCCCTTATTGTTGTAGTAATAGACTACATGATACAGCAGAACCAGGAGGACCGTCACCCAGCGCAGATTGTCTATCCAATGCTTTCTCATTTCGTGATGTCTCCCATTACCTGATCTTTCTGGTCGCCAAGGAGGAGCAACGCATCTCCCGGCTTGATATCATAGACCTTCCTGGCATCGCGTGGAATCACAATCTGGCCCTTTTCGCCCACCTTCACCACACCGAAGATGTATTTGCCGTCATTCTCTTGCATAGTCATATTTGTTAGAAATTTCACACAAATATAACTATTTTTACTATAATTCCAAGCGTATGCAGTTAAAACTAAGTTTTCATTATATTTGTAAAAATGATGTAACCATGACTGTTGACTCGTATTGGAACCTTATTTTTGGAAACAAAAGAAACTGATGAGAATACATAAAATACTTACAGCCTTGTTCGTCGCCGCCATTTCGGCTTGCGCCTGCAATAATAAAGAAGAGCCCACCGGCAATGCCGAAGCACTAAAGGCCGTCCTTACTTTCAAAAATTACAAAACAGAGAAGGGTGTTTCCGGATCCGTTTCCCTCAGTGAAAACGAGCCCGCAGTCCTTATTGACCTGACCTCTGGAGAGACCCTTACCAAAGAACCTCTGTCCGGCCGAAGCAATAACGGAACCTTCCTTTTCGAGCCCAAAAAGGCTGCTTCCGGGGACGATCTTTTCCTCTATTACCCTTCTTCTTCGAATCCGAAAATCGGTAACGGAAGTGCCGTATTCAACATTCCCGCCACCCAGAACGGAGGGCCCGTCAATCCTGTTTTCGTCGGAGCCGCCAAGAATTCCGGTTCTTCTTACAGGGGAACAGCTGTCACCATGGAGCCGCTCCACACCTATGTGCTCGGAACAGTCCAGAAAGGAGCATACTCAATTGTGAGCGCAACCATGAAATCCAATGCCGGAGAGGGTATTGCCGGAGACGTAACTGTTGATATGAAAACGGGCAAGATCACCGGCGCTTCGGCTTCTACCATCACCGTTAATTTCGCCACTCCCCTCAACTGCCGGGAGGAAAACATGAATGCGGCTATCGAGGTAGCTGCCGTAAGCCTTTCCAGGGGATTCACAATCACCTACACCACCGACGGAGGGGATAAGATTGAGTACTCAACATCGGATCCTGTGACTTTCACCTGCGACGATGTATTCCGCACAGACCCAGCAAGTTCCGGAAGGATGCTTATCGCTTGCGGCAGCAATAAGGTCTACATCTTCGACGAGGCCCTTGCAAAAGCATCCGGCAACTACAAGGACGGATTGATCTGGGAATGGGATGCCTCTACGGCAAAGAGTGTCATAGGAGGCAACATGGACCATATTGACGATGCTAAGCCCGTCAATGACAATAAGCAGATTCTCGTTACAAGCTCCTATAACTGGGCCGCCCTCGTAGACATTGCAACCAAGAAAGTCTTATGGTACGCAACCGGCGTAACCGGAGCTCATTCCGCAGAGATTCTTCCCGGGAACCTTATCGCCGTAGCCTGCTCAGGCGAGCATGTAATGCTCTTTGACGCTTCTATGCCGAACAAGAAACTGGCGCAGTATGATCTTGGCTCCGCCCACGGTGTCGTCTGGATGGAATCAGTCCAGAGACTCTACGCCATCGGAGGAACAACGCTCCAAAAGTACCGCGTAATGAACAACGCCCTCAGCCTTGACCAGACATTTGACACCAAGAGTGCCGTCACCGGTCTTCACGATATGACAAAGTACGACAGCAATACTCTTGTCATGACGGGGTCAAGAGCCGCCCTTTTCAACGTGAACACCAATACCTTTACGAATATTCCTCATTTCAACGGATTCGTCGGTATGAAATCCATCAACTGTAACCCCGACACCGGAGAGGTCTACTACACCTTCGGAGCTGAAGGTCTTTCAGAGGGAAGCTACACCTGGTCCAGCCACTGGATCCGTTATTCGGACAACTACATGGCCACTACTCCGGGAGGGCAGACTCTTGCAGTCGATGGTTATATCCGCGTCGAGGATATCAACATGTACAAGGTAAGAGTTTTCAGCTGGTAAATCTCTTCCATATGAAACCAAAATGGGGTCTTTTCGCGGCGTTGCTGCTTATTCTCTGCGCCTGCGGCCATAAAACTGTCAATCTCCTTTTCCTTGAAGGAATAGAGGTCAAGGGGAATAACTCCTCTCTTGTAGAGACGAGGGACGGGGCCGTCTTCTTGAAGAATCAGGCCGACGGAAATAATGGTTTTGCCATCTATAATCCGGTCAAGGATTGGACCCCATACAAGGCGCTCCGCTGGAGCGTCGAGAACAAGTCCGACAAGCCGCTCGGCCTTTGGGTCCGTGTCTTCAATCCTGGGATAAATGACCCAGGAAATGCTATAAAAAAGGGAGTCCTCCTTCATAAATATATGATTGATCCATTCAGCAAAAGGACAATCACAATGGACCTCCCCGCTCCGGCACCGCATCCTGAAGTCCTTGAGGATTTTCGCCTGATGAGAAACGATCCTTACGGTCGTCTGACTGGCTTTCATAGCACGGAAATCGACTATTCAGATATCTGGAAGGTCACTTTCTTCAATGTCCGGTCCTTTAAAGACGCCGAATGGATTGTCTCCGACATCAGCCTTATCGAAGGAGAAAAATTCCTACCGGAGGCAATGAAACTACCTCCGGAGGAGTTCTTCCCATTCATCGACAAGTATGGACAGTTCAAATATGCCGAGTGGCCTGGAAAGGTCCATTCGGATGAAGATATGAAAACGGCCCGGGAGGCCGAAGAAAAAGATCTTGCGGCCAATCCCGGACCCGAAGGCCGCTCGAAGTTCGGAGGTTGGGCGGCAGGGCCGCGGCTCGAGGCGACCGGCCATTTCCGGGTCGAAAAGATTGACGGGAAATGGTGGATGATCGACCCGGAAGGATATCTCTTCTGGTCTCATGGAGTAGTAAGGGTTTCCCATTCGAGCGCTGTCACCCCTCTTGAAGGGAAGAATATTCCCAACCGGTGCCATTATTTTGAGGCTCTTCCCTCCGAAGGGAGCGAGTTCGCTCAATTCTACCGCACCCACGATGCCCTCTTGAAGCCCTATTATACCGCGAGGGACATCGATTCCACCTACGATTTCTCTTCTGCCAATCTCTATCGAAAGTACGGCGAGAATTATCTCGCCGAGTTCGGCGACATCTGCCACAGACGCCTTCGCAGCTGGGGCCTCAACACAATTGCGAACTCTTCCGACAAGGATATCTGCCTAATGGACCGCACCCCTTACACCGACCGGCTCGAGGTAGTCTCCGCCCCGATTGCAGGGACAAGCGGATGGTGGCCCGTCATGGATCCTTTCGACAAAAGTTTCAATGCTTCTATAGAGAAACAACTGATAGACAGGAAGAAAGAGCTGGAGGATCCCTGGTGTCTCGGCTTTTTCGTCGACAATGAAATCAAATGGGGGAACGAGACCCATCTTGCCGAGGTCGTCTTGAAAACCCCTCCTTCGCAAGCCGCTAAAAAGCAGTTCATCTCCGACCTTCGCAAAAAGTACAAAACCATTGACGCTTTGAACAAGGCCTGGGGCTGCAGCTTCGCTTCATGGGAAGCTCTCCTTCAGAATGATAAAGTCATCAAGACTGACGAAAGGAACAGGAGCGACCTACTGGAATTCAATCGCAGCCTTATTCATAAGTACTACAGAAATATCCGCGAGGCCTTCGACAAACTTGCCCCCGGGGTGCTCTACATGGGATGCCGCTTCTCCTCCAACTTTACCCCAGACCTAGTCAGGATCGGGGCTCAGTACTGCGACGTCATCAGCTACAACCGCTACGCTTTCACGACTGATTCGGTGGTCCTCCCCGAGGGAGTCGACTTGCCTGTAATGATCGGAGAATTCCATTTCGGAGCCCTGGACCGCGGAATGTTCCACTGCAGCCAAGTTGAGACAGAGTCACAGGCAAAAAGAGGAGAGGCCTATGTCCGCTACGTAGAGTCCGCCCTCTCTCATCCTCAGATCATCGGTGTCCATTGGCACCAGTTCTCCGACCAGGCGACTACCGGCCGCTTCGACGGCGAAGACTTCCAGGTCGGCTTCACTGATGTCTGCGACACTCCTTATCCGGAGACCGTCGCCGCAATCCGCAAGGTCGGTTACTCCATGTACGAATACCGCACGGCATGTCATTGACCTCTTCGAAAAACACTCCTGGTATTTCCGCAACGCCCTTGTCGTATCCGTCCAAAGTATCACCCTGGATGTTTCAAAGTCTCAATTTGATACTTTGAATTGCTCTTTGGAAGAATTGGCCGTTCTCAAAGCTGTCGGAGAGAATCCCCACATCACGCAAGAGGCCTTGAAGACGACCATCGGAAAGTCCATCTCCACGGTAAAAAGGCTCACAGTCAGCCTTCCTTGTTCGCAAGAATGGTAAGCGTGACGGCTACTGGGAGTTTATCGCTTAAAACCGTATTTTTGCCTTGATTTCGTGATGGCACCATCCTTTATTATATTGCGAAGGCGAGGTTCACATAGGAACTAACACAATCCAAGAAGGGATAAGAAAAAAGCGCTCGCTTTTTGGGCGAGCGTTTATGATCGCAGATCTTCTCTCAGGGTATCAATGCGATGCTTTTCAGCAATAGTCCTCCATGACGTCGCCGCCAGTCCATTCGCGACCGAGGGATTCGGTGAAATATTTCTGGGCACCCTCCTCGGTGAAAAATGTGCGGATGCTCTCGTGAATAAACACTCCTTCTTGAAATCTGACTTCTGACAGGGCGTAATGAGTGACACCTGATATCTCGGTCACGACGGCGAGATGGCTTCCATCTTCAGCCATGGCAGCGTCATACACCGGGGATTCTCCCCAGCGGTTCCTTGCATAAATAGCTCCCTTTGTCAGTCTGGAAAGGTAGTCTTGCAGAGGTGTTGCCGTGATTTCGGTAGGAATCAAGGGAAACTCGGTCGGAGTTTTCCAGTCCAGCTGCTTGGCTCCTGGTGTAAGGGAATCCTTAAGGCCATAGTCCAGCTCATGTTGTTGGCGATTCATTTCCTCTACGGCAGCCTTATGTTCCTCCCATGAATTATATGGGCCCACATAGCGAGGACGATTACTTAACGGCCGGGCAGGCTTATCTTCCTCGTAAATCCACTCGCCTACACCTTTTCCAGAAGGTTTGCGTTCTTCGACAGGTTTTGCAGCCCACTCGTTCCATCGTTTCAATGACCTTTGGCCTTCTTCTTTGGAGACAGTGCGCATCCAGGTAAAGTTTGGATTCTCGGACTCATGACCATTTAACAGGCTGGGATTCTCCAGAAAGGCCGGAATCGAACCGCAAATAAGTTCGACCTTCGCTCTGGTGATGGGATTGTTCAATGTGTTCTCCAGCTTGGTCACCCAGCGGAGGTTTTCCGGCCGGTTGTTGCTTCGGTTGGTATCAATATGGTCGGCAACATTGCGGTCTCCGACAGGCTCCCCATGATATGCAGTGCAGACTATTCTATGGACACGCTCTTGTCCGATGAGCATATAGCCGGTATTCGGATCAAGTTTCCCGAAAGTCCATTCTTCATCCCATTTGCGCTTTTTGCCATCATCTTGGCACTGACGATAAACGGCCCCATTGTCGCGGACAAAATAGCGACGCCCCTTGTATTCGCAGACTTTCTCCTCTCCGAATACCCCAATCAGATTCTCCTGTTCCATTTTATGCCTCCTTTTGAGAATTAGGAATCAAGTCCAGATGGGCGTCCAGAATGACGCAGATGCGGGAAAGGATGTCCACGCCGGTAGAATACTTCCCTTGTTCAATGCGGGAGAGATTCGCTGCGTCGATGCCGGTGAGAATAGCGAGGTCCCGAGCCTCCATCTTCTTGGCTTCGCGGAGTTCTTTAATGCGCTTGCCGATACGGACGCGCTCTGCCTGCCTGTTGCCGGAGTCCATACCCATTGATGGCACAGCATTGAGAAGGAAATCGCGGCTGATGCGGTTTACCATCTGCTCCTTGTCATCGGAGAAATTCCGGTCGAAGATGAATTCAATCAAGTGGAGGACATAGGCCTTGTACTCATCGCTGTTGTACTTAGCCAGATCTGACCACATTTTGAAGATTTCCCCGTCCGGGGTTTGAACCTCGACCTGATAATCATCGAGGATTTGGGCACGCGACTTGGTCGGGGTGCCCATGAACTTTTTTAAGTTCTTATCCATATTTCTATTGCCGTATTTGTAGGTGTTGCCGCCACCTTTAATGATTGAACTTGATGCAAATATAGAACAATAATTCACAATTGGCAAATTTACCAATTGTGAATATTAAGATAAAGCCCCTCTACTAAGAATAAGAAGAGGTAGAACAGAGTTTACTTTTAAATAGTCTTTTTATGGAACGTCATATGCGGTACGGGAGGAGCGTCATTATGATATTTCATTACCTCCATGCAGTATGGACGGGAATAATCAACTACACCGATCGAGTTTCCAAATCTGATGCCTCGAGCTTTATCCAAGGTTTTAAGGAACGAGAAAATTGCCCCGATGGCAAAATGATTTGAATGTGAATGGATTATTTCTGATTTACCATCCTCGGCGACATAAGGTGTCATTTTCACGACTTCACCCTCGCCATATCCTTTAGCCCGAATTACAAGTCCCTGAATATCATTCTGGGTTAGCGACCCTTTGAGGTAGTAGATAGCTTTGTCAGCATGAAGAACTGTCAAAATATTTATCCAAGAAATATCTGTGGCATTATTGAACATAATGACATTTTGCTTTTGACTTCCAATCTTGTAGAAACCTCCATCGAAAACTACGATTGCAGCTTTGGGTGAAATGGGAAGCATTAGGAGAATGCCGATAGCGGCAAGGCCATAATTGGTTATTTTGAATGGCTCCAACAAGGGATTATATTCGATAACAGGGTCATCCGAAGTGATAAAGGAACCGGCTCCTTTGTTGATGATGACTTTACATCTTAAGTCCGCAGTAATTTCCAAGGCATCCTTGAAGGTAGCCATCATCATCTTAACTACATCCTTTTCTGAATTGTCGTAACTATCTAACCACTTTTTGAGATCTTCTGACGGACCAAGCGATCCAACGTACTGCATTACCTGTGCGATGCCTTCGCGGAAGCCCCTGACCTCATGAAGAGTTCTCACTTTTTGTAGCAATAGAAAGGATTTTAGTACTAGAAAGTCTCTCTGCGTAAGTGCTTGAAACCGATTGCTCAATACCTTTTCAATTGTCATATGGCATTCTCCCTCAAATTGGCCCAAGGCTTTTTCGTAATCCTGATCGGGATAAAAGTACGGCTTGCTACATTGGTCCCTAATGGAAACGTTATCCAGAATCCTGCCACTTTCTTTCAAGCACATGGATATACTCTTCTTGTCTGATGAGAAGTTCTTCAGCAAGAATTGAGGAACATAATGCTGGTTTTTGTTATTCGGCATACCTAAAAACCACAAGGAAAATAAAGAGGGGCTTTTTCATCGAAAGAAGAAAAAGGGCCCCTCGGTTATTTTCTCATATAATCAAATCAGAAGATCTTCGGGTTCTCATGCTATTGAAACGGGAATTCTTGTGTCCCCAGAAAGGTGTAGATCTTGCTTTGGGGGAAGAGAAGGCCTGCTGCCGATTTCTTGATCTTGAAGCTAACTGCATCCCCGCCCTTTTTCGGTTTTCCTGTTGCCAAATCAACTTTGGGGCGGCCGAGAAGAAGGTCCACCGTGATCATGCTCTGCTCCAGCAGGATATCAAACTGCGAGACATTCGGATTCCGGGTGTGCTCGATCTTGTTGAAACGGAACTGTTCCTGCCCTTGTTCTCCCAGACGGGAGTCAACCTCGATCCAGAAGGTTTCATGGTGCTTCTGAAGAAGGCACTGATGCAGAGTCTGAAGCCTCCACACGGCGACATCCGCTATCTTCTTGTACACATCCTCGGCAATCTTGCGATCTTCTTCGATTTCCAACAGGTTGTCAGGGTAATTCATGTTGAGGCGAAGGCTCTGGGAATTCGGGGCTTTGCAGTACAGGGTATTCCTGTATGACTTGACGCCACCGGAAAGATAACCGTATTTTTCAACTATCTCTGCCCCGCTCTTCAGGTAACTGATATCCCAGTCGGGGACCTTGCAGAAGAGATTCTTTTTTATGTTCGGTCGCTGGCTGCGGAAGCTTTTGAGCTCTATGCCCTTGTAGTCAGGTTCACGGGAAGCGTTCATGTCAATGCCCAGCAAAGCCTCAACCTGTCGTCCGATTGCGGTATCAGCACGGAGGTTTGTGTCTATCCACACACCCTTGAACTCTAGAAGCCGGTACAACAGCTCTTCGGAAACGATGTCTGCATAATCGGATAGACCCTTGACAAGATCTCGGATGGGATTCTCTATGTCCGTCTCGCAGAATCTTGGGATATCTACTTTGGTGAGATTGATGACATACAATTCATCGGGGTTTTTTGCGATTATTGCGTGGATATCATCAGCTTCGGTTGTCTCCTTAAGGCGATAAACCCAAAGGCGGGGATCTCCCTCCTTGGTGACCGGACGATACATCGAAGTCGTTGATTCGATAACTTTCCCGCCGGTGAGGATGTAGGTCTTTTTGGTTATCTTGTTCTCCGGTCCCTGAGCCTGAAGTTCGTAATCGTGAACATTATTCTCCTTGAAGTAGGTACGCATCGGGGTTGTGGCATCAAGAATAGACTTTTTGAGTCCCGTGGCCGTTACCTGAACCTGCGTGAACTTAACGTTGTGATTGACAAGGTACTCCATGTTCGTTTTCTCGAACGGAGTAAAAGGACGCATGTGTATCATATTACTTGATAGCTTCCAGGATTGTGTTACCAATTGCCCTCGCCATCAGAGGAGGGACCGCATTCCCCACCAGCGTGTACTGGGGGATTTCAGACTTGCGCTTGTCTCCGCCGGTCTGACGCTTCCCTTGGAATACAAAAGTATCGTCAAACGATTGGAGCCGAGCCATTTCGCGAACCGTCATTGCTCTATACTGAGAATAGTGGATGAAATCATCAGGCATCGTCACAACGGTAGGACTCTGCCCCTTAGGGTCAAGGACTGTATAATTGCGCTTGTTGGAGTCCAAATTCTCTTTCTTCAGTTCTGCCTTGCAGGCGTCATCATAGTCTCCGTGCTTGGCGATGATTTCAAGGCGGCGCTTGACGTCATCACTTTGGAAACTCGTCTGGTGGTTGAATAATTCGTGTTCCTCCTTGGCTACATTGTTCTCGAGGTCATCTAGCGTGCGGACGTAGAAAGGGTTGCATTCAAAAGTAAACCGGTGTCCAAGACGGCCCATTCGGGACCACTCGTAGAACGTATGCTTCTCCTCATCAGTCTCAAGGGCGCCAGTCAAGGCTCGAGGACGAACGAGGCCATCGAGCTCTTTGTTCTTCTTTACTTTGGCATATTCAGTCCGAGTCTCGCCATTGCCAATGAAATCGAGATCAGAAATAGCTTCGTAAACAGTCACTTTTTCATCCTTAGCTACAGTCGCCGGGATGTCTGTAATCAGCTTCTGGTCGTTGCGGCATCCTATAAAAAGGACACGCTCCCTATTTTGAGGTACGCCATAATTCGAAGATAGGACCACGATGGGACGGTCAACGCGATAGAGACGAACCTTGTCGAGAATATTCTTGAACTCGTCCAGAGACTCGTCTTTCTGGGCATATCTGGCAAGAACCGCAAAGCTTTCGTCCAGCGTCATGGCATAGAGCTCTATCATCGCTTTGAAAAGTTTCACATCGTCTTCCTGCTTCTTGATTTCCTTCACGTTGTCCAGAGCGAGGAAAATCTTCTCAATGATAGAATCATCTTCCATTGAACCAATGAAATCATTCATGCCGTTGACAAATGCATCATTGTCGATGTTTGATGAGGTCTTTTCTTGAATGATTGCGCTCTGGATCTTCTGACGCTCACGGAAATGCTTTAAGAGGTTCAAGCCGTGTCGGATTGTGGAGATATTCGCATCCGACTTGCTGATACGATAGTCAATATTGCGAGTAAGGATCTTGAACTGCTCTTCAACGTGGGAAAAGAACTCCTCTACTAGCGCGTCGGTCTTGGAATCATCCTCGATTTCAATGCGCACTTTGGCCAATAGACAAGCCTTCTCGAAAGGAGTGGCCGTCCTAGCAAGCATCATCTCCAGATATCCCATCATTGCAGGGACCTGCTTGGCATCCATGATAGAACGGATAAGGGACATGATTTCGTCCTTGAAGCGGCCCTTGTCCTTTGTAAGAATACCCTTCACGTTTTCCATCACGAAATACTTGGGCTTGAACTCCTCGATGACCTTAAGGTAGTGCTCGAAGAGATTGTCACGCTTGTCATACTTGCGCCGACGCCCAGAAAGGCTGAATGATTGGCAGCTTGGGCCACCGGTGACAACATCGATGTTCTTTTTCCCCACCTTCTTCTTCAGGTCAGAGAGGAACGTCTCAGACATGATGTCTTCCAGAAGGAAGTCAGTCTTCAGGCCCAGCTGGGCGTTATATCGAACTCTATGCGTGAGTTCGCAGTTGGCGTTGATGTCACTGGCGAGAATGAAGTCATAGTATTTATCCTTTGTGTAGGATTGGAGGAAACCTTCGCTGATGCCACCAGCACCGGCGAAAAGATCCAAGAAGGTTATTGCTTTCTTTCCTTTTAGGAATTCTTGCTTTTGGGCCATGATTTCAAACTAAAAATATCACATTTAACTCATCAGACAAATATAGAATATTAATGGGACATAATAGCATATCCGGGTAACTTTTTCTAAAAAAAGTTTTACACAACACACCCAGGGGCAGATTTCCGCCCCCTTAAACATACTCCAAAAATGGCCTTTCAAGACCATGGATAGGGTTTTTCCCATTCTTTTCATTATTTTTGTGAAGGAACACAACTTCTCCATGCCAGACTTCTTATCAAAAGAAGAGCGTTCAGTTCGTATGTCACGAATCCACTCCGCTTCTACTAAACCGGAGTTGAAGTTGCGTCACGCATTATGGCTCCTGGGATTCCGCTACAGGGTAAACGATAAGCACCTTCCTGGGAGACCGGATATCGTGCTGCCAAAGTATCGGACGGTAATCTTTGTTCACGGTTGTTTCTGGCATGGTCATAAAGACTGTAAGTATTACACAGTCCCTAAGACCAACACTGACTTTTGGGTAGCCAAGGTTGCAAGGAATCAAGAGCGAGATCAGGAGGTCTGGCGAAGGTTGGAGGCAAAAGGGTGGAGTGTCATCATTGTCTGGGAGTGTCAGCTGAAGAATGCCGTATTGGAGGATACCGTCAATCGGGTGGCTGCGGAAATCAGGCACAATGGAGAGATTCTTCGCTGTGCTCAGAATGACAGAAGAAAAGCACGGGAAGAATACCGACTGGAGAGAAGAATCCGGAAAGAAAGAGAGCAATCTCTCTTGGAAGAGGTAAAATCCCTATAAACCTATTCTCTTCCTTCTTCTATAAAAGTCCCCTCTAGAAGGCTCTGGAAACCTGAATCCCTTCCGGGACATCTTTCTCTTCTGCTGCTTCTTCGGCATCCGGCACTCCGACGTCAACAACCTCCGCCGCAGCGATGTCAAAGGCGACCACATCGAGGTCACGACCGTCAAGACGGCAGACAGCATCTCCATCGAACTGAACAAGGTCACCAAAGCCATCCTAGAGAAATACAAGGACACCCCCTTCAAGGACAACAAGGCCCTGCCGAACTATACTAACCAGGCAATGAACCGCGACATCAAGGAGCTATGCAAACTCGCCGGTATCAATGACGAAATCCGCGTCACTACCTACAAGGGCAACGTCCGCACCGACAAGATCCAGCCCAAGTGGGAACTCGTCGGCACCCACACCGGCCGACGCACCTTCATCATCAACGCCCTCTCCATGGGCATCACCCCCAACATCGTGATGAAATGGACCGGCCACTCAGACTACAAGGCTATGAAACCTTATATTGACATCGTGGATTCCATCAAGGGGAGTTCGATGACGAAGTTTGATGGGTTGATATAGTATGGATAACGGGCTTAAAAGACAATTATTATTCCTTTTTAGCCCTTTATCATTGGCTAAAAGTGAGTAAAAAGACCAATACTAATCCTCCCAGATTACAGAGAGGACAGTATTATACAATTCAGAAATGAAGCAATACTCGTGGCAAGTGTTCATTGGCTTGTCGTCGCTTTCACGGAACCAACTCAAATCAAACCAGACATTTAAGTCAACGTCTTGAATATCATTCTCATCATATCGAATGCGCTCTTGAAACCACTCTTCAGCAACCGAATAATGCGGAACAGTCAACTTCGTATAGTCTATTAATCGGCGATGATATCGCGCCGACTTTTTCATGAACAGTACTTTCCCATTATGGGAGAAGACGGCGGCGATAGGGTGCGGACCGACGTCAATATATCGGTAAATAATAGAAGAAATACTCGTTCCAAATTGTTCGGCAAGATGTTCTAGAAGATTCGGAGAAAAGGGTTTCCCTATTACCGCAGCGCTAAACTTGGGCCCAGGAATAAGTAACTCTGCCGCAAAGTCATTCGCTTCAGTTTCTTGGTTCCCGTTTTTATAATAATCTAGAGTGGCGACATTATCGTAATGGATTAGGCTATGTTTGAGTTCAAAATGCCCCAACTCATGTGCGATTGAAAAACGCTTCCGAGGGAGATATGTGGTTTCAGAGTTAATCGTTATGATTGCACGTCCTTTCTTTCCAAACACTATACGCCCCTCACAATCTCCTAAAGGCGTTTCACGGTATAGAATGTTTCGGGCAAATACAAGATCCTGGAGATCGACATCAATGATGTCGTCCAGGCCAAATTCATCAAGGAGTCTTCTTGCTGCTTGTTCCCCACGACTACCTCTCATCTTCCTCCTCCAAGATTTGCATCACCGTTTCATCCGATAGAATCTGAGAAACTTGTTCATCAGATAGTTTATCCAGATTTCGGAACTGAAAGGCAGGCATTCTCTCTTTCAAAGTAGCCCGAAGGTTTTCAGACTGTTGACCGCCCCCCTGAAATAACTCTATAAAACGCGCAATTAAGCGAGTATTTCGTTCTCTACCAGCTGCAGCTTTTGCAAGGAAAAGCTGCTTTTTCACCTGCTTTAATGCACTTTCAAGATACTCTGCTTCTGTTGTTCCCCATTCCGCAAAAATCTCATCGGCAGTCTTTGACTCAGCATCTATCTTGTTTATTTTATCTTTAAAATTCATCTCTTTTGTTGTCTTTTTATTCTACGCACTAGCTTTCGTTGCAGATTATATACCTGTTGTTTATCTGTAAAGCCCAGATCAGAACAGATGTCGTCATATGAGTTATTATCATGAACCGCTTGAATGTATAACTCTAGTTCTTCATCTCCTTGGGCAACGCTCATCAACTCTTCATAAAACTCTTTTGATTCGTTTTCTTCATCAAAGAAAACTAATCCATCTACTTTTTCGAGAGATTCGATACTTGTTATTCGTTTCTTTTTTCGTTTATAATGATCTACCTGCATACTGATCTTGCTACCAGCGATTACTTTCAATTGCTCCGCTAAAGAAAGTTCCTCCTTCCATTCCCATTCACAAGAACATAATTTAGTCACAGCTTCTCCTTTGTAATAATCTAAAGCGGTCATTCCTAATTCGGATTCCGAGTGTGCTCCATACTGACATCGACCTCCGACTTTCCATGTAATATAAATAGCGAGCTCTATGAGAGCTTTTCGCCATTCGTCTTCAGTGACACACTGAAGACGTTCTAATTGATGATTGTTGTCCATAAAACCACAGTTTCATCTATAGATTACTGAAAGTTTATTTTTTTTTGCCACCACTTGGCGAAAAAAGGCATTAAATCAATAAACATAGGATGAGTACTGCTCAAAAAAGATAAAACAGACTCACTTACAAAGTTATGAAAAAGAACTATCATTTTAGAAGGATTCCTGATTACATTGACCAGGAACTCAGCAGAATCCAATCGCAATATGTAATCGTTGCGGCTGTTATTGACGTGACTAAAACAGACATCGCAAGTGGGAGATTTCGCCACGTCGGCATACAAATGAATGAAGGTAACATCTACGTTCCAGAAACTATTACGCCAGATATGATGAAAGGCATCTATGCTCGCCGGAATCGTAATGGCATTATCTGGATACTAAAAGATCTTCCGAAGGTTACTAAGACGTATTGGTGGGAATCTCCCAATTTTGGAGATCCGACCAAAGGATACCATAGTAACTATAGAGATATCCAAGTGTATCAGCGTCAACTGGAACCTCCTCGCGATTGGGAGATTACCTTATCTATCCTTGTAGAGAATGAATCCCATTTAAGAATCAAAGCCGAAATTGCCACAGTCCTGGACCGGCAAGACAACTACTTCAAAAAAGACCTTTTCTTCGCAATCAATCTTTTGCAAGAGCAATTCCGGGATTGTCATGTCTTCGCTGCCTCTACGACTGATGAGGATATGGCGAGAATAACCACTGTTGGGTGGGAAATCTTCCCTCCTGGTACCTTGGATAGAACATTAGCTGTTATTACTGGAAAAATGCGAACTCAGAGTCCAATCCGACAAAGAGAGATTCAGAATAGGGCAGAGGCACTAAGTCGGCTTCACCCGAGCGAGTACATCGTGGGTAGTGGGATGAACTCCCGCTATTTCGGGGCGAAATTCGGCGAAAGTATTGTTGTATTCGAGAACGTTGACTACGGGAACGCCCTCTATATACTATTTGACAACTGGCAAGAAATCAGTCAAATGAGCCGAATCGATATTCTAAAACGACATGAGAAGGATTTTATTCGCATCATTCACAAGAACGGATGGGAGAAAACCCTCTTGCACTATATCAACGAATTAAAACATAATTAAAATGGCAACTAATCCACCGGCCGGAGACGGCCACAGAAATGGCGCAGTAAGAAAACGCAGCCAGACTTATAATCCCAAGACGGGATTATGGGTGAAGCGAAACAAAGACAACGGTCAGTTTATGGACAACAAAATGGACGGCTCGCCTTTCAAAGGCGTGAGAAAAGAGCATTAGTTGTTTGTATCAGACTACAGTTTCACAATCCGGGCCAGACCTGTGTTGAGAGTCTGGCCCGAATAACAAGATCGTTCACTTGAAATGATATCTTCTTTCGTGTTTTTATAAAAAGTAAGCCGGGGAAGCAGGTAAATACCTGACCGACTGTTCATGCGCGTAATCCTTTGTATATACCTCCTCAAAATTTTTCATGGAGTTTTTCTCAATTTCCTCAAAATTTGAAACGGCATTTTTCTCAAAATCCTCAAAATCTTGACGAGTCATTGCAATATGGAAAGGCTGCAGAATAGCAAAATCCAGGAGTTTTCATTAAGCGACTGAATCATAGCAAATTAGGCGCTGTTGCCGCATTTTTTCCAACGACTTTTCACCGTTTCTTCGCACTTTTTCCAACGAGTTTTAGGTGCTCCACCGCATTTTTGGGAACGGATCCTCTGATTTGCTACATTTTCATCGCCTATGAAAATGTAGCAAAATGAATGATAATGAGTTCAATGATTGATTCTTCGGACTGAAGGTTTCTTCACAAAAGTTCTTTACAAAGCCCTGAATACTGTAAAGAAAACTGGGAAGGGAACAGAGAAGACAACCGTAAGCTATAATAAAATAATAATTAACCGCATTATTTGAATTTTAACTATAATTAATTACATTTGCATCGGAAAAGACTGATGCAATATGGACTTGAAGAAGTATTCGAATACTCAGATCCTGCAAATGCTAGGGCTGAGGTTCAAGGATTACAGGTTGATGATGAACCTTTCCCAGGGAGAGTTGGCCAAGGCCGCGGGCGTTTCCGTCTCCACCGTCCATAAGTTCGAGACGGGTACGATCACGAATATGAACGTCACCAACCTGATGGCCCTGCTCCGGCCGGTAGGCCTGCTGGACCGGTTCGACGACCTCATTCCGGAGCAGCCCG
>ONMJ01000028.1 GCA_900318955.1 uncultured Bacteroidales bacterium
TTCAGTCTTTTCAATGAGCGTAAAAAAATTTTGCTTCCCTTTAGGCCGCAAAAAATCCCGTCGTTTCCGAACGGGATTGCAAAGGTACTACTTTTTTTCTTTCCTCCAAATCTTTTTCGAACTTTTTTTCAAAAAATTTTAGTTCAAAATCTTACCGATAGGATTCTGCAAGACGAAACCCATTGATCACCAACGAACTGCGAGGAGCATCATAGCTCCTATAAGAAACACGGCACGCATTGATACCCGAAAAGATGCTTCCACCTCTAAGGACAACATAAGAGCCTGTTGCCGGACCGGAAGGATTAATGGCAGGATCTGAGGTGTATTTTCCGAACCAGTCAGAGCATAGTTCCCAGACATTGCCGCTCATATCATATATTCCCAATTCATTGGGAAGCTTAGAGCCTACGGGATGGGTCTCGCCTCTCGACGTATTCTGCATCCACGCAACCTCTGCATAGTCATCACTTCCGCTGAAAAGATATCCCTTTGAGCGATTGCCTCCTCTTGCAGCAAACTCCCACTCTGCTTCGGTCGGGAGACGGAAATCCCTGCCTGTCAGCGAATTAAGTCTGGATATAAATTCATTTATCTCGGCCGGAGTCTTTTTAACTACCGGAATATTCTCTGACCCGGAGGCGATTTTTCCTCCCATCACAGCCTGCCAGAGCGAATAAGTCACCTCATACCTACCTATATAATAGGAAGATAGCGTCACCTCATGGGCGGGTTTCTCCGATTCATGGGTAAACTCAGCCCTGCCATCCGCTCCCATCATGAATTTACCTCCTTCTACAAAAACCATATCAACGAAAAGGTCCCCGAGCGGCACCCGCTCAAGAAGGGAATTATCCGGCTCGACAAGAGGAAGCATCACGTCGCGGATTGGCTTCTCAAAGAAATGGTGGGCATTTCTCCCGACATTGGTCATCTGGGTATTAGGAAGTCCCTTCTTTCCGGCCCCTTCAAGCATAAGCGCTTGAAGGTCAGAAAAATGAGAATTATAAACTTCCCTCGGGAGGCAGCTATGGCGATTGCATACCGACGCTGCTAGGCCGACGACCTCTCCCATCATGGCGCAGGTTCTCATCACCCTCACCGAGGCAAGGGCCACATGTGAAACGCTGATATCGCGGCCGGCCATGAACAGATTGGAAATATTCCTTGAATAGAAACATCTGTACGGGATAGGGCTGACCGGAATCTCCTCCTGGTCGCACACGCTCTTAAATTCGCGACCGGGGAAGAAACGGGAATTCTCGGGTTCGGGATAATGAATATCAATGCCCCACGAGGTAGATGCTGTAGCATCAGGGAACATCACATTCCTCTCCAGGTCATTCTGGGTCAATACATAGTCCCCGATGAGCCTCCGGGATTCACGCTTCCCGCTATTGAAGGAGACCCATTCGAGCGAGCGACGGGCAAAATCCTCCTTGCAAGGAGCATGGTTCTTAAGATATGACCAATTGGCATAAATGGCCAGCATCCCATAGTCCCTGATCTTTTCTGCTTCAAGAATCTGGTCCGAGAACATTCCGGTCTCCCACGTCCATGAACCCTTAGTCATCTTTTGGTAACTCTCGTCGGTAAGATCGATCCCATAGGAAAACTCAGGGAAGCCCGATGGCTCGCTATCTTTTTTAGAGCTCCACTGCAAGGACGCTCCAAGAACCATATTATCAGCTACTTCCGGAGCGCTCGACTCATTATACTCACTTCTAGCCTCCCTGCCTACGCGGTAATCGGCACCGGCAAGAAAACCGACGGTACCATCGCCGGTACAGTCGGCAAAAACAGGTGCACGAAAGACTGTTCGCTTCCCGCTCACTACGTTCCTGCCAGTGACAGAAACTATCCTGTCCCCTTCTTTCTCAACGGAAACCACGCGGGTCAAAGTATAAAGAGTAATATTCTTCTCTGCTGCGACTATCGCCATCTTGGCATCGTCTCCATAATAGGAAGGAGGCATTGCATTGCCCTTTTCTGTAGGAGCGAACTCTTTGATAAGGTTCCCGAGATTAGGATATGGCTCACATTCAATCGATCCTCCGAGCTGGACACGGATTTCAGAGCTGTTGTTGCCGCCCAGAATCGCCCTGTCCTGGATAAGCGCCACCCGAAGTCCCTGCCTCGCAGCGGCAACGGAGGCGCAGATTCCTGAGTATCCCGCCCCTATTACAACAAAATCAAAATCTCCTCCGTCAGCGATAGGAGTCTTCCCGCGCAAACTCGCCTGAAGATTGTCGAGAGACTCTCCGCTCATGGGCTTACGAGAAAGACAAATTGCATCAAAACGGCCTTCAAGGCCCGTGAGATCATGAATACTGATCTCGTGGGAACCTTTATTGAGCTTAATCTCACCCGCTTCCTGCCAGTACCATCCCGCTCCTTCAGATCCAAGAATCTTTCCAATAGGAGAATCATCGATACTGAGGGAGAATCTTCCGGGACCGGGACCCTCGGAGAAAGGAGCTGTCCAGTTATATGTCCTTACATAAACATGATATTTTCCCTTCTTTGGGACTATAACCTTGACGGAGGCATCTTCTACCGGGATACCCATCCCATGGGCAAGGAGATAGGATGATCCCATAGTCCCGATGAACTGCTGGTCCAAAGACCATCCGCCGTAACTGTCAAACATTTCCGCCTCGACAAACACGGTCTGCGCCCTTAAAACGGGCACTGTGAGAAGGACAAATAATAGAGTTAAAAAGAATTTCCTCATAACTATGCAATCAGTACTCACAAAAATAATTATTTTCTTCGTATCTTTGAAAAAACTACATAGAGATGATTCGAAAACTGGCCGCAAGCATTGCCGCAGCACTTCTAATTGCTATCCCTTCTTTCTCGCAGCAGAAAATGGATCCCGAAAGTGTCCGACTTCTCAAAGAGGACATGACACGGGCTGGCGTCAACACCAATTCCTACGAAGTCCCTGAAATCAAAGACTCAAAGGTCCCTAAGGGATACAAGCCTTTCTACATCAGCCACTACGGCCGCCATGGCTCCAGAAACAACTGGGGCAGGCGTTATTATGAGCGCCTTTTCCAAAGGCTCACTAGTGCAAAAGAAGCCGGGATTCTTTCTCAGAGCGGCGATTCTCTTTTGAAGAGTGTGTCTTTAATCAAGGATATTGAGCTTCAGGGAGGAGTCGACGGAAGGCTCACGCCGCGCGGAGTGAGGGAGCATCAGGGTATTGCCGAAAGATTGTTCAACCGCTACCCCCGCGTTTTCAAAAAAGGCAATCACAAAATCAGAGCTGTCTCCAGTACCACTCCACGCTGCATTGTCAGTATGGCAGCTTTCACCAATAGCCTCATGAGGAAGATGCCTTCGCTCGACATCTCGCTGGCTTCCGATGATAAAATAATGGAATATGTCTCAAGCAGCTGTTCGAAAGAGGTCAAGGCCGCTTCGCAAAAGATGCTGGACTCTCTGGATGCCGCTATCCCTGTTGATACAACCGGAGTCCTCGAGAGGCTCTTCACAGACCCCGTTAAAGCAAGAGAAATCATCGGAGGGAACGTCGCTTCGTTCGAAAAAGATATCTTCCGGACGGCCAGAGTCGCTGATCCGTTTGATGTCTCGGACAATCTTTTCCGCTTCATTCCATTCGACGCCGTATACAAATGGTACGACTATTATAATAGGGAAATCTACCTCCGGCAGTGCTACAGCGCCGAATTTGGAAAGGAAAGGCTCCCTCTCGTACAGACGCTTGTCGACGATGTCGTCGAAAAGGCTGATGAGGCCATCAACAAGGGCACTGTCGCCGCCGACCTGAGATTCGGGCACGATTGGCCGACATTGGCTCTTGCCGGATACCTCGGCATTGAAAGGCTCGGAGAGCCATATTCCTTCGACGAGATTACCTCTCATTTCTTTGGCGGACAGGATGTTTCCCTAGCTTGCAATCTACAGTTGATTTTCTACCGCAACAAAAAAGGCAACGTCATTGTCAAATGCCTTCTCAATGAAAAAGAGACCACTATTCCGGGACTCAAGGCGGTCAGCGGCCCCTATTATGACTGGGACTCTCTGAAGGTCTGGCTCAAGAACAGAATCTGATTATCGCAAGAATAGAATCTGATTGTTAAGATTATGAAAAAAATACTAATAGCGTTAGCTGCTATTCTCGTCGGAATAAACGCAGCTGCAACTTCTGTTATCAGAATCAACCAGATAGGGTATCTACCCGAATCGACAAAGGTCGCAGTAATGATGACAACATCTCAAAATGCGGTCAAAAGCTTCTTGATTTCGGATATTTATACAGGGAAGACCGTTTTCGAAGGCGAAGCTGTCGCTGCCGGGCCACTTGGCCGGATGAAAGAGACTTATCGCCTGGATTTCAGTTCTTTCCAGAAAGAGGGAGCGTACAAAATCATCGTCCGCACAGCCGATGGAGAGGTTTGCTCTCCGATATTCCCCATCGGAACAGGCGTCTATGACGGGACGGCGGACTTTGTCCTCAACTACATGAGGCAGCAGAGGTGCGGATACAACCCCTTCCTCCGAGAGAGCTGCCATACTAAAGACGGATACATCGTCTGGCACACCGACCCTCAAAAGGATAGCACATGGATAGACGTTACCGGGGGCTGGCATGATGCTTCCGACTGCCTCCAGTATACTACAACATCTGCCAATGCTATCTATCAGATGGCCTTTGCCTATGAAGAGTACCCGGAAGTCTTCAAGGACTCACATAAGACTGACGGTACCCCCGGAAGCAACGGTGTTCCGGATATAGTGGATGAAATCCGCTGGGGACTGGACTGGCTGTCGAGGATGAATCCCGAGCCGGGAGAATTCTACAACCAGATTGCAGACGACAGGGACCATGTCGGTATGAGAAAACCCCATGAAGACATCGCCGACTATGGATGGGGACAGAATAACGGAAGGCCCGTCTATTTCTGCAGCGGCCTTCCCCAGGAGAGAGGCCGTAAATTCGGGCTCATGAATGCTACTACCGGAGTAGCCTCGACAACGGGAAAATACTGCTCTTCATTTACAGCCGGCGCCCGAGTCATTGCCCCCTTTTATCCAGATCTTGCTGCGACTATCGAAGGTAAAGCGCTCGATGCATACCGCCTCGGCCTTGAAAAACCCGGAGTATGCCAAACGGCCTCTGTCAAGTCAAGATACATCTATGAAGAAGACAACTGGGTCGACGATATGGAGCTCGCTGCTGTGGAGCTCTACAAGAAGACAGGAGACAGGAAGTATCTCACCGCCGCCATAGAATACGGGCGTAGAGAGCCAGTGACCCCATGGATGGGAGCCGATAGTGCCAAGCATTACCAGTGGTATCCGTTCATGAACATGGGCCATTACCGCCTTGCCTCCGAAGGGAAAGAGGAGTTCATCCGGAATCTTCGTTCGGGCATTGCCCGCGTATATGAAAAGGCCCAGGGAACGCCCTTCCTCTATGGAATTCCTTCGATATGGTGCTCCAACAACCTTACGACCGCGATGCTGACCCAGTGCATACTCTACCGCCGCCTGACCGGAGACAGGACATATGAAAAGATGGAAGGAGCCCTAAGGGACTGGCTCCTCGGATGCAACCCGTGGGGCGTCTCGATGATAGTCGAGCTCCCCCTTGGAGGAGAATACCCGAGGGAACCACATTCATTCCTGGCATATCAGAAAATAGGCAATACGACAGGAGGTCTTGTCGACGGGCCAGTCTATAGTACAATATTCAACAGTCTCGCAGGCGTTTACCTCGACGGAGGCAATGCTTACGAGGAGTTCCAGCCCGGAATCATGGTCTACCACGACTGCATGCACGACTACTCGACCAATGAGCCCACTATGGACGGGACCGCTTCGCTAACTTTCCCTCTGGCTTTCTATGAGTCTGAAGGGAAAAAGAGTGCGGCTGGGAATGCCGATAAGAATGTCTATTACAATGGTGGTATCTACCGCACCGATCCTTCAAAAAAACGCATTTCGCTAGTCTTTACTGCAGCAGACAAGGCCGACGGAGCTGATCCTATCATCCGGACACTGAAGAAAAAAGGGATAAAAGGAGCATTCTTTTTCACCGGAGAGTTCTTTGACCTCTACCCTGATGTAGTCAAACGGCTTCTGGAAGAAGGCCATTACGTCGGAAGCCATAGCTATGGACACCTTCTTTACAGCTCCTGGGAGAACAGGGACAGTATGCTTGTAACTAAGGAAGAGTTTACCGAAGATATGCTCAAAAGCTATCGCAAAATGGCGGAATTCGGCATTTCAAGAGATTCAGCGCCATATTTTATTCCTCCTTACGAGCATTACAACTCCCTTGTCTCCTCTTGGGCCCGCGAGATGGGGCTCCAGATTGTAAATTACACCCCCGGGACCCTTACAAACGGAGACTACACAACCCCTTCGATGGCCCGCTACTTCTCATCGAAAGATATATTGAAGAAAATAAGGGAGGTCGAGAAAAAAGAGACTTTGAATGGCCATATAATGCTAATCCACTTCGGCACGGATCCCGAGAGGACCGATAAATTCTATCTGAAACTCGGCTCTCTCATTGACGAGCTCCGCCGAAAAGGTTATGAATTTGTACCTCTCGAAGAGGCACTGGAGTCATAATAATTTCAACAAATAAAAGCCGCCCGGAGGTCTTCTTCGGGCGGCAATTCATTTTAAGCGAACAATCTTTATTCGCCGTAAACAGCATTTATAACATGAGTACCCTCTGTATAGTTTGCAGGGCCGCACAAATATGAGGTAAAGTTGGTAGCAGTAATAGTAGTGCCATTAACTATTCCTGCAACGGTAATAGGCTTTTCTTCACTTCCAATAGTCATAGCCTTCGCCACATCTCCATCTTTTGGTTTATTGAAATAACCGACAACAAGACCTCGTTCTGTCTGAGCAGCAGGGGTAGAAAGCTCTAGATTCACTTTATTGTCATAGATTGCAGACGTAGCAACATTGCCTAATCCTCCAACTAGACCTCCGATTCCCAAGATAGTAGAAGTTGAAGCAGAAGCATCAATATCTCCAAGTGAGGAGCAACCGATGACATCGTAATTCTGGGTCATAAATCCAACGATACCGCCGATAACATAATTTGCAGAAGAGACCTTCGCAATAATCTTTCCGTTGTTGATACAATTTCTTACATTTCCGGCACCACCGGAGATACCTCCGGTGCGTACCTTACCATTGCCTTCAACGGTGATAGTTCCGTTGTTGACGCAGCCTGAAACATAGTTTTTATTACCAGCATCTTCAGGGTTAGGCCAAGAAACTATACCGCCGCAGGTGGAATTAGACTTATCCACATTGGTATAGAAGTAAATCTCTCCGTTGTTGATGCAATCAATAATATTGGTAGCCGCAGCATGATCAGCTTGTACATGCCATACGAAATCAACTCCCGAGATACCTGCGCATGCGATAAGATTCTCTCTCTTATTATACACCGCCCCGTTAGAGGATTTAATGATACATGACACCTTACCATTATTGACGCAACCGTTGATCTCTCCGAAAGGATATGAGCAAATACCGCTGGCTCCGTGCCTTGTAGCTCCGTCAGTATGAGTACCGGAATCAACCGACGTCTCAATGTAAGACACAGGGGCTTCATTGGAGCAGTCAACAAGTTTGAACCCGGTCTGCATGGCGATAGCTGCTATACCGGAAATTGCAGAACATACTTTCTGAGAATACGGTGCTGCTGCAATGCGTTTGTTCGAATAGAGAGACTGCATCTTTAGCTCACCCTTATTGACACACTCAGTCGCGGTAGCACCAAGGTTTCCGACTATACCTCCGATAAGAGAGCAGGAAACGCCCTTTGCAGAAGTCAGAGTAATAGCGCCCTCGTTTACACATCCTGTCATTGGACCGGAAGAAGCGCTGGCAATAGCTCCGACATAATGACGTACAGTAGCATCTTCAGTTGTTATGGTAATCGATCCCCTGTTGGTGAGATTTTCGAGAGTACCTGTATTGTTAATCACGAATACGCCGAAATCCTCGACTCCTGGAGTGAATGAGCAAGAAGCATCAGCGATGATATTCTTGATAGTACCGCTGTTAGACTGGAAGAGAGGCTTATTTCCAGAGAGATTCTTAATAGAATGGCCCTGTCCGTCAAGAACGCCGGCAAAACCGATTGCAGGGGTGAATTCAACGCCCTTCATATCGATATCCGCCACAATCTTGCTGGAGACATCCGTAGTAGCATCAACATTGCCGAGGAAGGTAACGAGATCATTGGCATTGGCGATCTCTGTAGGAATAGTGACTTCCGTTGAGCCGTACTCGACTACTTCAACCTTTACTTCCTTGACGATGATTCTCAAGCTTGCCCCACCAGCCGTTAATGAGGATGGTGCGACTCCGAAAACAACCCTGTGCTCAGGAAGAGCATTCGGGATTTCAACGACATAAGTCTCCATATCGTTACCGAGAGTATAGGACTCAACCTCTTTGATAACACAATCAGTAAAGATATGCGGATTTTCTTCACCCTGCGTTGCAGAAGTGAGAAGACCTATTCCAAGGATTGAAGGATCTGAACCAGCACGGTGGCAGGTTACAGTTACTTTGATTGTAGCCGAGCCTGAAAGAGGAGCGAGTGCAGGGGTCACAGCAAGGCCGTACCAGCTTCCTGTTCCAAGACGAAGTGCAGAAGCGCACGAAAGAACACCACTAGTATTTGTAAGACTCTGTGTCAGATCGGATTTCTTATAAGAAATCTGTCCCCAATCTTTGAGTCTCGTCTTCGCTACAGCAGGAGCGAGCGTGCCGAATAGATTATTATTTCCCCAACCGAACATCAGATAACGCTTGTCGTCCGCTGCATAATTGTACTTGGCCTCATCGGAGGAATTCATCTCGATATATCCGGAAGCAGGGGTAAGAGCTTCTTCGCTCTTTGCGAAATCGCCGTTAGTAACATAGCCGACGGCCTGCTTGCTGGAATTAGCCATAAAGCCACCTACGACAACCTCTCCGAAGTCCTCGCTAAGGATTACATCGCCTGCTGCAGCAGATCCGGCGGCAAGGGCAGAAATGTTGACATGGGTAAACTCTTTGGTTGTGAACTCAAGAGGAGTGCTCATAATCACATTCTCCGAATCGGTTACATCCTTTGCCACAAAATAGTACTTTGTTGCAGGGGTAAGGCCGGTGAAGACAAAGCGGGGCTGTTTTGCTTCTCCTGTTGTAAACTTGTTAAAGTGGTCGGTCTGAGCATTGCTATTCGGAGTAAGTCCCCAAGAAACCACGAGGTTTTCCATTTCAGCATCCTTGTACAGCTCGACACGATATGATCTCAAGATATCATCAGCATAGTTGGTGAATGCACTCTGGGAGAATTTCACAACGGCTGAAGAAGAATAGAGTTCCTCAACAAAAGTGCTCAGAGAAGGAGTGTAACCAGGCATGATGACAAGAGACTTTCTTGCAGGGCTAAGATTCTTCGCTGTCTTGATCGAAGGATCAATAACCTTTCCTTCAGCGTCAAGAAGCTGAGCTTTGACACTTGAATACACTCCGATCGGAAGAGGAATATAGAATGACATCGAAGAATTTGCACCTGGTGTGAATTTGACCGTAACGGTCTCTGCAGCCTCGGTAGCCTCGGTCTTGATGACAGGGGTATCGCCTGAAGCATCGATAGCAAATTCGCCGGTCATCTTGTTATTGGCCTCAAGAACGAACTTGGCGGCATTTGCAGGGACATTTTCAATGACGATCTTCACCGCTCCTGCGAGATGCTTCATCTCGTTCACCTCGGTGAGAGAAGGATTAGCAATATAAAGAGGAGTGTAAACTTCTCCCTCAACATAGTCATACTCGCTAGGGAGATTTACTGTATTGGCATCAACGGCCACATTGGCAGGATAAACCGCCGCAGAGGCGGAAGTGACACCTGAGAGATCTCCGTCAAAGGTAGCCTGAATACCATCTCCCTTGACATAAGAGAGTGTCTTGACACCGGCGTCGGTAATAACGGCGATTTTATCGGTCGAAGACCAGGCAAATGCTCCAAGGTCTGAAACTGTAGCCCTTGTCGCTGCTTCTCCTTTGACTCTGAAAAGTCCTTCGGCTTCGGGAACAGCCATTTCCTGCTGGCAGGAAGCGAATGCCATCGCTGCGACGGCAAGCGCGATAAAACTGATTTTTCTCATGGCCTTAAAAATTAAAATCATCCCATGTCCCGGGAACCGGATCCATATCCTCGCCTTCTCCGCTGGCGAGGAAGTTGATTTCTGAAACAAGATTCAGAAATCTGCAAGAAGGTGTCAAATACGCCTTCTGCTCAACTGCAATTGGTTTTTTAATCATAGAAAATAGTATTAATTATAGTTAGAACATAACCTTCATCAGCTCGGGAAGTTTCTCAAAATCAGTAACTTCGATATAGTCCATACCGCGGAGGCGGATATGGCTGTCGCCGCCGCCGTCACCGAAGTCGTCACCGACGAAAAGAACTTCGTCTACTGTATAGCCGTGCTCAGAAGCATAGCGCATGCACGCGTCATACTTGTTATACTGCTTCGGTGCAAAGTCGAAAGAAGAGGAGCCTCCGATATAGACAGCATAGTCCTTGAAAATCTCCAGAACTTCAGGGTACATCACCCTACGCTTAGCCCTGTCAGGGTCAAATACAAGTTTGTCCGCCTTATCAGCCTTGGTTCCGAGAAGACCGAATGTAACCATGCCGCTCGGGTGGAACTCGAGGGGATCGCCCTTGTAGTCCTGATAACCGTATTTTTCCCTGAGATAATTACAGTTCTTAACAAAGAAAGCGGTGTCTACCGGAACTGTATCTTCCCTTGTAATTACAAACTTGCCGTCAACTATATGACTCTCCTGCATACCATAGTTACCGATTATCGTTATCGGATAATCGTTCATCTGGTGGTAGATTCGAGGGCAGTTGCCGGCACCGACCATAATGACCTCATAGCGTTTCATGAGAGTATCAAGGACAGCCTTATTCTCAGGAGTCAGCTGGGTCTTATGCTGGGTAAGGGTCCCGTCCAGATCAAAGCAGATAAGCTTTTTGGTGTCCCTCATCTGAGAACAGCCTGTCCACAAGAAGATGAGGGAAACCGTAGCTAGATAGAGTATCTTTTTCAAAATGCCCTTCATATCCATCCTACTTGGTTACAGTCTTCAGCCCTGATTTATATTTTATTCTGTAGTCGCCGGAGAAGACATCAAGAACAAAGACTTCGTAAGTTTTGCCATCTGGATAGACCCTCACAACGACATGTCCTCCGGGCTTGAAATAGCGCCACAAATCTTCACCGAGATCCTTACGGGAAGACTGGGAAGTAATGTATATCTCTCTGTCGCCCTGATAAACCAGAGGGTCCATCATTCGGCGAAGTGTTGCATTGTAGGGGTGCTGTCGATGGCTTCCCATGATCACGAAAACATCGGGACGGGACGCTGCGAGAAGCTTGGCGTTTGAGGATTCCTTCCATCCGTGATGGTCGTTCTTCATAAGAGTCACCTTGCCGACAACATCTGCGACATACGACTCCTGGAACCGCTCCTGAGACTTGAAGGAACGGAAATTCCCTCCTCCAAGATCACCGCAGTTATAGTATGTGAAATCTCCATAGCGAACAAGGACTCCGCAGCTATTCATGTTCTCGTCAAAGAGAGAAATGTCCCCTGAATACATCTTTTTCTTGCTCGTCCCCTTGCCTGTCCAGACCTCGGCGTTACCCACCAGATTGCGGACCTCGAAACGGCCTTTGAAGGCCTTAGGATCATGTTTCAGTACAAACTGGGACTTGCTTCCGACATCGAATTTCTGGACCTTTACTCCAGAAGCCACCTCATCGTCTATGAACTGGAGATACTCCTTGAAGACATTATTCTCCTTGACGATCTTCTCCCTTGAAGGGAAATCGTATGCGGGATAATCGCGGTCCACATAAGTACCGAATTTGAGTTTATCGCCGACATAGGTTATTCCGGAAACCTTGTAGCCGTTTTTGCCATCGACGAAAGATCTCTTCGTACCCATGTGATCCCCATGGAAATGAGTCAGCATCGCATAGTCTATCTCTCCTGGAGTCGGAGAGAAATGTTCGATATACTCAACTATTCTCTCGCCTCCGCTCTTCTTGTTGTCAGGGAGCGCCTTGTGCCACCATGTATTGCCATCCAGATAGCCCGTGTCACCGGCATCGATCATCCAAGTCGTGCCGTCCGGAAGGACCATAAAGGTACAGTCGCCCTGGCCGGTGCCGATGCTATGGATATCCATATAGCCTTTTTCCCATTCGGGAAGATACTCGCTCGACCTTGTAGTCTCCTTGACCTCGAACTCTTTCAAGGCATCGGCCTGCTCCTTTGAAATCGCAAGCACATAGTGATTCCCGCCGTTTTTCAGGTGATTGAAGCCCTTGTCATCAACAGAGACGGTAACCGGCTCACTTATCGAGAAGATCTCCGGATGGAGGACGAATGCAACAGATAAGATATCCCATGAAGGACGGTCATACTCTTCCTTTTTATACGCCTTGTAGGCAACTTCGACAGGGCCTCCGACCTTACAGGCGGCATCCCATGGATACATTACCATCTTGCCGATCTCGAAAGGATTCTGGTAGATGATAGTCGGCCACTCAGCAAAGACCTTCTTCATTGCGGGGATATCATTGATAACATTGTATTCTCCCCTCTTTGTTGTCTTGTCAAAAAGGGTTTCGCGGGCACCGTTTACAATCAATGTATCCTCCGCCCCATAGCTTCCCGCCATGATAGAGAGGTACTTAACCTTCTTTTTGACGAGGTCCTTGCCGTTATAGTAGCTGTACTCGTCCGGCTGGGAATCTAGAAGGGCAGCAAGAGTAGTCCCGAATCCGAGTGAGATTATCACGACCTCACCGTCAGCACACGAAGCGAGAACTTCGCGGTAGCGGGCTACGGCATCGGGATAATCTCCTTCATACTTACCACTTCGCCTCCAGCTTCTGTCGCATGCTACGGGGACGGTATAGTCCGTATATGCACCATGGAAAACAGGAGTAGAGCATGCTGCAACCTCAATTTCAGGATATCCGTAATAAGTATTGACTATATCGATGAATTCAGACGCAGTAGGGCTCTTTTTGTGGTTAGAGACCATCATGAGGTCAATTTTTCCGTCTCTGACGGCATTGAGTGCTACCGTAAGGGCAAGAGCATCATCAATGTCATTACCCATATCGGTTTCAATTATCACCTTCTGAGAGTGGGTTGCAGGGGCGGGAACCTGTGCAAAAACAGGGACAGCAAGGAGAAGGGCCCCTGCTGCCGCTGCAAATAGTTTATTCAGCATATACGACGTGCCAAGTTAGTTTACCATAATCTGTTGTCATTCCGGCCCATTTGATAAAGTCGGTATAGTTGGAAGAAGTCAGTTTAGTGCCGCAGAAAGTACCCTTGACGCGGATTGGCGATGCTTCAGTACCTACTGAGACAGTCTGACCCGTAGCCTTGTTCTGATCCATGTTACCGATAACCATAGATGCGAAATTGCAGCCTTCCGGTGCGGAAACGGTACAGTCGACAAGGCATCCTGCGATAGTCTGTACTGTATTTCCCGATCCTCCGGCGAGTCCGCCAATGGCGCCTGCGCCACCGCCGCCTCCTACTAATTTGACGTCAGAAACAACATCTCCGTGATTTTCGGAATTGGTTGTAAAGAGGAAGTTCCTATAACCGGCAAGACCTCCGACGGCAGAACTTGCATGTCCGGACTTGAAGTAGACCTTACCGAAGTTCTTGCAATTGTCAATACCACCCCCGGCTCCGACGATACCACCGACACGGGACTTGGCATAACCATCGTGGGTTACCGCCCCCCTATTGACACAACCTGATACAGAAGAAGTTACGGCAGCATTCTCCTTAGAAGGCCATCCCACTATGCCGCCAACAGCATTATTGGATCCTGAGGAATCACAGATATAGTTGACAGCTCCTTCATTGGTACAGTTGATAATACTCGAGCCAACCTGATCCGAATGATAGTCTCCTCCTGAAATACCTCCGGCCATGGTGACAAAGTTCTTGGCAAGAGCGGCATTATGGGTAGATGTCACCCAATAGGCAGTGACCTCTCCTGTATTTGTGCACTCTTCGACGTTGCCATAGGTGGAAGCTATTATACCTCCGATGCACTGACGGACAGTTGTATTATAGTTGGATGAAGCATTGTCGATGGCGCCGAAATGACTTCGAACGGCACCTGAATTCGAGCAGCTCTTCAGCGCATTCTTGAACGAGTAAGCTACTATTCCACCGACTGCAGAAGCGAACTTTGTCATAGAACCGACTGTGGTGAAACCGAGGGAATAACCGGCCCTAAGGGTGATTGCACCCTTGTTGGAGCAGCCTTCGAGAGTTCCGCCATTCTTGCCTTGATATGCAGAGATACCGGCTACGCCTGCTCCCTTGACAGGGCCGTCAGCTGCGCCTTCTGCTGTCTCGGAGAATAGAGAGATATTGCCTTCATTGTGGCAATCCTTTGTCTCGGAAGCCGCATAAGCAACGACTCCGCCGATAAGGTGATTGCCGTTGAAGCCCTTGGTCCTGACGGTGATATCGCCATAGTTACGGCATGAGAGGACGTTGCTGTTGGCGTTTGCCGAGCCGGTGACTCCGCCGATATAAAGACCGGAAGTTGTCGTCGCATCGGAGAATGTGAACGTAATCTTTCCGTAGTTCTTCGACTCGGAAATGGTCGTAGAAGCAGCTGTCATTCTGCCTTGGACACCTCCGAAATAGACTGTTCCGGTCGTATAACCAGGGCCTGAGTAGGTGATGTCACCATGATTCTCGCATCCACTGACCGATCCGCCTTCGTAGGTATAGCCGACAATCGCTCCATATGCACCGTCTCCGAATGCAGGAATAGACGGGACAGACACTGAAGCATTATTGACAATCTCAGAAACGGTACCGCGGTTGTTTGCAACCAGGAAGCCGCATGTCTTAAAGCCAGTAGGAAGGGTAAGAGAGCAGGAAGAATCTATGACAAGGTTCTTGACGGTAGTTCCAGCTCGGAGAGTATCGATAAGGGAAGTAGTTGTCTTCCAATTCATTATCTTATGGCCCTTACCATTGATGGAGCACTTGAGAGCTGGTATCGGAGAAAGGGTCTCCCCTGCCAGATCAATATCGGCGCCGAGGGACACCTGAGTTCCTTCTCCATATGTCGCGGCCTCATTGAACCACGCGAGGAACTCTGCCTTATTCATAAGAATCATGGCGTCCTTGCTCTGGCTTACAGAAACTTTGGCCTCAGACTTTCCATTGCTGAAAGTAATTGTCGCCGTCCTGGCTTCGCCTTCGTTGGTCTCGGCAGAGACTGTAACATTAACTGCTTCTGAAGACCCCTCGCCAGAAGCCGGTGAGATTGTCAGCCAGCTCTCAGATGCTGTAGCAGTCCATGCCCGAAGGGTGGTAAGGGCAACGGATGCATTGCCGCCAACACTTGTAAATGAAAGTTCAGACTTATCAGCCGAAATATCTGTTGGTATTGTTCCTTGGACTACTTTGAGATCCTTACTCCTGCTTCCGTTACTGACAGTAACAGTTCCCTCCCTCGGATCTCCGGCATTTTCTCCGACCGTAAGTTTCATATACTCCCACGAATCAGACCCATAGCCCTCTGTCATCTGGATTGAAATCCAAGTATCAGAAGTGGATGCTTTCCAGTCCAAACCGCTCTTGACTCCCACAAGAAGGCTGCCGCCTGAGCTTTCAAACTCTGCGGTCTCGGGATTGAAACTGATCTCGGGGTCTGCTTTCTCTTTCTGGCAGGCGAGGGCAAAAAGGGCGGCCGCCGCCAAAATGTAAACTGTTTTTTTCATAATTCTATCGGTTGTCCCAGCCGAAATTCTGGGAAAGTTTGTATCCTTGATCGGCATAAATCTCTATCTGTGCCTTAGGAACAGGCCATAGATAGTCTATAGCATCGTTCCAATCTCCTCCGCGGTCTGTGCCGGGATAGCCGACAATATATCCATGGTCGCCTTCGCTCAGGACGAAGTCTTTTCCTATCTGAAGCCTGGTAGGAAGATTGGATGCCGGAGTAGAAGCATAGACCTCTAGATCATCCTTACCGTCATTATCCATATCATAAGTTCCTGCTCCGGGTATATAGCACCCATACCAAGGATTGAAATGGTTCAATGCCTGCTTCGCCTCTTTCCAGCGGAAAAGATCCCATGCCCTCGTAGGCTCCTCGAGAACGAGTTCAACTGTCCTTTCGCGGCGAATCTCGAGAATCACACCGGTATGAGCGCTTCTGGTGACATTGGGATAGCATGAAAGAAGGAATGGATCTGGATTGGCGTCTGCCTTTTCAAGACTCAGCATCGGCATTTTCGCCCTCGAGCGAATCTTGTTGATGGTAAGGTCGAGGTCGGTCTGGGTAATAGTCCCGAGTTCAGCCACAGCCTCAGCATAGTTGAGATAGACCTCTGCCGCGCGGAAGATGATCCAAGGATGCTCTCCATTTCCGACAAGCTGGCTGGCGGCATCTCCGACAAATTTGATGGGTTCATATCCCGTGTGGGAAGAAAGCTTACTCGGAACGACTGCTGTCGAGCCATTATATGTATATCCCGGGCAAAGGACAGTCTGAGCCATACGAGGATCGCGTCCCTTGGTCTCCTCTGTGTAGGTCATGGTCTCCCATCCTTGCTTATCTTGGAAACGGGTACCGTCTGCCATGAGATAGTGATTCATGAACCTCTTTGTCATCGATGTGCGCCCGAACATGATATTGTAAGGAACCGAATGGGAAACTCCAAGATCCACAGAATATACTCTACAGAGGATAACCTCCTGAGTCTTAGGTTCTTTCTGCCAGAAGAGGTCCCGATAGGGCTGAGTACCCTCATTATACAGGGAGAACGGAGATTCGTCAATGAATTCCTTACCCATCTCGGCCGCTATCCTGAGGTATTTGTCGGCATCGGTGAGTCCGAGATCCTCATGATATTTGCGGAATGTACCCTCATAAAGAGCGGCACGGGTACCGAGAGCAAGGGCTGCCCACTTTGTAACCCTGGTGTTGTTCCTTTCCCAACTCGAAGGCAGGTTATCAGCGGCAAAACGGATGTCTTCCAGGACCTTATCCATTACATAACCCCTGTCGTCGCGGTCTTTGTAGAGTTCATCCTTGTCGGCGGAACCGACCACATGGTCAAACCACGGAACATCACCATAAGTCCTTACCCTGAGGAAATAGAACCATGCGCGGAAGAATCTTCCGACCGCCTCGTATTTTTTCCTCACCTGAAGGTCTTCGCACTGGTCGAGATGGTCCAGCATATAGTTGATATTGCGAAGCGACGTGAAGCCCCAGCTCTGAGTCGAAGCATTGCGGGAACCGGTAATATAAGCCGAAAGTCCATTGTCTATCTTGTCATCGGCATCGTTCTGGCCGATATCCGCACTCGAAAGGTTGTCAGTATAGAAATTATTGCTCCAGAGAAGGAGGTCGGATTCATTCCTGAAATACTGTTCCGGGGTCGTCTCATGCTCCGGATAGAGAGTAAGATCACAGGATGAAAGAGCTATCACCGCAAGGGCGGTCAATATTATATTCTTCTTTTTCATATCCTTCCCGTTTTAGAATGTTACATCAATACCGAGGCAGAAGGTGCGAGGCATCTGATAGCCCGAGCCAGTTCCCGACTTATAGGTCGTTGTGGATACTGCGAGCTCAGGGTCGATAACTCTTGTATTCCTCTTCATCGGTGACCAGTACCAGATATTCTCTCCCGAAGCGTAAATCCTGATTTTGGAGAATACGCTCTTAAGGGCAGGAATAGTGTATCCAACCGTCAGGTTCTTGAAACGCAGATAAGCTGCATTCTGGAGATAGCGGTCGTTATTCTGACCGAGAGGTCCTCCATTATAACAGGTTATAACCCTGACACGGGGGAAATAAGCATCGGGGTTCGCCTCTGTCCAGCAGCGGTCCGCATAGTCCTTCTCCACGAAAGAAGGAATCGGATATGTGTAGAGTTGCCAGAAAAGGTTGGCTCCGTAGATGGCATCCACGTTTGCCGTCGGATACCAATCCCTCTTGCCGACTCCCTGGAAGAAAACACTGAGATCAATACCCTTCCAGTTGCCTTCAAGACGCAGACCATAGGTATATCTCGGAGTAGTGTTACCAATTATCGACATATCGCCGGGATTCTCGACAGTCCCTGACCCGTTATTAATGTAACCGTCTCCGTTGGCATCGTCAAACTTGACATCTCCCGCCTTCAGATAGCCGTCTGTGAGCATATTGTATACCCTTTGATAGACATTGGATGCATTGTGGACAGCCTCCTGATATAGAGCGGCCTCCTCGTCTGAACGGAAAAGACCGGGAACATGATAGCCCCAAATCTCCCCGAGAGTCTTGCCGACATAGTTGCCGGAATAGAGGCGGTTCTCATAAGAGAGGTAGGTAATCTTACGGGTATAGTCACCAAGAGTTGCCGTTATGTTATAGTAAAGAGGAGATCCAAGAACATTTCGGGTGTTCTTCCATGAAAGCATGAGCTCATAACCAGTGGTCCTCAGGTCGGTCGAATTAGCCTTGGGTGCGCTCGCACCGTATACTGTAGGGACGGGCTGGCCGGAGGTAATCATACCCTTGGTATCTCGAATAAATGCATCGCCGGTGAAAGTGAGTCGGTTATTGAAGAATGCGAGATCTAGACCTGCATTGTAGGTAGTGACAGTCTCCCATGTCAAATCGGAGGAGTTCGGAGCAGAAACAGAGGTACTCTGAGGCTTGCCACTATTGTCGAAAAGATAGCTTATTGTCCCGGAATCAATTGTTTCCATGAACTGATAAGGGGTCACCTGCTGGTTACCGAGAGAGCCCGCCGAGAAGCGGATCTTACCATTTGACCACCAAGACCTCAGCGGTTCCATGAACGGTTCTTCCGTGAATCTCCAACCGATTGAAGCCGAAGGGAAGAAGCCCCAGATATTTCCTGTCCCCTGGAATCTGGATGACCCGTCATAACGGCCGGAGAGCTCGAGGAGGTAACGGCCTTTGAAATCATAATTCAAACGGCCGAAGAAGCCTAGAGTCTTGTAGGCGCTGATGTCCTGTGTAACCTCGAAAATGGAGTCATCGGTCACAGAATTGAATGTTGCCAGGTCCTTGCTGCCAACGCCTGTCAGAGTAACCGTGTTGTCAACAAGACGGTAGGTCTCGTAATTGGCTCCAGCTGTGAGCTTGATATTGTTCCCTCCTCCGAAGGTGGTGTCGTATGTGAAATATGCATCGGCACTATGGAGAAGGTAGTCATATGTTCTCTCGCGGTAGGAATCCTTCGAGTAACGATTGGTGGTTGCAAAGGTCCCGATGGCGTTGGAATATGTATCCTCAAGGTTTCTGTCTTTGTAGAGACGGTGGTAGAAATTGAGGTTATAGTCCGCATCGAAGGTCAGGCCTTTCAGAAGGTCCAGATGGAGATTGTTAGCAAGGGTAATCCTGTTTGCGGAGATCTTGTGGAATGTGTCCGGATTCTGGATTTCCGCCACACGCCCCGTGCCCAGGAAGACGTTCCTCAGATCCTTCGGAAGCAGGACATAGGAGCCATCAGGATTGGTAGGAGTGAATATCGGGACGAGGTTCTGGTCGAGACCGGCGATGGTCAAAGCCTCATTGGTGACACCCGGATAGATCTGATTATTGGAGTTGACCGCTCCATTGACAGTCCAGCGTGCCCATTTAAGGATTTGAGCGTCTACCTTGGCCCTGAAAGCATAGGAACTATAATTCTCTTTAGTGCCGATAATAGGGCCCGAGAGTGTTCCCTCCTGATCATAATAACGACCGCTGATATAATATTTCACCTTATCCGACCCTCCGGAAATACTGAGATTGTGCTCTTGATGGCGGCGGTTGGTATTGAAAATATTATGATACCAGTCGAAATTGCCGTAGTAATGGTAGTTGCCGTCATCATCGATGGTCACCCACGGCCTCTCGGCGCTTTCCTTAACGTCATCTTTCCTTAGTAGAGTCTGCTCTACTACTGTGTCATAAACTCCGGTCTGGAAGAAGTCGTAGTTGTAACGAGCCTTGTACAGAGGGTTGATGAGTGTGACATAGTCATATCCGTTAGTAATGAAATCGGAAGGAGTCGTAGGCTGGGTAACACCTCCGTTGAAAGAGTAGTTGATCTTTGCCTTCCCCGCTTTTCCGCTCTTTGTAGTAATCAAGATAACTCCTGCGGAAGCCTTTGCTCCGTAAATAGCTGCTGCAGAGGCATCCTTGAGGATGGATATAGACTCGATATCATTGCTGTTCAGCTGATGAAGCTGACCCTCAGGGATTCCGTCAATGAGGACAAGGGGCGTCGAAGAGTTGACCGAAGGCACTCCACGGATATTTATATTCTGACCCTCAGTCGGGTTGCCGGATCCTATTATGACATTGAGCGAAGGATCGACTCCCTGGAGGGCCCTAAGGCCGTTCGATGTCGGACGGTCCTTAAGGGCCTCGTCCGTTACCACGGAAACCGCTCCTGTCAGGTTGATCTTCTTCTGCGTACCGTATCCGACAACCACAGTCTCTTCCAGCATCTCGTTATCCTCTTCGAGAGTAACGTCAAGGACAGAGGATGCAGGAGCCGCAATCTCGACTTCCTTATAGCCCATGCAAGTAACCTTGACAATCTGTCCTGTTACCGCCTGAATCTCGAAACTTCCGTCAAGGGAAGTCACATCTCCCTTGGAAGTAACTGTATTATAGACGTATGCACCGACTATCGGAGCACCCGAAGTCTCTGTCACCTTTCCCTTGATGGGATGAGCATTTCTCTGAGCCAATGCCGGCAGAGAGAAGAGCAGGACGGCTAAAATATATAACAATTTTTTCATGATTCCTTCCCTCCTATCTTACTTCTCTCCAGAGACTGAATATCTCGCTGTCACTGAGCGGCTTGTCATAAAGGCGTGCTATAGCCACCTTACCGCTGAAAGTAGCCTCTCCCTGATCTGACGTATTGGGATCGGCGCCTATACCGAACCAATATTTTTCATTGGTAGTCATGAACTTAAAGTCTCCTGTCGTCGTTTTCGAAGTCGTCAACTTCCCGTCTACATAGAGTTTTGCTACCGCACCTGTTTTATCCCAGACGCCAATGGCATGGTACCAAACATCTTTTTGAGGGGTGATCCCGCTATAAAGTTCAACCCAAGATCCACCGACGTGGGTCTCAAAGTTAATCTCATTGCCTTCTTTTGCCCTGAAGCAGATTCCAGTTCCGCCAGCCTGAGTAGAGGAGAACGGCTTTATCTGCTTTGTACCGGGCTCATCGGATCGACAGAAAAGAACTTCAAGAGTGTAACCATCAGCTATCTTGGACTTGAATTCCTCATTGGTCGTATAATCAGCCACATAGTATCCGTCGGCTTGACCGCTCAGGATATCGCCGGGGTTGAAGACTGCCGCATAGCGATTGTACTTCTCAATAAATTCTGCTCCCATTGAGGGATTACTCCTCTTCTCAACGGGAATCTTCATTGCGGAAGCATCAGAAGCGTCTCCACTGAGAGTAAACACTACGTCGAGAAGGTCAGCCTTGGGAGCAGGAGCCAGGAAGTTCTGTGTAATGATGACATTTTTGCCGATAAGAGGCATCTCATTAAGATAGAAACCGACCTCAGCAATCCTGTTTTCAGAACCTCCATTCTCAAGAGCCTTGAAAGTAATTTCAGTAGTGCTTTGGGAGACTATGCTAAGCCACTCGGATCCTTTGTCTATGGAGCAGCTCCACTCCATCGCGGCGTCAACAGCCAGGGTGAATTCCTCTTCTTCACCCATCAGGGACACCTCCGCAGGGGTGACTTCCACATAAGGAAGGACAATGGGCTGAACTATATCGAATGTCTCCTTTACCTCTCCATCAACAAGAATACTCAGTCTTGTCGAGCGGGCCGAAGAACCCGTATTGCCTTGTGCACTGACGGAAAGATCGGTACGGCCTGATGAGCCGTCTTTGTCAGAAAGGGAAAAACCCTCATCTCCGGAGATGGACGCCGACCATAAACCGGTCGACATAACCCTGAAGACAGCAGAGCCGCCCCTTCCTTCGATTTCATACTTACCTTCCGCATTAGCCATCCCTTCGGGCACCACTTTGAAAATAGGTACCCTCTCGAGGTTGGTCCCTTTCTGGACGCATGAGGACGCCAGTGCAGCGGCAAGCAGGATCAGACAGATTTTTTTCATTTTACCACTGTGTTGATTTGGACATATCGAGGAGCTTCCTCGGACGTGTCATTGTTTCACTATACTCATTCCCAAATTCATCCGTGACCTTTATTTCCAATGTGGATGTCGGAGAAGAACAATTTACCTCGAAAAGATGGTCGGTCAGAAGAGTCGGGAAAGTAAGATTTTTGGAATTGGAGTTCATCCTGCCCATATTGAAGTGGATCACATGGAGAGGGTCATAGCCTGAAATTCTCCGCGGATAAAGATTCTTACCCGTCTCTGTCTCAGTTACTTGGACCTTATACTTTGTATTCCACGCGAATACGTTGATAAGAACGGCATTGTCGCTTCGCGGGGTGTCGTACCCGCAAGCGTATTGCTTGAAAATTTCCTCAGTAACGACCTTGAAATTGCTCGCAATCTTCGGACAATAGGTAGCCCTGTCAATCAGGCAGTTATTGAGGTCATAGGCTCTGAATTGATAGTTCTTATCCTTTCCCACGCCTTTGTAATAACAAGTCATGGAGGACCCGTCATAGTCGAATACCTCATACCCGTCCGGCACTCCGTCGCGACACATATTAGTACGGTAGCTGCTGTAATAGCCGCACCACCACCATGTACCGCAGATTGCCGCTATATTCTGCTCCATCAGCCTGTCGCTGATAAAATTGGTATAGCGGATATGGGTATGGCCGGTAAGTATCTGAGTGTCATATCCTGAGATAAGGTCAAGGAGTTTCGCGGACTGATCCGTAGGCATGCTTTGGGAGAAAGTATCGCCGCCACCGGTAGTCACACGAGGCCTGTTGGTATACTGGATATGCATACCGATAACGAGTTTTTTCGACTTAGGCACAAACGAGAGGTCTGAACGAAGCCACGCCAGTTCATCGGCAGTAAATCCTTCGGTATATTTGAGATCTCCTATTGTGCCCTGAGCCCCTCCGGCATTAGTGAAGAGGGTGTTGTCAAGTTGGACATAATGGATATCTCCGATATTGAATGAATAATAGGTAGGGCCAATATATGTCCTCCAAGGCTCCTCGGATTTGAAATCATCCGCGACATAAGGGTCGTTGTCATGGTTTCCTAGAAGATTATAAATCGGAACCTCAACATCAGCCATCAGCTCTTTGTAGTGCTTGGGTTCCATCTTGTTCGAATACCAGAACTCATCCCAGGTCAGGTCGCCGAGGCTAAGGGCATATAGGGGCACCCCGTCAGCTTTCGCCCTTTCGAGCTCAGAGGCGAGATCCTTCTTGAAGCCGCTAGTCAGCTGGCGCTTGTCTTCGGTGCGGTTTGCCATATGGACATCGGTGAAGACAACCAAGCGATGACGGGTATTCTCTTCCTTTTCAAGAACGAAACTTCTTATCTCATAATTGGTTATGTCTGAAGTAACTTTCCTGAAGAATTGAGGGATCGAACGGTTGACGGCAGCACGGTAGCCGCTTGGAACGGAAATAAACACATATCCGAATTTTCTCTCGGAGAGGATATAGTAGAAACCGTTTTCGTTGGTCTGGACTACACCTTTTCCGTCAGAAACACTTACTCCGGAGATTCCATTACCATCCGAATCAATGACCCTTCCGTAAAGGGAGAACCTGGCATTTTTCGGGACCTCATAGCGGTCTACAACATCCACAAAGGTCTCTCCTAGAGTCCTTGTCGTCGAACCGGCATGAAGGGTCAGACGGCACATTCCTCCTATCCATTTTTCCGGACATGAGAGCTTGGCGCCGTCGGTATCATTGGCGGATACCACCTCGAAGCGATACGTTGCAGCCTTTCCGGTAATGGTCTCGGCCTCAATATAATCTCCCTTCGACAGGCCCTTGTAAGGAAGAAGCTGCTCTCCAGCAAAGGTCAGGTCGAAAACCTCTCCTAGCTGAAAAGTAGATATATCTTTAAGAGTAGAAGTGGGCGTCTGTGGCTCGGGATCTACAGTCTCTCCTCCTCCCGGATTGACAGGATCGACAGGGTTGACCGGCTTATCCGGCTCCTTGGGGCCACAGGCAGTAACGACAACGGCCACCGCTGCGAAAGCGGTGGCAACTGTTGCCTTTAATGATCTTTCAAACAGCATTATTTTGCAGCCACTATGCAGGCAAGGCCGGCAATGAAGAGGACGAACATAAGGCCGAGAAGTGCATATACATTCTTCTTTGCGCCCTTGAATTCCTTCCAGATGAAAACGCCCCAGATAGCAGCCACCATCGGCGCACCCTGACCGAGAGCATAAGAGATTGCAGCACCGGCTTTCTCGGCCGTGATATAGCTAAGAGCGGTACCGAGGCACCAGATTGCGCCTCCGAGCATTCCGACAAGATGGGTCTTGGCGTTTCCTTTGAAATACTGACCGAGATCGACCGGCTCTCCGACGAAAGGCTTCTTCATTACAAGGGTATTGAAAATGAAGTTACTCAGAAGGACCGCGAGGGTGAAAATCACGGTAGCCGTATACGGGGTCACCTTACCTGCAGCGGGAGCTGCGAAGTTGGTAAGGTCCATAGCCCTCATCACGAATGCGGAGAAGAAGGACATGATAAGACCCGCAGCAATAGCAAGTATGACGCCTTTTTTCTGATCTTTCTTGGAGATTTCAGCTCCACCTTTCTTTGCGGAAGCAACTCCGTTACAGATAATTGCGGCGACAACTAGAGCTACTCCGATCACAAGAAGAGTCACATCTCCGGGATCAGTCCCCTGTTGAATCGCTACGCGGTAGTTATTGATAACGCCAAGCACTAGTGCCAGACCGACTCCTACGGGGAAGGCAACTGACATTCCGGCGATAGAAGTCGATGCGCTAAGGAGAATATTGGAAGCATTGAATATCACACCGCCAATGACGATACTCCAGATTGCAGGACCGGAAGCCTGGGCGATATCTTTAAGGAAAGGACGGCCTTCGGATCCGAAGGAGCCGAGAGTAAACGCAAGGAGGAGAGCGAAAAGAACCATACCGATGACATAGTCCCAGTAGAAGAGTTCATATCTCCAACTCTTTGCGGCTAGTTTCTGTGTATTTCCCCATGAGCCCCAGCAGAGCATGGTCACGAAGCAGAGAATTACTGCAAGCGTGTAGCTATTGACGATAAACATAGACTTGATTATTAATTTGTTATTGTTTTCAGAACGTAATTTCTTCCTTTCTTGGCATAGAATTCTGGGCGCCCATTCGGGTCACCGAGATTGCGCTCGCGCGGCTAGCAAGAGCGGCCGCCTCGGCAAGAGCCATCCCGCTTGCAAGGCCAACGCAGAGGGCACCGCAATAGGTATCCCCGGCAGCTGTTGTATCTACAGCATCGACCTTTACAGGAGATACTGCCTCATCGGTCACGCCGTCAGTGATGAGAGAGCCCTTGCTTCCAAGGGTTACAATGAGCTTCTTGACTCCTTTTTCCACCATAATCCCGGCTGCCCTCTTTGCAGATTCGACATCATTGACTTCAATGCCCGCATAAGCGGAAAGCTCGGTTTCATTGGGGATGAACAGGTCTACATACTCGAAAATCTCTTCAGGAAGAGGGGCATAGGGGGCAGGATTCAGAACGACCAGAGTCCCAGCCTCATGAGCAATCCGGGCAGCCTTCAAAACGGCCGGAATAGGGATTTCAAGCTGCATAAGGAGAATCCCTGCGTTTCTGATTGCTTCGGCGGCTCCTTCTATATCATCATCCGTGAAATCCATATTCGCTCCAGGAGCTACGACAATGCAGTTCTCCCCTTTCGCATCCACATTGATCAGGGCCACCCCCGATGGCTTATCACTTCGAAGGATGAGACTTGTATCAAGGCCCTCCTCGGCATAATGCTTGACGGCTTCATCTCCGAAAGAGTCTTTCCCCACTTTACAGACGAGGGCGACATCTCCCCCGAGCCTTGCCGCGGCTACGGCCTGATTGGCTCCCTTGCCTCCGGGGCCCGTAGTAAAGTCTCCTCCAATGAGAGTCTGACCGGGCAAAGGCAGAGTCTCTGTCTTTGCGGTCATGTCAGTATTACTGCTACCGATTACTAGTATTTTGGATCGCATTCTCTGATGACAGTTAGTGTTAATTATGTCTAGTTCGATTAGCGCAATCGTTTGTGCAAATCTATAGCGATAAAATTACATATAATTATTCACTTATCCAAATTATCGAAACACAAGACTTTGCGTTTAGCAGCTATTGCGGATAACAAGAGACGGAGAGAGCAACGTCCCTTTTGTAATCTCATCGGAAGATTTTCCTTCCATAAGGTCAAAAAGGAGAGTCGCAGCAAGACGTCCTATTTCTGGCAGGGGCTGTTCCACCCTCGTTATTGCAGGATCGAGATAGTCGAGAAAGCCGTTGTTGTCGAATGAGAGGATTGCAATGTCCTCCGGTATTCTAAGTCCCGCTTCCCGGATAATCATGATTGCACCCAGAAGAATATTTGAAGAAAAAGCGAAAACGGCATCCGGGCGATCCTTCCCGGAGAGAATCTTTTCCATGATTGTTTTTCCGTTTTCAACGGAGAAAGAATCTCCATCTACGCGGCTTCTCATTCCCGAATGTGCAGCGATAGCATCTTCCATACCCCTGACCCTCTCCCGGTTGGAAACAGCCGTGAGATTACCTTGAATTCCAAGAATATTCCGGTAGCCTCTACCAATCAGATAATCTACGGCCATATAGGCGCCATGGTAATTGTCTGTGCCGACAAAAGGAAGCTTGGATTCAGGGAAATAACGGTCTACCAGCACTACAGGAATCCGTGTAGATATTCTTTCAAGCTCTGACGCGGATTCCCCGACAGGTACCGCAATAATCCCGTCCACACGCCGGGAAATAAACATATTGAGGGCCTCAGACTCCTCTTTCTCCAACTCCATAGAATCCGCGAGCAGCACATGAAGTCCAAGCCTTTTAAGCTCAGAAACGAGTATGCAGGAAAGGCTGGAAAAGAAAGGGTTGTCTATATTCGGTATTGTAAGGCCTACAGTCCCTGTTCTCCGCGTCCTGAGTCCCTTCGCCACAAGATCAGGGATGTAGCCGCATTGTTCGGCTGCCTCCCTTATCTTTCCAGCTGTCACAGGACTGATCCTATACTTCTCTGCCTGACCCGAGAGAACCCTGGAAACAGTTGATACAGAGACTCCTGTCTGCTCAGAAATTGTATTCAGTGTATTCTTGGACATAAATCAATTCGCAACCAGTCAAATGTACATAAAATCTTGCGATTTTAGGCCAGTTGCATAAAAATCAAGACCGCTGTCTTATCTTTGTAGGCGAGCGGTCGTCGCCTCTCGGCGCG
>ONMJ01000016.1 GCA_900318955.1 uncultured Bacteroidales bacterium
TCACCATCGCCGATGGTACTGACCCACCAGTTGGGAGAGTAGGTAGCTGCCGTTCTTCGGGACCCCTGAGAGTCTTACGACTCCCGGGGGTCTTTTTTTTGTGCCTTCGTGAGAACCTTCTCCATCGGCAGCTACTGTATAATGACAGATTAGCCCTTCGGGGCGTTCTTCCCTCTACGTTACCCCTTCACCAAACCTCTACCCTCGTGGGCGAGGCTTTAGTCGTCCCTTCGGCCTCCGAATCCTTCGGGACCCCTGAGAGTCTTACGACTCCCGGGGGAATATTTTTTGCCGTGAGATGGAACTCTCTCATTATCAGTTGTTTCCGCAAATCAAACTCTTTGTGGTTATCACGTTAAATACGTCAATCTGCTTAGTATCAATTGTTTACGTCTCACGGGTATAAATCTTTAAAAGGACAAAAAGTCAGAGTACGTGTCTTCGGGATGCTGCAAAGGAATTGTGCCGGTCGGCAAGAATTAGCGTCAGGTAACTGAAAGATTAGCGTCAGGTAACTGCAAAAATGGCGCAGGTAGCCAGTAGATTGGCGCAGGTGCAGATTTTTTGTGGTTACCTGCGCCACCGTAAAAAGATAAGTTTCTGACTTTCAGTATATTATTATTTTATCGTGGCGCAGGTCCCCAGCATTTTTTCGCACCTGCGCCATGTTGAGCGACAAGAAGGGCGTTTCGTGGTACGGGACGACTTTTTTGATGGTCCAGTACCACTGGAAGGGGCTTTCGTAGCACAGCAGTGCTGTTTTGTCGTTCCCGTGCCACCAAAGAGCTGTTCCGTAGCACGGCAGGAAATGCGTGGAGTGACGGAGGAGGTCGTGGGAAGTGTCACTGCAAATTCAGAAATCTCTCGTACCAACTACTCTGGCAGAGTCTAAATGTTCTCAAAAACATTATCTTTGTAGAGTCATTCAACGAAGATTTGGTATGAAACTCAAAAAGTTTATTCTGGCTTTAGTCGCCCCTGCTTTGTTTTTCTTTGGTGCATGCCGCTCCATGTCTCCTTCGACAACCCATTTCGAGCGTATTGGTGAAACTCTTTCGCAGTGGGAGGAAGGCGGACTCGATATCCATTTTATCAACTCAGGAAGAGGAGAATGTCTCTTCTTGATATTACCAGATGGAACGACTATGGTGGTGGATTGCGGTGATTTCCCGGATAGTAAGAATGCCAAATGGCCGGAAGTGGATCCAAAGCCATATGCCGGAACGAGAGCTTATGAGGTTGACGCAGCTTATATCAAACATTTCCTCCCGAAAGCCTCCCAAGGGATGATTGACTATTTCAATCTTTCCCATTTCCATATTGACCATATGGGGACGTCTTCGTGGAAAGGGAACACAATTTCACCAAACGGATATGCTCTTACGGGGGTTATGGGGCTATACGACCTTGTACCTTTCAGAAAGCTGGTCGACAGGGGATATCCCGATTATGATGCAGCCCTTTCACTGGCTACAGCTTCGAGTAATATAGATCATTATCGCAAATTTGTCTCGTATGCCGTCTCGAATGGCATGTCGGCGGAGCAGTTCAGAATCGGAGCCGAAGATCAATTCGTATTAAAGAACAATCCTTCAGCTTATCCCGAATTCAAGACGGTCAATTATGCCCGCGACGGCAAATTATGGCAGGGAGGGAAGGTAGTAGATCTCTATGCTGGGAAAAAGCCTAAGGAGAACGGTACCTCCTGCTGCTTCCTTGTTAAATATGGTGATTTCGAGTTCCTTACATGCGGTGACGCCGGTGGCAATACCGCTGTTGAAATACCTCTAGCTCATGAAATAGGGCACCGCATCGAGGCGATGAAGGGAAGCCATCATATGGCATGGGGGACCCATAAAAAAGAAGCGATGGCAATCCTTCAGCCTCAAGTCATTGTAGTTCAGAACTTCTCCTCTCATAAGCCATGGATTCCCGCGATGGAAACAACATGGGAGGGGTCGCCTAGAACGCGTATTTATTCCACCAATCTTTATCCGCAAAATCTTCAAAAGGAGGACGTCCAGAGGTCAGGATCTGACCATGGTGGCTCCGCTGTCACTGATGAACTCTATGCTGCTGCTACGGCGAAAATGTCTTCCCATAACGGGCATGTAGTAATCCGCGTCGAGAAAGGAGGAGCCCGCTACTGGGTCTATGTCCTTGACGACACGGATTATAAATATCGTATAAAGCAGATTGACGGCCCTTTCAAGAGCGAGTAGCCGCCTATTCGAAGCAGTCTACAGGACGTCCTCTCCAGAGTTCGGGCTGTTTGAGGCCGAGTGCGGAAGCGATTGTCGAAGCGACATCGTACTGCATCATAAAGGTCTCCAGTTTATGGCCTTTCTTAATCCCCGGACCGCAGATAACAAAAGGAGTCTCCATCTCTCGGAGTGTCTCCCCACCGTGGCTTTTTTCGATTCCGCCATGGTCTGATGTGACAATGAAAATAGTCTTTTCAAAGGTGCCGGCAGTCTTTGTGGCTTCGATGATTCTCTTGATGCACAAGTCAAGCTTTGGCAGAATATCATAGTACTCAGCTGAACCGAAGCCTTTTCCATGACCTTCATGGTCGGGCTGGTCATAATGGACATAGAAAAGGTCAGGTTTGTCTTCTATGAGACATTTCTCAACCTGCTCCGTCGTATAATTAATGTCCAGAGTATCTTTCCCGGTCCATATTCTCTTGTCGAATGCGGCACTGTCAATTACGTATTTGACTCCGTCCCACTCGTAGACGCTCTCAATAACGGATTCGGGCTTCTGCTGCCTCAAAATCGTGAAAATAGAAGGAATTCTCTCCTCTGTCGGCTGGGCGAAAACCGGGGCCTTCGAGTTCCATTTTGTAAAGCCGTGCATCTCTGTAGGAACACCGTTTAGCATAGAGGCCCAGTTGATTGCACTGGCTGATTTGAGAACGGACCTTTTATTGAGGGTCCAGCTGCCTTCATCCATCAGCGCCTTGACTGTGGGCATTTCCGCCTGTTCCCAGCAGAAGGAACCCCAGCCGTCAAGTCCGATCAAGACTACATTGACATCGCGATTTGTGCGCGAGCATGAAATAGCAAGCGAGAGAATCGCTGCCATTACCAGAATTTTCGAGTGTTTCATGTGGTTAGATAGTTTCTTTGATGTTGTATTCGTTTCGGGCAGAGGAACTTCTCGAAATCATCTCTCCAATGAATCCGGCAAGGAAGAAGAGAACTCCGAGAATAATTGTCAGAAGTGCGAGGTAGAAAAGCGGCTGATCGGTTACTGCGCGGTAGCGGACGCCTTGGGACTGATGGACCAGTTTGGCTGCTATGATCCAGACGGTCATTACAAAACCGACGAGGAACATAAGGATACCGCTGGTCCCGAAAAAGTGCATCGGTTTTTTTCCGAATTTGGATAGGAACCATAGCGACATGAGATCGAGAAATCCGTTTACAAAGCGCTCAATGCCGAATTTGCTCACTCCGTATTTGCGTTTTTGATGGTGGACAGGTTTCTCTGTGATTTTGCCGAAGCCGGCGTTCTTGGCAAGATAGGGGATGTACCTGTGCATCTCGCCATAGACCTCAATATTCTTTACGACTTCGCTCTTGTACGCCTTCAGGCCGCAGTTCATATCATGGAGCTTTATCCCGGTTACCTTTCTGGCTGTCCAGTTATAGAGCTTTGAAGGGAGGTTTTTCGTCAGTTTATTGTCCTGCCGATGCTGCTTCCATCCGGAGACAACATCCCACCCGTCTTCGACGACCATCCTGTAAAGCTCCGGGACCTCTTCCGGGGAGTCCTGAAGGTCGGCGTCCATAGTTACTACTACTCTGCCTTCTGCAGCGGCAAAACCTTCATAAAGCGCTGCGGACTTGCCGTAGTTGCGCCTAAAGGAAATGCCGCGTATGGTGCTGTCAGAAGCGGCAAGCTCGCGAATCTTTTCCCAGGAACCGTCGGTGCTTCCGTCGTCGACCATTATAATTTCATAGGAGCGCCCCTCTCTCTGCAAGACCTCTTTGATCCACGCTACGAGTTCAGGCAGGGACTCCTTCTCATTGAAGAGTGGTACTATGATGGAAATATCGTATTTATAATCCATAATCTATTGATTGTCTGTTGTTTCACTTGTTTGCTCCTCCTCTTTCCCCTGGATCTTTCTCGAAAGAATAGCAGAGAGGATGCTACCGTAGGCATAGGCATAGATGAACTGGGAGAAGAAGACAACGCCGGGACTGTCAGACATCGTCATGCTGTCAAAAACCTCCTTTGTCTTCGAGTCCATTGCCGCTGAATATGTTTCCTTCATGGCATCGAATTGCATGGAAAGAAAGTTGTCCGGGATATAAAGGACAACGGCCGTCACAACGACGGCAAGAATGAGGGAAGAAAAAGTGCAAATCCTTTTTCCGAGCACATAACTATCCAAAGAAGAAAGCTTCTCCTTCGAGGCATAGGATCTAAGAAGATATCGGAGAATGAGGATGCAACCGGCGAATTGGAGGAGCCATATTATAGGTGAGAGGATAGTAAAGACCTGCTCACTCCCCGAAGCAGAAAGCTGCTTTAGGGCAAAGCAGACGGCCGAGAAGCCTCCGAGAACCAGCCCGCGGCTGGCAGCTTCATTCCATAGGACCCTGTTTTTAGAGTTTTCTTCCATCCCTAATGCACCTTACCTACAAAGATATTAAAAAAATCCTTACCTTTGCACGATTACACGTAAGTAAAGTACTTGGTATGTAATAAGCTTATCAGTAAACTCAAAAAACATTAAAAGTTATGATCAACATCAAGTTCCCTGACGGTAGCGTCAGAACCTATGAAAGCGGCGTGACCGGCTATGATATCGCAATGTCGATCAGTCCCAGGCTCGCCCAGGATGTGCTGGCTGTATCAGTACGCAAAATAGGTGAAGACTCTGCGACAAAGGGTACAACCATCGATCTCATGCGTCCTATTACTGAGGACTGCGAGATCAAACTCCTCAAGTGGGAGGACGACGAGGCCAAGAGAGTATTCTGGCACTCTTCTTCACATCTTATGGCAGAGGCTCTCGAGGCTCTCTACCCGGGCGTTAAATTCGGTATCGGACCGGCTGTTGAGAACGGCTTCTACTATGATGTCGACTTCGGCGGTATGACATTTACCGACGCCGACCTTCCGAAGATAGAGAAGAAGATGCTCGAGCTTGCGAGAGAAAAGCAGGATTTTGTACGCAAGGATGTCTCCAAGGCCGATGCAATGGCATATTTTACGGAAAAAGGCGACCAGTACAAGCAGGAGCTCATCTCCGAGCTCGAGGACGGCACCATTACATATTATACCAACGGGGCGTTCACTGACCTTTGCAAGGGTCCCCATCTTCGCAATACAGAGGTAATCAAGGCCGTAAAGCTTACCTCTATCGCCGGAGCTTACTGGAGAGGCGATGAAAAGCGTCAGCAGCTGACCCGTATCTATGGAATCACATTCCCCAAGAAGTCCCTTCTTGACGAGTACCTTGTCGTCCTCGAAGAGGCCAAGAAGAGGGACCACCGCAAGCTCGGAAAGGAAATGGAGCTCTTCACCTTCTCTTCGAGGGTCGGAGCAGGCCTTCCCCTATGGCTTCCCCGCGGTGCCGCCCTTCGTAACACCCTTGAGAATTTCCTTCGCAAGAAACAGGCGGAACAAGGTTATCTTCAGGTTGTTACTCCCCATATCGGAGCGAAGGATCTCTATGTGACTTCCGGTCATTATGCAAAATACGGCAAGGATTCATTCCAGCCTATCCATACTCCGCAGGAGGGTGAGGAGTTCATGCTCAAGCCGATGAACTGCCCTCACCACTGCGAGATTTATCGCAGCGCCCCCCGTTCCTACAAGGATCTTCCTCTTAGGTTCGCCGAATTCGGAACGGTCTACCGCTATGAGCAGAGCGGAGAACTCCATGGACTTACCCGTGTTCGCGGATTCACACAGGATGACGCCCACCTTTTCTGCCGCCAGGACCAGCTCCAGGAGGAATTCGAAAAGGTTATCGACCTCATCCTCTATGTATTCAAGACCCTTCATTTTGATAAGTTTACCGCTCAGGTATCCCTCCGTGACCCGAACAACCCTACCAAGTACATCGGCTCCGATGAAAACTGGGAGAAGGCTGAAAAGGGAATTATCGAGGCCGCTAAGAAGAAAGGTCTTCCCTATGTAGTAGAGACCGGCGAGGCTGCATTCTACGGACCGAAACTCGATTTCATGGTCAAAGATGCAATCGGCCGCAGCTGGCAGCTCGGAACAATCCAGGTGGATTATAACCTTCCCGAGCGCTTCCAGCTCGAGTATATCGGCGCGGACGGAGAGAAGCATCGTCCCGTCATGATCCATAGGGCTCCGTTCGGTTCCCTCGAGAGATTTGTCGCTGTTCTGCTCGAGCATACGGCCGGACATCTTCCTCTATGGCTCACTCCTGACCAGATTAAAGTGCTGCCTGTCAGTGAAAAATACACGGAATATGCAAAAAAAGTTGTAAATCTGCTGAATAATTCCGAACTTCGCGCTTCAATAGACGACAGGAACGAAACGCTCGGCAAGAGAATCCGTGAAACATCTCTCAAGAGGGTCCCCGTTCTTGTGATTGTCGGTGAAAAAGAAGTCGCAGACAACACAGTGTCCGTCAGAAGAGAAGGAGTAGATCAGGGCTCCATGACCGTGGAAGGGTTTATCAAGTACATCCAGGATGCGGTCAAGGAGGAACTGGCTCAATAATAAATGTTTAATTAATATAGGAGGATAGACCTATCGCAACACCTTACAGGCCGTCATCGAGACCGAAACCGGCAAATAGAAACCTTCAGCAGAATAATGCGAAGAAGGATGAAAACGAACTGAGGATCAATGGAGAAATCACGGCTCCGTCGGTCCGTCTTGTTGGGGAAAACATTCCCGAACAGGGTATCTACCAGCTCTCCAAAGCCCTTGCAATGGCGAAGGAACAGGAACTGGATCTTGTTGAGATAAGTGCGAAGGCCGATCCTCCCGTATGTAAAATACTTGACTACCAAAAATATCTCTATCAGCAGCGAAAGAGGGCTAAGGAGATGAAGCAAAATGCGGCGAAGGTAGTCATCAAGGAGATAAGATTCGGCCCCAACACCGATGAGCATGACTTCCAGTTCAAGCTAAAGCATGCCAAAGAATTCCTCGAGGAGGGATCCAAGGTGAAGGCTTCAATCTTTTTCCGCGGCCGTTCCATCCAGTTCGCTGACCAGGGGCAGAAGCAGCTTCTGCGCTTCGCAGTCGAGCTAGAGGAGGTCGGAAGAGCTGAGAGCATGCCTGTCCTCGAAGGAAAGAGGATGCATATGATGCTCGCCCCGCTGAAGAAAAAATAACCGATGCAGAATCGGAATGTATAATTAAAAATTGTTTAACAATGGCAAAGCTCAAAACCAACTCCGGTGCCAAAAAGCGTTTAGCGCTTACCGGATCGGGAAAGATCAAGAGGAAGCACGCTTATCACAGCCACATCCTCACCAAGAAGACCAAGAAGCAGAAAAGGAACCTGGATCATTTCGCCATCCTTGAGAAGGCAGATCTCCACAGGGTAAAAGAACTTCTTGTCATCTAATTAACAAATGTTTAACTGGAACGCAGTAGAAAGCGTCTTTTCAATAAGACCACTGCCTCCAAAAAAGTAAAAATTTATGCCAAGATCAGTAAATTCAGTTGCCTCAAGGGCACGCCGCAAGAAGATTCTCAAGAGAACCCGCGGCAATTTCCTTTCCAGGAAAAACGTCTGGACGGTTGCGAAGAACACCTATGAGAAAGGTCTCACCTACGCATACCGCGACAGAAGAGCAAAGAAAAGAGAGTTCCGTTCACTTTGGATCCAGAGGATCAATGCTGCATCACGTCAGTATGGTCTTTCCTATTCACAGTTCATGGGACGTCTCGCCAAGCAGAATATCGGTCTCAATCGTAAAGTGCTTGCAGACCTTGCGATGAACAATCCTCAGGCATTCGAGGCTATTATCAATTCTGTAAAATAGTCTGTTGCCGTGAGCTTGAAGGAAATAATTCGTAACAAGTGGGTGAAGTTCAGTTTCTGGGCTCTGCTCTACGTGTTATGGGTGATCTGGCTCGGGAATTATTGGTGGCTTCTAGGCCTTATCATTATCTTCGACCTCTTTATCACCAAGAAGGTGAAGTGGCTCTTCTGGAAGAAGGACTACAAGGAAGGGGAGAAGCACAATGTCTGGCTCGATTGGCTTGACGCTATCATCTTTGCGGTGATTGTCGTTACATTCATCAATATTTTCTTCTTCCAGGCCTTCAAGATTCCTTCCTCTTCCATGGAGAGTTCTCTCTATACCGGAGACCATCTCTTCGTGAGTAAGCTGGCCTACGGCCCCCGTGTCCCCGAGACACCTCTCACAATCCCGTTCACACACAATGTCGCGTTCGGAAGAGAGAGCTACTCGACCCTTATCCAGAACGATTATCGCAGGCTCAAGGGTTTCGGACATGTGGAAAGAGGTGATTATGTGGTGTTTGGATTCCCCAATGGCGACACCGTCCTTACTAAGGCTCCCGCCGAGGATTATTACACCTGGGTGAGGACATCCGGAAGGGACTATACGATTTCAAGGCTCGGCCCTGTGATCGTAAGACCTACGGACAAAAAGGACCATTATGTCAAAAGATGTGTCGCGCTTCCGGGAGATACCCTTTCAGTAAAGGACGGACTTGTCTATATCGATGGGGTGCAGCAGGAAGTCTATCCGGGGATCCAGCTGACCTACAGGGTCACGACCGACGGCCACAAAATCAACCCAAAGATCATTGACAATCTATCTCTCAACGTAGGAGAGCTCTTTTATGACTCCAGGATCCCGGGATATCCCGCGATGCCCTTGACGGCTCAGATGCTGGAAAAGGTAAAAGCTCTCTCAAATGTTGTCGAAGTGGTTCCCAATATTGATGTTTGGCCCTCCACGATGGATAGTTACCTGATGATATTCCCCTTCACGGAGAATACCCACTGGACGCGCGATTTCTTCGGACCCCTCTGGATTCCTAAAAAAGGCGCTACAGTGACTCTCGATGCGGAATCTCTGCCGTTCTATGAGAGGATAATCAGGGATTATGAGCATAATGATCTCAGCGTCTCCAACGATAAGATTTACATCAATGGAGAAGAGGCTAAGGAGTATACCTTCAAGCAGGATTATTATTTCATGATGGGAGACAACAGGCATAACTCTCTCGATTCAAGGTACTGGGGATTTGTCCCTGAGGACCATATAGTCGGGAAGCCGTCTGTGATTTGGCTCTCAACAGATCGGGACAGGAAGTTCCCGAACAACATAAGATGGAAGAGATTCCTAAAATTTGTTTAAAGAAAAAATTTAAAAGTAAATAATTATGTCAAAGGTTTGTCAAGTAACTGGACGCAAGAGAATGGTCGGCAACAATGTCGCTCACTCCAAGCTCCGCACCAAGCGTACCTTCGATCTCAACCTCAAAACCAAGAGGTTCTGGTCTGAGACCGAGCAGAGGTACATCACCCTCAGAGTCACCTGCAAGGGTATGAGAATCATTGAGAAGAACGGTCTCGACGCCGTCCTCAAAGATGCGCAGAAGAAAGGATACGTTAACCTTGTTTAATCAGTAAGCATTATGGCAAAGAAAGCTAAAGGAAACAGGGTGCAGGTCATCCTGGAGTGCACCGAGCAGAAGGCAAGCGGTGTACCTGGTATGTCAAGGTACATTACCACCAAGAACAAAAAGAACACCCCTGAGCGTCTCGAGAGGAAGAAATACAATCCTTTCCTCAAGAAAGTCACCGTTCATCGTGAGATCAAGTAATTAAAGGAGAATAAATTATGGCAAAGAAAGCAGTCGCAACGTTTGATGCAAAGGCCGGTGCAAAGCACATGACCAAAGTCATCCGCATGGACAAATCCCCGAAGACCGGCGCATACGTTTTCGTAGAGCAGCTCGTGAGGAAGGCAAAGAGAAGGATTTCTTCAACAAGAAGTAGTCCTTGTTCTCCCGCAATTGAAAAAGTCGCAAGTATTTGCGACTTTTTTTATATATTTGCATTGTTGAAAGCCACAGTACTTTCGATGATATATAACTATTCCTGATACGCAGAACGAATCTGGCAATCACTACGGGTGTCGGGAGTTACATTCAATCACTTGGAATAGACCACTGAGTGTGGGCTATTCTATTGACCCCGACACCCGACGGCTTGCCAGAGCTAGTTCTGTGTATGGATTGAAAAAATAGTCCATACTCTTTATTTGATTTAGGCCGCCGGGAGGTTTAACTTTATTTATTTTGACAATTACTTTTTCTAATTTGCTGTCGGCGGCCTTTTTTTAACCAATCCATCTGTTCTTAAGCTAATCGGCTGATTATCAGATAGTTGCAATTAATAGCAATCCCCGTTTTTAACTGGTTGATAATCAAGAACTTATAAACTGTAAGATTTTTTTATCTCGCAGTTTTTGTATTCTATTGATTAACAGATAGTTAGCTCTTTGAAGAAGGGGCGTTTTGTAAGACCGAAAAACATTGTTTTGAAAAAATTTGACTGTAAATTTGCGGCCGCAAAATAAATAATGTTAAACCCCATAACTTTCCAATTATGAAAAGTAGCTGCAAATTGATCCAATTAAAGGATAGTGCTCAAATCTTGAGAACTAATCCTGAGTTTTTATTTGTCCTGGAGGCAGAGCACTCTGACTCTAGAGCAACTTAAACTAGTTAAACTTCAGGCCGGGGAATTCTAATAGCCCTCCCCGGCCTACAAAATAGTCCAGCGCTTATGTGAAAGATTTGTTTTATTTGTACCAAATAAACATCTTTCATGAAACGTTTCGCATATCTTTTTGTATTGGCTCTGCTTCTTCAAGCAGCCTTTTCCTCTTGTGAGAAGGAGGACAAGACTGAGAAGACGGTAGCTGTAGAGTCCGTATCATTGGACCAGCCCTATTTGGATCTTATGATCGGAGAGACCGCAACTCTGAAAGCGACGGTGCTTCCATATCATGCAACCAAGAAAAAGGTGACATGGTCAAGCTCTGCCCCGGAGGTGGCCTCCGTTAGTGGATATGGACAAGTCAAGGCACTCAGAGAGGGCAGCGCAACGATAATCGCGACCGCCGGAGCAAAGAAGGCAGAGTGTGAGGTCACAGTAAAATCACAAGATACTCCAGTCACTGATTCATTCCCTGTCGACGTGGTAAAGGCCCTGCACCAGGAGTCTTCCCTTATCAGAACCCTCCGCAACAGCGTTACTTACAGCCCTCACGACAATGTCACCGTCACAGAACTGCAGTATGTTGACTATTCCGGCAACAATCAGGCAGCTTTCGTAATGCAGGTGAATCTCGCGGATCCGAGAATATCGATAACGAATACAACTCCGGGCGATACGGATTTCACTGCTGACCATGTCCAGCGTCAGAAACTCTCCGAGCAATTCAAGCTGGTAGACAAGGCCGGAAATCGGGTCCTCGGCGGTGTCAATACAGATTTCTTCACTACAAGTGGGACCTATGCCGACAGGCCTTCAAGCGCGTTCTGGCACAACGGAGTATGCTACCGTAATGTATTCGGTTCAGAGGCTACCCGCCCACGCAGTTTCGTTTGGTGGGGCGACGATGAGCATGTCCACATGGGCCACTCCTCCGATTATCCCGCAGCCAAGGCAACAGGAAAGATAAAAGAACTGTTCAGCGGCGGACAGATACTCATCGAAAACGGTAAAGTGACTTCCTTCATGGAGGACTCGGTATATGGAACCCATCCGAGGACGATGTTCGGATTCACGTCCGATGACAGGCATATTGTCCTTGTCGTTTTTGACGGCCGGCAGAAATCCTGGTCTGTAGGAGTTAATTATCCTGACATGCAGCAATTTATGAAGGCAATCGGCTGTCACTGGGCAATCAATATCGACGGAGGCGGATCTTCCACCTTTATCGTGCGCAAGGACGGCTCTTCCTTTACTGACGGAAGTCGTTTCCAGGTCAAAAACAAACCTTCTGACGGATCAGAACGTGCTATCGGCCCCGGCCTCGCCGTAGTATCCGTAGATTGAATCCATTTGCCTTGCCAGACGGTTAGGGATTTGACACCGTCTTCTTGTCAGCCTCATTTGTTGTCTTATCGTGAAAAAATAGCTATATTAGCAGACTATTTGACGATAAGAGACAGAAAACATGGATAAGGCTACATCAAAGAAGTACAATTACTGGCAGTGGAGGACGCTGATTGCCCTCATCGTCGGGTATACTTTTTATTATTTTCTCAGGAAGAATTTTAGCGCCGCTCTGCCGGCGATGGAGGCGAGTCTTGGCATCACAAAGGTACAGCTCGGTCTATTTCTGTCGCTAAACGGCATAGTATACGGCGTCTCCCGCCTTATAAACGGACTCATCGCCGACAAGCACAACAAGAGGCTGATGATGACCCTTGGCCTCGTCCTTTCCGCAATTATTAACTTTGCAATCTGCTTCTCCCCGAAACTCAATGGATTTATTCACGTCCTTGACGGCGAAGGCAAGGCTACAATGACCCTTGTTTATCTGATCGGTTCCCTCTGGGTGCTCAACGGATATGTCCATGGAATGGGATATCCTCCATGCGCGGCTCTCATGGCCCATTGGTTCCGCCCGTCCGAGCTTGCAACCAAGCAGAGCATCTGGAATGCGTCACATTCAATCGGGGCGGGGCTTGTGATTGCCCTTTGCGGAGGTATCCTCTCGAAATATGGATATAGCGCATGGAACCTCTGCTTCGCTATCCCTGCGGCCCTTTCCCTTGTCGGGGCGATAGCTCTTTACGTGTCCCTTCGCGATACTCCGTCTTCGGTAGGACTCCCTGAGATCGAAGAATTGGAGGCCCAGGAGAACGGTGCCATAGAGAAGGCGGTTTCATGGGAAACCGAACTTACCGACGCTCAGTTCCAGAAGTTCCGTAACCGTATGGTTTTTGGCAACAAGCATATCTGGATTATTTCCCTGGCTGATTTCTGCGTCTACATCATCCGTTTTACCATTCTCGAATGGGGAACGATGTTCCTTACGCAATACAAAGGCCTTGAGATTGGAAGCGCGGCGACAATAGTCTCTCTCTCCGAGCTTCTCGGCGGAGTGCTGGGCACGATAGTCTGGGGCTGGTTTACCGATAAATTCATGAAGAGCCGCACTATCCGTACTTGTGTTATCTGCATGCTTGGAGCGACTCTCAGCTTCTTTATCTTCTGGAGAATTCCGACAGGAGCCCCCACTGCTGTCTTGGCAATATTTATTATTCTTTCCGCATTCTTCGTCTATGGCCCTCAGGCCCTTCTCGGAGTCAGCGCCTCCCAGTATGCGACCAAGAAAGCCTCTGCCTCGTCCAACGGTTTTGTCGGAGTTTGGTGCTATGCAGCATCAATGGTTGCCGGAGTCGGTTTCGGTTGGCTTGCTGATACACCCGGTTTTGGTTGGAATGCCGTATTTATCACAACCTTTATCTTCGGCCTCCTTGGTGCAGCTATCCTCTTGCTCATGTGGAAGGCACCGGCCGACGGATATGAGAAGGCAAAAGAAGTGATTGCAAAGATTAAAGCCGAAGAATAATGGGACTTTTTGACAAAGGATTCAAGAAAACGAACCAGAACTTCTTTCAGAGGCTCGGGAGAGCAATCGTAGGGAAGTCTAAGGTCGATGACAACGTCCTGGATGCGATAGAAGAAGCACTCCTTTCTTCGGATATGGGAGTCGAAACGACATTGAAACTCATCGACAATCTCGAAGACAGGGTGGAGAGGGACAAGTATATGTCCATGGATGAACTTGTAGACATCCTCCGCGATGAGATATCAAAGCTCCTTAAAGTCGATGAATCAGAAGAGGTTATTCCTTTCGATTTCTCAAAGAAGCCTTATGTGATGCTCGTCGTAGGTGTCAATGGGGTCGGCAAGACCACCACTATAGGCAAGATTGCATCCATGCTTCGTGCCCAGGGAAAGAAGGTCGTTCTCGGTGCCGCAGATACATTCCGTGCTGCTGCCGTCGAGCAGCTCACGATATGGGCGGAGCGCTCCGGAGCAGACATAGTCAAGCAGCCAATGGGCTCGGATCCCGCCAGTGTCGCATTTGATTCTGTCAAGTCCGCTGTTGCAAGGGGCGCAGATGTTGTCCTTATTGACACTGCCGGCCGTCTCCACAACCGCGTGGACCTTATGAACGAGCTTACAAAGATTCGCAATGTTATAAGGAAAGTGGTTCCTGACGGCCCACACGAGGTGCTTCTTGTGCTGGACGGATCTACCGGTCAGAACGCTTTTGTCCAGGCAAAAGAATTCTCAAAGGCAACAGATGTGACCGCACTTGCGGTGACCAAACTCGACGGCTCCGCCAAGGGAGGAGTGGTTGTAGGCATTGTGGACCAGTTCCGTTTCCCGGTGAAATTCATAGGTATCGGCGAAGGCGTCGACGACCTCAAGGTATTCGACAAGAAGGAGTTCGTGAGCTCCCTATTCTCAAAAGATGATATAAAATAATAAGCTATATGAAAGTTCTTTACAGTTGGCTCAAGGATTATTTGGAGTGTGACCTCACTCCTCAGCAGGTTGCAGATGCGATGACATCAATCGGCATCGAAGTAGATGGCGTGGAGGAGCAGGAAGAGATTCCCGGAGGTCTCGCAGGTGTAGTTGTTGCGAAAGTTCTTGAGTGTGTTCCCCATCCGGATTCCGATCATCTCCATATTACCAAAGTCGATGACGGCTCTCCCGAGCCCGTCGGAGTAGTCTGCGGCGCTCCAAATGTAGCAGCAGGGCAGAAAGTACTTTTCGCGCGTATAGGGACCGTTCTTCCAGGGGATTTCAAGATCAAGAAATCCAAGATCCGTGGGGTAGAATCCTTCGGCATGATATGCGCTGAAGATGAGCTTGGGATCGGGACCAGCCATGACGGAATTATGGTCCTTCCTGATGACGCTGTCATCGGCACTCCGGCAAAGGAATATCTCGGCCTAAAGACAGAGGCGGCGATAGAATATGAAATTACCGCCAACAGGGTTGACGCGGCCTCGCATTTCGGCGTCGCAAGAGACCTTTATGCTTACCTTGTCGCTCATGATATCCCCTGCAAGCTCCACTACCCGGATGCTCCCGAGACCCTTGAAGGAGAAGGAGAGGCAATTCCTGTGGAAGTAATTGATACAGAGGGAGCTCCGCGCTATAGCGGTATCACCCTTCGCGGAGTTAAGGTCGGTCCTTCCCCCGAGTGGCTGCAGAAAAAGCTTCTCGGAATCGGCCATAATCCTATCAATAATGTCGTGGATATTTCCAACTTCATTCTCTTCGAACTCGGTCAGCCCCTGCATACTTTTGATGCAGACAAGATTGGCGGAGGGAAGGTCATCGTACGTAAGGCCGCGGAAGGGGAGAAGATCCGTACCCTGGACGGAATTGAGAGGAGTCTGAAGGCGACGGATGTCGTTATCGCGGACAGCGAAAGGGCTATGTGCATCGCTGGAGTTTTCGGCGGAGATGATTCAGGGGTTACCGAGAATACAGTGAATGTCTTCATCGAGGGCGCGTATTTCGATCCCGGATGCATTCGCAAGACTTCTAAGACCCATGGGCTCCAGACTGATGCGTCATTCCGTTATGAAAGAGGAGCTGACCCCTCCGTTGCTGCATTTGCAGGCCGTAGGGCAGCGAAGCTTATTATGGAGACGGGTGGCGGACATGTATGCGGTACTCAGGTCGAAGTATATCCTCATCCAATCGAGAAAAAGAAAATAGATCTTGACTACGACCGTATCCAGAGATTCATCGGAAAGAAAATTGGACATGACACAATAGTAAAGATTCTCAAGGGGCTCAATTATGAATTCCTTGAGGAAAAAGAGGGCGGTGCGCTTGTGGCTGCTCCTACCTACATGGTGGATGTCTACAGAGAGTGCGATGTCGTTGAGGAAATCCTCCGAATCTACGGTTACAATAATATCGAGCTCCCGGAGAGTCTCCGCATGTCGGTCAATGCAACCCCTTCTCCTGAGCCGGAGGCTATTCGTAACAATATCTCCAATCTCCTTGCTTCCAATGGCTTCACTGAAATAATGAACAACTCCCTCACGAAGGAGGACTATTATACCGGACTCGAGACATTCCCTTCAGAGAAGTGCGTCAGAATAGTCAATCCGCTCAGCTCTGATCTCAATGTAATGCGTCAGTCCCTTGTCCCCGGAGGTCTTGAGGTCGTCGCATACAATGTCAACCGTCAGACAACATCCCTCAAGATGTTCGAGTACGGATCAGTCTATCAGAGACGCCCGGAAGAGGACGGTACGACCCTTAAGGGTTATGACGAGCGCCAGAACTTCGCCTTATTCCTCAGCGGAACTCCGGAGAAGGTATGGAGAAGTCCTGCCCAGAAGAGCTCTTTCTTCGCTCTCAAGGGCTATGTAGAGCTTCTTTTCAAGCGCTATCGCATTGATCCTTCTACGTTGTTCACTTCTTCAGCTCCTTCAGACATCTATTCTGAGGGGCTTGTATACAGCCTTCCCGGTGGCAAGGGGGCCGTCCTCGCAACGGTCGGAACAGTCAATCCTGCTTTCGCTAAGAAATTCGGAGTGAAGCAGCCTGTTTTCGCTGCTGAGATCAGTTGGCAGACCCTATTCTCCTTGATAAAGAGAGATAAATTCACTTTCAAGGAACTTCCGAAGTTCCCTGAGGTTCGTCGTGATCTCGCTCTTCTTCTCGATGAGGCAGTCAAGTACGAGGATATCCGTCGGAGTGCTCTCAAGGCAGGTAAGAAGCTTATCAAGTCTGTTTCTCTCTTCGATGTATACAGGGGCGATAAGATTCCTGCTGGCAAAAAGCAGTATGCAATCAATTTCGTCCTTCAGGATCCGGACAGGACTCTTACCGACAACGAAGTAGAGAATGCCATGAATAGGATTCTGGATGCCCTGAAGTCTGAATTCGGAGCTATTTTGAGATAATTAATATGTTTCGTCGTCCCGGTCATATTCTCGTTTTTGTGCTTCTTGCCCTGACTGTCCTCTCCTGCGGAAAGGCGAGGGTCATCCCGCGCGGGAAGCTCGTAGACATATATGCCGAGATGTTCCTGACCGATCAGTGGCTACGGGACAATCAGGATGTAAAGAAAACGGCCGACACTCTCTTGGTATACGAACCGATCTTCAATCGTTACGGTTATACAACAGACGATTACCTGAAGACAGTCGAGCATTATATGAGGGAACCGGACAAGTATGCTAAGATTCTTAAAAATACAGCAAAGAAGCTCGAAAAGAAGGAAAAGGAGATCCAGAAGACAATCGATGCAATCGAACGTGCGAGCAGACTCCATCTTTCTCCTATTCACGCTTCAGATACCCTCTTGAGGCGGTTTAAGCCGGATTCCTTCTATCTTGGAAGGCCTTCAGTCCGTGCAAACCGTTATTTCGAGATTATTCTTTCCGACCAGGATAGGGATACCCTCTTCGATGGTCCGAGACTTATTATTAAGACCGATTCTGCAGCTGTGGATTCTGTCGCTGTCGATTCATTGAATGTGCCGATTGCTTCTCCCGATACATCCGGAGTTCAATCCAAAGTAATCGAAGAGAATGACGGAAAGATCATCGAAGTTTTTGAGGCCCCGGTAAGGAAAAGGCAGCCTAGGATTGAAGCTCAACTAGACACAGTAGCGACCGAATGAAAAGAATAGCGGCAAAATACGTATATCTCCTTGACGGCTACGAGCCGCTCAAGAACGCTTTTGTGGAGTTCTCCGATGACGGGACAGTGGTCACTATTGGAGAGGCCGATTCTTCTGACGAGATGCTCGACGGCGCCCTAGTGCCCGGCTTTGTCAACGCTCATTGCCATGTAGAACTTTCCTATATGAAAGGACTTTTCCGTAAGGGAACAGGGATGGCAGGCTTCATTGATCAGATAAATGCTCTTCGCGATACAAAATCCCGCGAAGAAAAGGTCAGGGACCTCTCTGAAGCTATGGATCTCATGTGGGAGAGGGGAGTGTCTGCAATGGCGGATATAAGTAACTGCGACGATTCATTTGCCGTGAAGGCCGCCCATCCGATGTACACGAGGACATTCCTCGAGGTCTTCGGGACGGAGCCTGAGGATTGCCCTTCTGTAATGGCCTCTGTGCGGAAGTTGCAGGAAAAGGCTGTTGCAGCGGACTTGGATGCCGCTCCAACTCCCCATGCGTGCTATACAATGAGCCCGGAGCTTCTGACGGCATCCTCTATGGCCGGCCTTGCTTCAGGCTTCCTGTCTTACCATAGCGAGGAGTCTTCCGAGGAGGAGGAAATGGTCCGTTTCGGACGGGGCCCGATGTGGGATAATCGAAAGAAAGCGGGAATGAGCACACCTCCGGTGACCGGTAAGTCTTCGCTACTTTATTTCATTGACAGGCTCTTAGCGGGGACTTCTGCCCCCATAGATGGCCATATTCTCCTTGTCCATGAAGTATGTCTCGATGAGGAAGGCATCGATGCTGTCCGCTCTACGATGCTCCACCCTTACTTCGCCCTCTGCCCTCTTTCCAATATCTTCATCCACAACGCTCTTCCTCCCGTGCCGCTTATGAGGCGTAACGGCCTAAAGCTCTGTATTGGTACGGACTCGTTATCGAGCAATGACGACCTCGATATGCTTAAGGAGATATTCTGCCTTCAGGAGAATTTCCCGGAAGTGCCTCTCGGAGAGTTATTTACATGGGCTTCTACCAATGGTGCAGATTTTCTTTCGCTTAGCTATTTGGGATCTTTTTCCGAGGGGAAAAAGCCAGGAGCGGTATTTATTGACCACCTAGACCGGGAGGGAAGGCTTACCTCCGCTTCCCGTTCTCGCAGAATGATCTGAGGCTATGATGAGGGAAGAGATAGTTTTCGGGCCCATTCATTCCAGGCGGTTAGGGGCGTCACTCGGCATCAATATTTTGCCGGAAAAAGGTAAATTATGTAATTTTGACTGCATCTACTGCGAGTGCGGATGGAATTCGGAAGGTCGGGGAGATCGAAAGATCCCTTCGGCTGCGGATTTACGAGAGGCTCTTGAGAAGAAATTATCTTCTTGCAAAGATGCCGGCACTCCTATAGATTCGATAACTTTCAGCGGAGACGGAGAGCCTACGCTCAATCCGGACTTCCCTGAAATGATTGATATAACGCTCTCGCTTAGAGATATTTACTATCCTTCAGCGAAGGTCTCGGTACTCTCCAATGCGACGTTGATAAAAAGGGAAGAGGTATTCGAGGCTCTTGGAAAAGTAGACAATCCAATCCTGAAGCTCGATGCTTCTTCGGATGCTCAGGCTGAGATTATTAATCGACCGGCTCATAGTTATCATGTCGAGGACGTCGTTCGCAGTCTTGAGAGATTCGAGGGGAATTTCATTCTCCAGACCATGTTCCTTAGGAGTCCGGACTTCGACTCTGCATCGATGATCAAAGACTGGATGGAGATTGTAAGAAAGCTTCGCCCGAGAGAGATAATGGTCTATACTATAGACCGCGAGACCCCGATGAAGGGACTTGGAAAATATACGCCCGAGGAGATGAAGCAGCTGGTGCAGCCGCTTATCGATGAGGGTTTCATGATACAGATTAAAGGATAAAATTCAATGATTATGGCTAATATATCTGCAAAGTACGGCTATACCCCGGACAAGGAGGCGATAGGACGTCACCTCGAACTCATAGCTTCCAACCTCGAAACAATAGTTTCAACAGAGGTCTACAAGGAGTGCTTCTCAATTATGGATCTTACGACACTCAAGAATACGGATACCCCTGCATCCGTAGCTAAACTTGTCGAGAAGGTCAACTCCTTCAAGGTCGATTATCCTGATTGGCCCCTCCCTGCATCTGTCTGCGTGTATCCCAACTTCGCCTCTGTAGTAAAAGAGCACAGGCACTATCCTCAGATGCATATTACTACTGTCGCCGGTTGCTTCCCGACTTCCCAAAGTTTTCTTGAGGTGAAGCTTCATGAGATAGAATGCGCTGTCAAAGCCGGTGCTGACGAGATTGATATAGTACTGGCTCTCAATTCCTTCCTCGCTGGTGATTACGAGACGGCAGGAGCAGAGATTGCTGCGGCAAAAGCTTGTATCGACAAGGCGGCAGAGGGACGCAAGGTCATCTTCAAGGTTATCCTTGAGACAGGCCTTCTTGTCACCCATGAGAAAATCGCCGACGCTTCCTTCCTTGCAATGGAGAACGGGGCCGATTTCATCAAGACTTCTACAGGAAAAGTCGATGTCAATGCTACTCCGGTATCGGCCTACGTGATGTGCCAGTGCATCAAGAAATATTATGAGGCGACAGGCCGAAAAGTCGGTTTCAAGGCCGCTGGAGGCATATCTTCGGCAATGGATGCAGTCTGCTACTACTCTATAGTATCTACCGTGCTCGGAAAGGAGTGGCTGAATAAAGACCTCTTCCGCTTTGGCGTCAGCCGTCTTGCCAACCAGATTCTCTCCGCAGTAGAGCAGAAGACTGTCGCATATTTTTAGCGGAAAGTCAGATCATCACTTCGAAGTATGAGACGACAGTCCATGCGGCGGTTCGGAGGGTGATTGTAGTTGCTGCGAAATTGATTTCAAGTTCCAGGTCCTCAAGGTCTTCGGAAGTCCAGTCGTAGCCGCACGATTCCATATAATGTCCTATGGCAAAGGATCTTAAGATGGTATCTCCTGAGAGGATGTCCATCTTGAGTGAGCCATCCTTTTGCCGAGGTAGTTTGACCACGCAACTTGCATGACCTCCGGAAGTGCCGGGCCCGGTTTCGCGGCAGGTGAAACAAAATGGCCCCGGCGAAGGTATAGTGGAGGAATCGTAACCGCAGATGTTGCCTAAGAACCGTACGTCGTACGGTAGAGTGCCTGGAGGGGACCCGATAAAAGAGACAGAAAGTCGGCAGAAGTCTTTCTTCAGATGAGGCACGATGGTTACCGACTCTCCCGGGCTTTCAATCTTGTCAATACTCCAATATATTGAGGGACAGTCGTTTCCCTCTGCTATCTTAAGCCCGCCCTCGGTCAGTGCGCCGCTGTCTTCAACTGCTGCGACTCGAACAGAGAGGGAGTCTCTAGGAAGCGAACATTGCCAGAAGGCTGAATCCGTCAAGACCTCAGTACAGATGTCGCCTCCATATAATGAAATCCTAAAAGGAAGTAGCTCTGAAGGTGCTTTTTTCAGAGCTTCCCTAAGGTCGATTGTAAGTACAAACGGGCATCCGCTCCTGTCCTCCTTTACTGAACAGGAGATTAAAGAGATAAAAGAGATAAAAGAGAGGAGGACAGGAACAAGACGCTTTGATCGATTAGAAAACATATATCAGCGAGAGGATTATGTCGTTTGGGAGGATGAACCAGCGTTCTCCGCTCTCCTTTGTGAAACCGCAGACCGGGCAAGTATATCGGGTATAGACGTCGTATCCGCCCCACACCCCTGCTCCGAGATCGATATTGACATGGGGATGGATCATATATGAAAATCCGGCCGCGACGCCGCCTCCATATCTGTCTCCCTCAGACGTTTCCGGGGAGGTGATTCCGCCTCGGTTATATTCCTGATACTGACCTTTCGCCCCAAGCCACCATCCGGAATATACATTCCACGGCCACCATCTGGCTCCAAGCGAGTATACCTGCTGCCGTCCGGTCATAGGCTCTCCTTCCTTTTCAAAAGTAAAAGGATTGTACTTGGCTCCCGCTGTAAGGCTCCAGTGTCTCGAGACGGCAAAGGAGCCTTCGGCGTTGATCGTAGCAAGGTTCAGGTAGTCCAGTACATTTGTCCCAACAGAGTATCTTTGGGCAAAGGAGGTTAATGAGGCTGCTACGAGGAGCAATGCTATTAGTAATCGTTTCATTTTCAATCTGAGTATCTGTTAAACACCTGTTCGATCATACTTCTTTCGCTCGGATAGAGTTCAATCAATTTATTCTTGAGGAGAGCTTTCGAGGTGACATCCGACTTGAGAGCCCTGAATATCTTCGGCCGCCCAATGCCCCTGTCGTCGATATAGCGGAAAATCTGCGGCCTGAACCAATAGGAGGTGCCGAAAGTAGGCATTATCCCTCCGTATCGTTCCTTATACATCTTACTCTCGTTGTAGTATGCCCACATCTCCCCGACTTCGCAGTATCCGGCATTTTCTCCCTTACCGCTTCCGTACGTAGTCCCTCCTGAAGAGATGTAAGAAGAGATTATGTACTCAATGAACTTATCCCAATACTGAGTGCCGACCTCGGAAAAGTGGCTCGCGTGAGAGAGTTCATGGACGGTCGAAAGATAAATTGTCTTGTAGTCTTTTGCCCCGTCTGTGCCTATTGTCATATCCGGGAGGAAAATCTTGATTATCTTTGAATAACCGTCAAGATACTTGGCAAGTTTGCTGTTTTCTATGAACGCACCATGGTGCATCATGATAGTGCTGCTTGAAGACAGTCTCGGCATTATCCAGATTCTGAGGTCTTTCGGCGGAGCGGGAATATCCATGTCTTCTTCGTTGCAGCGTTCATAGTAGTCGAAAGTTGCATTGTTGACGACGCAACGGCGGAAAAGAGCACCATCGTCGGATGAGGTGACATTGATGTCAATTCCCGAAGGAGGGGCCTCGCCAAATGAAGATACGGACGCCGGGAGGAGCACGAGATTGATCCCGAGAGCGAACCCTTTGGCATTCTTGAAGATAATCCTGTATCTGGGATTCGAGGAGAAGGTCTTGTCCATCTCATAGTATCCGTCCCTGTCAGTTTTGGTTACGGCAAATTTCACGAATGAATTGCAGCTGACAGTTACCCCCGCCACCCCAAAGGGCTTTCCCCCATTGGCATCCGGGTCGACAATTGTAATTCTTCCCTTCGGAGAGGCAGTTTCTGCCCGGGTAAGAGGAGCGATGTCGTTGCCGGTCAGACGATAGGCTTCTCTTTCAACAGCATCCCAGTCCACCCCGTCCCACGACCTTGTCGAGCGGTCGTTTTCGTGGATATAGCATTTGTCAAGTATCTCATACACAACTCCTTCCGGGAAACCGAAGTCAAGGGGAACCACAGCGTACTGCCAAGTTATCAGATCACTGCTTATGGCCGGGTCATGATAGTAGTCTCCATCTTTGATTATCCTATAGTCCAGGGGATGGTCGGTCATATTGTATCCCATAGCAAGAAGGGAATCATACTCATCCTCGCTCTGCGGAAGGAATCTGACATACAGGTCGGTCGGATGGATATCCATTCTCTCCGACTTTGTCGGATAGAGCGAGGCGAGAGCTTTAGTGATATTGTCGACGGAATAAGGATCTTCGAGCTTCTCACCGAGTTCTATCATTCCGTGGGAAATCCCGTCGAGGGGGAAGGTATTTCTAATGTCCGGTGTGGTCGTGCTTTCAGAGCAGGAAATTGCAGCAATTGCCGCCGGCAGCAATAATCGAAATAAAGTTTTCATAATCTTCGTCTATTATCCTGCCGCAAATCTATGTAGAACTATCCGTTTACTAAAAAAATACACGTTTAAGTTTAATAATCGCCATCCCTTGTATATGAGAGGGCGTTTTTTTATCTTTGTAAAGACGCAAAAGACATAAAGATGAAGAATTTTCCCCGCTTTTTGGCCACAATTTCGGCCTTCTGCGCACTCTCAACAGCGATTTTAGCCCAATCAATCGAAAAACGGATAAATGACGATTCTTACTTTGGAGCATCGGTCTACCGTCCATATGTATTCCCTGAAATAAAGGATACTCCTGCTCCTAAGGGTTTCAAGCCCTTTTATATCAGCCATTTCGGCCGACATGGCTCCCGACACCAGGCGGATAACAACGCAACGAGAGCATACACCATACTGAAAAAGGCCGATAAGGCGGGTATACTTTCTCCCCGAGGTAAAGAACTTTACGCTGATATCAGTACTCTCGTTGAGGACCATGAAGGGCAGATGGGACATCTTTCTCCGAAAGGGGCGGCAGAGCATCGGACCCTTGCAAGGCGCATGAAGGCCAGATTCCCCTCTGTATTCAAAGGTAAGAAAAGGACGCATGTCTTTTGTCAGTCGAGTGTCTACCCGCGCTGCCTGATGAGCATGACAAACTTTACGACAGCCCTTCAGGAGGAAGCCCCAAGGCTTGATTTTGAGTTCGTTACAGGGGAAAGGTATATGGATATACTTGCCCATGATTTCTATAATTCCAAGGAAATTTTCTCCTCTGACGAGATCATGTACGATTCTCTTCTCAGGGTCTATCTTGATCCCGAGCCGATTATGAAGAGGTTTTTCATAGATAACGACGCTGCCGTGAAGCCGGTTATCACAGATACGACTCGTCTTCTTAAGGGCTTGTATACCATCAGCGCAATCTGCGATTGTATCGATTATATGGGCATCAACCTCTTTGACAAGTACTTCACCAAGGAGGAAATAGTAGGAATGTATATTCCATATAATAATCGTATCTGCGGTAATTACGGCAACACCATTGAGTTCGGAGACAGATGCAATTGGGCGGCAAAATGGCTTCTGGAAGATTTTGTCTTAAGGGCAGATAAAGCTCTGGAGAACGGAAGTCCCATGGCAGCGGATCTGAGATTCGCCCATGATACGGGAGTAATGCCCCTGGTCGCTCTTATGGGTCTGGAAGGCTTCGATAAGAAGTTTCCGAGGGCCGAGGCTCATAAGTACTTTGACACGGCAGTCCATATGACAATGGCGACCAATTTCCAGATGATTTTCTACCGCAATAAAAAAGGAGAAGTGCTAGTCAAGATGCTTTATAATGAGAAGGAAATCACCATTCCGGCTCTTCCCTCATTTAGCGGTCCATACTATAGCTGGCCGGCCCTTCGTGCCTACTTAGAGCCGCTTTTCATTGATAAGACTCCTCCCACCGTCGGCTAAGGAGTAAGCCGATTATTGCAGAATAAAAAATATTTTGTAACTTTGCGATATCTCCGTAAAAGCGCGAGTGGCGGAATTGGTAGACGCGCTACTCTCAGGAGGTAGTGCCCGCAAGGGCGTGTCAGTTCGACTCTGATCCCGCGCACGAGAGAAAAGGCTTCGATATTACTTATCGGAGCCTTTGTCATAAAAGAGAGTTTATATGATATTCCATTCATTGCAGTCTATGGCGCCCTTCTGGCTGGAAGCCGGAGGACGTCTTGAGGGAGTTACAGTTGCTTACCATACATCACCGCGAGATTATCGCGAGGGGGACAAGGTCGTTTGGATTTGCCATGCCCTGACGGTGAATTCAAATCCTGAGGACTGGTGGGAGCATCTTGTAGGAGCGGGCAAACTTATTGATACAGAGAAGTATTTTGTCGTCTGTGTCAACATGCTCGGATCACCGTACGGTAGCTCGTCTCCTTCCAATATCGATCCTGAGACAGGTAAGCCGTATTACTTCAGTTTCCCCGACATTACGGTAAGGGATATGGTCCATGCCATGATTATGGTCAGAAAGACTCTCGGCATCAAAAAGGTAGATTTTCTCATAGGTTCTTCAATCGGAGGATTTCAAGCTCTTGAGTGGTCAATCATGGAGCCGGAAGTAATTGGTCATGTGCTATTTATGGCTACTGCTGCCCGAGTCCCTGCATATCTTACCGCATTCAATGAAGCGCAGAGGATGGCCCTCGAAGCGGATCCTTCGTTCAGGGAGGCGGCGAGCCTTGAGGGAGGCTTGGAAGGTCTGAAGTGCGCCAGGGCTATCGCTCTTATATCATATCGCAGTTTCGACGGATACGAAGCGACGCAGACCGATGCTTCCGAAGATACGATGTTCGCTGAGCGCGCTTGTTCATACGAAAGATATCAGGGAGAAAAGCTTTCCAAACAATTCAACGCATACTCCTATTGGTACCTTTCTCGAAGCGTCGACAGTGAAAACATCGGGCGCGGAAGAGGAGGAGTTGCAGCTGCCCTCTCGATGATAAAGGCGAAAACGACTGTTGTTTCCATTACAAGCGATACAATTTTCCCCCCTCGTATAGTTAAGGTCATTGCGGACGGAGTAGAGGGAGCTTGTTATCATGAGATAGATTCAAAGTTCGGACATGACGGTTTCCTTCTCGAGTACGAGCAGATAGCAGGCATAATTAGGCCGATACTTGACGAAATATGAAAAAATATTTCTATCTTTGCAGTCCGCAAAAAGGTTTGGTCCGGTAGCTCAGCTGGATAGAGCAACAGCCTTCTAAGCTGTGGGTCTTGGGTTCGAATCCCAACCGGATCACAAAAGATTATTCTGCCGATAGGGTCCCAGAGGGGCCCTATCATCGTCTGGAAAATAGCCCCAAAAAGAAAGCTCGCTCTCTTTTTGGGGCTATTTTTTAGACGGTCCCGGCCTAGCCGGACGGCAGAATAATCTATTGTAAGATAGCCCCCCGCAGGGGCAGGGAAGTGGCCGCCCTCTGGGCGGGCAAATCCCAAGATAGCCCCCCGCAGGGGCAGGGAAGTGGCCGCCCTCTGGGCGGGCAAATCCCAAGATAGCCCCCGCAGGGGCAGGGAAGTGGCCGCCCTCTGGGCGGGCAAATCCCAAAAATAATAGGGTGACCGACCGGCCACCCTATTATTATTCAGCAATCAACTGTTTATTCAACAGGAAGAGGATACTTTCCGGAGAGAGACCATTTCTTAAGAGGATAGGTGGTCTCGGCGGCGACATAAGCGTTGAGTTTGTCAACCATCGTGCTGTTCGAGACGAAGGTTTCGCTTGTGTAGCTGTAGTTTTCACCGATAACGATATTTGCCCTTTCAGCTCCGATAGGGAGGCTGTCGATATAATGACAGTCAGAAATACTTATCTTCGCTGAGTTCGGCAGGTGACCATAGATGGCACCGACCTGAGAAGCGCTGCTGATATCGGAAATGACTGATCCTGCGAGAATTATGTCGCTTTGGACAAGGCTGCTGACGCAGTTCTTGATAATCACTTCTCCGGCTGAGGAGAGGCTTCCGTATCCCACAAGACCACCAAAGGAAGGATGTGCCATTGCGAGGTCGCAGATGAAGCTTCCTGGGGAAATGTAGGAATAACAGTTGTAGATATAGGCCTTGCTGCCCGAATCCGAATTCCTCATCCATCCGATGATGGCTCCGCACATGCAGTCTCCCTTTGCAGGATTGCCATCGGTGTCACATGCGAGGGCATGGATAATGCCTGAGCGGACACCGCTGTTGATGATATCAATGACTCCTTCGGAATCGGGATAGGTATATCCGATGATACCGCCGACGCTATATGCACCCTTGATCTCGCTGTCTTCTATCCAGCAGAGGTCGATAGTATTGTTTCCGCCGCTCTTTGCAATAGCACGACCGACAATACCTCCGACTCCGTCTCCGGTAGCGTCGACCTTACTTCCGACAAAGCTGCAGCCCTTGATTGTTCCAAGGTCCATCCATCCAGTGATACCACCGATGTTGAGACCTCCGGACACAGTGCTGCCATTCTTTACGGAGCATCCATCAAGGGTGGAGACAGAATTCTTCATATAGCCGGCGATACCTCCATTACGATCTCCGCCTCCTATTTCAGAATCTTCGACGGCGCAATTCTCAAGAGTTGACAGTTGTACAAGACCGACAATTCCTCCTGCATAATAATCTCCGGCCGTTATCTTGGATTTATCATAAATTCTGCAGCCTTTGATCGTACTGTTATTGACACTCCAGCCGACAGTGCCTCCAGCATCTTCTTCTGTGGCAGTAACATTTGTTCTCTGGGTAGAGCAGGAAAGAATGGTACTAGCGTCAAGCTTGCCGACAATACCACCTACTTCGTTTGCTCCATTAATATCGACATGATTAGTGAAGCAGTATTCTATTGATGCGCCGTCATGGGCATGTGCGGCAATTCCGCCAGCATAGTTTTTACTGTTGGATAACTTGATAGAAGCTGCACTGCAGTAACTTGCTTTTCCGCCAACCATATCTGCGACGATTCCTGCGCACATATTTGCAGTTGCGCTGAGTTCACCATTAATGGCAGAGCACTGAAGGAATGTGCAATTCTTGGCATATCCTACTAACCCGCCTACGCGGTTGAAGTTTCCTGTATTGACACGGTTGGAAACAGCAAGTCTGCAGATAGTTGCGTACTCAGCGTATCCAAACACTCCGCTTGCCGGATTTTCAGCATCGTATCCTGAAGTGCTCAGATTGTTGATTCGATTGTTGCTTCCTTCGTAGGTACCCTTGAAAGGTTTTGCAGCTACAGCGCCGATTGGAGTGAACTCCTTCATGTTCATGTCGATAGTGGCTGTCTGCTTATAAATCTTGTCAGCGTATTTTGCATAAGTCTCGTCTGAATTGATCAGCTTTGACATTGAAATAAGGTCTTCAGCGCTGGCGATAATATAAGGATCAGCTTCAATTCCGCTTCCTTCGAGAGAGGCTTCACCTTCCGCAGCCTTCTTGAGTTCAGCAGCAGGCATCTTGACGACCTTCCCTCTGGCTACAGAATTGTCCTTGTCTGAGACGAGGCTTGCAATAGTCTTTCCAGAGGCGTCGATAGCCTTGATTACGAAGCCGTTTGAGAGTGATCCCTCGGGGAGCATTACATAGAACTCATACGGGGTCGCGCTGAGTGTAACGGCAGCCTGGGGCTTGAGGATGAGCTTGTTGGATGAAGGAGCAGTCTCAAGTGAGATGGAAGCGATATCTTTGGCTTCGTAATTAGGAACCACTGTGAAGGGGCCCCAGAGAGCGCTTGAAGTGTTGGCGTCCAGAAGCTCGAAATGATCAACTTCAATGCCTTCGCCAGTCAAGCTGAATTTGACGGCTCCGAAAACATATTTCATTGAGAACTTGTCGGCCCCGTCAGCCCAGAAAGCTACTGCAGCGTTGGAATACTTGGCGCAGTCCCCGGGGACAATCTCCTGAGTAGAAGGAATATCCAGAATCACCTTGTCATTGGTAGAAGCGCCATTGACGAGAAGATAGGGATATACAGCTGCAAGTTTGCCGTCTTTACGGGTGCGTCCGGTGAATTTGGCGGAATGTCCGTCCGAGGAAATATCTCCCTGGGAGGTCTTGAAGCAGTCTCCGCTCTCCCAGTAGGGCTGGGTGTCGCTGCGAACCCAGATGCAGTCGTCCGCTTCCCAAGCGGTAGCGGTATAGGTGCCTTTATCTCCCTCGAAATGGATTCTTGTTTCGGGAGTCCCGATAGTGGCTTCGAGGGTAACTACTTCTCCGGAGAGCTCCTCTTCCGGAGATTTAGGCTCAATTGTGCATGACGCAGCAAGTGCGGCGAAGCACATCAGAAACGGGATTATATATTTATTTTTCATTACCATGCTCCGTTAATATTGTCAAAATCAGTAATAGAACCATTATCGGATTCGTTGTAGGAAGCTGATGACTCGAGCCATGAACCGATTTCCTTGTAGATCTTCTCGGCGATGAATTTCATTGCCTGAGCGGAATAATGGTCGCTGCTGTTCTGTCTCAAATCGCCGGTTGTGACGATCTTGCTCCAGTCGAGATCATGCTTCGGCATATTAGGCTGATATCCCTTCTTGAGATATTCGAAGTCCCATCCGAAGTCATTGAATCCGTTTACTGCATAGAGGTCAACAGCGCGGCAGTTGTCATAGTGGTTGGCAATATGCAGCAGCGCCTCTTCTACATCCGGGGTCAAGGTGTCATGGATGAGAACCACAATCTTGACATGAGGATACTGGAGAGTCATCATCCTGACAAGCTTTACATAAGCTTCTACGAAGGATCCGTCAGGAAGGGCTTCCGCCTCTTCAAGGGTCTTGCAAGCATCTGCAACGGCATATACGGCGTTCATTGCAGCGTCGCTTGGACGGTGAGGAGTCGTAGTAGGATAGCGCACGAGTTTCTGGTCGCCGAGCATCTGGTATATTCCATGAGCCCAGTCATTTGCACCACCGTTGATGATGATAATGTCAGGAGAACCCATACCGCCGTTTTCAATATAACGGGCGCAGAAGTCCTGTCCGTACCAGTATCTATCGGAGTAAGATGCATCTGTGCAGCGGGTGACGGCGGTCCCTGAGAATGCAAGGTTGGTATCCCAAACTGCGTTCGAAAGGAGATCGTAGGTAAGCATGTACCAATATGTCTGGGCTGCGGAAGTGACATTTCCGTCGCTGGTAGGATAGTGGCAGCGGTAGCCGTTAGGAGCGCGGGAGCCCTGATATCCATGAGGAGCATAACCGTCAAAGGTGGATAGAGAATCACCGATAAGGCTCACCCTGAGGGCTTTCTGCTTGCCAACTGAAGGATTTGCAGCTATGCCTTCGAGAACCGGAAGTCCGCTCGGGCTGGCGACCCATTTCTTGAGGGTAAGAGGGCCTGAATATGAGCTCTGGAAGCTATTCAGTGCATTGAGAAGAGTTCCGTCATGCATCTGTTTCTTGGTCATGGCTTCGACTCTTTCCATATTGCCTGAATTATTCTTTCCAAGTGCACGAACTCCGTCAACATAGTAGCAATCCTGCAGGTTGGTCTTGGTCGGGTTGCCGACGAGAGTTCCATACTGGAAGTAGCTGCTGGCGGGAGAGGTGTTGCCGTTGATAATAAGATTTCCGGAATTGAGGGTGTTGTAGCATCCCTGGATGTTCACGCTTGCATTGGATCCGCCCTGCTCGCCGATGAAACCTCCGAGGTCAACTTCGAGAGCCTGAGGGAAGTCGCAGCGCATGGTAGAGGGACTGCTGAAGCAGTTGACAATGTTGAGTGTGGAGGTTGTGCTTCCCATACGGGCCCATGCCACCAGTCCGCCGATCATCGTCCATTTGCTTGCAGAATAACCGGCATCGATTATTTCTCCGCCGACATATGCGCAGTTCCAAATATTGATCTCGGAATCATTGTGGGTAGGATTGCACTCTCCAACGATGCCGCCAACAGAATATGAGGCAGCGACGTTGCAGTAGACAGCGCAGTTACTGATATTTACTTTTTGAGCTGTGTTCTTGTGATAGATGTATGCGACAATTCCGCCGGCCTTGTCCTGTCCTGTACGGACCAGTGCATTCGACCCGACGACGCAGTCGCTGATGTCACCGCTCTGGACCCAAGCGACGATACCTGCGGCACCCGGGTACCAGCAGATTACCTGTGCCTGGACTTCGCAGCCTGTAATCTTTCCGCCTTCGAGCATCTCTCCGGCGATACCACCTACATAGTAATTGTCTCCGGTGACGGTACTGCCATCAAGGACCTTGCAGTTTTCTATCGTGCAGTTTTTGACCTGACCGGCTATACCACCGAGCTGCTCTCCGGCAGCGGTTACATTGCCTTTTACAGTACAATTTTTGATTTCAGCACCTGAAGCGCATCCCACGATGCCTCCCACGGCGGAAACTACGGTGATACCCTGGAAGTCGCCATATTTCTCGTCATGGATGAATCCCTGCAATGAGCAGTTCTCGATTTTTCCTCCTTCCATGTAGCCTACAACACCGCCGCAGGCGCAGAGGACAAAGTGGACATTGGCATTGATACTGATGTCGCTGAAGGTCGAATTGATTGCGTGACCTGCAATTACACCCTGCTCTCCGTTGTCTCCCGTGTTGGTGTAACCGTCAATCTTAAGATTGGAAACCTTCGCTCCGGAAGTATAGGCGAACATACCGGCAGCCTTGCCTGAAGTGGCTATAGGGGAAAGATTGCTGATTGTGAATCCGCCTCCGTCGTAGGTTCCCTTGAAAGCGTGGTCTTTGTCCGGACCGATGGCGGGAATGGTAACATCCTGCATATTGATATCAGCGGTCTGGCGGAAATGCTTGTCTGTAAACGATGCGTAATCGGCGCCGTTGCAAAGATCAGCCATCATCGTAAGATCTCCCGCAGAAGCAATCTGATAAGGGTCTGATTCTGTACCGGAACCCTTGCTGAAAGGCTTCTCTTCGAGAGATACTACGATGACCTCGTTCTGCTTGATCGGAGAACCGCTGTCATTGGATATAGTATTGATAACGTTGCCGGAGGCGTCTGAGAGGGTGATTGTGAAGCCTTTGGCGAAGGCGCCTTCAGGGACTACGCAGTAGAAATCGGAAGGATTCGCCCCGTCGAGCTTAATATCCGTTCCGAGGTCGAGCTCGACTTCATTGCGATTAGTTGCCTCATTGGTCCATTTTACCGATTCGATAGCAGTGCTCTCTTCATTGAGAGTGACAATGCATTTTCCCCAAAGGACAGAAGAAGGATCCTTATCGGTAACTACCACCTTGCTGACATCGGAATGGCCCTTGAGGCTGACGCGGAGCGAACCGGCGAGACTGTTGAAGGTCACCCTGTTCCCGGTGCTCCAAAGAGCCGCAGCAAGATTTGCATTATGTCCGAAACTATTTGACTTGTACTCCTGCTTTTGCGGCACCTCGAGTGTGACTGTCTTGTTGTCTGACGAGGAATTGACAAAAGCGTAGGGATAGAAGGCGATATATGGTCCCTGATCCAGAGTCTCTCCGTTGAATTCTGCTATCTTCCCACCTTGGGAAAGACCGCTTCCGGAAGTTGAGAAACGGGTTCCGGGGGTTCCCTCCTTCTGGAGGGATGATCTTACCCATATCTCGTCGCTGGTTTCCCAGAGGATAGGAATTTTTGATCCTTCGGGAGAGCCGAGATACGTTTTGGTTTCGACCTGGGTGGCAACTAGCGTCATCTGGGTCGTCTGTGGCTGAGGCTCCGGCGTTAGCGGCTCTTTACAGCCGGCAAACACCGAAAGCGCAATCACCAGGGAAATCCCTGATAAATACTTACAATCCATGTGCTTAGTGTGTTAGTTGATGTTTTATATGGTTCTTATTCTCTTTGATAACACAAAAATAGGCTTTTTGCTGTATTTAAACAATAAAAAAGCTTAAATTTGTGAAAAAGGTAACGATATGAAAAAGTCAATATTAATTCTTCTGTCAGCCCTCCTTTTCGCTTCTTGCTCGGAGGGAGGGAAAGTTATCTCGGTATTGGAAGATCCGGATACATATGCCGCGGACAGTATTATCTCTTCCCGTGGAGATACCCTTTTCTATAGATATACAGTCCCCGAGGTGATCAGAGAGGGGGAGAAGTACCCTCTTGTATTGTTCCTTCATGGAGCAGGGGAGAGGGGAAGTGATAATGAGAAGCAGCTTACCCATTGCAGCCGGGTGTTCACAAGCCCCGTCAATCGCGAGAAATTCCCTTGCTATGCCCTCTTCCCCCAGTGCCCCGAGAAGGATTTCTGGGCCTATGACATGAGGTCATCCTTCAAGTCCCTGGATCCGATGGATATGCCCCTGGAGAGCCCTGAGGCAGGGATTATGAAGACTGTTATGGATCTTCTGGAGACCTTTTCAAACAGCAATCAGGTCGATAGGGACAGAATCTATGTGATGGGCCTCTCGATGGGCGGAATGGCCACTTTTGATATTGTTATACGCCATCCGGACTTTTTCGCCGCCGCCGTACCGGTCTGCGGATCAGTCAACCCGGAGAGAATCACTTCTGATATAAAGACTCCTTTCAGAATCTACCATGGCGATGCCGATCCCGTGGTTCCTCTCCTTGGATCCAGAAAGGCCTATCGGGCGCTTAAGGCTGCCGGGGTCAAGGCTGACCTTATAGAATTCCCCGGTGTCGGGCACGGCTCTTGGAATCCAGCGGTTACTGACCCCGAATTCCTCCCTTGGATGTTTAGACAGAAAAAATAGATTATGGCACCTATAACACTCTCTACTGCTCTTATTCGCATGGCCGTCGGGCTCGGTCTTGGCGCGGCTATTGGTATTGAGCGTCAGATTCATCATCATCCCGCAGGATTCAGGACATTCATACTTACTTGCCTGTCATCTACCCTGGCCATGCTGGTCTCAATTTACATTTGCCAGTCCAATCCGGATCTTCTGAATGGGGACCCCGGCCGTATCGCTGCGCAGGTGCTGACCGGTATCGGTTTTATCGGAGCCGGACTCATTATTAAAGGTAGTGACGGCGTTTCCGGACTTACTACCGCTGCCTGTATATTCTTTACGGCTGTGATCGGACTCGCTGTTGGTGCCGGAATGCTGCTTCTTTCGGCTATTGTTACAGCGGTAATTATTCTGATTCTCTGGGCCCCTTATATCGGGAACCTTGGGAAGAAGATGAATTATCATTCTTAGCGGGTATACTTGCTTGGCGACATGCCGGTGGCTTCGTGGAAGTACCGGCTGAAATATGATGCGCTCGGAAAGCCCAGAAGCGCACTGATTTGCTGGATGTCGAGGTCCCTTTCTCCAAGAAGCAGCCTGGCTTCTGAAATGACATTTTCCCTTATTATCCCGAGGGCCTTTTTCCCTGTCACCCTCGGGACGATTCTCGAAAGATACTTAGGAGTAATACATAGTTCTTCTGCATAGAAACCAAGGTCCCGGTGCTCTTTGCAGTGACGCTGTACAAGGCGGATAAAGTCCTCTGTCAGAGTTGTTTCCCTAGATGATTGCCCTCTTTTTGAGGGTATTTCCATAATCATTCTGGCAAGTCCCCCGGAGAGCATAGCCGCGAAGCCCCCGATAATGTCTTCCCTGAAATGATAGTCCTCTCCTCCTTCTGCAACATGGAGGGTGACTTCGAGGAGGCGGAGATAGCGTTCGCTCCTTTCTCTTGAAATAGGGATATGTATGGGCCTTATCATCGCCGCGCGGATTATTTTTGCCGACGGTATCGTCATGGAAGAAATAAGATGCCCGTCATTATAGGCAATCATTAGAAACCTTGTCCCTGCCTCCCAAGTCAGATTCATAAGTATAGTTGCGGAGGGAATCATTATTACTGAGCAAGCCCTGGCGTGGAAAACCTTGTCTCCAAGGACACAGTCCACCTCGCCGGTCTCGACAAAAAGAATCGCGTTGAATCCGATGCGGTACGGGAAACTTAGTCCCCTTGGGCTGAGGGTCCTCGTGTGGAGCCCCTCAGAGAGCATTGCGGCTATCTTTTCGGGAAGTTTCAGGTCGAGATTGTCCGCTATCACGAATTCGTTTTTGACATAAAGGGTCCTTGACATGGGGGGAATCATGTCGAGCCTAAGAGTCTTGTCGAGGCGCTTTTCCATAGCGCAAATATCGATAAACTTTTCAATTTTCCCACAATTTAATCCATTTTTCTCCCATTATTTGCTATTTTTCCTACTATTACCCACATTTGTTTCGGTTAGAAAAATGATAGTGTAATGGAAGATCTAAGAACCCTTTTCGAAAGCCGCTATACCTGGATTGCAGGATTCATGAGAAATGTCGCCCGCTATGGGAGGAGAGTCGCTATGATCAGTCCGGACGAAGGTAAAGAGTGGACCTACTCTTCTCTTAACGAAGAGGCCGACAGGCTCGCAAATGCCCTTGTCGAGGATGGAGTGGGGAAGGGAGATGTGGTCCTTATGCAGCTTCAGAACTGCCCGGAATTTGTCTTCGCTTATATTGCTTGTCATAAGATAGGAGCAATCTGTTGTCCTGTCAGCTATCGTCTTAGCGAAGGAGAGCTATCTTATAACATAGACGACTCGAGACCGAAAGTTTTGATATTCAGTTGTTTGTATCGAGAGATAGTAAGAGGTGCACTGAGCCTTTCCTCGCACCGTCCCGCCCGTCTGGTGACGGTCGGAGACACTGGCTGCGAATCAGCCTTGACATATAGAGAATATGTGAAGAATTCTCCTTCCTACTTCCCGGAAAGAGAGCATAATATCTATGATGAGACTTGCAGGCTATATTCTTCCGGGACCACCGGGAGAACCAAGGCTATCCCACTTTCAAGCATAAATGAGGTCCTTTCCGCCCACGATGTGATGATTCATTTCCCGATGAACTTTCATGACGTCACCATGAATACGACCCCGTGGTTCCATCGGGGAGGACTCCACTGTGCAGGCCCCTGCCCGGCCCTTTATGCGGGGGCGGCAATGGTGGTCATGCCTAAATTCGAGCCGGAAAAAACTCTTGATTATGTTTCGAGGTATGGAATTACTTTCCTTGTCGGTGTTCCGACCGTTCTTGAAAGTCTCTCATCAGAACAGGAAAAGTCTCCGAGGGATATTTCTTCCCTGAAGGGAATAGTCACAATGGGGAGCCCGCTGGAAAAAGCAGCCTGTATCAAGTATCAGAAGATCTTGACTCACAATATTTTCAATGGTTACGGGACGACAGAAACTTTCTGGAATACCTTCCTCCGTCCCTTCGACCTTCCGGATCATGCAGGTTCTGCCGGGACCTCATGCATAGACGACGATGTCCGGGTGGTAAAGATCTATGAAGACAGGAAGGCCGAGCCAGATGACCTTGCGGCCGCAGACGGAAAAGAGGTCGGAGAGGTTATTATTTGTTCCCCAGCAAAATCTCCATGCCGTTATTTCAACAATCCTGCGGAGGATGAGAGCAAATATTACAAAGGGTTCATGTACACCAAAGACCTCGCGACCTGGGACGAGGACGGATACGTCACCATTGTCGGCCGTAAGGATGATATGATAATATCATCAGGGGAGAATATCTATCCTGTTGAAATAGAAGAGGTTCTGAATCGTCATCCTAAGGTGGCAGACTGCGTCGTGACTTCGGTTCCTGACAAAATGAGGGGCCAGCTGGTAACAGCTTACATCGTACGGAAAGATCCTTCTCTTACTGCGGCGGAGCTTGATGCTTTCTGCAAGGGCAGTCCCTATATGGCGTCTTTCAAAAGGCCGCGCTACTATCGTTTCGTCAAAATGCTGCCTTTCACCGCAACGGGTAAAAAGCAGCACTTTAAAATCAAAACGCAGGCGGCGGAAGATCTGATGGCCGGTCTTCTTGAGAAGGTCTGAGACTATTCTCCTTCTACAACGCGACGTCCAATCTCGTAAAGAAGGGCATCGAGATTCTCCATGATAGAAACGTGGAGATCCTCTGCCGTTGGAAGCTTTCCGGTTGTCTCTGCGAAGTAGCAGTCGGCGAGGAAATGCTGCCTCGGAGTCATGTTTTCAACGGCCTTGCGCGAGAACTGTCCGGCTTCGAAGTTGATTTCGGGAAGGTCTCGAAGAGAGCCGCTTCCTGTATATATCTTCTTGCCCAGATAGTCGACAAAGTCTTCGCAATCAGCATTTTCCTCCTCATCGGGAATGGCCCTGTAGGGGAAAATCTTAAGAAGGTCTGAAAGTACGTCGTCTACCATCTCCGCGTAGAGATCTTCGCACTGTTCTGCAAGTGAAGGGTTGAATTCTTTGAGCATGATGTGTTATTGAATAATACTAAACATACAAATATAGCGTTTTAAAAGCGAAAAACAAGAGACCGACCCTTGAAAAGGCCGGTCTCATTTGCTTATTTCCTGTTAAGGGAAGAACTAGTCGTTATAACCAGGGTTCTGTTTGAGTCCTTCAGGATTGAGAAGCCACTGTGCATGAGGAATAGGGAGGAGGAGGTCTGTTTCAGAATACTCGGTTGCATTCCTTGCATTCATCTTGGCCTTGATCTCATCCTTGGTAAATCCGCGTTTCCAATCGCTCCAGTTCATAAACTCATAAGCGAATTCGCGGTCACGCTCTTTGTAGATTACGTCGCGAAGTGCGGTACCGGAAGCTGAAGTTGCTTTGAGACCGGCACGCTCACGAACCATATTGACATACTTCTGAGCGTTGGTTGCATCACCCTTGTGGTAGTAAGCCTCAGCGAGCATGAGGACTACGTCTGCATAACGATAGATGATACGGTTGCAGCCATAGTAACCTGAGCTATTGAGATCCTTATATTTAACTGTATACCAGTAAGGAACAGAGTTGCTTACGCCGTGTCCAATAAGCTTGTCGAAACGAGCGTCACCGGCCTCGTCCCAGATAGTAGGAGCAAGGGTCTCTTTCATGAAGAAGCCGCCGGCGCTCTTCTTTGCATTGACTTCCTTGGCGGGGTCGTCAATGTTGACGGGACGGAACTGGGTATTGTAGCTTGAGTTGGCAGAGGTAGAACCGCTGACATAAGAGAGCTGGAAGATATTCTCCTTTGCGCCAGCCTGGCTATCAACATTGAAAGCATCCTCTACGGGGAGGTCTTTCAGAGCGGAGAAGCCTTTCTTTGACCAAGCAGCCTCGAGCTCAGTGATAGCGGTCTGGCAGAGAGTGGCCTTCTGTGCGGAGAAATCGGGATCTGTGGCCATCTGGAGGGCTGCCTTTCCCCAAAGAGTGAGGGCTGCGACCTTGGATGCACGGCCGCAGTTGGCTGCGCTCTGAAGGTCAGGAAGCGGACTCTCGACAACGACCTTACAGTCGTCGAAAATAGCCTGATATACCTTATCCTTGTCTACGCGTACATTGGCTGCATTGACCTCGCCGAGAGTACCGAGCTTTGAAAGAACTAGCGGAACTGCACCGAAATCGGTAACGAGAGCATAGTAGCATATTGCACGGATAAAGCGTGCCTCTGCCTCGAAGGACTTCTTTGTGTTCTCATTGGCGAATTTGACATCGTCAAGATGCTTTAGAACGACATTTGCGCGGTCGATGGTTCCGTAAAGGGAGTTCCAGCGACTGGCGACAAACTGGTTGGTTGAAACAACAGTACAGTTATCGAAAGAGGAGTTTTCTCCTGCGTTTACACCCGTATCAGGATAGAAGAGAGTGTTGGCTTTGCATTCCTCGAAGTAGACGCAACCGGTACCGAAAGCATAGGTGTCTTTCATCTTCGCATATGCGCCGAACAGAGACTGCTCGAGGTCGGTTTCAGTCTGATAGTAGTTACCGACGGTAACTTTATCAGGATCGCTGAGGTTCAGGAAATCCTGGCAGGATGAACTGAGCGCTACAATCGCAATGGCTGAGATAATATATTTGAGTTTCATAATCGTCATCATTTAGAAGGTTAACTTAGCTCCAACGGTGATGATTCTTGCGATCGGGTATGAACCCCAGTCGAATCCAGGCATCATGTTGGTGTTGGACTTGTTCTCCGTAGAGGTCTTGCCGTAGGAGTTGTTGATCTGGTCAACCTCCGGGTTGAAGCCGCGGTAGTTGGTGAGAGTAAAGAGGTTGTCTCCATTGAGGTAGACGCGGAGACCCTGAAGCTTAATCTTGTCGCAAAGAGACTTCGGGAAGTTGTATCCGAGGCTTGCAGTCGAGAGACGGAGGTAATCTGCGTCGTCGATGTAGCGGTCGGAAACCTTCAGACCGGTATTCTTGTTACCATGACGGAAAGCTCTAGGAACAGTACCGCTTCCGGGCTGTGCATCGCTGATCCAACGATCGCGGACGACACCGTACTGGTTGCCTGATCCCTCGAAGTTGTAGCAGTAGTAGTCGTTGAAGTTGACAACCTGTGCGCCCATTGAATAGGTGAAACCGAGGGCAAGGTCGAATCCGTTCCAAGAGAGGGTGGTGTTGAAACCGCCTGTGAAATCAGGATAAGGATTGCCTACGATCTCGCGGTCGGAAGCCGAAATGGTCTTGTCGTTATTGTAGTCGTTATAGATAACGTTACCAGGCGAGAGATACTCGAGTGAGTAATCCGGAACGGCCGGTCCCTTGAGGGTATAGTTCTCAGGGAACTTGTTCCCGTTTGCGATGTAGACCTCACGGTCAAGGAGGGTGTTCTGATAGTCAGCTGTTGACATGATACCCATTGTGCGGTATGCAAGATAAGAGCCGATAGGATAGCCGACCTTGGTGATGTGGGTCTCCGAAGAACGCATGGTCTTCATGAGGATCTCATCAACGCCATCAGAGAGGTAGAGAACCTTGTTGCGGTTGAGTGAGAAGTTCGTACCGACGGTCCATGTAACAGGGCCTTCGAGGATACGGGCGTCAATCTGGATATCGAAACCGCGGTTGCGGATCTTGGAATCTGCGAGGTTGGTGGTAGTTGAACCTGAACCTGAGATTGTAGGGATATTCAGGCTGTAGAGGACATCGGTTGAGATGGAGTTGTACCAGTTGCCGATGATGTTGAGCCTGCCGTTGAAGAACCCGAGGTCGAGACCGAGGTTGGTCTGCTTTGTGGTCTCCCAGCTAAGGCCGGAATCGACGAATGCTGACTCGTATGAAATAGCTTCAATAGTAGATCCTATAGCGGTTGTGCCGGTACCGATGGTAGCGATAGAAGCGTAGTTACCGATATTGTTGTTACCGCTCATACCCCAGCTTGCGCGGAGACGGATATTGGTACCCTGGAGGCTGTTCTTGAGGAAAGGCTCGTTGGAAAGGGTCCATCCTGCGGAGATTGAAGGGAAGTAGCCGTATTTGCTGTCCTTTCCGAAACGGGAGGAACCATCAGCACGGAAGCTGGCGGTTACAGTGTAACGGTCTGCATATGCGTAGTTGAAACGAGCAAGATAGGAAAGGAGGCTGTATTCATAGCGGTTGATATTGTATTCCTGAACGGCGTTGGGATCAACTGTTGCGACGATGTCCTGGATACGGTTGTCAGTGAACTGGATAGCCTTGATACCGATCTTGTTGTAGGTGTGATCCTGCATAGTGAAACCGGCGAGGGCGTCAATATGGTGGTCACCGAATCCCTTCTTGTAGTTGGCTGTGAACTCAGCGAGGGAGTCCTCTTCGCGGGTAGCGGTAGACATTGCATAGTGCTGGCTGGTCTCGAGGTTCGGGCTGTAAGCGATAGTTGAACCTGCGCCGAGAGAAGTCGGACGATATTTCTGCCATGTCTGGTTGTACCAGAGGCGGCCGATCTGAGCCTTGAGTTTGAGACCCTGGATAGGCTCGAGGGTGGCTGCTATAGAAAGGTTGTGGCGGTTCTTGGTATTATTGATAGCAAGTTCCTGAGCGATGAGAACAGGGTTCTCAGCGCCGTTGAACGACCAGTTGCTACCGAAGAACTGCTGCCATGAACGGGCAATCATACCTGCCTGGTTGTAAGAGAGCCAGAGCTCGGAGGTGTTGTTACCGTTGACGTTGGATTCAATCCAGCTGCCGCTCGGAGTAGTTTCGTTGATGTACGGGAAGTTCGGGATGGAAACGAGAACGCCCTGAGTTGCGCCGTCGTAACCTTCGGAGTTCTCACCACCACCGTTTGCACGACCGTAGGTCTTAACCTCACGGGTCTTGGTGTCTGTCATTGCATAGTTGACAGCAACGTGGAGCATCTTATTGACCTGGGCGTCGAGATTGATACGGGCATTGATCTGGTTGTGGCCTGAAGGAGCGATGATACCGTTCTGGTCGAGGTAACCGAGGGATGCCATGTAGCGGATATTCTTGTTTCCTCCCTGGACGCTGACATTGTGGCGCTGCATTCCCTGTCTGGTGAAGTACTTGTCCTGCCAGTCTGTATCATACATGAAGGCTGTTGAAGCATAGTCATTCTTGCTGAAATCCCAGAAGAAAGGATGGAGACCGATAGTACCAAGGGCCTGTCCTACGCCCGCTGCGGTAAGTTTGGCAACACGGGTTTCGTTGTTGTCCCTGGGATCATATTCGACCCCGCCCTTCTGGCAGTATGCCCAGTAAGAGTTGTTACGAGCCTCGACATAGAGCTCTGCAAACTCGCGAGCGTTGAGGAGGTCGATTTTGTGGCCAAGGGTCTGGCTTCCATATGAATACTCATAGGTAACTTTAGCCTTGTCGGTGTTGGAACCACGCTTGGTGGTGATGAGGACAACGCCTGAAGCACCGCGGGATCCGTAGATTGCTGCAGAAGCTGCATCCTTAAGGATCTCGATGGACTCGATATCGTTGGGGTTGATGAAATCATCATCAGCGACAGGATATCCGTCGACTACGTAGAGGGGAGCGACGCTTGCGGTAAGAGAGTTGACACCACGGACGCGGATGTTGACACCTGATCCAGGGGCGCCGTCTGACTGACGGACCTCGACACCGGCGACACGTCCGACGAGGGAAGAACCGAGGGTGGCAGTGGATTTCTGGAGCTCGTCAGATTTGAGAGAAGCGATAGCTCCGGTGAAGTCGCTCTTTCTCATCGGGGCGTAACCTACGACGATTGTCTCCTCAAGGAAGTTGACATCCTCATCGAGGACTACGTCGAAGCGGGTGGCACCGGTAAGGGTGACTTCTTTGTCATCATAACCAAGGCAAGCGAAGACGAGAGTCTCGCCTTTTGAAGCGGGGATGGAGTATGCACCATTAAAATCAGCGACAGCACCGCGAGCGGCATTGCCCTTGACAATAACACTGGCTCCAATCAATGGTTCACCATTAGCAGAAGTAATGGTACCGGAGATTACATCCCTGCTCTGGGCTGATGCTGTCAGACACATCATCGCTGCCAAGACAGCGGATGCAACCGTTAACAAAAATTTTTGCATAAAGTATTAGATTGGTTGTTTAGTTAATTAATTTATTTATAGCAAATTAGATATTTCATATTCTTTGATGAAACAAAAGTAATACTTTTTAATAAAATTATTCCTTTTTTCGTTTAAAAAGTGAGATTTTGATGTTAAAAAGTAGCTTTCTGGCAAATAGTATAAGCGAAAGAGGCGTCCGGAGAGACAAAATCCTCAAATTTAGCGGCTGCGGCTTCCGGGGACGAAAGCAGATTCGGGAGATTGTCGGTGAGTCCTTCTCCCGTCCATTTGAGGAAGGCTTCCTTTCGTGTCCAAAGTGTGCAGAAGGCCACTTCGGGATTGTCGGAAGAGAGAATCGCCTCCATCTCCATAGGACTGCAACAATACTTGCAAAGGTCCATGTCCAAAGATTTTTCTACATTCTCAATATCACAACCAACCGGAGTGTCGCTGATAACGCAGAGTGCGGCATTAGAGCAGTGGCTCATGTTGAAATGAATATTGGGATAATCCCTCAGGAAGGGTTTCCCATGCGGCCCGAAAGAAAAAAGGGGAGGCTCCATGATTCCATATTCCTTTTCAAGAGCACCTTGGAGCAGCAAGAAAGCAGCTAGGGAAAGTTTTCTGTCGCTCTCTTTTACATAACGCAGGGCGGCCTCGCGGCGCTGCGGACCTACTTTATTGAGAGCAAGATTGATATCAAGCTCCTGGGGATGTGTATTTAAATAAATCACGTTGCAAAAGTAGAATAATTTATCTATTTTTACCAAATATTCGACTATTCCGCACATAAGCAATTATTTAGACCTAGAAGTCATGAAATTTCCCCTTTCCCAAAGCCAGCAGGGCATCTATTATGCCTGCGTGACATCTTCGGACTCTTCAGCGAATTACCAAAACCCGGTGCTCTTTGACCTTCCTGCGGACGTCGATTTAAAAAAAGTCCAAAGTGCTGTCTATGAGGCACTCTGCGCCCATTCTTTCCTGGCTTCCCGAATAGTAGTGGATGAAGATGGTATTCCATGGGTGGAAAGCGGTTCCTTCCCGGCGATGGAAGAAACGGTTCCTATTCTCAAGGTCGGTTCGCTGGAGGAGGTTCAGCCCGCCATCGGAGAGGCGATGGACGTCCATGGGGAACGGCTTTATCGCTGCGCTGTCTATCAGGGATCTAAGGCTTCATGGCTGTATGTCGATTTTCACCATGTGCTTTGCGACGGTTTTTCTATAGTCCTGATGCTGAGGGAAATCGAGCGCTGTTTCAACGGGAAGAAACCTGCCGGTGAGCAGGTTGATGGCGGGACTCTCGCCCTCGAAGAACAGGCTCTTCGAGAGGATGAAGCCAAGATGGCCGAGGCGAGGGAATGGTATGCAAAGACCTTCTGCGATGCGGCGGAAACGGATTCCCTGCCGCTGCCCCAGAGCACTCAGGCCGGTGTCCCTGCTAGGATGTGCTACACTCATTTCCCGCTGAATATCGATAAAGAAGAGATTCAGGAGATTCTTGGTAAGTGGAATATAAGCGAAAGTACGCTTATGCAGGCGGCATGGGGACTGCTCCTCTCGGCCTACAGCGCCGAGGACAAGGCTTCTTATTGCACGGTGTACTTCGGCCGAAGCGAGCGTCGTACCCTTTCCACCGTCACAATGATGGCCCATACCATCCCGGTGTTCGTCCAGGTAGGAGGAGACATGACTCTCGGAGAAGTGTTCACTGCGCTTTCCGACCAAATGGAGAAAGCCCAGAGCCTTCAATTCTATGCCTATCAGGATGCGGTGAAGGACCTTGGAATGAACACCCAGGTCGCCTTCGTTTATCAGGGCTCAGTACTGAATAGCAAGCGCGGACTGCATTTCGGAGAGAACCCCGTCCATTATGAGGACCTTCGTCAGCCGGCTCCAGGGTGGAAGCTCTCTGCCGAATTGTTCGAAACAGATGGAGTATATTCGCTCAAGATAGCCTATGACAATGCTGACTACTCTGATTCGTTCATGGCGGAGCTCTCCCATTGCTTCGAGGCTATTCTCCATTCCATGAAGACTGCCGAAAAAGTGAAGGATGTTCAATATGCTACCACCGAGCAGGTTCAGTGGCTGAACGGCTTGAATCCCGAGCCCAAGTCACCGGACAGCCTTCCGAGCCTTGTGGAACGCTTCAAGCAGCATGTAGCCGAACGACCGAATGACATCTTCTGCGTAGCCGGTGACAAGCGTCTGACCTTTGCCGAGGTGGACAGGTTGACTGACAGTATCGACCCTTCATATACAGTCCGCTGCGGCGAGAGAGTGGTTGGATTCTCTGTCCCTCGCGATGAAAAGATGGTGCTCGCGCCCCTGGCCATTGCTAAGGCCGGCCTTACCTCCCTTCCTCTGGACAGCAGTTATCCGGAGGAGCGACTCGCCTTTATGAAAGAGGATGCTTCTGCCTATAAGGGAGACAGCGCACTTGTGATTCTTTATACCAGTGGAACTACCGGGACCCCGAAGGGAGTGATGCTCAGCGAGAAAAACTTCCGGAGCTTCGTGAACTTCAATACCGGGAACGTCCACCTCGAAAAGGGTTCCCGTTACGCCACCTATGCCGGTTACGGTTTCGACGCATTCCAGCTTGACCTGTGGAGTTGCGTATGGGCCGGAGCTACAATTTATATTATACAGGACGACATCCGGTTCGACCTTGCAGGTATCAATGATTACTTGATCAAGGAAGGAATTACCCACTGCTTCATGACCACCCAGATGGCTACCCAGCTGGCGCTCAATTTCCCTGATATCCCGGGTCTTAAGTGGTTAGGAACCGGTGGAGAGAAGCTTATGAGCATGGATCCTCCGTCCTATGACCTTCTCAATGCCTATGGGCCCACGGAGACGACAGTGTACGTCTGCAGCCACTATGTGGATAAGAATGAACCGAATATCCCAATTGGCAAACCAAATGACGATGTGGAGCTGTTCATAGTGAACCGTTTCGGTAAGCAACTCCCTTGGGGCGCCTCGGGCGAGCTGATTATTGCGGGACCCCAGGTGGGAGAAGGATATCTTAACCAGCCGGAAAAGACCGCAGCTGCTTTTGTCGAATGGAACGGAAAGCGGGTTTACCGCACCGGCGATATTGTCCGCTACCGCGAAAACGGGGACATCGAGTTCGTTGGCCGTAAGGACGGGCAGGTGAAGATTCGCGGTTTCCGCATCGAACTAAAGGAAGTTGAGGCCGTCATCCGCCAGTTCCCGGGAATTAAGGACGCAACCGTGCAGGCCTTCGACTATCCTACGGGCGGAAAATATATCGCAGCCTACGTGGTATCCGATGAAAAGATCAACGTAAATGATCTGAACTCGTTTATAATGGACCGTAAGCCGCCTTACATGGTCCCGGCGGCTACTATGCAGATCGACGCCATTCCGCTCAACCAGAACCAGAAAGTGAACCGGCGGGCCCTTCCCGAACCTGTCATTGGCTCCGGGGTTGAAGCGGAGGAAGAATCCTCAGCTCCGCTAAATGTACTTGAGCAGCAGCTCAAAGACATGGTCGCTTCCGTTGTGAACACCGATGCTTTCGGCTTGACTACGGATCTTCGAATGGCGGGACTCACATCGATCCTTGCTATCAAGCTCGCTACTCAGATCTACAAGCGTTTCGGGGTGCAACTGGATTCCAAGCTTCTTTCCGGAGGTGGAAGCATCCAGACAATCGAGAACGAAATCCTTTCCCAGACTGTGCTGTCAGAGACTACCGCTTCTCCCGGAGGCCCTCAGGAGGGGACCGTTTCAGCGGAGGCTCCTGCCTCCGTACCTCTTGCCTACTCTCAGACCGGAGTGTACTTCGACTGCATGAAGAACCCCACGTCTACTCTTTACAACACTCCTCTCTGTATGTCATTCCCTTCAGAGGTTTCTGTCGAGAAGCTGCGTGAGGCGGTGCAGAAGGCTACCGAGAACCATCCTGCCCTCTTTGTCCAGTTCGTCACCGATGAGACTGGTGTGGTCCAGGTAATGGGAGACCGCGAAACTCCAGTGGAAGTGGAGGAGTACACAATGAGCGATGAGGAGGCTCTTGCCTTCCGTCACGGATTCGTACGTCCCTTCAATCTCGCCAAGGACCGTCTCTTCCGCTTTGCAATCGTTCAGACCGATAAAGACCTCTACCTATATAGCGATATCCACCATCTTGTTTGTGACGGTTATTCTTATGACCTTTTCATCCATGAGATCTGCGACCTGCTGGACGGGAAGGAGATCGAGAAGGAGATGTGCAGCTATGCTCAGTTTGTTTCAGAGCAAAAGGCGGCTGAGCAGAGCGAAGCTTTTGCCGCTTCGGAGGCATTCTTCAAGGAGCGTCTCTCCGACGTTGACAGCGTGACCGAACTTGCTCCCGACCTGACCAACCCCCGTCCGCAGGGGGAAAACGGCCGCGTCTGGGCGCCCCTCGTATGGAAAGATGCCGAGCGTCTTGCCAAGGCCCAGGGAGTCAATCCTTCAGCAGTTCTTCTCAGCGCCGTATTCTACAGCCTCTCCCGCTTCTCGGGAAGCGATGACGTATGTATCACCACCATTTCAAACGGGCGCAGCAACCTGAAGGTGTCCAATACAATGGGTATGTTCGTGAACACCCTTGCGCTGCGGGCTAAAATCGGTGGGCAAAGCGTGAAAGAGTTCCTGCACGAAAGTTCAGCTACTTTCGAGCAGACCCTCGCCCACGAAGACTATCCATTTGCCCGTATCGCCGCTGATTACGGCCTCAAGGCAGATATAATGTTCGCGTACCAGATCGGAGTCCTCAGCGAGTATAGCGTCGGCGGAAAGCAGGTGCTTGCAGATGAAACAATGGAACTAAACGTTCCGAAGTTCAAGATTGCTTTCTATATTACCGAGGTTGAGGGGAAGCCCTCAGTGGCAATCGAGTTCGATAACGGACAGTACAGCGAGGACATGATGAAGAGTCTGGCCCAGAGCGTAGTGAAGGCAGTCAGCGCCTTTGCCGCCGATGTGGATTCTCCGCTAAGGAACGTGTCCCTGCTGGATAGTAAGCAAGAGGGGCTGCTGGATAGTTTCAACTCAACAGATGTGGACTATGACAAGACTCAGACAATCGTCTCTCTCTTCCGTGCCCAGGCTGCTGAAACCCCGGACAATCTCGCTGTCGTGTATCACGATGTCCGTCTTACATACAAGGAAGTGGACGAAAAGACAGATGCTATCGCCGTAGCGATCCGTAAGATTGCCGGAGAGGGCCCCGAGACAGTCGTTTCTATTCTCATAGGACGAAGCGAGTGGATGGTGCTGTCCGCCCTGAGCGTTCTGAAATCCGGATGCGCCTATCAGCCGCTGGATCCCAGCTATCCTTCTGAGCGCCTTAATTTCATGATGCAGGATGCCGATGCCAAACTGCTCATCGCGGAAGAGGAACTTCTGGAAAAGGTTCGCGACTACAAAGGACCGGTACTTTTGACAAAGGATTTGGCAGAGGTGAAGCCTGTGCACGGCCTGAAAGGACGTACTCCCTCTCCAGAAGACCTTTTCATCATGCTCTACACTTCCGGCTCTACCGGCCAGCCTAAGGGCTGTCAGCTGGAGCACAGGAACCTTGCAGCATTCTGCCATTGGTACCGTCGTTATTACGACCTTAAGCCTGGGGATAAGGTGGCGGCCTATGCCTCCTTCGGTTTCGATGCCTGCATGATGGACATGTACCCGGCACTCACTACGGGCGCGGCGGTATATATCATCGGAGACGATATTCGCCTGAACCTTCCTGATTTGAATAAATATTTTGACGCTGAAGGGATTACTCACTCCTTTATGACGACGCAGGTGGGCTGCCAGTTTGCAATGAACTGCGAAAATCACTCCCTCCGCCATCTTTCAGTCGGAGGTGAGAAGGTCCTGCCGCTGACTCCTCCTACGAACTATCAGTTCCATAACGGCTACGGGCCTACGGAGTGTACAATCTTCACTACTACCTACCCGATGAAGGAATTCGAGCAGAATGCCCCTATCGGTAAGCCTCTGGATAATCTGCGCCTTTTCATTGTCGACAAGGATATGAATCGTCTGCCCCTCGGAGCCGTCGGTGAACTGCTGGTAACGGGACCTCAGGTGAGCCGCGGCTACCTCAATCTTCCTGAAAAGACAGCCGAGACCTTCATCGAGTGGAACGGGATGCGCTGCTACCGGACGGGTGATGTGGTCCGCTATCTTCCGGATGGCAACATCCAGTTCGTTGGACGTAGCGACGGTCAGGTGAAGATAAGGGGCTTCCGTATTGAACTTAAGGAAGTAGAGGCGGTAATCCGTGAATTCAAGGGAATCAAGGACGCTACAGTCCAGGCTTTCGACTATCCGAGCGGCGGAAAATTCATCGCCGCCTATGTGGTAAGCGACGAAAAAATTGATGTTCAGGAGCTTAACAAGTTCATCAAAGAGCGTAAGCCGCCGTACATGGTACCGGCCGCCACAATGCAGATTGATTCCATCCCTCTGAATCAGAACCAGAAGGTGAATCGGCGCGCCCTTCCCGCTCCGCAGATTCAGGTCGAAGAAAGGGATTATGTGGCGCCGGAGAATGAGATCGAGAAGCTCTTCTGCGACATTTTCGCCGGAGTTCTTTCCATGGACAAGGTGGGTGCCACCGACAATTTCTTCGAGCTTGGCGGAACCTCCCTCATGGTGACCAAGGTAATTATCGAGGCGGATAAAGCAGGTCAGCACGTGGCCTACGGCGAAGTCTTCGACCATCCGACCCCGCGCCTTCTCGCTCAGTTTGTCAGCGGAACGGCTCCTGAGGGAAAAGAAGAGGATACCGTAGTGGAGAGTTTCGATTACAGCGGCATCGACGCCATCTTGCAGCGTAACAACTTGAATACCTTCCTAGAGGGCGAGCGTCAGTCTCTAGGTAATGTCCTCCTGACAGGCGCTACCGGATATCTGGGTATCCATCTCCTTCGTGAACTCATTGACTCCGACGCCGCGACCATCACCTGTATGGTCCGCGGAAAGGATCAGGAAGCGGCTGAGCATAGACTTAAGAACCTGCTCTTCTATTATTTCGAGAACTCGTTCGCAGATCTTTTCGGAGAACGGCTATTTGTGCTTTGCAGTGATGTTACCTCCGATTTCTGGAATGCCATTCCCGAAGGATTCCCTTCTATCAATACAGTATTCAATTCGGCGGCCAATGTGAAGCATTTCTCAAAGGGTACCGATATTGAGGATGTGAATATCGGCGGAGCACGGCGTTGCATGGAATTCTGTCTTCGCACAGGAGCCCGCCTGGTGCACATTTCAACCACCTCCGTTGGAGAAATCTGGATTGACCGCGGGGATGGACGTCCGGTTCCCGAACTGGACGAACGGAAGCTTTGGTTCGGTCAGTTCCTCGACAACCGTTACATCCATTCGAAGTTCCTTGCCGAGCGCCTGATTTTGGAGGCTGTCGCCCATCATGGACTGAGTGCCAAGGTGATGAGAGTTGGAAATCTCGCCCCTCGTAGCTCTGACGGTGAGTTCCAGGCCAACTTCAATTCCAACAGTTACATGGGCCGTCTCAAAGTGTTCCACACCCTTGGCTGCTGCCCCTTTGACAGCTATGACGAGCCGACGGAGATGTCCCCGATTGATGAGACCGCGAAAGCAGTGGTTCTCCTGGCCTCTACGCCTAAGGAGTGCACGGTGTTCCAGCCGTTCAACAACCATACTGAGCTTCTTGGCGATGTGCTGATGGTTATGGAGAAGGAGGGCGGATCCATGCGTTTCGTGGAAATGGGTGAGTTCCAGCAGGCTATCGCTATTGCCGGCCAGGATCCCGAGAAGGCCAAGCTGCTCGCAGCCGTTCTTGCATATCAAGATGTAGCTCACGGACAGAAGGCTCTGACGATAGAGAGAGACAACCGCTATACCTGCAATGTGCTGCATCGTCTGGGATTCCGCTGGAGCGATACTTCCAGCGAGTATATCTCCCAAATGATTCGTCAAATCGCCGCTTTCGGCTTCTTCGAGTAATATCTTAGCACTCTGTAATCGAGCTATGGATACTGCCAAAAAGAGAATGTTGTCCCGCCTCGGAGTCGTGGTGTTGGCTGCTGTGCTGGTGGAGGTAATCTCCATAGCGCAGTACGAAAGGGTCAAGGCTGCCATGGAGGAAGAAATGGGGGTCCGCTCCCGGGTTGTCCTGGGAGCGATGGGAGCCGATGTCGGGCACATGATGGAGCTTACGGAAGCGACAATGAAGGAGAACCTGTGGAAAGTAAGACAAGAGCTCAATCATTCTGATTCCGCCTATGTCTACCTGAAGTACCTGGTTGACGACAATCCTCATGTTGTGGGCGCCTTCATAGCCTTTACCCCGGATTATTATCCTTCGAAGGGGCGCCTGTTCGAGCCTTATGTGAGAAAGAGTAAAGGTTCCATCTTGCTCTCGCAGCTAGCCGGGGCGGACCATGATTACACGCAGAATGAATTCTATCTGAAGGCCTTAGAGACCAGGCAGTCCTTCTGGTCGGATCCATATACATACGAGGCGGATTCGCTTGAGAGCCTGATTACTTATACCGTACCGGTGCTCGACGGAAGGGGAGAGGTAGCTGCCGTATGCGGACTGGATATGGATCTTTCCTGGCTGGGAGATACTCTGAATGCCAGGCAGCCGTTCCCGTCTTCCTTCGGCCTCCTGCTTACGGAAGATGGGGGCCTTGTGGCCGGACCTCCTGAGAGCAGGACTTCCCCCGCGGAAGTTGCTGCGGCTCTTGAGGTTATTCGCAGCGGCTCAGCGGAAACTACCGGAAAGGACATGGCTATCCGAAGTGTCCAAATGGTCAGGGAGCCTTACTGGAAGGTTGTTCAGGTCTACCGTACCAAGGAGGTTTTTGCCCGGGCCTGGAAGATGAGGCGCCAGCAGGTCTTGATGATACTCCTCGGCCTTGCTATCCTAGCCTTCATGATAGAGAGGTTCGTCCGAAGCGAATCCAAGCTCCGGAAAGCCTCGGAGGAGCAGGCACGAATAAATGGAGAACTATCTGTAGCCCAGCGTATTCAAAGGGAGATGCTGCCTACGTCTTTCCCTCCATTCGTATATGGATCCCTTGAGCCTGCGAGGGAAGTGGGCGGAGACCTGTTCGACTTCTTCGTCCGCGACGGCAAGCTCTTTTTCTGTATCGGGGATGTGGCCGGAAAGGGAGTACCGTCGGCTATGCTTATGTCTGTGGTCCATTCCTTGTTCCGGATGGTGTCAAGGAAGGAGGAGAGTCCCTCACATATTTTGTCGATGATCAATGGGGAACTTTGCCGTGGGAACGACAGCAATATGTTTGTGACTTTCTTCGTTGGCTGTCTGGACCAGTATTCGGGAGAGCTTTTTTATGCTACGGCAGGTCATGACAAGCCGTTCATCCTCTCGGACGATGTAGCTTCGCTGCCCGCCAACCCTAATCTTCCGTTAGGCGTTTTCCCGGATACGCATTTTGAAGAGCATCGCTGCACTCTTTCTCCCGGGACGACTCTTCTTCTGTATACCGATGGCTTGACCGAATCAAAGAACGTTCAGCGGAAACAATTTGGCCGTGACCGAGTTGTCGAAGTTTTGAATTCCTTCATCAAGTCTAAGAATCAGACTCCTTCGGGCCTGGTTTCCGCCCTTAGCAAGGCTGCTCATAAATTTGCCGGAAAGGAGCCACAGAGCGATGACCTGACTTTACTTGCTGTCCGCTTTGCTCCCGGGGAGGTCCTTCGCGATAAGATCTCTCTAATCAATGATATTGATGAGGTTGATAGGCTCAACGCCTTTGTCAAGTCATTTTTTGATAAGCTCAATCTGGACCCTAAGACAGCAGCCGGGCTCCGGCTAGCTTTGGAAGAAACAGTTGTAAATGTAATTAACTATGCCTATGCTCCTGAGGAGCAGGGCTCTATCACTGTATTGGCTGATAGCGACAGGTCGGAGTTGCGGTTTACTGTGATTGATTCTGGCAAGCCTTTTGATCCTACTACCGTACTGGAAGCTGATACGACACTGAATGCCCAGGATAGACCGATTGGCGGGCTGGGCATCCTGCTTACAAGAAAACTTATGGATTCTATATCCTATACCCGCCGAGATGGACAGAATGTATTATCTTTAACCAAAATATTATCATGATGACGACATCTATTCAGGAGCAGTACGGCAAATTCGTCGTTACGCTGTCCGGAGAATTGGATACAGCTGCTGCACGCGAAACCGAACAGGCTCTCCAGCCGCTTCTGGAAAGCGATGGAAAGCCCGTCGTTATTGACTGCGCCTCCCTGGAATATATATCCTCAAGCGGACTTCGTATCTTGCTTGGTATCCTCAAACACTGCAAAGCCAACGGTTCCGGCGTGGTACTCAAGAACGTCAAAGACGAGATTAATGAGGTCCTGAAGCTTACCGGTTTTGTCTCCCTCTTCGATTTCGAGTAAGGAGGGAATATTTGACGTTCTGGGTCGGGGCGGTGAGGATGATGGCTGGTTACGGTCACTTCTTGTACACCCTGGATCACTTCTTGTACACCGTGACGCCTCTCTGGTGTGGTACAGGGCTCAGAGAAGATGCCGCCTACACCTGCCCGGTATCTTTTTGCTTACTAGTGACATATAACTTTTTCCCTAAGGACGCGCGGGTAGGGAAAATGCTGGAAGCAATTGAGTATTAGCCCTTTAATGGGCAGGCCGGCAGTAGACTTTAATGGGCAGGCCGGCAGTAGACTTTTATATAACAAAAGAGACAAGCTCTGTTGAACTTGTCTCCTTGTGCGGTAGGTGAGAGTCGAACTCACACACCCCAACGGGCACTACCCCCTCAAAGTAGCGTGTCTACCATTTCACCACTACCGCGATTTGGATACTAACTTTTCTTGAAACGCAAAACTTTTTGATTGTTTTTTTGCAACAATCAGCCGAATATTTCTTGTATTCACGATTTTTTTCTATCTTTGCATCCGCTTTCTCGAGTAGGAAGCATAGGAACATCAATAACTTAAAACAGATTCACAATGGCTGTTAAAATTCGTTTACAGCGCCACGGTAAGAAGAATTTCGCATTTTTCCACATTGTAGTGGCGGATTCACGCTCTCCGCGTGACGGTCGCTTCATTGAGCAGATCGGCTCTTACAACCCCAACACCAACCCCGCTACCATCATTATCGATGCTGAAAGGGCTCTTGCATGGCTCAATGTCGGTGCACAGCCGACTCTGACCGCAAAGCGTATCCTCTCTTATGAGGGTATCCTTCTCCGCAAGCACCTCCAGGGCGGTGTCGCCAAGGGCGCTCTCACCGAGGCACAGGCAGAGGCTAAGTTCGCTGCTTGGAAGGCTCAGAGAGATGAGAAAGTCAATGCTAAGATAGCCGGCCTCAAGATGGATTCCATCGAGAAGGCAAAGGCTGCAAAGGCTGCTGAGGCTAAGGTCAATGAGGCCCGTGCCGAGGCTATCGCCAAGAAGAAGGCTGAGGCTGAGGAAGCTGCACGCAAGGCCGCTGAAGAGGCTGCCGCAGCAGCTGCAGAGGCAGAAGCACCCGCAGAGGAGGCTTAATGCTCACTGTAGCACAGGTACTGAAGTCCAACGGCACAGACGGGGAGATCATTCTGGGTTTCCGCGATATTGCGCCTGAAGATATAGACCTGCAGGAACCGGTATTCATCGAATTCGATGGACTGCCGGTTCCTTTCTTTATTGAATCATTCGTAAAAAGAGGTTCTTCCAGGGCTCTTGTCCGTCTGACAGGGGTAAAGAATCTCAGGGACGCCGACGAACTTGCAGGGAAACTAGTCGCTGTAGATTATTTCGCCGATGAAGAAGACGGAGAAGATTTCATCGGCTGGACTATCTTTAATCAAGACGGAGAACAAATAGGAAAAGTTGTTGATTATGAGGATATTCCCGGTAATCTTTGCCTTGTCGTCGATACAAAAGAAGGACAGGCCTTACTTCCTTTCCATGAAGATTTGGTCCTGTCCCTGGATGAAGAGTCAAAGACTCTGACGATGGAGGTCCCTAGCGGCCTGCTGCATCTCTGATTTCGGCGTCGAATCCGGTTCCATATTCTGCTTTCACATCCTCATAGAAGGATGCATTTGCCGTTTGTATATACGGCATCAACCAGATGAATCCGATTCCGAAGGTGAACATGCAGAGTATTACCCATCCGATGAAACTGAGCCACAGGTAGAAAAGGTCGAATTTGTGGCCTTTCATCATTGCGCGGCTGCGGTCTATCGCCTGATTGGCCGAAAGTTCGGGGTTTTCCTCGAGTATGTATGGGGTCATCGCATAGGAGAAGGTCTTGATGATTCCCGGTATGACGAAAAGAAGAGACCAGAGCATGATGAAAATATACATCAGGAGCATTCCCCAAAATTTGTGGAGATAGTTACTGAATGCGATGGAGAACATATTAGAAGTCAGCTTGTTATCTCCTTCTACGAGGAGTTTCTTATGCGCATTGTAATAGCCAACGGAGAGGGGGTAAAAAAGTAGGAAGAAGGAAACAAGCATAATCCCCCATCCCCTCATTACAGGAGCCATCCCTGCCAGATAAGCCTCGGGATTAGAGGCTGCCATGCTAGAGATCTGAGGATTATCGATAATCAACTTAGTGTAGGGGACGGCATATGGACCGGAAAGGACCATACTTATCGCGAGCAAAACGATAGCGGCAAGGACTGCCGGAGCCCAATTGCCTTTAAGCGCCCTAAGGGCGTCATTTTTGTAGTCTTGGTTCGTTCTCATATTATATTATTTATTTCTGAATGAAGCGAGTCTTTCTCTGATGTTGAGGAGTCTTGCGAGGTGGATTTCGGGGAGGTGGACATGCCTTTTGGTCTTTTCAGGCTTGAGCTCGTCGAAGCTCAGGAGGATGCCGGTATCGATGACGTCGCCGAATTCGTCATTCACTCCGCCGCCGAAGCACTTCATCGAGGGAGACATATTCATATAAGTATTCACCAGCGGGGGAATATTGACTCCGAAATTATGAATCTCTGCCTTTAGAATCTTATAATCCTCGGAGAAGTCGTCCTCTGTGAAGATCTTTTTGAATTTTCTTCTGTTCTTGAATGACACCTTGACAGGATTTCGGATAATCACCATCTTCTCGCCACGCTTGATTCCGAAATGCTTGTCGAGGAAGTAGAGTATCATCTCGAGGGCTTCCTGGGGATATGTCGGGTATGTTGTCATTTTCCCGAAAAAGTACTTCATCCTTCCGTTGTAGAGGACAATAAGTGCTCCAAGCCCGTCAAACAGGTTGTCGAGGGCATACAGGCTCTTGCTGTCTTCTCTGGTACTTTGGTACTCCACGGCTACGAATGAGCGCCCGAGCTCGATAGTATGGAGGAATTTGTCATGGAGAAAACTTTTTGTGAACTGGAACATGTGGGAAGAGGGGAGGATGGGCTGCCCGAAGCGGTCATAGACGGCATCGTCCAGGCAGGCATAGCGGTAGCCGCCGACTATGCACTCGTTCTCCGGATCCCATAGGACAAGTTGCTTGAAGCCATATGCGGGATCCGTGTCGAATTTATCAATATCGCAAGAGGTCCCGGTGCCACCACCTCCGTCGCGGAATGCAATCTCGCGGAGCCTTCCGATTTCTTTGACCGTATTGGGGGCGCACTGAAAGTCTACGACATAAATCTGGTTTCCGGCACGGTTGGTGTCTCGGAGAAAACGGTCTTCTGTAAGTTCCGATTTGATGAGTTCCTTGTCAATAGGAGCAATAATCTCTTCCATTATTCGGCGTTATTAAGTTCGTATGTTTTTCCCCTTACCCATGCTGCCCATTCGGCATCGCTTTTCTCAGAGGTAAATGTGGTATATGGTATAGGCTTTCCTATGACCATTGTATATTCTTTGTTCCTCGACCGATAGACTTCGTCCGGGAGGAAGAACATGGCTATATTGGTCTTGATTTTCAGTTTCTTCCGTATCCAGTCAACATTGTAGAAACGGTTGGAGTTTCGCCCCGAGAACCACATCGGAATGATATCCCTTTTGGATTCGCGGCTCTTTGTGATGAATGATTTTTTCCAGGGAAGGTCCTGAATTTTCCCGTCTATCTTTCTTGAGCATGCTCCTGCCGGGAAATAAAAGACCTGCTTATCCGAAGCAAAGGCTTCATCAAGCTTCTCCCTGAGATCTCGGGCTTGCCCTCCCAGCTTATTGACAGGAATAAGATACTCCTGAACCTGCTTGACATTCATAAGAAAATCATTTGCAGGGGTTATGATGTTGCCGTCATATTTTCTTCCGAGAAAGGCTACGAGAGCTGCCGCGTCGACTCCGCCGAGAGGGTGGTTGCATGCGAAGGTGAATCTTCCCTCGGAGGGAATATTCTCTGCCCCGACCACATGGACCTTTACATTCATGTATTCGAGCATCTTCTCGGTGAATTCAACACCGAGATAGCCCTGACGTAGAAAGTCGTTAATCCACTCCTGGTGGATGAAAGACTTTAGCCACCGAAGGATGAATTTCGGGAATCTCTTCCCTTTGGCGCGCGAAGCTACGACTTTGTCGATATCTATTATAACGACTTCGTTTGCTGCCATATAGGTAAAGGTTTAGTTTTCCCAAAAATAGATATTTTTCGGAAAAGATGTTCTCAAAAAGAGTAAAAAATGATTCTAATCCGAAGGATATTGGACTGAAGACAGGAAAAGAGCATGCCCGGGGACGGACTCTCCGGCGTCGGAGCGGCTTCCTTTTCCGTCGAGAATCTCTTTGATTCTTGAAGGCTCGTAGCGCCCCCTTCCGATATCGATAAGGGTCCCGACGACGGCCCGTACCATATTGCGGAGGAACCTGTCTGCGGAAATCCGGAAGTACCAATAGGAGCAATCATCCGAGACCGGCCCCATGATGGCGATATGGGAGGGTGTGTACTCAGTCCAACGTGCTTCAAAGACTGTACAGAAAGGGGTTTTTGCCGCTCCTCCGGACTTTTCAAAACATGAAAAATCGTGTCTTCCTAAAAGAAGGGAGGCGGCCTCGTTCATGGCCTCGAAGTCGAGGCCGGGGTAAGAGCACCTATAGGAATATGATTCGACAAAAGGGTCTTTTTTTCTATGTATAAAATATGTATATTCGCGTCTAACTGCGTCGAATCTGGCATGGAAGTCACCATCCTCCCTGACAACTCCTGAAACGACCACTGAAGGGGGCAGGATGGCATTTAATTTGCAGGTCAGAAGCGCGGTTTCGAGGGGCTCTTCAGAGGCCGAGTCGAAGTGTGCCACGTATCCGATGGCATTTACTTTTGTGTCGGTCCGTCCCGCTCCGGTGACGGAAATATCCTCTTTCAGGAGCGTGGAAAGGGCTTTTTCGAGGCATTCCTGCACGGAGATTGCTCCCGGCTGCACCTGCCAGCCGAAGAAAGAAGATCCGTCGTAGGATAGTGTGATCGAGTATCGCATAGGAGATAATTGATAATGCAAAATTAATTAAATATATGGAAAGTGTAAACATCAAGGAGCTCAATGAGCGCATCGAAAGGGAAAGCTCGTTCGTTGACCTTCTTTCTATCGAGATGGGTAAGGTCATTGTCGGCCAGAAACACCTCGTTGACAATCTCTTGATCGGTCTTCTCGCTAATGGACATATCCTTCTCGAAGGAGTCCCGGGCCTTGCTAAGACTCTCGCGATTAATACTCTCTCGCAGGCGGTCGATGCCAAGTTCAGCCGTATCCAGTTTACTCCGGACCTCCTGCCTGCCGATGTCATCGGCACCCTCGTTTATTCCCAGAAGAATGAGAATTTCGAGGTCCATAAGGGCCCTATCTTCGCGAACTTCATCCTCGCTGATGAAATCAACCGAAGCCCTGCGAAGGTCCAGTCCGCCCTCCTCGAAGCCATGCAGGAGCGCCAGGTTACTATCGGAGACTCAACATTCAAGCTCCCGGAGCCCTTCCTCGTGATGGCGACCCAGAACCCTATCGAGCAGGAAGGCACCTATCCTCTTCCGGAGGCCCAGGTCGACCGTTTCATGCTGAAGGTCGTTGTGAGCTACCCCAAGAAGGAAGAAGAGCGTCTCATTATCCGCATGAACAATCAGGGAGAGTTCCCCAAGGCATCTGCTGTTGTCAAGCCTGAAGATATCGTACGCGCCCGTGAGGTTGTCCGCGACGTCTACATGGACGAGAAGATAGAAAGGTACATAGTCGATATCGTCTATGCGACCCGTACCCCCGGCGACTACAATCTCGCTTCTCTTAAGGACCTTATTTCATACGGGGCATCTCCCCGAGCCAGCATATCTCTCTCGATGGCCGCAAAAGCCTATGCATTCATAAAGAGAAGAGGCTATGTTATCCCTGAGGATGTCCGTGCCGTATGCAATGAAGTGCTTCGCCATCGTATCGGACTGACCTATGAGGCCGAGGCCGAGAACGTCACCAGCGAAGAGATAATTGAAAAGGTAATTAATTCTGTAATAGTTCCGTAATGCCGGAGTTGACGCCGAATGACCTTCTAAAAAAGGTCAGGAAAATAGAGATCAGGACCAAGGCGCTCTCGCACCAGATATTCGCCGGAGAGTACCATTCCGCCTTCAAGGGAAGGGGAATGGCTTTCAGCGAGGTGAGGGAGTACCAGTGGGGAGACGATGTCCGTTCCATGGACTGGAACGTCACCGCCCGTATGAACGCCCCCTTCGTCAAGGTCTTCGAGGAGGAGAGGGAGCTTACAGTCGTCCTTCTGGTCGATGTGAGCCGTTCCGGACTGTTCGGCACCAAAGTCAAGACCAAAAGGGAGCAGATTGCTGAGATAGCGGCAGTTCTTTCCTTCTCTGCAATCATCAACAACGACAAGGTCGGAGCGCTTCTTTTCAGCGACCATGTGGAGAAGTTCATCCCTCCGAAAAAGGGAAGGAGCCACCTTCTCCATATTATTAGGGAAATAATTGAGTATCAGCCGACTTCCAATGGGACGGATATAGGAGAGGCCCTGCGTTTCTTGACAAATGCTATCAAGAAAAAATGTACTGCCTTCATCCTTTCCGATATGTTGGACTGCACTCCGAGTGGCGCTCCCCGTTATGAGGAAGCCCTGAAAATTGCCGTCAATCGACATGACATATCAGTTATCAGGGTCTATGATCCTAGGGAGCTGACTCTTCCTTCTGTAGGACTTGTCCATGCAAAGGATTCTGAATCAGGAGCTTCCGCATGGGTGAATACCTCTTCCAAAGCTGTTAGGAGGGCCTACTCCAAGTGGATGTCCGATTCTATCTCGTCGGAGGAAAAGCTTCTTCTGAAATACAACGTCGACAGCGTAAGCGTAGCCACAGACGGCGACTATGTCAAATCCCTCATGGCGCTTTTCCAAAGGAGGTAAGAATATGAGAAAATCATTGATAATCATACTGCTTGCCGCTCTTCCGATGGTCTTAAAGGGTCAGACGGTAGAAGTTGAGGGCTCTTATCTTCGTCAGCTTCAGGAGAGGGACTCCGTCCTTATCGCCGACCAGCTTCAATACGGATTCCGTCTCGACGGAGTACCGGATACTACGTCTCTCGCTTTTCCGAAGATAGAAGATCAGTTCATGGAGAACATGGTGACAGTTCGCTCCTGGCACGTGGATACTCTCCGCACTCATAAGGTAAAGTCCTCGGGAAGAAAGCTTTACGATATTGATTCATATATAGTTATAGCTCCTTTCGAGGCGGGAGAATACCATCTTCCGAGACTATCGGTACTGAGGGCTGGCGCGAGCGGAAAGGTTGATACACTTCTTTTCAATCCCCAGGTACTCGATGTTACTACTATCCAGATAGATACAACGACCTTCGTCCCTCATGATATAAAGGGCCAGATCAAGTATCCCGTCACCTTCGGAGAAATACTCCCTTATCTCTTTGGATTCTGGGCCCTTGCCCTTGCAATCGCTGCGATAGTATCGCTGATTATTATCCACAGGAGAAAAGAAGAAGAAATCCGATTCTCAGAGCCTGCCCATATCACCGCCCTTAGAAAGCTCGACAAGTACCGCGGAGACAAGTTCTGGGAGCCCGAGAAGCAGAAAGTCTTCTATTCCGGGGTTACCGATGCCCTTAGGGAATACATATCAAAGCGATATGGAATCGGAGCAATGGAGATGACAACGGCGGAGATATTTTCCGACCTGAAGGGCTCCGACATTCCCGAGGAACTCTACAATGAGATGAAGGATCTCTTCGAGAGGGCGGACTTTGTCAAGTTTGCAAAGTTCGTCGCATCGAAGGAAGAGAATGCCACCGTTCTCCCTCAGGCCGTCAGATTCGTGACCTCTACCTACCAGACCGAGGTTGAGGAAGAAGCTGAGGATCAGAAGGATACCGCTCCTTCGGAGGAAAAGCCCGAGAGGAGGAAAGAGAATAATGAAGATTATATGCCGAAATAGGAGGGAAAGAAATGTTTTTTGAATATCCTCAACTTCTCTGGCTGCTTGCCATCCCCGTCCTTTTGGTTGCTCTTTACGTGTGGAAAGAGCTGAAGGACAGGAGGCCGCATCTTCGTGTGTCGACTCTGACTCCATGGAAGGAAGGAGGCCGATCGATTCTCGGCATTATTCGTCACGTCCCTTATGCCCTTCGGATTGCAGCCCTTTCCCTTATCATTATAGCCATAGCCCGTCCGAGGTCCGCAACTGAGATGGAAAAAGTTGATACAGAGGGGATTGATATAGTCCTTGCGATGGATGTCTCGACGAGTATGCTCGCTATGGACTTTAAGCCCAACAGGCTTAATGCGGCCAAGGATATTGCAGTTGAGTTCATTGCTGAGAGGCCTTCCGACAGGATGGGAATAGTTGTCTTTGCGGGCGAAAGTTATACCCAGTGTCCTCTTACTACCGACAGGGCCACCCTTATCAACCTGATGCAGGATGTCCAGACCGACCTTATCGAGGATGGTACCGCTATCGGTAACGGACTTGCAACTGCGGTAGCGAGGATGAAGGATTCCGATGCCAAGAGTCGGGTGGTGATCCTCCTTACCGATGGTGTCAATAATATGGGAGCCGTTACTCCGCAAGATGCGGCAGAGATTGCAAAGACCTATGGAATAAGGGTTTATACAATCGGTGTCGGGGCCAATGGAGAGGCTCCATATCCGGTATTGACCCCATGGGGCAATGAGGTCCGCAACATGAAGGTCGAGATTGACGAGGACCTTCTCAAGAATATTGCGGATATGACCGGCGGAAAGTATTTCCGCGCAACCGACAATACCAAGCTCGCCGAGATATACTCCGAGATTAACAGGATGGAGAAGACCCGTACGACTATCGACAGTTTCCCGGTCTACAAGGATCTTTTCCCGAAATATGCAATTGCGGCCCTTGTGTGCCTCCTTTTGGAGATTCTCATCACCGTGATGCTAAGAAAAATGCCATAGAAGGATATGTTATTTTTTGCGAAATATCAGTTTTTGTATCTTCTGCTTCTGGTCCCGCTCATAATAGCGGGCTACGGCCTCATGAGATATATGAGGAGGAAGAGGATACGCTCTTTCGGAGACGAAGAGCTCGTAAAGGATCTTATGCCTTCGTATTCGGGACCGAAAGGGTGGGTGAGGGTGATTCTTTTCGCTCTCGCATTCGCCTTCTTCGCAATAGGCCTCGCCCGTCCCCAGATAGGGGCTAAGCTCTCCGAGCATAAGTCAAAGGGTGCGGAGATTATGGTCTGCCTCGATGTCTCCAACTCAATGCTTGCCGAGGATTATTCCCCGAACAGGCTTGAAAGAGCGAAACTGGCCATTTCCCGCCTAGCCGATAAGCTGCAGGATGACCGTATCGGTCTCATAATATTCGCGGGGACTCCTTTTGTCCAGCTCCCGATTACTACCGACTACATCTCAGCCAAGATGTTCCTTTCTAGCATCAATACCTCTTCAATTCCCGTGCAGGGTACTGCCGTTGGAGATGCCATAATGCTGGCAATCAAGAGTTTCAGTTCGCAGAGCGAGAAGAGCCGAGTGATTGTCGTGATCTCTGATGGAGAGAACCATGAGGATGATGCGGAGGCGGCGGCTAAGCAGGCTGCCGAGATGGGGATCAAGGTCTATACAATAGGCGTCGGATCTTCCGAAGGCCAGCCTATCCCGATGGACGGAGGTCTTCTGAAAGATAAAGATGGGAATATTGTAGTGACCCGTCTCGACGAGCAGACCCTTCGTCAAATCGCTTCTGCAGGGGGCGGAGCCTATATCCATGCCGGGAATGAGGAATTCGGACTCAATCCTATTATAGACGACATCCGGAGGATGGAAGACGAGGAGTTCCAGAGTGTAATGTTCGAGGAGTTCGACGAGCAGTATATGTATTTCTTCGCAATCGCCCTTGCCCTGTTTGTAATAGAGATGCTGATAGGGGAGCGGAAACCGAAGAGAAAGATTTTTGGAAACGACTGATTATGAGAAGGTTCATATATATAGTTATGCTACTTGTCCTGACCGGGACGACTGCTTTTTCCCAGACTGACAAGAAAGAGGTCCGGAAGGGGAACCGTTCTTTCCGGAAGGGGGAGTACGCCGAGGCGGACATTTCCTATAGAAAGGCTCTCCTTAAGGACAGCACCTCCATCGCCGCCAACTACAATCTCGCGAACAATCTCTATCGTCAGGAGCAGTTTGACGAGGCGGGGAAATACCTTGAAAAAATCAAGGAAACAGCCCCTGCAACAAAGTACGGTGCGGATTATTTCTATAATCTAGGCGACGTGGCTCTCCAGAAAAAGGACTATCAAAGCGCTGTCATTGCTTTCGGCCAGTCGCTCCTTCTCCGTCCTGACGACATGGACGCAAAGGAGAATTACATCTATGCAAAGCTGATGATGAAAAACCAGGGTGGAGGCGGTCAGGACCAGAATCAAGACCAGAATCAAGACCAGAATCAGGATCAGCAGCAGAACCAGGATCAAAACCAAGATCAGCAGAACCAGGATCAGAACCAGAATAAGGATCAACAGGACCAGCAACAGAATCAGCAGCCTAAGCCCCAGCCTTCAGGAGGGCAGGAAATATCCCCCCAGCAGGCCCAGCAGATGCTGGAGGCTATCCAGAATATGGAAAAAGAGACTCAGGACAAGGTGAAGAAAGAGAAGGCAGCTGCTCTCAAGTCAAGACAAAAAGAGAAGAATTGGTAGAAGTATGAAAAGGATTATAACGGCACTGATAGTTGCTCTTTATGCAACCGCGGCCTTCGCGCAGACCTCGATTTCGGTCGATGCCCATAAAGTTGTCGGCGTCGACGAGAGGTTCAATGTCGTCTTCGAAGTGGAGGGGGAAAATTCTCCATCGAATTTCACATGGAGCCCGGGGGATGATTTTCAGCTCGTTTGGGGGCCTCAGAAAGGTACTTCCAGCAGCGTTTCTATAGTAAACGGCAAGGTCTCGAAGTCTTCGAAGTCGAGTTTTACCTATATCCTTCTTCCCAAAAAGACCGGTACGTTTACTCTTCCCGCTGCTACGGCTACGGTCAAGGGCGAGACCATCTCTTCTAAGAGCATCACTATCCAGGTGGTCCAGAACGGCGCGGGCCAGTCATCCGGAAGCAGCTCATCCTCAGGCGGAAGCGGCTCTTCATCGAGCGGCTCTGGAAGTTCCTCTTCAAGAGAGGCGGCCTCCGGAGAGGATGTTTTCATGAGACTCAACCTCTCAAAGACAAATGTGGTCGTAGGGGAGCCAATAACCGCGACCCTATCCCTCTATCAGAGAGCCAATATTGTAGGATTCGAAAATGCCCGTTTCCCTTCATTTGACGGGTTCTGGAGCCAGGAGACAGAGACTCCGAGCAATATTGAATTCCATCGGGAGAGTCTTGGGGACAATATCTACAATGCCGCTGTCCTCAGGCGATATGTCATCATCCCCCAGAAATCGGGAAATATGACAATAGATCCCGCTGAGATAGTCTGTCTTATCAACGTCCTTCGTCCGGGCCGCTCCTCCGGAAGCATCTTCGATTCTTTCTTCGGAGAAGAATATGTGACCGTCAAAAAGAGGGTTTCGACAAGGGCTGTCACCGTCAAAGTCTCTCCTCTTCCTGCCGGCGCACCGGCCTCATTCAGCGGAGGAGTCGGCAATTATTCTATTTCAGCGCGCCTCAGTAAGGATTCCCTTAAAGTCCATGACGCAGCTTCCCTGATTGTTACAGTGAGCGGAAAGGGAAATGTATCCCTGATAGAGGCTCCGAAACTCAGTTTCCCTCCGGATTTCGAGACTTACGACGTCAAGACCACCCAGAATACCGACAAGAGCGGCACCACTGGCAGCAAGACGTTTGAATATCCATTCATTCCCAGAAGTTACGGCGACTTTACACTCCCGCCGCTAAAATACTCATACTATGATGTCAATTCCAAGAAATATGCTACCGTATCTACCGATTCTCTTAGGATCAAGGTTGCAAAGGGAAATCAAACGGCGACTACTACGCTTGAACCGGGTCAAAACCAGCTGACAGTAGATCGAAAAGGAGTTAAGAACCTGGGTGAGGATATCCGTTTCATCCGCACTAAAGCCCCTTCTTTTACGGAGGACAAGGGATTCTTGGTCGGAAGGCCCTTATATTGGATCATCCTCGCGCTTTTGGCACTTGCCGCTTTCGCAATTTGGCTTACCATGAGAAAAGCCGCTGCGATGAGGGCGGATGTTCGTGGGACGAAGAACAGGAAGGCGACGAAGATGGCTCTTAAGAGGCTTAAACTGGCGGGCGAATTTATGTCCAAAGGGCTTCAGACCGCTTTCTACGAAGAGCTCCATCGGGCGCTTCTTGGCTTTGTGTCGGATAAGCTCTCAATGGATATGGCAGAGCAGAATAAAGAGAATATCGCTGCTGCGCTTGCCTCCAGGGGCATTTCCGAGGGCCTTGCAAATGAATTTACCGATCTTCTCGACGCATGCGAATATGCCCGTTATGCTCCTTCAACCGGAAGCGAGCAGATGAGCGCCCACTACGAGAAGGCCGTTGATGTTATCACTGCGATAGATTCCAATATGAAAAAGACAACTTCTTCCCCAGGGGCTGCGGCTTTTCTTATAGCTTTCGCTCTTATGATACCTTCGCTTTCGAAGGCGGAGCCTATGAGTTATCCCGATTCTTTGTGGAACGAAGGTGTCGCTGCATATTCGGCAGGACGCTGGAACGATGCTGCAGTGGCCTGGGAGGGCATTTATGATGCCGGCATCAGGGGGAGCGAGCTTTACTACAATCTTGCATCGGCCTATTTCAAACTTGGAGAGACCGGAAAGGCGATTCTCTTTTATGAGAGGGCTTTGAAGGAAGATCCTTCCGACAAAGACGTCCGCTACAACCTCGAATTCGCCCGTGGAATGACCCAGGACAGGATTGAAGATGTGCCGGAGTTTATCTTGAAGACATGGATAAAGAAGGCTACCTACCTTTTCAGCTCGGATCTCTGGGCAGTGCTTTCCATTCTTTTCTTCGCAGGAGCCCTGGCTCTTCTTCTGCTTTTCCTTCTTGGATCATCAAGCGGAGCGCGCCGGACGGGCTTTTTTACCGGCATTGCCGCCTTTCTTATCGCGGTATTCTGCTTTGCTTCGGCATCCTCTCAGAGGGCGGATGCGTCGAGAAAGGACGAGGCCATCGTGATGAGACCGGTTTCTTCTGTCAAGAGTTCTCCTTCGTCGGATTCGGCCAAAGATCTCTTTATCCTTCATGAGGGGACCAAGGTTAAGATTCTCGACGAGGTTGACCTCTGGATGAATATAGAACTTTCTGACGGCAGGCAGGGATGGATTGCAACAAAAGACATTGAAATAATCTGATACTCTCTTATGACTTTTCGCCACTTGATAGTTACCCTCGCAGCGCTTTCCGCTCTTTCATTGAGAGCAGAAGAGCCTGTGAGGTTCGCCTTTATTACTGACAACCATTATTCAGCCGGTTCTCGCTCGATTACCGATCTCAGGCGATGCATCCGGGATATCAATTCCAGGGAAGATCTAGACTTTGTGATAATGGGCGGGGACATTACCGACTTCGGCTCCGACGATGAGCTTGCCGCTGTCAAGGTGATGCTGGATTCGCTCAGCCTGGATTATTATGTGGTTCCCGGCAATCATGATGCAAAATGGTCTGAAAGCGGCTGCAATACCTTCCGTAAGGTCTTCGGCTATGAACAGTTCGCCTTCGAGAAGAAGGGCTGGAGATTCCTTGGATGCAGTTGCGGTCCGGACATGAGAATGGCCCCTGCCCTTCTCCCTCAGGAGAGTATGGAGTGGCTCCGAAGCCTTGAAGGAGGGAAGAAGAGTATTTTCATAAACCATTATCCCCAAGATACTTCCGTCCTCAATTATTTCGATGTTACAAAGGAACTCAAGAGGGTGGGGGTGCAGTTTGAAATCGGCGGCCACTGGCATCGCAACACAGCCCTTAATTACGAGGGCATCCCTGCAGTTCTCGGAAGAAGTTCAATGACAGACCGTTCAAAGCCGGCAGGATATAATGTTTTCACAGTATTTGAAGACAGCGTCACTGTCGCTGAAAGGAGGCTTTTCCCTCATTCGACTGTCCTTATGGAGCCATGGTACACTGCCAAGCTCGGCCCTGTCCGCGATACGGTCACATACGACCCCGACGGCCTGCCGGCCGATTATCCTTGGATGAGGTATGATGTCAACAAGAAGTACCCTTCTGTCAAGGAGTTATGGAAGATAAGGGAGAGAGCGAATGTGGTCGCTGGCTTTGCTTCCGATGGCCGTGCCGTCTATTATACTACCGCTTCCGGCATGGTAAAGGCAGTTTCGATTGATGACGGGCACGAGATATGGGCCAAACAGTTCCCCGGGAAGATTTTCTCTACTCCCGCTCTCGAAGGAAAATATCTTGTCTTCGGCTGCACAGACGGAAAGGTCTATGCACTTAATGCCAAAAACGGCAAGACGCTCTGGTCCCATAAGGCCGACAAATCGATAGTGGCCTCTCCTGTGATCTTCGATAAAAAAGTCTTTATAGGGTCTTCAGACGGTGTTTTCAGGGCTCTCAGCCTGAAGAAAGGAAAGCTCGTATGGGCCTTTGACAAGGTCGAAGGTTTCGTCGAGTGCCGCCCATTTGTCGATGAGGAGCAGGTGGTCTTCGGGACATGGGCCAACCGCCTCTATTCTCTCGATCCCCGGACCGGCGACCTTCAGTGGGTCTGGCAGTGCAAAAAGCCTTCGAGGATGTATTCTCCTGCAGCCGTCTGGCCGGTAAAATCTAATGGAAAGATATTTATAGCAGTCCCCGACAGGAGTATGTACGCTATCGACGCAGCTACAGGTAAGGAAGTGATGGAGCAGCCTCAGTCAGCCCGTGAAGCTATCGGACTTTCAAGGGACGGGAAGACTGTCTATACCAAGTCGATGTGGCATAAACTCTTCGCATTCAACGCTTCTGACGCCTCCCTTAAGTGGTCGGCGGAGACCGGCGCGGGATATGAGATCGGACCTACACCGATTGTCGAGACAAGCCGCGGAGTCCTCTATCCGACGGATAAGGGCAATCTCCTCTCTTTCTCTTCAGAAGACGGCTCGCTTCTTTGGGCTCATAAAATATCAATAGCCCTAGTGAATCCTCTCTATGTGGTCTCCGATACTTCCGGAGGCTGCAAAGTGCTGGTTTCTACAATGGATGGAGTAATAACCTTATTGCAATTTTAGAACATAATAACACATATGACACTGAAAAGAATAACCCTTGCTGTAGGAATGCTGATGATGGCTTTCTCGGCATCCGCTGCCGTCGAGGATTGGCAGAATCCCGCCGTATTCGAAATCAATCGCCTGCCTATGGCAGCAACTTTTGTGACTGACCAGCAGGAAGCCATCTCCTTGAACGGGACATGGAAATTCCACTGGAGCGATGATCCTTCCGGAAGGGTTGCAGGATTTGAAAAAACGGCTTTCGACGATGCTGCATGGGATAATATCCCCGTTCCCGGCCTCTGGGAGCTGGAGGGATATGGCGATCCTCTCTATCTCAATATCGGATACTCATGGAGAGGACATTATACCAACAATCCTCCCATCGTCCCGACTGAGCACAATCATGTTGGGGAGTACCGCCGTACCTTCTCGGTACCGGATACATGGAAGGGCAAGCAGATCTGCCTGTGTATCGGTTCGGCTACCTCCAATGTCCGTGTATGGGTCAATGGCAAAGAGGTCGGATATAGTCAGGACAGCAAGCTCGAAGCCCGTTTCGACATTACGAAATATGTCAAGGCAGGTGCTGAGAATCTCATTGCGCTCGAAATATTCCGCTGGTGCGACGGCTCCTATCTCGAGGATCAGGATTTCTGGAGATTCTGCGGCCTCGCCCGTGATACTTATGTCTATACAAGGGAGCAAAGGAGGATAGAGGATGTCCATGTGAAAGGGTCCATGGGCGGTGACCTCGAGGTAGAGACCGAGGTGACCCCAGGAATTACCAATGTCCATTACTCCGTCCTTGACGGGAAGGGTGAGACCATCCTTGAATTCGACACTCCGGTTGCAAGAAAATATGAGGTCTCAGAGAATGGAAATGTGCTTCTGAGGGCCTCCAAGAAGGTTTCTTCCCCTTCTCTATGGTCGGCTGAGACCCCTTCTCTCTATACCCTCAAGGTCGCTGCGACCGACAGGAAAGGGGTACGCGAGAGCACCTCGGTACGTTTCGGATTCAGGACTGTCGAGATAAAGAATTCCCAGCTTCTTGTCAATGGCAAGCCCGTCCTTATCAAAGGCACCGACCGTCACGAACTCAGCCCGAGCGCGGGTTACATAGTGACCGAGGCCGATATGATCAATGATATCAAAGTGTTCAAGGAACTCAATATCAACGCAGTCCGTACTTCCCACTATCCCAACGATCCCCGTTGGTACGATCTCTGCGACGAGTATGGCATCTATGTTGTCGACGAGGGAAATATCGAGTCTCATGGAATGGGATATGATCCCGCCAAGACAATCGCCAACAGGACTGAGTACCTCGAGGCCCATCTTTCCCGTGATCAGAGAATGGTCCGCCGCGATTTCAACCACCCTTCGGTAATAATCTGGAGCCTTGGAAACGAGGCCGGCAACGGAACCAACTTCTATGCCTGCTACGACTGGATCAAAGCCTATGATCCTTCCCGTCCAGTCCAGTATGAAAGAGCGGAACTCGAGAGGAACACCGATATCTTCTGCCCTATGTACGCTACTCTCGACAGGTGCGAGGAATACCTCCAGAACAACCCTCCGAAGCCTCTTATCCAGTGCGAGTATGCCCATGCTATGGGTAATTCGATGGGTAACTTCAAGGAGTACTGGGATCTAGTCAGGAAATATCCTGAGTATCAGGGCGGTTTCATTTGGGACTTTGCCGACCAGGCGCTTTGGTGGAAGGTTGATCCCAAGAAGTACGGGACTGATTATATTTGGGCTTTCGGCGGTGATTTCAACGATTATGACCCCTCCGACGGTTCATTCAACTGTAATGGTATTGTCGCTTCCGACCGCAGTTTCCATCCTCATGCTTATGAGGTTCGCTACCAGTACCGCAATATCCTCACTTCCCTCGAGGGTGTCGACAAGGGCTCAGTCAGGGTGAAGGTCCACAATGAGTTCTTCTTCAGGGACCTTTCCGCTTACAGGATGATCTGGACTCTGGAGGAGGAAGGCGAAAGCGTCGCTACCGGAGTTGTAGAGGAAATAAATGCAGCTCCCCAGAGCGATGCTATTATCCGCCTTCCGGCTTCTGTAGAAGGCTGCAAATGCAAGGATAAATATCTGACTGTAAGGTATTTCCTTAAAAATGCCGAGCCTCTTCTTCCCGCCGGAAGCGAGGTCGCTTATGATCAGATGAAGGTTTTTGAAGGGACAGTCTGCAAGGCTCACGAAGAGGAGACCAAGGGTAGCCTTCCGAAGATGGAAAAGAGCGGAGAATCAATCCTCTTCTCAGGTACATTTACAACTCCCGGAACAGCTTCCGAGCGTCAGAGCGAGTGGGCTGCAAGATTCGAAAATGGGGTGCTTGTATCCTACTGCGTTGGCGGAAAGGAACTTCTCAAGGAAGCTCTTCTTCCTAATACAGGACGCGCTGTTGTCGAGAATGATATGGGAGCAAAGCTCAACCGCAAGCTCTCTGTCTGGCAGTATCCTTCGTGGAAAGTCGCTAAGGCGGAACTCTCTGAAGAGGATGGGGCTTATGTCCTGAAGACTGTCTACGAGCCTGTCGGAGCCGCAAGGTTCGTTGTGGATTATACCATCTCGGGCGATGGCTCTATCGGTGTTTACGAGTCTGTAAAGGATGCCGGCGGGCTGAAGGATATGCCAATGATGTTCCGTTTCGGAATGAGGCTTTCTATGCCCGGAGAGTTCTCCAATATCGATTTCTATGGCTACGGCCCTTGGGAGAACTATGAGGATCGTCGTTCTGGCGCCCTTATCGGCCATTATCGCCAGAGGGTTGAGGATCAGTACCACTACGGCTACGTCCGCTCCCAGGAAAGCGGCACCCATTCGGGCCTCAAGTGGTTCAAGGTCCTTGACAATGCCGGATGCGGCCTCTCGATTGTCTCCGACGACTTCTCTGCAGCTGCTATTCCGTTCTCACAGGCTGAGATGGACTTTACCAAAGACTGGGTGATGAACCGCCCGAATCCTACCAATGTCCAAGAAGGAGCTCCGCTCCACTCTCTCTCACTCAAGCCTCTTGCCCATGAGAATGACCGCTCCAACGGCACCACTCATGTCACCTTCGAGGCTCGTCAGACCGGAGTCGGCGGCATCAATTCATGGAGAGAATGGCCTCTCCCGAAATATAGGGTAATGCCTTCTGAAGATCTGGTATTCCTCTTCACAATTACCCCTGTGAAATAAGAGAGCGTATCTTTTTTTGCAGAATCAGTGTTTTTTGGTATCTTTGCAACCCGTACAAACTAAACCTTTTTTTCTTATGAAGTACGGGTTCGATACCGAAAAATACATTCAAATACAGTCCGAGCACATTAGAGAGCGCATCGCCAAATTCGGCGACAAACTATATATGGAGTTCGGAGGAAAGCTCTTCGATGATTTCCATGCAAGCCGTATCCTTCCGGGATTTGAGCCTGATGTCAAGCTCAAGATGCTCGAGAAGCTTAAGGACGAGTTGGAAATCATCATTGTTATAAGCGCTGTTGACATTGAGAAGAACAAGGTCAGGGCGGATCTCGGTATCACGTATGACGAGGACGTACTTCGACTAAGAGATGAGTTTACAAACCGCGGCTTCTGTGTAAGTTCGGTTGTGATTACCCACTATAACGGTCAGTCCAGCGCCGACCATTATCGCCAGCGTCTCGAGAGGGAAGGAATAAGGGTCTACTACCATCATACAATCGAAGGCTATCCCCAGAATGTGGCTCTGATCGACTCGGACGAGGGTTTTGGCAAGAATGACTTCGTAGAGACGACAAAGCCGCTTGTCGTTGTCACGGCCCCCGGCCCCGGCAGCGGAAAGATGGCGGTTTGCCTCAGCCAGCTCTATCAGGAGAGCCAGAGGGGAGTGAAAGCAGGTTATGCCAAATTCGAGACTTTCCCGATTTGGAATCTCCCCCTGAAGCACCCTGTCAACATAGCCTATGAGGCCGCGACGGCGGATCTGGATGATGTCAATATGATCGACCCCTTCCATCTGGAAGCTTACGGGGAGACAGCTGTCAACTATAACCGCGATATTGAGATTTTCCCGGTCCTCAATGCTATTTTCGAAGGCATCTACGGGGAGAATCCCTACAAGTCCCCGACCGATATGGGGGTCAATATGATCGGCTATTGCATCTCGGACGACGAGGTGTGCCGCGAGGCTTCGAAGCAGGAGATTATCCGCCGCTACTATACGGCTCTAGGCGCTCTCGCAACCGGACACGGGTCGGATTCGGAGGTCAATAAGATCGCTCTTCTGATGAAGCAGATGAAGATTACTCCGGAGATGAGAAGATCGGTAGTCGCTGCCCATGAGAGGAGGGATATTTCCGGAGGGAAGCCGGCTGCTGCGATAGAACTATCTGACGGAACGATAGTTACCGCAGAGACAAGCCCGCTTCTTGGACCTAGTGCAGCCCTTATTCTCAATGTCACCAAGCACCTTGCAGGGATTCCTCACAGCCTGAAGTTGATCCCTCAGAACATGATAGAGCCGATCCAGAAGACAAAGGTTTCCTATCTTCATGGCCACAACCCCCGTCTCCACTCGGACGAGGTCCTCGTGGCGATTTCTATGCTCAGCCTCTTTGACGAGAATTGCAAGAAGGCCCTCTCCTGCCTTCCCCTTCTGAAGGGATGCCAGGTCCACTCGACCGTCCTTCTTAGCGAAGTAGACCGTAAGGTGTTCAAAAAACTCGGGATTGATCTGACCTGCGATCCGGCTGGTAAGAAACGATAATTATCCCTGGCCGTAAGTCGCTTTCGGCCCGTGTTTTCTAAGATAGTGCTTCTCAATCAGCTCTCTCCTTATGTCCGCATCGGGATTGAGCGCGAGGGTGTGGAGTGTGATTTCAGCTATTTTCTCAAGGACGGTAGCGTGGTAGACGGCCTCTGAAGGGGTCTTGCCCCACGTGAAAGGTCCATGATTTTTCACGAGCACACCCGGAGTGGCCACCGGGTCGATGCCGACCATCCTCTCTACTATTGCAATCCCCGTATTCTTCTCGTAGTCTCCCTCGATCATCTCGGGAGTCATGTCGTCGGTGCAGGGGATAGGTCCGTAGAAGTAATCCGCATGCGTAGTCCCGAGGCAGGAAATGTCCATCCCGGCCTGAGCCCATGCGGTAGCGAACGTCGAGTGGGTATGGACAACCCCTCCGATCGATGGAAACGCCTTATACAGAACAAGATGTGTCGGTGTGTCGGAGGAAGGACGGAGAGAGCCTTCGACTATGTTCCCTTCGAGGTCTAATATGACTATATCTTCCGGACGCATCTTCTCGTAGGAGACTCCGCTCGGCTTTATGGCGACGAGACCTTTTTCCCTGTCGATGCCGGAAACATTGCCCCATGTATAGATGACAAGGCCGTTTTTGACAAGGTCAAGATTGGCCTCAAATACTTTCTCTTTAAGCTCTTGGATTGTCATTTTTTTTCGTTTTTTTATCTCCAGATTCCAAAGATAAGGATTAATTCTTTAAATTTGTAAGTGAACATAGTAATACCCTAAAACACATTGGCAAGATTTCTAGATCCCCCACCTTCGAAACCTTTGCTTCCTGTTGAAAGAATTCCAAAGGTTTATAAGTCCATGAGATTCAAGGTTTTCCTTGGAGCGTTCCTGGGCTATTCCGCCTATTATCTGGTCCGGAAGAACCTTTCACTGGCCGCTCCCGGGATGATTGCCGAGGGGCTTATCACCAAGGCGCAGGTCGGTGTCGCCATGTCTGCGGTATCGATTGCTTATGCCTTCAGCAAGTTCATTCTTGGAAGTATTTCCGACCGCTCTGATGCGAGGAAGTTCCTGGTACTCGGGCTGGTACCTTCCGCACTTGTGATGATGCTGACGGGAATCATTCCCTTCAGTCCGGACCATCCGGTGCTCAATATGGCGATTGTTTTCGGCCTGATGCTGATTGTCGGTTGCCTTTCCGGAATGGGCTGGCCTCCTTGCGGGCGAATCATGGCACATTGGTTCTCCCAGAACGAGAGGAGTTTCAAAATGTCGGTCTGGAATACTGGCCATAACTTCGGAGCGGGGTCGCTAGGGCTTCTCGCAACTGCGGGAATGACCATGATGGTTGCCCTCGGTTTCCCTGCTGCACAGGACTGGAGGGGCGCTTTTATCCTCCCGTCGCTGGTTGCTATTGCCGTTGCGATTATCTGCTGGTGGCTCATCCGGGACACGCCGCAATCGTGCGGACTTCCTTCCATCAACGAGTATCGCAACGATTACTCTGGTGTCAAGTCGGATGTGAAGGACACTGATAAGATTCCCTTCAAGACGCTGTTTGTGGATTATATCTTTAAGAATAAGCTCCTCTGGGCGGTAGCCGGAGCTAATATCTTCATTTCATTGGTCCGCTATGGCGTCGGAGACTGGGCTCCGACTTATCTCCAGGAGGCCGGGATCATGACTCCTTCGGAGAGCAATCTGGCCTTCTCTATCCACAATTATGTGGGTATTTTCGGGACGATCGTCTGCGGATGGATCTCCTCAAAGTTTTTCAAGGGACGCTGCGCTCCGCCCAATGTGCTGTTTATGGGGATAGTGCTCATCGGCGCCCTGATCTACTGGCAATCCGGTAATCTTTCCGGAGGCAACCTTGCTCTCCAGAAGGTACTTATCTATGTAGCCCTCATCTTGACAGGCTTCTGCATCTACGGGCCAGTCGCCCTCGTAGGAGTCCAGGCCCTCAATCTGGTCCCGAAGAATGCCGCTGGGACGGCAGCTGGCTTCGTAGGCCTTTTCGGATATCTCTTCGGAGACGCGATTATCGCCAAAATTATGATGGGCTCTATTATCCAGAATGCGGGCTGGAATGTCGCCCTTGCTATTTTCCCGCTTGCCTGCGTGCTTGCTATGGTCCTTTGCGCGCTTCCGTGGAAGAGTGAAGTGGCAATGACCGACTGACCCTTCGTCGAAGATTTTAATAATTAATATTATGGAAAAAAGGCATTCTAACATCGTGAAACTGCTTTTTGCAGCTTTCGTTGCTTCGTCTTTCATTCTGACCGGTTGCAAAAGTGAGAAGCTCAATTATGACGCGATTGAGGTCCACAGTCACAATGACTATGTTCAGGCCAATCCCTTCTGGGGAGCCTTCAATGCCGGGACTCCTTCGATCGAAGCGGATGTGTACCTTGTTGATGGGGATCTGTATGTAGCTCACCGCAAGAAAGAACTGATTATCGACCCGGAGCATACCCTTAGGAGCATGTACCTCGAGCCTCTTAAGAAGGAGTGGGACAAGAACGGAGGGAAGCCCTATGCTGACGGGGGACCGCTATGGCTCATGGTCGACATGAAAAGAGATCAGCACGCATCTCTTTCCAGACTTGTGGAAATAATTGAGACTGAGGGCTATCTGCCGATGTTCGATGTGACAAGTAATCCTTCAGCCGTTAAGCTTGTCGTTACGAATCTTCCGGATATTATTGAGAACCACCAGGAAGACTTTCCTGAGTGGGTGTATTATGACGGCATCCCGAACATGACTCTTACTGAGAAGGGAGCGACCAAGGTTGCGATGATAAGCGAGAAAGCTTCTGTCTATACCAGCTGGAGCGGCGAGGGAGAGATGGCCCCGGAAGAGCAGCAGGCTATCAAAGCCGCAATTGAGGATGCCCATAAGATTGGAACTACCTTCCGCCTCTGGGATTTCCCGGATGGCCCCGAGGCATGGGAGATGTCGGTTAAGCTCGGTCTTGACTGGATCAATACCGATAAGCCTGCCGAGGCTGTTGCCTGGCTCAAGGCTAAACGAGAGAATAAATAACTTTTTTATTGGAATAAGAGATGAGTAAATTTTGGAATAAATTAAGTGATATAACCCACCTTCATAAACGTGCGGCTTTTTCGGATCTTCCGGAGAGAATCGCCGCTAAAGAATCAGTTTTCATGGGTATCGCCAAGGGGCGTTTCTCCTGCCGTAAATTCAAGGATACCCCTCTTACGGATGTCCAGATAAAGCACATTCTGGAAGCGGCCAGGCTGGCTCCCTCTGCAAAGAACAATCAGCCGGTCCATGTCTGGGTAGTTAAGAGCGATGAGTCGCTGTCAAAGCTGAAATCGGCGACGAACTATCTCTATGGCGCCCCAGCTGTCTTCATGGTAGGATGCAATCCAGAGGAGGCTTGGGTCCGCCAGTGCGACGGTAAAAACGGCGGCGACGTTGATGCTGCAATTGTCGGGACGCACATTATGCTGGAGGCTACAGCCCTCGGCCTTGGAAGTGTCTGGGTTGGCTCTTTCGATCCTTCGAAGATACGGGAAGTCTTCCCGGAAACAACTGGCTATGAGATAGTCGCCCTCTTCCCTGTAGGTACTCCCGATGCGGAAGAAAGCCCCAATCACGGCAAGCGTAAGCCGCTTGAAGAATTCGCATCGGAACTTTAGTTGCTTGATTGCCTATGTAATCACCGGCAATTTTTCGCACCTGCGCCATGCCGCGCCGCCAAAAGGTGGTTTTGTAGCACGGCATGGCAAATTTGCCGCACATCCCCGGCGCTAGAAATTGAAAAAATTAGGCGATTATAAAAATTATTGCTACTTTTGTAAGTTGGAACAAAAGTAGTGATTTTACTTTGTTTTGCTGAGCGCGACACTGCTCGCACAACGTCACTTAACTACTTGAAAACAAAATAAATAACAAAAAATAACTATCAATTATGACAAAAAAACAACTTTATGAAACTCCCGAGGCCGAAGTCCTCGTGGTGAAAATTGAAAGGGGAATCCTTACGGCTTCCGATGGTGTGAACCAATCTAATCACACCCGGTATCTAAATGGTGGCGGTCTTGATGACGATTACGAGACGCTTTAAAAGTTTTGAATCATGAAGACACTCTTTAAATCATTTATGGCATTGGCAGCCGCAGCGACTGCTTTTGCGGCTTGTAATAAAGTCGAGACTGATGTTCAGCAAACTCCTTCTGATGAGGGATTCTATTACACTTTCTCCCTTGGTGAGCCTGCGACTAAGGCCGTCCTTGACAGCGATGAAAACGGCCGTTTCGTTAAATGGACTTCTGGTGATCAGTTAGGTAGCATCACAACAAAATCACAGGGATTCTCCAACATTACTCCGGCGACTGAAGAATCTCCGGCTTTGTTCCAAATCTATTCGAGTAAAGGACTTGTGGAAGGAAACACAATTAATGTATGGTTCCCTTATCGTAGCACACAGACAAATGCTACTGCCGTTGAACTCCAGATTCCAAACGAACAGACTCAGCGCCTTGCTGACGGTGATTTTGATTTTGAAGCGATGCCGATGGTTGCAAAGCAAGTGACTGTAACTGCTGATATGGTCACCTCGACGAATACCAGTCCTCTTTCAACCATCAACATGGAGTATCTGGGTTCTGTTATCAATTTCAAGGTCTTTTCTTCCAACGCTTACGCTACAGAAAAGGTCCAGAAGATTACATTCAACGGGCGTAATGCAGCTAATACTGCAGATGCAAACATTGGTGGCGTATTCACCAAGAACCTTGTAGCAATCGATCCCGAGAATGAAGAGACCATGGCAATTTCTTCTTTCACTACTGGTTATACCAGCATCGTTACAACTCCTCTTTCGGCATCCGCCATCGGCACAGACAAAGCTTCTGCTCTTGATCTCTACATGGTCATCGCTCCTGGTGAATTCTCTGGTACTGTAGTCGTGACTACCGATGCAGCAGAATACACTTACACGCTTTCTGCCAAGACATTTGCACGTGGAGGTTTCAAGGCATTTGGTCTTGATCTCGATAGCCCTACAGCCAGCAGAGTAGAGAGAACTATTACCAAGGGTGCTGAGTGGAGTTATACCTTTACTGATAATCCGTTCAGTGGAGGTTCTGCAAGTCTTACAAGTGGAACTGTCACATTGGACTGGATTGCATCTCCCAACCCTTCGAGTTATACCAACGAGGCTCTCTCTTTTGGTACGAATAATAGCCCCGTAGCAGCAACCCTTTCGACATCTTCATATGAGGGTGGTATTTCAAGTGTAAAAATTTCCATAAAGGGTAACTCCAAAAAGAAAGTAACTGCCGCTGTAACCGTCGGCGGTACAAACCTGAAATGCGAAGGAAACAACACTGTCACTCAGACTGGTAATACTCTTACGGAATATGAATTTGTATCGGCAGACCTTCTTGAGGGAACTATTGCAATTTCTTTCACTGACGCGGACGGTGGTTATCAAATAAAGACCATAACCATTAATGAGAAGAAGAAGTCAGCTCAGACTATTTCATTTGCTACAGATCAAGTTGAATGGATTATCGGAACCGATTGTACTCTTAATTCGGCAAAGCAAGGCCAGACCGTTTCTGGCGCTCAGAC
>ONMJ01000030.1 GCA_900318955.1 uncultured Bacteroidales bacterium
GAAACACTCTCCACGGCCGGAATTGATACTGTGGATATCCAGACAACCTTCCTCCCAAGCGGGAAGGACCGCCCCAACCTTGGCGGCTGGAACATCCTTATCCTCGGTCTTATTGGTAGGTATAACAACCGGGCCATTCCCTTCCTCCTGGCCGCAAGCGACCAGAAGGAAAAGAAGTGACACGGATAATAATTTTTTCATCTATTAATATCCTGGATTCTGTGTCAGTGCAGGGCAAATTGTCCTTTCTTTGATAGGAATAGGATAGAGATACTGCCTTGTGACAAAACCTCTTTCAGCATTATGGGTGAAATAGTCGGGATAATTCTCGAGGTCAGACATATCAATAGAAGAATCCGGTCTCATCTTGGGACGGAAATCTTTCGGGAAAGGCCAGTATCCGGTCTTCTCGTTGGCTGTACTCTGAGCATTTTGAGGAAGTCCGTAGACATATGTTCCGGGGCCGAGAACCTCTTCGCACATTCTCCAGCGAATCAGGTCGAACCAACGACGATTCTCCCAGCAGAGTTCGATACGACGTTCGTTACGGATAATCTTGCGGAGAGCGGTCTGGTTGGTCTCAGTGACTGCTGGATACTTTGATGTCTCGTCTACTCCGCACTTGTATGCACGGGCACGAATCTGATTGATAGCGTTGAAAACGCTCGCATCAATCTCATTCATTTCCATCTTGGACTCAGCGTACATCAAGAGCACGTCAGCATAGCGGATGATACGCATCGGGGTATCCGTCAGACGGTCATCAATCCACTCTTCGTCGACATGCTTTTTGAGAACGAACCCATTGTAAGAGCAGTCCTTCGATCCGGGCTTGCAGTCGGTATTCTTTACCATAACTCCGGGGAAAGCCCAGAAGCCACCGTTTACGCTCGGCGTCGGAATCGACTGACCTGTAGCGCTTTTACCGGTATCGTGGTTACCAATCCAGACATTCCCGTTGGTGCCGGTATAGCGAGCAAGTACGCCGGAATCAGTAGTTCCAACCCACCAGTTACCATTGGCTCCGACTGTAGGACGGACAGACTGATCTGCCGCAGAGATCTTGGAAATGGTCTCTCCTACGGTATTGAGGGTATTGGTCGCACTCGGACGAGGATTATAGACATAACTCATGAATTCCTCATCAAAAGGCGCAGTAACCTCAGAAAGACGGGGATCGCGGTTCTTGAAGAAGTCTGCGGGATCATATAGTGGAGACTCTCCGATAAACTTTCCGTCTGTGCAAGGGAATGCAAGAAGAAGATTCCATGAAGGCTGTGCAACCGAAGTTCCTCCGTTCAAACGGGGATAGAAAGAACGGGTTGCAGCCTCATCGTATGAGTGAACTCCTAAGTCATTGGATGCCGGGAGGGCGAAGATAACCTCTTTGGAGTTCTTGGTAGAAGACTTAAAGAGCTCGCCGTAATCCGGATGAAGTTCATAGACGCCTAAATCCATGCAGGCCTTTGATGCGGCAGCACAGGTCTCCCAGTCATTCATCCAAAGAGCCGTGCGGGCCTTCATCGCAAGGGCGGCGCCCTTAGTGACCCTCTTCATTCCGGTATAGGACACCGGAAGAGCCTCAGCAGCATCGTCGAAATCCTTGTAGATATGCTGCAGCACTACTTCCCTGTCAATCCTTCCCATCTCGTAAGCCTGCTCAAGAGTGATGTAGTCGTCATAGTACGGAACATCTCCAAAGAGGGTGATAAGATAAGAATAGAAGCAGGCGCGGAAGAATTTGGCTTCTCCTGTGTACTGAGCTACAAGGGCGGGAGACAAGTCCGTTGCCTTGCTCATACTGTAGAGAATAGTGTTGGCGCGTGCAATTCCCTTATAGTCGTTGGACCATTCGGTAGCGACAGAACTCGTACTACTGTCGATAGTACCGCCGACCCAGTCATAGAGCTGGGTACGCTGGCTCCAGTCATCAGTAAAACGGTCTGTATTGAAAAGCCTCGTAGTCTCGTTATTCCACATAGCGCGTGCATAGAGCGCATTGAGGGCGAGAGTAATCTCCTGCTCATTGGAGTACCAGTTCTCGCTGGATCCTTCCGAAAGCGGATAAAGGTCGAGATTGACGCAGGAACTCACCGAGAGGGCTATAGCTGCAAATGCTGTAATTATATATTTTTTCATATTTTCTCCGATACCTGGAGATACTTGTTCTCCTCGGAAGCAGCGGACCACTTGCCGGCAAAACGGAGAACATGGCTGGAAGAAATAGCGGTAACTAAGGATCCGTCTCCACAAGCAGCATTCGGGGTTGCCGTGAATCGGAATGCAGCCTTCGGAGTATCCTTCGTAAGTGTTACCGTTTCTTTGACTAACTTATTGAACTGCTTGGGATCTTCAGCTGTACCGGCTCCGTTAGAATTGAACTCAAGCGTGATGGTCTCCAATTCTTTCCATTCCTCGCCATCAAGATATTCAGCCTTCCAATACTTCATGACACCGGCATTGTTGGGACGAATAGCGAAGTTCAACTGGAGCTTTGTGCCAGCCGCAAGCGGAGCCGTGGTCGTAGCCGACCAAATGAAATAGTCGTTCTCGAAGACGCAATAGATACAAGGTTCTCCGCGCTCTCCAACACGACGTTTTCTTTTCTTAGTAGGCACACTGCTCTTGTCTGAGCCATTGAAATACTCAAGTTTGCCGTTTCCGGAAATGTTGGAGGGGAAATACGGATCTCCCTCGTTTCCAACAGCATCATCCTGCTCTGCAGTGACCTCACCTTCAATACCGCCCATGCGAAGCAAATCAACCTGGGACTCTTCGAATTCCCACTCCGCGAGAACTGTTCCGGGAGCCGGTTTGACGGGGGTACCGTCTGTCTTCTCAGCCTTGCCCTGGGTAATAGTGACGGCATATGACTTGACAGAGACATTCTCCGATGCCGTCGCGACAGTAATAACAGCCGTCTTTTCAGACTCTGTATCAGTATTGGCAGGGAAAGAAACGGTTATCTGGGCATTCGTATTACCGCTCTCCTGAGAGAGTTTGAAGTCTGCATTGTCAGAAGCAGCAGTCCACTCGACATTCTCTGCGGAGACGTTGATTACAACATTCTCATCTGTAGCAGCCACATTGAATTCGGTCGGGCTGACATTGAATCGGTAATTGATAACCGGAGGAGTATCATCAGCCACACCGTCTTGCATTACGTCGAAACGGGTAATTGCAATATTCTTTTCAGTATCAATTACACCTATGCTCGCATAACGGTGATCCGTGCTGGGATTAGCCTGAGCCGTGAAGGTCAGAACCGAATCCTGGCGTGCCATCGAGAGCCAGCTTGCCGTCTCGGGAAGAGAGATGTCGTAGGTAAGATCTTTGGCATTGTTGACAACGACCCTGAGACTTCCTCCATCTGCAGGAATAGGGTCTGAAGGAATCGTCACCTTTACCTTATTACCGGCATATTCGAAGGTTGTGTCTTCGTTTTGCGAAGTAGGAACGCAACCGAAAATGGCAAATGCGGAGATCGCTAAAAGATAGATATACTTTTTCATATCATTCATGTTTTAGAAGGTGATCTGGACACCGCCAGTGAAGGTCTTGACCATGTAGGCACTCAGGTTGGAATAAGATTCAGGATCCCATCCCTGAGGGAAGCCGCTGATAGAGAACGGATCGGTTGCACTTGCATAAAGGCGAAGGCGCTGAACCTGGATCTTCTTGGTGAGTCTCGAAGGAACAGTGTAGCTGAGGGTGATATTCTTCATACGGAAATAACGGCCGTTGAAGAGCCAGAAGTCAGTCATCTGCTCATAGTTGTTCTTTGCAGTATTGGTAAGAGTAGCCCTAGGATACTTTGCCTTTGCGTTCTGCTCGGGAGTCTTAAGCTCACTGTAGTACCATTTGTCATATTCGACAGGGAATGTATAGGCGTCGCCGTCGCGGTAAACCATCGCCTGGCTCTTGTAGGCGAGGACGCTGCCGATACCCTGGAATATCATTGAGAGATCCCAGTTCTTCCAACCGAGGTTGATGTTGCCACCGAACTGATAATGAGGAACTGAGCTTCCGAGAACAATGCGATCGTACTCAGCGTTGATCATACCGTCGGGTTCACCGTCAGGGCCGCTGATATCCGCATACTGAAGGTCTCCGAGCTTAACGGTCTGATAGAGCTTCGGGGCCGTTGCAAGAGTCTCTGCATCAAGGAAGAGGCCTGGGCTGTGATAGCCGTACCATGCATTATACTCGATGCCTTCCTTGATTATATTGCTTCCAAGGCTCTGGTAGCCTCCGAGGTTACCCATTACGGAGGTATAATCGGAGAGGTTGAAACTCAGGGCATATGTGAAATCGCCCTTGCGGTCATTCCAACCGATCTGGAATTCCCAACCCTTGGTGTACATGTCACCGATGTTGTCCTGAGGATCGCTGTAACCGAGGACATCAGGAATCTTTCTGGAAAGGAGCATTCCGTAGGTTGTCTTATAGTAGTAGTCGCCGGTGAAGCTGAGTCGGTTGTTGAACATGTTGAAATCAAGACCGATATCCCATGTCTTGGTGGTCTCCCAGGTGATGTCCCTGATTGCATAAGACACCTGAGCCGCTGTTGTAGCCGCAATGATGTCTTCACCGACATACATCGGGGTCGTACCGAAATTAAGGGTGGACTGCCAAGGATAGTTACCGATTCTCTCATTTCCGAGGGTACCGTAGGAGCCCCTTATCTTGAGGAAGCTGAGAACGCCCTTGTCCACAACTCCTCTCATGAAAGGCTCTTCAGAAAGAACCCAGCCGACTGATACCGACGGGAAGAATCCGCTACGGTTTCCGGGGGCGAAACGGGATGACTGATCATAACGGGCATTGGCCTGGAAGAGGTAACGGCCCTTATAATCATACGTAATTCTTCCGAAGAAAGACCTCAGTGCACTCTCGGTCGCATTTCCATAAGGATAAGCATCGTCACCGTCTGTCAGGACAAGGAAATTCTTGTTGGCGAGGCGGAGATAAGGATATCCGCCGAGTTCCATCTGGTCACTACCGGCTCTGAGAGACTCTGTTGTAGCATAGTAATCCTCATAACCGAGGAGGAAGGTCATATGGCTGGCTCCTAAATCCGCGTTGTAATTGAGGAGGAGCTGCTTTGTGAAGTCCATGGACTCGCTCCTCTTCTCGAGAAGGCGGTTGTAGGTACATCCGCTGAGAGGGTTCTCTGAAAGGATTCCTGGCTGCTTGTAGTAATAAGCTTGCTGGATATAATCCTTTGTCTTTGAAGAACGGATAGAAGGAGCGAAGACTCCAGTAATAGTGAAGTTCTTGAAAGGAGTGATTATGAGGGACGCTTTTCCGAAGAATGCCTCATGAAGGCCCTTTACGAAGCCTCCTGCATGGAGACGGGCGTAGGTGTTGGTTCCGTTGTTACCGGGGCCCCATGTACCGTCTGACCAAAGAGAAACATAGATAGGATTGTACTTGAAGGCAGCCTGGACAGGATTGACCTGATTGTTGTTGGAAATCCTGTGATTGTAGGTCATGTCGAAGGACGCGGAGATAAAGTTGTTGATCTTTATATCGTTGTTGATTCTGGCCATGTACTGTTCCTGGTTCCTTCCATAGTAGAGAGCATCCTCATTGGAGTAGCTGAGCATTGCGCGTGACTTGATAACCTTGTTACCGTAGCTGACGGAAAGACGATGCTTGTACTGAGGAGCCCATTTTTCAATCATGAGGGCGTCCCAGTCGGTAATAGGGTATGTGTCCGGATCGAGCTTATGATTCTCCATATAGTTGAGAACATAATCCTCGTCATACTGGAAATACTCCTTTCCTTCGGGGTTGCCGGCATCATTCCACTGGGCCTCATTCTGGAGCTGCATGAATCTCACAGCGTCAACCTGCTTTGGAGCGGTTGTACGGAAGTTCATGGAGTAGCTGCCGTTGTAGTCGATTGAAAGCTGGCCTTCCTTGGCACGCTTTGTAGTGATGAGGACAACTCCCGCAGCAGCACGGGCTCCATAGATAGATGCTGAAGCAGCATCCTTCAGGATGGTGATATTGTCGATGTTATCGACATCAACCTCCGCAAGGCTGGATACCGGAACACCGTCTGCAATAAGGAGAGGGCTGGAGTCACCGATTGTGGTGATACCACGGACACGGATAGTCGCATCTGCCCCGGGCAATCCGCTTGTACGTGTAACCTGCACACCAGGCATGGATCCCTGAAGTGACTGAGCAAGACCAGTCGACTGGATAGCCGCGAGCTTTCCGCCGTCGACATTTGCTACTGCACCGGTAAGGTCTTTCTTCTTGACGGTACCATAACCGACGACGACTACCTCGTCAAGGAGTTTGGCATCCTCACGAAGCACCACGTCGATACGGTTTCTCTTTCCGACAGGAATGAGTTGGGTCTCATAACCTACGAAAGAGATTTCGAGTACCGATTTTTCTGAAGACACTGTGAGAGAGTAACTGCCGTCGATGGAGGTCGTTGTTCCATTGAGCGTTCCCTGCTCAATAACGCCGGCCCCGATGACTGCAAGTCCGCTCTCGTCAAGGACGGTACCGGAGACGGTAACCTTTCCCTGAGCGAACAAGTCGGCCGCTCCTGCTACGAGGAGAACCGCTGTCATGAAATAGGTCAGTAATCTTTTCATTTAGTTTGTTGTTAATAATTTGAGTAATAGTTGTTTCTATCCTAGGAAGGCGCCTTCTTTGAGAAGCTGCGCCCTTACATCGCCAGCTTCCACCTTCCGGGGAGCAATCCCTTTGAGGGCGGAGATGGCGGCAGTGATTCCGGCAGCGTGGCCCATTGCCATGCAAGGAGGCATGACGCGGACGGCTCCGGCAGCATCGGAGGAAGCGGAAATAGCCCTTCCTGCGACTATAAGGTTCTCTATATCAAGAGGAATAAGGCTCCTGAGCGGCAGTCCGTACCATGGACCACCCTCAACGGTGCGATATTCCGTAGTATTGGCTCCGTTGCGGCCGTGGACATCGACCGAGTTCGAAGCGACGAGGATGCTGTCCTCAGGCACAACTGCTCCGATAAGGTCGTCTGCTGTAAGAAGATACTCTCCCCTGACATGACGGGATTCGCGGATACCGACAGTAGATGCGGAGCTCTTTATGGTAGCATTCTCGCAGCCGGGGACATATTTATGGAAGAAATTCATAAGCTCCATCACCTGCCTTCTTCCCTCTATCTCAGCCTTGGTAAGACTCTCTGAATCAGTTGCATCCACATCTTTAATACGGGTGCAGTTGACGGCCCACTCATCCTCTCTGACCCCGCGGTAGATATTGACCGACTTTCGGGAGATATCCCACTCTCCTGCGGCTTCGGCCTCTTCCACTCTCCAGTGGAGGGCCCTGTAACTGACTCCGTTCACCTTACGGAATTCATGGAGATGGGCCTCTACATCCTTTACGAGGCGCGGGGTGTCGACATTGTTGATATGGAAAAAGAGGGTCGCGGGCTGTACTTTTCCTATCTCCGGATTACCGAAATCGCAAGGGACACCGGCTTTCGCCGCGACATCCCCGTCTCCGGTTGCGTCGATGACGACCTTAGCCGAAATTCTCTCTATTCCGCTTCGGGTAAGCACCCTTATTCCCTTGATTGTCCGTCCACTTACTATAGGATCGACAAGGGTGGCATGGAAGAGGATCCTGACCCCGGCCTCGACGCACATCGAATCGAGAACGAATTTCATTGTCTCGGGATCGAAGGGGGTAAGATGGTCATGGCCGGCAGTTATCCACGCCGAGAAAGGAGTGGTAGCACGGACCTCGGAAGGATGGATGGCTCCGCCGAGAGCGACCATCCTATCGACTATTTCCGAGAAGAGACCGCGGATGACCATGACTTCGCCGGTTGTATCGTAGCAGGTCATAAACGGGGCGACAAGGCCTCTTGTGGCCATTCCTCCGAGACATCCTCCCTGCTCGAGAATCATAGCGCTGGCACCGTTTCTAGCCGCAGCAATGGCTGCACATACTCCCGCCGGACCACCACCGACAACAAGGACATCGACGCTCCCGATTTCCTTTTCAGCTTTTTCGGAAGAACCGCAGGCAGCCGTTACTCCACCAAGAGCTCCAAGGGCAACTCCACCGGCTACAGCCGCTCCGCTTCTAGTTAAAAATTCTCTTCGTTTCATATAATTCTATTTGCTACCAATCTATCTGTCCCTCAAACCTACGGACCTTCGGTCCTATCCCTCCCGCAAGCGGGCCCCTCCCGTTCACAAGACCACGGGCGGTCATGGGTTTGAGGGGCAGATAGATTGGTTTTCAATTAATTACATTCATATGGGCCGTAGGTTCCTGTGATACGGTAGTTAAAGTCACTGTCGTCGAGAGTATAAATCATGTAGGATTTGCCTCCCGGGGCGACGCGGATTACAATGTGACCGCCGAGACTCTTGAATCGGTCGAGATACTCTCCGAGAGGCTCACGGTTGCGTTCGGCAAGATTTGTCAGATAAACATCGCAGTCGGGACTAGCCTTATAGAGCCTTCCGATTGTCTCCGGGTTGGGCTGGATATCCCTCCAGTTGTTTACTACAAAGACATCCGGACGGAGAACGTCGAGGAGCTCCTGACAGTTGGTGTTAGACGTACCATGATGGGACGCCTTCATCACTTCGACCTTCGAAACCACCTTTGACACAGGTGTTTCCAAATCATAGTAGGGATAAAGATCCCTCTTGCTATACTGAAGGTCGCCCCCGGAGAACATATTGAAATCGCCGTAACTGAGGACGAACACGCAGCTCATGTTATTTTCCGGCGGAAGAGGGAGACCGGCTGCCTCAAGCTCCTCCCTTGGAGGAATGTCAGTTACTACGGAATCACCTGTCCAATAATAGCCTGCAGCAGCGATATTCTGAATCTTGAAAGAGGGCACCTCTTTTTTCAAGGGCACTATCTGATCGTCTCTACCCGGCTCGAAATACTCATAGACTGTTCCGTTCTTCTCTTTGGTCCAATCGACGAACTTCAGGAAATTTTTCATTATACTTTCCTTCGAGCAGTTGTAGGTAACGACCTTATTGTGGTCGCCTCGTGTAATTAGCTTTTTGAAAGGTATTTCCGTTCCAAGCTCGGAGGTACTGGATAAACGGTAGCCGCCTTCAGCAATGGGGGAATGCTTGTTGACATCGCCCATATGATCGGAATGATAATGGGAAATTATCACATAATCGAGACTTTCCCTGTTGGATTTCGGTGCGAAGTGGCGGATATATTCGGAAATCACCTGCGCGGAAGTGACGGAGCTGTCCGGCTTCGGGTCTGTCGGCATATATTTATGCTCCTTGAGAAGCGACCCGGCGCAATCTACAAGCATGGTCGTCCCATCAGGGAACACATAGAACATACTCTCGCCGCGGCCTGTATTGACCGCATGGATGTCAAGATATCCCTCTTTCCATGGCGAAACATGATTCTTGTCTTTACAAGAGATGAGAGAAAGAAGGACGAGTCCGATAGTAAATAATCTTTTCATAATAATTATCCCAAATAAGCTCCATCTGCAATAAGTGCACCACGAAGGTCCTGATAATCAAGAGATTGAGGCGAAGTACCTCCATTTATGGCAAGTGCTGCTGCCGTTCCTGCAGCCTGTCCGATGGCCATTGCCGGCGGCATCACCCGGATAGCGCCCGCTGCTGCGGAATCAGCTGAAATACAGCGTCCGGCAAGAAGAAGACCCTTTACATTCTTCGGAAGAAGGCAGCGATAGGGCACCCCGTACATATCTTTCTCAATAGGCATGTAAAGTCCTCCGGCAGGCCCGCCCATAGCTCCATGGACATCGATTGAGTTGGCCGAAAGGAGAATATTATCCTCCGGAATGACTCCTGCGATGAGATCGTCAACAGGGAGGATGAAATCCCCGTGGACATGCCTGGATTCCCGGATTCCCATGGTCGAACCGGTACCCATGAGTGTGGCTTTCTCGCACCCGGGGACATACTTATGGAAGAAATGCATGAGTTCCTGGACCTGACGGCGGCCTTCTTCCTCCGCAGCCGTAAGGTTCTCCGCATCGGTCGAATCGACTCCGTGGATACGGGTGCAATTGATTACCCACTGGTCCTTTTCTACTGACCTCCAGATATTTACGGACTTACGTGCAAGATCCCACTCGCCTGCAGCCTCGGCCTCGGCAACCCTCCAATGGAGGCAACGGTAGCTGACTCCGTTCACTCTTCGGAACTCCGGCAGATGGGGGACAACATCTGCAATGAGGCGGTCCGTATCGACATTATTGATGCGGAAAAAGAGGGAGGCGGGCTGGACGCGGTTGTTCTCCGGGTCGCCGAAAACGCATGGAGCACCGGCTCTGTAGGCGACAGTCCCGTCTCCTGTAGCGTCGATAACCATTTCTGCCTCAGCCGCTTCCAAACCGGATGGAGTAAGAAGGACGGCTCCTTTTATAGAATCGCCTTTCATTATAGGCCGAACGAAAGAAGCATGGTAAAGTATCTTCACTCCGGCCTCTTTGCACATCTTTTCGTAGACGATTTTCAGAAGTTCAGGGTCGAAGGGTGTGACATGGTCATGGCCTTCCTTGATCCAAGCAGTAAACTCACTCGGCTGACGGATATCCTTAGGATCAAGAGCTCCACCGACAGCGATAAGCCTGCGGACCACTTCGTCAAAAAGGCCCTTGATGATCTGGTTCTCGCCCTTGGCATCATAGCAGGTCATAAACGGCCCCACAAGGCCCTTGGTGCCCATTCCACCGAGGCAGTTGCCGCTGTCGACAATCATGGTCTTGACTCCCCTGCGGGCAGCAGCGACTGCAGCGCAAACACCAGCAGGACCGCCGCCAACGACAAGCAACTGACACTTATACGACTCTTTGACTCCGACCTCGGCTCCTTCGAGGTAGGGGCTGGATTTCGGGCCGCATCCCTGCAGGAGTGGCATAGCCGCCCCCGCCGCCGCAGCGACTCCAGTCGCCTTAATGAAATTTCTTCTATTAATCATCTCTTGGGTAATGAAATCTTATAAATATTGGGAAGAATGCCACTCTTCGAGGGAGTATTGGCATTGAGGAATAGCCAACCGTCTCGAATGACTATGTCTTCAGGCTCCTGAAGGACTATCTCCTTGAGATTGTACCGAGCTGCGATTTTGCCGCTGTCAGTGTCATAGACGCGAATTCCTGCAGGGCGGGACTCGTCCTTGTTACCTACCCCATAGCAATAATAGAGAAGACCGTCATGCATGCAACCAGCCTGGGTGAAACCAATATCGAAGGGGAATGTCTTCTGGTCGAGGATATCGGCAAGGCCGAGATGGACTTCCGGGCCCTCGGAAAGCTTCGGAATGCGGAATTTAGTAGCGACATAGAGGTTCTCAGAGAAGACTTTTGTCACCTGAGGAGTTGTCCTCTTGATGGCCGAAAACACCCAGAGGAAGCCTCTCTCCCGGTCAACCAGCCAGCTCGGAGCACCGAAAATCGCAGTGTATCCGTTTTCCTCCCAGCCGTCACAGCCGTCGAGAATTATCTTCTGGACAAGGGTGCTCTTCCATTTTCCCCACCGCTTTGAGACGCTCTCTACAAAGCATATCCACTCTATATCGCTGCCGACCTTTCCGTTGGAAATATAAAGGAGGGGGAAAGAGCCGCCACGCGACTTCTCAACGCCGAATTCGGCATTATTGGCATGGTTATCTTTCCGCGAAGAAGCAAGATCGAACTGAGCGATAGGGACGGGATCAGCTTTGCGGTAATTATAGACATTCACATGCCCCCCGTCCTCGCAAGATAAAATGTACTTCCCGTACATCTCCATCCCCTGCTGGGCCCTGCCGCGTCCCTGACGGGCGATAAAGACCTGCACCTCAGGATCTTCCGGCTCCGGAAGACCAGTCTGTAATGACCCCTGCGCCCCAAGAAATCCCGGGACCAGAAGAAGGAGGAGTAATGACAGTAACCGTTTCATTTTCTATCTATTATCCTATAAATCAAGTATATACCGCAGATTGTAAGGATCGAGACTATAAAGCCCAAGACTATGCCCTTGACGGCCATTGTCTTCGGATCACGGGCAATCAACAGGGCAATCAGAAGTAACGCAATCGCAGCAAGAGTGATGCAGAAGCAGCTTATTGCAGTATGGGAATAGCTCTTTACCGCCTTTTTCATACGCTCGTCCGGCTCCTTGTCAGCATTGGGGTCGGTATAGGCGGCAATGGCATCGTAACCAGGGCTTGTACGACCTCTTAAAGCAGATATGACCTCCATGATGCCCAGAAACAGCACAGGAAGAACGCAGCCGGAGATGGACTCCACAAGACTCGGCTTAATTACCGAAGAAGGAACTGCGAATTTCAGGGTGAACCCAAGCACCCATGTCACTATCATTACCCACATCAGCTGCTTTCCCGTCAGCCTTTTCGAGAAAAGCCCCCAGATTGAAGGGATATAGAGAGGGCAGAGGACCATCGTCAGGATTGTCACTACGACCTTCTCCGCTCCTCCGGCGAAAGGAACTAGCATCGCGATAGCAATGATTGCAAGGCCGAAAATAAGGGTAAAAACCCTTCCCGCCTTGATTCTGGCCTTTTCAGAGGCATCCTTGTTCTTTCTGAGGCGGCCCCAGATCTCGTATGTGAATACATTTGCATAGACATTGAGGGTGCCGGATACATTCGACATCGTCGCAGAGAGCATAGCGGCGAGCATCATACCGACCATGCCGGTCATAAGAACCATCTTGCTCATGTTGACATAGGCGCCCTCGCCAAGGGTGGTCATGGCAGCGGGATCGACATCCATTCCGGGGCCGGGGACTAGCACCTTGTATACCATCGCCGGGAGATACCAGATAAGTGGCGTAAGTAGATACAAAAGACCTACGAGATAGACACTCTTCCTTGCGTCTTTTGTAGTCGGAACGCTGATATAGCGCTGCACGAAAGGCCAGTCTCCACCGATCATGGCGACATTGAGGAATATCCAAAGGAAGAGCCAGAGCCAGGTATAAGTCTCGGAAGTACCTGAGAAATAGCCGGGTATGGCCGAAGCCTGCTCAATGAAATTGCCGACCCCGCCTACTGCATGGAAAGACAGCGGAATCATGAATACGACGACACTCAGAAGGACTCCGAACTGTATGACATCTGTCATCAGCACCGCCAGGAATCCACCGGCTATCGTATATGTCAGAGTGATCGCGCCAAGAATCAGAAGGGCCCACCAAATGCTGAGATGACCCTCCGGTGCGTCTCCGGCAAGGCCGGACGAGGCGAGGATGCTTCCCTCCGGGACATTGATGAGGGTACACATCACCACCGCAACCGCATAGAGGGCAACAGCCGTATGGATTCCCCTACCGATAATACCGGAAATCGTATAGAAACTGACAGTCCCTTGCCCGAATCGGATTGTAAGGAACTCTCCGGGGGATTTTATCCGGAGTTTTCTCCATTTGCCCGCTATCCATTTACCGACGATGAGGGAGGCGATTGTGAACATGTATGCAACCACAGCCGCCACAAGGCCGGATTTATAAGCGACTCCGCCCCATACCACAAAAGTCGAGGCGGAAAATATAGTCATGTATGTAGACACACCGGAGAGCCACCAGGATGAGTTTCTCCCGGCAATGAACATGTCCTCTGAGCTTTTGATGCGACGGGACATGATTCCGCTGACGAGAATAAGGCCCGCAAAATAAAGCAAGATGACTATGTAATCCAGTGTTTGCATACTTTTCTACCTCCAGTCGCCTTCGAGTTTTTCTCCTGAGTTACCAGGATAGAGGCGGAGAAGGACAACTCCGTGAGGAGCGACAACAGTTTCCCATCTCTCCTTCTGCGCAATCTTGGCGATATCCTTCTGTCTCCATAGATCGCGGACGGTCTGGTTGCCCAAAAGCCCGAGCTTATGGCATGTAAATCCCATTGTCTGAGGCGTTTCCGAGATATTGAAAAGACCTACTGCAAGAGAGCCGTCCTCGAGGGGCTTGACATATGTGATTGTGCTATCTGTATATTCGTGGCGAGTGCCTTGAATGCCAAGCGGATCCTGGTTAACATCAAGGACCTCATTGTTGCAGAGGAGGCTCAGGGTGAAGTCGTCGAGCATAGCCATGTCGCATCCAAGAAGCATCGGAGAGGCGAGAATAGCCCACAGGGAAATATGGGTAAACTGCTCATCCGGCGTCAGCTCGGTCCAATGGTCCTTGCGGCCCCAACCGACCTTTCCAAGAACGAGCATATCCGCATCCGGCCATTTCCCGACTTCTCTATAGCCCGCCCATTTATCCTGGCCGGTAAATCCGATGGTAGACATACTCTCCCATGTGTCGCGGATGTCTCCTGTTGTCCTCCAGCAGTCGGCATATTTTACGAGCACAGGGCCCATGGAAATGCGGGAACTGTTGGAAATACTATAGACAATGTCCCTTCCGGTCGCATCCAGGGCCTCTTTCATGTCCCTCATCCACCACTCGTCATTGGGATTCCAGTCATATTTGAGATAGTCGACTCCCCAGTCTGCCCACTGTCTGGCATCCTGCTTTGCGAAAGAATATTTGCCGAAATAGCGGATCTCCTCCTTTCCGAGTTTGGTGCGGTCAAGGCGCATGTTTTCATCGACCCAGCCTTTCTCAATCCAGAAGTACGTGCCTTCCGGGTTGTCGCAAGATGAACCGATATGGGAGGCATAGGTCGACACCCATGGACCGGAATAGATACCGAATTTAAGTCCTTTTGAGTGGATAGCATCAGCTAAAGCCTTCATATCCGGGAATTTACGATTCGGCTGGATGGCATTGTACTTCCCTCCACGGACACCCTGCCAACCATCGTCGATGTTGACATACGACCATCCGTAATCGGCGAGACCGCTCTCGACCATCGCCTCTGCAGAGCTCTCGATAAGTTCCTGAGAAACGTTCTTTCCCCAGCAGTTCCATGAATTCCATCCAAGAGGCGGAGTGAGGGCAATCTTATCCCCAATCACTATGCGAAAATCTTTCTCATAGCTTCCAAGGGCGTTTTCAGCCTTCAATGTAACATGGTAAGTACCTGCTTTCTTTACCTTTCCGGTAATAATCCCCTTTTCTTTGTCGAGTTTGAGACCCTTTGGAAGACCGGTTGCCGAGAAAGTTATCGGCCGCACGCCGGTAGTCGGGATTCTATAGATAAAATCGGCCTTGGGACGGGCGCCATAGACTTTAGGGCCGTTGATCCGGGGTGTATCCGGTGCCTTAGGGGTCAGGATATAGGCGCTATAATCGGGAGCCGTAATCTGCTGGGACGGATCGGTACTGCTCTGCACCGTCAGCGTCTGGGCGGAAAGCTGTAGAGATAAAGCGCTGATCGCCAGACTAATCCCTAATCTTATGTGCCAATTATTAAGCATAGGACAATACATAAAACATTAACAATCAATTATTTAGAACTGTATGGGCCAAAGATACTTTTGACTCGGTATTTTTCATCACTGTCGTCAAGGATGTAGATCATATAGGAGCGGCCTCCCGGAGCGATACGGACAACTACATGCCCTTGAGTCGCGAGGAACGTAGAGGGATCGACTCCCTCTTTCAAGAGAATCTCCCGCCCGGCATCAGTGAGGTTGGTGGTGATAAAGTTGACTGAAGGGTTTGCCTTCTGAAAACGCTTGACTGTCGCAGGATTAGGATGGATATCCTTCCATGTACCGGCTATCACGAAGTCGGGTTGGAGAACGGACAGAAGCTCCGTGCAATTGGTAGCATTGGTGGCATGATGGTCAGCCTTCATCCCCTCAACCGGACTCATCACTCTCGAAATCGGCATCTCGATGTCATTGTACTTATGGGTGGAACGGCCGCGATACTGGCAGTCGCCTCCTGTGAACCAATCGAATTCCCCATAGCGGAGATGGAGAGCGATGCTCATCACATTCTCCGAGACCGCATCAGGCCCGTCGCCGAAAGCGAGGAGCGAGTCCTTCGAAGGAAGGAGAGAAACTGATCCTGGAGAATCAACCGAACCATTCCATACACGTCCTCCTGCGGCAATGGTTCTGATATGAAAATCGCTGTTTGGAGAATGCCTGAGGGCGACTTCGTCAAGCGCTCCAGGGGTAGCCTTTACTCGAACAGTGCCGTTTTCGCGAGAAGACCACTCGAGGAAAGAGAGGTAGTTACCATAACGTCTCTTCATCCCGGGAGCGAGCGAGCTTTTGGAAGGAGGGTCCATCACATCGCCCCTGTCTATGCAGCAGCGGATAGGAATTATGGATCCGACCTCCGAAATTCCGGCAAGAGCAAAGCCGCCCTCCTGGTGCTTTGGAAGTCCTTCTACGACTACCCCCATATGGTCCCCGTGATAATGGGATATCATTGCATAGTCAAGGGCGCCGTCAGCCTCGGCAGGCAGGAAATGACGAACATAATCGGCCACAACACGCCCGGGAGAGAGATCGGCTGAAGGCTTGGCGGGAGTCAGCGTATTGCCATGATTTTCCAACTCATCATCGAGAGGATTGGCGCCGGAAGCATCTATCAATAAAGTCGTTCCATCCGGAAGAATATAGAAGAAGCTCTCTCCACGGCCCGTATTGACAGAATGGATCTCAAGGTAGCCTTTGGTCCATTTGTCTAGTTGGCGGCCCACAGCCGGCCCGCGGGTTACCCCGCAGGAAGATACCGCTGCAGCAAGAGAGACTATAAGTAGGATTCTTCTCATTTTTCAGGATAGGTTATGTCCATCTCGAAACGAGGATTATGATTCGGAACCTCTCCGTGAGATTCTTTGATAAAACCCCACATCTTTGCTACGACCTCGGGGTGGTCGGAAGCGATATTATTCTGCTCCTGAGGGTCAACTGCAAGGTCATAAAGAGCCATCTTGGTAGATCCGCTCTTGACATTTTTCACTATTCCCTTCCAAGAACCGTAACGAACTGCAAGCCAACCCTTTCCGCCGGGGAACTCCCAGTACAGATATTCGTGCTCCTTCTGCTTTTTACCAAGAAGTGTCGGGACAAAGGAGATGCCGTCGTTCTGAGGAGCATCGACTCCGGCAAGTTCAGCAAAAGTAGGCATCAGATCGACGAACTGACCGACATAGGAGGAAACCCTTCCGTCAGTCCTGGCAAAACCCGTATCTTTCGGAGCCTTCCCTTTCAGACGGTCACCAAGGGCGACAATAAACGGCATGCGGACGCCGCCTTCATGGAGCGAAGACTTACCCCATCCCTTGGTGCATTTGAAGGGACCACCACTCTTGAAATACTCCATCGGGGAGTTGGAATTGCAGGCAGGGCCATTATCTGACGTCACGATTATCAGCGTCTTATCGTAGATTCCGAGCTCTTTCAACTTCTCGACCAGCTTGCCCACCTGGGTATCAATATGGGTCACCATGGCTGCATAGGCCGAATGAGGATAAAGAACAGGATAGTACCAGCCGCCGTCAGTAATCGGAGTCTTCTCCTCGTGAAGTTTATTGACATAATACATAACCTCTTCCTCGGGTGCCTGGACGGTCGAGTGAGGCACCGTCGTAGTCCACATCAGGAAGAAGGGCTCAGAAGCGTTATTCTCGACAAAGGCCTCCAGCTTGTCATACATCAGATCACATGAGTAATCCTTCTGATTGAACTTATCGTAACTCCTTATGTCATAAGGGTCCGCCCCCGGATCCAAGCGGCGGTTGACGGGCATGTATTCATTCCTAGTCAGCACCCTCTTGTCGTTTTCCCAAAGGTAGTCGGGGTAGTAGGAATGGGCCAGCAGCTGGCAGTTGAACCCGTAGAAATAGTCGAATCCCATCTTCAGAGGATCACCGTCCGAGCCCGGTCCGCCAAGGCCCCATTTCCCTATCATCGCCGTCTTGTAACCGGCCTTCTGCATCATTGTGCCGACGGTCTCGGTCCCCGCAAGAAGGGCATATTGACCCTCATAGGTCGAGTCAGCCCTCATTCTGTCGAAATACCAGTCCGGCATCCCTTCGAAATCCCTCGCGACCCTCTCGTCATTGTGGCGGATCTGGGAATGGCCGGTATGAAGTCCAGTAACTATCGAGCAACGTGAAGGAGCAGACAGCGGACAGTTCGTGTACATATCGGTAAAAACGACTCCACGCGATGCCAGGGAATCAATATTGGGGGTTTCGATGAGCTCCTGTCCATAGCATCCAAGGTCCCCGTAGCCGAGGTCGTCGAACATCAGATAGATGATATTTGGTTTCTCCGGGAGTTTATCAGAGCAACCCGATAGAACAGCCAGTCCAAGTGCAGGAATTAGTGCTTTTTTATCCATGTGGTCCCATTTAATCGCTCAAATATAACTAATTAAGTTCAGAAGGAAAATATGCAAACGTTTCCAATTTCAAAATCTTTGCAAAGATTGGGAAACATTGCTATTTTTGGCCTTAAGATGAAGTATGTAACGATTAAAGACATTGCAGCTAGCCTGTCTCTTTCGGTGTCTACAGTCTCCAGAGCCCTTTCCGGAGATAAGAATATCCGAGATGAGACAAGAGCGAAAGTAATCGCCGCAGCAGAAGAGATGGGGTACAGGCACAATGCAGCCGCAGCATCTCTCAAAACCGGTCGTACCAGCACGGTCGGTGTAATAGTCCCTGAAATGTGGAGCGAATATACCATCCAGGTGATTCGGGGTATCCAGAGTATCCTCTACCCATATGGGGTGAAGGTCATCATCGCCGATTCCAACGAGGACCCCGCGCAGGAAAAGGAAAATATCATGATGATGGAGAGGTTCATGGTCGACGGGCTCATCGTAGGCCTATGCAGCTATCTCCACAATATGGATGAATTCAGGCGCCTTCAGAACGATAATTTGCCACTGGCCTTTTTCGGAAGGATCCCACACGGTCTTGAAGTTTCCCAAGTCCTTGTCGATGACTATGCCAAATCATTCTTCATCGTTGAAAAGCTGATTCTCTCCGGAAGAAGGAAAATATGCCATATACATGGCCCCAAAAGGGTCTACAACGCTGTTGAAAGGGCCCGCGGCTACCGCGACGCTCTCGCTAAATACAATATCCCGTTCGAGAGCTCTCTCCAGATATACAGCCGCATTACCCGAAACGATGGAGCAAATGCGGTAGACCAACTTATTGACTCCGGGACTGATTTCGACGCGATTTTTGCCTTTACCGAAGCCCAGGCGATCGGAGCCCTCGGAAGACTCCGCCAGAGAGGTCTCAGAGTCCCTGAAGATGTCGCCGTATCGTGCTTTTCCGGATCTGTTCTGTCGGAAGTGGTCACCCCGCAGCTCACTTCTGTTGAGCCTCCTATGTTCGAGATAGGTCAAACTCTTGCCCAGCTTTTGATTGAGCAGATCAAGAATCCTTCTGCCGAGCCCCGGACTGTGGTTCTCAATGCAGAAATAAAGATGAGAGAATCAACAGGCGACAATAGCAATCTATAAAGTCATGAAAAGAGTATCCATTTCACAGGAGGTGGAAATAAGGGCAGCCTACGATGTAATCGTCGCAGGTGCCGGCGCTTCCGGAATCTGCGCGGCTGTTGCCGCCGCCCGTGAAGGGGCAAAGGTAGCGCTCGTTGAAAGATACGGAGTGGTCGGAGGCAATCTTACCGCCGGTTTTGTCGGGCCCATACTCGGGTCCGTCGGGAAGGGAACGATGCGGGACGAGCTTGTAAATCTCTTGGAAGTACCTGACAATGACTGGATTGGAGAGACTGGGAAAGCCCATGATGTAGAGAAAGCGAAACTTGTCCTCGAAAGGTTCGTGGACCTTCCGAACATAGATGTCTACCTTCAAAGTACCGTCTCATCAGTTCTGAAAGAAGGCCCGAGGGTCCATGGGGTCGTCCTATCTACGGCCGAGGGCCAATTCGCCCTGGAAGCTCCGGTCATCGTCGATGCAACGGGAGATGCTGTCGTCTCCTTCCTCTCAGGGGCCAGAATCGAGAAAGGCCGCGATGACGGACTCATGCAGCCTGTAACCCTCGAATTCACAGTGGACGGAGTCGATGAAACTAAGGGACTGATCTGTATAGGAGATGTGGATAATGTCGAACTGAATGGGGTGCGATTTCTCGACTGGTGCTCTTCTCAAGCGCAGAAAGGCTTGATTCCAAAGCAGTTAGCCGCAGTACGGCTGCACCCTACTGTCATTCCAGGGCAGAGACAGGTCAACACCACCCAGATCAATGGGGTCGACATCACAGATGTCAAGAGCATTTTCAAGGCCGACCTCGAACTCAGAGAGCAGATGTTTCTTCTGGAAAAGTTTCTGAAAGAGAACTTGCCTGGATATGAAAATATACGGATAACCGGCAGCGGAACGACTACGGGAGTCCGCGAGAGCCGCCGAGTAATGGGCGATTATATAATTGACGCTGAAGAACTTGCGCTCGGCTGCCGCTTCCCTGATGTGGTCGTGCACAAGGCTCTTTTTATAGTTGATATCCATAACCCAGCCGGAGCAGGTCAAGCCGAAGCCAAAATCCAGTATTGCAAGCCTTACGACCTCCCCTACAGATGTTTTCTCCCTTCCGGCATTGAAGGTCTGCTGGTCACCGGACGCTGCATTTCCGGCACCCACCGCGCCCATGCCTCCTATAGGGTTATGTCAATCTGTATGGCAATGGGAGAGGCCATCGGGACGGCAGCTGCACTCTCTGCCGCAGAAGGCATCTCACCACGATCCCTTTCCGTCAAGACGTTACAGAAACACCTGACGGATAAGGGAATAGATCTATTTAGCGAGTAAAATCCTACTTTGCCATAGCGGCCTCAACGTCATCCGGGAAGATCGGGAGACGATTAGGTCCCGTACGACGGGCTCCGTCCGGAGTTACAAGGACGTCGTCCTCGAGACGGATGCCGCCGAAGTCATAGTAGCTTTTCAGCTTATCGAAGTTGACAAAGCCCTTTCCTGTCCCCTCTGCTTTCCATTTGTCGATAAGGGCTGGGATGAAATAGATTCCAGGCTCGTCCGTAATCACATGGCCGGGAACAAGCTTTCTAGCCATACGAAGGCTGCCTAGACCAAGCTGGCTTGAGCGTTTCTGGTCCGGATCGTAGCCGACAAGATTCTCGCCAAGATCCTCCATATCATGGACGTCGAGCCCCATATTGTGGCCGAGTCCATGAGGACAGAACAGGCCCGCAATACCCTCGGTGACCATATCGTCGATGCTGCCTCTCACAAGATCCAGGGCCTTGAGGCCTTCAAGCATCTTTCGCATAGTCTCGATATGGACCTCGCGATAAGTGATACCCGGACGGGTAATGGAGAAAGCGAATTCATTGCAGTCGCAGACAATCTGATAGACATCCCTCTGCTTCTGAGTGAACTTTCCTCCTGTCGGGAGGGTACGGGTAAAGTCGGACGCGTAGTGGGAATTACTTTCTGCACCGGCATCGATGACAAGGAGCTTTCCAGGCTCTATAATCTTGTCATGGAGGTGGTTATGAAGAGTCTCGCCATGCTGGGAGAGAATTGTTGCGAAAGAAACGCCCCAGCCCTTGGAAAGGGTCACTCCTTCCATGAGGCCGACTATGTGCTGTTCGAGTACTCCCGGCTTGACGGCATTGCGGGCAACCGTATGCATCTCCTGGCCGAGTGCTCCTACAGCATCGAGCTCCTCTATTTCGCATTCCTCCTTGATAAGGCGCATGGCGATCACCGATTCAACCAGCTCACGGGAAGCATGCTCAGTCTTTCCGGCGGTAAAGTCCACCACTCCGACTGCCTCATGGGAAAGCCCCGTAAGGGAGGCAAGTTTCATGGTATTGTAGTACCTCGAAGGAGGAAGGAAATGGACTGGACGTCCTATCGAAAGGGCCTTTGAGACGACTCCCTCGAGCGCGCCGTAAGGAGCTGATTTTGAGACACCGACACTCTCCGCCTTCGACTGAACGGAAGGCTGGGGGCCCATCCAGATGATATCCCCTATTTCGACATCGTCAGCAAACACGACCTCCTCACCGGAATCAATATCGATTACTGCACCGTAGCGAGGCTCGTCAAGACCGAAATAATAGAGCCAAGAGCTATCTTGGCGGAAATTGTAACAGTTATCTTTGTACTGCGCGGGGGCATCGACATTACCGACAAAAAGGATGATTCCCCTCTGCCCCTTTTCCCTCATTGAATCAAGCAGGGTGCGTCTTCTTCTTATATAGACAGTTTTATCGAACATGGCATGAAAAATGTTTTCGTAGACTCAAATGTAAGAATTTTTCTTTGATTTACCGATTTTTCATTATCTTTCCACTCATATGAGTACTACAATTGCCATCATTGCGATTATCGCCGGCATCATCGGAATAATCGGGAGCATCGTCCCGGGCCTCCCCGGGCCGCCCCTAAGCTGGGTAGGCCTACTGCTATTGTATCTCTGGGGCAAAGAGCCCATGACAACGGGATTCCTTCTTCTCTGGCTCGCAATAACAGTGGTCGTCACAATTATCGACTACTTCGTCCCGGTATATTTCACTAAGCTTACCGGTGGCAGCAAATATGCTGGATGGGGGGCCATGATCGGCCTTTTCGCCGGCCTTATAATCCCTCCTGTCGGAATGATTGTCGGATCCCTTCTAGGAGCGTTCGTCGCCGAATTCATCTTTGCAAAAAAAGACACCTTCACCTCGCTGAAATCGTCCCTCGGAGCCTTTTTGGGCTTTATTTTCGGGACCGGCATCAAAATCGCCTCTTCGGGAGTGATGATGTATTATATAGTCACCTACGCCTTCTGATTTTATGGACTTTCGCGATCTTTTAAAACGGCATCTCAGGGAGATTACGAGCATCCGCGACGACCTGGACACCCAGGCTGCCGCCGTAAACATACGGAATAACATCTATTTCAAGGGCCCGACCGTCTGGATCCTCGCTTTTTCTATAGTTATCGCCTCCGTAGGCCTCAATATCAACTCTACCGCGGTAATCATCGGCGCCATGCTCATCTCTCCCCTGATGGGCCCGATTATCGGCCTCGGAATGGCCGTCGGAATCAATGACTATGAACTCGTAGGTGATGCTTTCAGGAACCTCATCATAATGGTCCTCGTGAGCCTGGTGGTCTCCTCGGTATTCTTCCTTCTTTCTCCCCTGAGGCTGGCCAACCCGACCGAGCTGGCGGCGAGGACCTCCCCGACCATCTATGACGTGATCATCGCCCTCTTCGGAGGCATGGCCGGAATCCTCGAGCAGTGTCGGAAAGAAAAGGGAACGGTGCTTTCCGGAGTCGCGATTGCAACCGCACTCATGCCGCCCCTCTGCACTGCCGGTTACGGGCTTGCACACGGCCTATGGCGTTATTTCTTCGGGGCGATGGGCCTTTTCATCATCAACGCCGCATTCATCGCCTTCGCCACCTATATCTTCGTTAAATACCTCCATTTCAGCGAGAAACTCTACGTCAGCAGGGAAAAACAGAAGAAGATTGAGATGAGAATTACTTTAATACTTCTTCTCATCATGATTCCCAGCCTCGTCTCGGCGTTTTTCCTTGTCAGGGAGAATAATTTCACGACTTCAGCAGAAAACTTCGTAGCCGAAAACCATGAATTCGGGAACGTCTTCCTGTATAACCACAGGATAAAAGACGGTAAACTGGAATTATACCTTGCCGGCGAAGAGCTCGACGAAAAAACTTATTCGCAGATTCTTGACAAGGCGAAAGCATACAGACTGAAACCGGCAAAGATAATCATCCGGCAGCACCATCTCGGGGAGAATGTCGACGAACTTCTCGAGGGTTTGTCCACCCAATTCCAGACCCTTTTGGACCAGCGAGACAAGCGCATGGATGAGCTGGAAAGCGAAAATAAAAGCCTCAAGGCTGCTGTTGATTCAATGAAAAAAGCGGCCGCAGCCGCTTCTTTCGAGGATAATTCCAAATCTGGACAGGAATAAGATTCCCCTCTGCTACTTTGAGTTCAAACTAGCTTTTGAGATATCGTTTACCATCGCATTATAGGATTTATAATCTTTATTGGATAAACCCACAGAGCTATAAAGCAACCGATAGCAATCTATTTCTCCAGATGGCGTATAAACAATGTTATACACCGCATAGGCATTATTTCTCAAGGTTACCTTTCCATCTTTGGAATGGGTCTTATAAGAAGAGAAGAAACCAAGATCAACTAACTCGCCCGAAGGATCGTATGTACCGAACTCGCTTATCTCAAAGGCCTTCTGTATTTCCTTTTCAGCCTTTTCCTGTCGGCGCTTTTCTGCTATGCTTGAGTATATTCCAGCATAATACTTTACTTCCTGATTCAGCCTGTCTTCATAATCAGCAAAAACTTTTTCCTTATAAGCAGATTTGAAACCGGAATTATTTCTCAGGCTCTCCATTATCTTGTCGGCCTCATCTTTACAGTTCCTTTTGTATCCAGGATTATTGTAGATAAAGGATTCGGACAATGACTCGTTGGGAAAAACCAGTGCATTGAGCCTTCCAAGCTGCTGAAGAAGTTCAAATTGCGCGTAGTTCGAGCGCTGGGATTTAACATAATCCAGAGGCTTCTGAGTCAAAATATCGCTATCGATTTGTTTCAGATATTCACCCCATTGAGACAATGCATCCTTAAGGCCGGTAATGCCGTATGAACTTCCCTGCCCATTATATGGTTTCATGGTCTCATCCCAGAAACTCATGATTCGGTCATACTTGGCCAGGATGCTTTGGCGCTCGGTATCAGCGAGGTAAGTCTTACCGTCAGGAGAAACGACATAATCGACTTTTTCGGACACATCATAGAAAATAGCCCCTCCTGAATTGTCATACCCCTTCTTACGGTGTCTTATCACGGAGCTGCCGTCCGCCAAAGACTTCACAACTTCTGTATTGCCCGGCATCCAGCTCATCGTTTGGAACGACCTGTTGACAAAACCCATGCGGGTATTATGCTCGTCAGTCTTGCCGACAATGTCTTTTGTGATTCTAGATCTCGTTATCCGTAGCACATTGGGATCATCGGTCGGAGTTAACGAAATGTGTATACCAGCACTCTTATGCTCAAAATCATGGACATTATACTGCCCGTAAAGGCTCAACTTGTTAAGGGCGTCATACTCTCCATAACGATACCTTACGTCGCCGGAGGGAAGTCCATTCTGGAAAGAACCGTCAATGACCAAGCCCTGCTTAGAATCAGGATCTATCACTTTTGCACCATAGCCCTTGCCGGAAATCTTCCCGTCGACAATATCTCCTGTCCAAAGGATGCCGTCCACCCATTCATTCTTGTCAGGATCAAGCTTTGCCATACCGGTTTTCATCTTCTTTGACAGAGTAACACCGCTGAAGCTGTTGGCCAAAAGCGCTCCTGACATAGAACCGCGGTCAACGAAATACAGCTCGGTATAGACTTCTGCATATCTTCCCCAGCCAGCATCGGTCTTATACGCTGTCCAATTGCAGTTATGGGCTTGAATCACTGCGTTGATCTCATCCTTATACTTAATTTTAAAGCCGGAATCACCGAAATTGCGGTAATAGACGCCGGTTTTGTCCGGACCTTTCCGGATCATTTCGTTTACGACCGCATTTATAGATTTATACGGCTCATCGGCAGGATTGAGGTGACCTTTCTCGGGGTTAGGCTGCGCTCCTTCAGGAAGCATCAGAACTTTGGTCACAGCAATCATACTCTCTCCAAACTGAACGACTTTGTCGGTTGCATAGGCCTCGATATAATAGCCGTTCTTTTTGGCGAAGGAAAACAATTCATCCTTAGAGATAGCTGCCTTGGAAAGGTCTACATAATAATATCCGTCAAATGAATAAACTTCATTTTTGATAGCTGCTTTGAATTCCTTCTTCTGTGCCAGAGCGAAATTCTGCATAAGTGCAGCGGCGAGAAGAAAGGCCATCAGGGTCTTAATCGCTCTCATCGGAAACTATTTTTTATCCAGAAGATCGAACATTAAACCGAACTCGACACTCATCGGTTTAAATGGATACATATCAATTTGATTGGATCCTGAATTTTCCACTCCAAAGATACCATAGCTGGCGTTTGCCCCCGCGAAAATGCCGAATCTATTGGAGACATAGAATTTCACCCTTGCTTTAAGACCTGCTGCCAAAGCGGTTTTTGGGCCGGGCGATTTCTCAAAAGAGCATATACCCAAACCAGCATATATGGGGAACTGAATTCTTTTCCTCTTGTTGATTGTCCATCCGTAATAAGCCATTAAGGACATTACGGACATGTTTTCTGTGGTCAGTGGAAGCATATGCTCCGGAGAAGATCCGAAAGTATCGAAATTGTATACTGAATAGACTCCTTCCAGCATAATGCTGTCGCCGTCGGTAAGGAACTCATAGGTAACTCCGCCTGCAAGGGACGAAGAATAATAATAAACTCCATCCGGACATTTAATTGACATTTCTCCATATGGAGAATAACTGAGCCCGAGGGTCTGGGCAGAGAGCGGCAAACTCATCAGGATGAGCGCGGCGATGATGGTTAGATAGCGTTTCATTTATGTTATTATTTATTGGTTTCTTTTAGGGCTATTATTGATTGCCTTCCTTAAGGGCTATCAAATCTTCAAGAGCAGTACGGGCATCTTTTCCGTAGGCTTCGACATTATATTTTTTCCGAAAAGCGTCGTCCTTCAACTCTTCTGCAGTCATCGTCTCCAATGCCTTCCTTACCTTATCTTGCTTTGCCTTGGTATGTTTATCCAATACAAGCCATATCAACGCAGATACAATATAGGCTGCGATAAAGATTACTATAAAATATAGAACAGCAATCCTCCATTTCGGGGGGAAGCTGACAACTTTAAGGATGAAAAAAATAGCCGCCAAAAGCAAGAAAACGGTATAGACAGCGCCCGTAACGGTCTCGTAATTACTCTCCACATATGTAGAAGTAATCAGATTGATAAGATAATCTTTATCCTTGCGATGCTCTTTATAAACAGGATCATCTGAAAAACTTCGTTTCTCCTTGTTACTAAAGATAGATGTATTCATTTTCAAATAGGTACAGTTATATTGCGGCTTGTAAATATAGTGATTTTATTTTTAAGCGTTCAACTTTACCGGTATTATTGACATTTTCAGTTGATTACCTTGATATTTTCAGTTGGTCTCCTTGACATTCATCTCTGGTGCCAGCAGCTTCTTCCACCAGCATACTGACTGATAGTGCTTGACATCATTCCCGTACACTGAGCTTGTCGATAGGTGTACGGCCAGTTGTTCGGATCACCGACTGTACACCAGGGCTCTTCTACGGTGTACAGCTGGGTGCGTTATCGGCCTTCTACGGGTGTTTTTGCCCCCAGCCGGACCAACGCTGATCTGCACCCCAAAAGTTGGACACAGATTGCAGTTAAATGAAAAAGAATGAGAATTACCCAAAACTTGTCCAGGCAATGCATATGCTGGATGAAGGT
>ONMJ01000036.1 GCA_900318955.1 uncultured Bacteroidales bacterium
CTTCATCCAGCATATGCATTGCCTGGACAAGTTTTGGGTAATTCTCATTCTTTTTCATTTAACTGCAATCTGTGTCCAACTTTTGGGGTGCAGATCACAATGAACGCATTCCGGGGCGAGGCATTGGCATTCTGCCCCCGTTTTTATTGCCAGAATGGTTAAACTACCGGGGGAATAGCAGGCATGCAGATCATCCTTTCTTCTACACGATTGCTGAATCAACGACCTCAACCATACTCTTCGCCGGGGTTTTCTGCGGTGAGTAGGTGAGCATTCTTGCAGTACTCCTTTTGTTTTTTTAGTTAAATGATAGTAAATTTGTTGTTGCTAAGAGTATTAATAACACATTTACCATCATGTTCAAACAATTTATTTCTACGATTGTTCTCTTTTTGACCATCGGATTGACAGCTCTGGCGCAGGTCAGCGGCGTTTCCGGAAAGGTCGTGGACGAGAACGGTGAGCCGCTTGTCGGAGTCAGCGTCGTCGTCAAGGGAACTAGCACAGGAACGATAACTACCGCAGACGGAAGTTATTCTCTCCCTTCTTCTGTATCCAAGAATGCAACACTGGTTTTCTCCAGCATAGGCTATACTACTGTTGAAGAACCAATCGGCGGCCGCAACATCGTCAATGTTCAGCTTGCAACTGACGAAATGTTCTTGGATGAGACCGTAGTCGTCGGTTATGCGACTATGAAAAAACGCGACCTTGTCGGTGCTGTCGATGCTGTCGGTCATGAAGTCATCGCAGACCGTGCCTCTTCAAATCTCAGCCGCGCCCTTCAGGGCTCAGTCGCCGGTCTCAACATCACTTTCAACGACTCAAAACCTTCCCACGCCGGTTCCTACAATGTCCGTGGAACTGGTTCCATCGGTGCGGGCGGATCTTCCCTCGTTCTGATTGATGGTGTTGAAGGCAGCATGTCAATGGTCAATCCTCAGGATGTGGAGAGCGTCTCAGTCCTTAAGGACGCCTCCTCGACGGCTGTCTACGGTGCTCGTGGAGCATTCGGTGTAATCCTCATCACTACGAAAAATGCCAAGAAGGGCCGTCCTACCGTAAACTACAGCGGGTCTCTCGTTGTCAACAGCAGGACTGTCGTCCCCGATGATATTCACGATTCCCAGGAGTGGCTCGATATCTGGATGGCCGTGTATGACGGTTATTACAACGGATCCAAGGCAAGGCTCAACCACCTTGACAACAAGGCTCCGTACTCTCAGGAGATTTACGACATGATTGTCGCGAGGAAGTCTGATCCGACCATTCCGAATGTGCTTGATAAAGAACTTGTATCTGGTTTTGGATATACCTACCTTGACAGCTTCGACTGGCTTGGCGCTTTCTACCGCGATCATTTCTATTCGACAGAGCACAACCTTTCCGTCTCCGGAGGAAATGAGAATGCCGATTACTATATTTCCGGCCGTTTTTATGACTCTCAGGGTGTGTTCAAGGTGGGTAATGAGGACTTCAAAAAGTATAACCTCCGCGCTAAGGGCTCGCTGAAAATCCGTCCTTGGCTGAAGCTCTCCAACAATATGAGCGTCACCTTTGACCGCACTTACCTTCCCCGTCAGCAGGCAGGACAGAGCGTCATGCGTATCATGGAGCACTGGGCCAACCCGATGGTCCCTCCGAAAAATCCCGACGGGACCTGGACTGCGGCAGCTGTCGGTACAGGATACGCCTCTTATGTTGAGGGGAAGAACTATCGCCTTGATAACTACCTCTATCTGAGGAATAAGACCGATATCGATATCGATATTATCAAGGATGTCCTCAAGTTCCAGGCTGACTACTCTTTCAACTATACTGACCGCCAGTACATGGTTGTCCAGAAGATGGTTGAATACAGCAAGTCCCCGGGCGTCTTCGTCAAGGAAAGTGAGACAGCCGGTGAAAAGCTCCAGAAGATTGATTACCATACTCTTTACCAGAGTGCCAACGCTTATGCGACCTGGACCCCTCGTCTTGGAAAGAATCATTCCCTGACTGCCCTGCTCGGCTACAATGCGGAGTGGAGTAAATATGAGACTCTCAATGCTTCCCGCCTCGGCTTTACTTCTGAAAAGCCTTCCTTCGCCCTTATGGATGGCGAAGCAACGATTACCCAGGGAGGTAACGAATGGGCATATGTCGGAGCATTCTACCGTCTCAATTACAGCCTCCTTGGCCGTTATCTTATTGAACTGAGCGGCCGTTACGACGGGTCTTCCAAGTTCCCTAAATACAGCCGCTGGGGCTTCTTCCCTTCAGGCTCCCTGGCTTGGCGTCTTTCCGACGAGCCGTGGATGAAGTGGTCCCGTAGCTGGCTTGATAACTTGAAGATCCGTGCTTCCTACGGTTCGATGGGTAACGGTAGCGTCTCTCCTTACAAGTACACCTCGGAGATGACCCTTTCCAAGGCCTCCGACATTACTCTCGGCGGCAATCTTCCTATCATCACCTCTGTCGCCAGCACAGTGCCTGAATCTCTGACTTGGGAGACTTCTACCACCTATGACCTTGGCTTCGATATGGATATCCTCCAGAGCCGACTCTCTACTACATTCGACATCTATCGCCGTATTACTTCTAATATGTACACGGCCGGTGAGACCCTCCCGGGAGTTTACGGAGCATCAGTTCCTAAGGGTAACAACGCTGAGCTTCGCACAGACGGTTGGGAATTCTCCATCATGTGGCGCGACCAGTTCAATCTCGGAGGCAAGCCTTTCAAATATAGCGTAAAGGGTACCCTCTGGGACAGCCGCTCTTTCGTAACCAAGTTCAATGGCAACGACGGAAAGAAACTCGGAACGATTGCCAATCTTATCGACAATATGGGTGAGCCTGACTACTACGAAGGTATGGAAATCGGTGAGATGTGGGGCTACACTGTAGTCGGTCTGTTCAAGGACTGGGACGATGTCCGTAATTCGGCAAAGCAGAATTTTAAGCAGACTTCCAACAATGCCACATATCCCGGCCAGGTAAAATTCGCAGACCTTGACCTCTCCGGCGAAATTGATTACCTTGGCCTCACTGTCGAGGATCACGGTGACCTCAGTATAATTGGTAACAGCACTCCTCGTTATCGTTTCGGCTTCAACTTCAACACAAGCTGGAATGGTATCGGACTCAATATCTTCCTTCAGGGAGTCGGCAAGAGAGACTGGTATCCCGGATTTGACTCCGGTTACTTTTGGGGCCGTTACGCACGTCCTTTCTTCTATTTCACTCCGTCAATCCACCGTCTCAGCAATCCTACGGTGGCCCAGTTCGAAGGAGAGGGAGAGAGTTATCACTGCACCAACTGGGATACAGCTTACTGGCCTCGTCCTACTACCTACCAGTCAAACAGCCAGGACAAGAAGACCGTCCTCTCTACTCCTAACACCAGGTATATGCAGAACGCTGCCTACCTGCGTCTCAAGAATGTCGAGCTCAGCTACTCCTTCAATGAGAAGGTCTGCAAGGCTATCGGCCTCCAGGCTCTCAAGCTCTTTGTCAACGGTGAGAACCTCTTGACATTCACTCCTCTCCACAAGTGGGCCCCGAACCTCGATCCGGAAGGAATTGACGGCGGTGATACTGACTTCAGTTCCAATACTCTCAATGGTACTGCTTACCCGACCTTCAAGTCGGTTTCCCTCGGTGTCAACGTAACATTCTAATTAAGGAGGAACAATCATGAAAAAATATATTGCAGCTCTTGTTTCTATCTTAGCACTTGCTACATCCTGCGACGATTTCCTCTCGAAGGAGAATCCCAATGCCATTGAAAGCGAGTATTTCTTCAAAGATGAGAACTCTCTGGTGATTTATACCAACTCGCTGACCCGTTCCTGGGTGCCTGAGATTATCGATTTCGTCAATGGCGACCGCTACACCGATACCCACGGTTGGGACGGAAAGTACAATTTCTACACTGACAACTATGATGTCGATGACATGACCAGTTGGAGCTGGTCCTTCCTCCGCAGCGTCAACTACTTCCTCGAGCACATGGGCGAAGCCGATGTCGAAAAGGATATCCATGATCATTATGAAGGTGTCGGCCGCTTCTTCAGGGCGATGTTCTACATCGGCAAGGTCCAGCAGATAGGAGCCTGCCCTTATTACGATCATACCATTGATCCAAAGAATAAAGAAGACCTCTATAAGGCTCGCGATCCGCGTTCTTACGTTTGCGGGAAGATTCTTGAGGACCTCGATTTCGCCGCCACCCATTGCTCCGGCGACGCCAAGTATCGCAACCGTTCGACATATGTCAACAAGTACGTCGCTCTTGCCTATAAAGCCCGTTTCTGCCTGTTTGAGGGTACATACCGCAAGTATCATGAAATCGACCATTCGACCGGCAAGCCATGGACCGCTGAGGAAAAGGCCGAAGGTCAGAAATATCTCAATGAGTGCGTAAGGGCATGCGAAGAGATTATGAATTCCGGTCTTTACGGCCTGATTGACAATCCAGCCAACAGAGCTACTCAGTACCGCGACCTCTTCACTAATGCTGATGGCTGCGCCAACCTTACGAAGGAATTCATTTTTGCCCGCGACTACGATGCTACCTATAATGTCAACAATACGAAGTATTCCATCAACGACTACATGCTCAATGCCCAGCATGCACAGTATGCTTTCAACAGGGACTTCGTCATGACATATCTTATGCTCGACGGTACTCCTTTCACATCCCTTTACCCCGGAACGGACTATTACAAGGCAACCTTCCAGGAGGAGTGCGTAGGACGTGACCTCCGTCTTGCCCAGACTATGCGTACTCCGGGCTTTACCCGTGCAAAAGGCACCGTCCACTATGCACCGGACCTTGTCTATTCCAAGACTGGCTATCAGCCGGTCAAGTGGCTCTACGATCAGACCGATCTCGATGAAATCAACTCTCCTACCTATACCGACGTTCCTCTGATGCGTTATGCTGAAGTTCTGCTCAATTATGCAGAGGCTAAGGCAGAACTTGGCGAATGCACTCAGGCAGTCTGGGATTCTACAATAAAGCTCCTCCGCGAGAGGGCAGGTGTCAAGAGTATCTATCCTACAAGCGCCGATCCTTACATGGTTCAGTACTTCCTCGGCGAGGTCACTGATCCTATAATCCTCGAGGTTCGTCGTGAAAGGGGAATCGAGATGACGATGGAGAATATCCGCCAGCAGGATATCCGCCGCTGGCATATGGGTGAGCTTCTTGTCAAGCAGAAGACCGGCATGTGGATTCCCGCAATCGAGACTGAACTCGACCTCGACGGTGATGGAAATGTAGACAACATGGTATCCGCCAAAGTCTCCGAAAAGTCCGGTATTCATGTCCTGACTATCAACTACAACGGATCAACTCTCTCCGGAATGGGAACAACCCTCTCCGAAGGGAATAAGGGCTATATTCTTCCTTATACTGCCAACCAAAAGGACTATAGGTGGGAAGAGAAGAAATACCTCTATCCGGTGCCTGCATCCAGTGTCACCCTCAACGACAATCTGGATCAAAATGCAGGTTGGGAAAAGTAATAACATTATAACCAATTAAATATCAAGTATTATGAAAAAATCTCTGTTTTTTGCTGCCGTAGCGGCACTTGCAGTGCTCGCATGCAAGAAAGAGGAGCCGGTCCAGGTCACTCCTGAGCTCTCTGTCAATTCGACAGAAATTACTGTCGAACACACTGGAGGAACTTCCACCATCCAGGTTACTTCCAATGTTGAGTGGAAGGTCACTTCTTCAGCCTCTTGGTTTACCGTAGATCCCCAAAGCGGCAACGGCAATGGTACAATTACCGTCACTGTTTCTCCTAACGAGGCTTACAAGGAGCGTACTGATGCAATCTCTATCAACTGCTCTGCAAAGCGCGTTTCTATTTCTGTCAAGCAGAAAGCAGCTCCGAAACCGGAAGTTCCTGTCGAGTCCAAGATTACCGAGGTCAAGACAGCAGACGACTTTGCAAAGTTCGCCGCTGCTATGGATCAGTATGAACTTTCGGAGACAGTGAAACTTGCTGCTGATATCACTATCACAGCTCCCATTGATTCATTGACCTGCAACTTCGACGGACAGGATCATACTATCACTCTCAATCTCGATGCTGCTGATCTTACAACTGATGATCCCAAGTTCGCTAACATAGGTATATTCCGTAAGGTCAACGGTGCTGTCAAGAACCTCAATGCATCCGGTTCTATCAAGGCTGTCCATGCAAATACAGAGGCCGCTACTTTCCATATCGGAGGTATCGCCGGTCTTGCTGCCAAGACTGCTTCCTTTGAGAATTGTACCAATAATATTGACATCACTCTCAACAACATTGTCAACACTCATCATGCAGGCGGTATCGTCGGATACGTAAATCCCGGAGTCAATATCAAGGGCTGCAAGAATACAGGTAAGATAGTCGCTGTATATGAGGGTGGAGCCAGCAAGGCTTCTCAGCTTGGCGGTATCGTAGGCCATATCGAGAACAGTATCAAGATTACTGACACCGAATACGAAAAGGGTGTCAACCGTGTTGAGAACTGCATCAACGAAGGAGAGGTTTCCTATACTGGTGCGGGTACTGCCCGTATTGCAGGTATCTGCGGTTATGTCAATAACCTCAATGAAGCTACGTTCAAGGATTGCACCAATAATGGCGCTGTCAATAATAATGCGACAGGTTATAACGACTCAAGCTGGGCATATGTTTGCGGCATAACCGGTTACTATGGTACGCCTCTCGTGGGTGGTTATGTTCTGTATGAAGGCTGCGTGAATAACGGAGCTATTACCTGTGACCCGGGCGGCTCTAAGCTTCGTTGCCGCGTTGCCGGTATCAATGGCCACGCAAGTAACAGCAAGCAGAGCCCTGACAGCGATGGCAACGGTATCAACACCTGGGAGCTTAAAAACTGCACGAATAATGGCAAGATTTCGCTCGTAAACGGAAACTCTAATACTAGAGCAATGATTGGCGGAATTCAGGCCTATGGCGAGCCCAGTGGTACTGTTATCATCGACGGCTGCACCAGCAATGGCGAGATTTCAGTTGACTCCCCTCAGACTAATGCTAAGTATACCGGAGTAGGTGGCCTTCTTGGAGGTAGCGGTGCAATCAATTCCCGCTTCACCAATAACATCATTACTGACAAGGTTGTTATCAAGGTAACTGCCGAAACTTCAAATGTCGGTCTTATCGCTGGTAACAACAGTGCTTTCAATACCGCTGTCACCGGCAAGGTCGGCGCTGCTTCGATAACCAAGGGCGAGACCACAACTGTCGCTTCCTCCAGCAACTTATCTACACTTCTTTTCGGTGCAGAGCTTGGAGCTACCGCTACAATTGATGGCGTAACCTTCGGAAACTAATATCAAGTATCTTCAGAAAGCGCCTGCATGCCTTTGTGGGCGCTTTCTCCTTTTTTGATTGCTAATCGAATATGAAGAAAATACTAACTGCTTTTGCAACTGCTTGTTTGCTATTTGTCGGGTTCTGCTCCTGTGATAAGAATCAGGGGACAACTCCTGTTGTCAAAGGAGAGTTCTCCGAAATCAGCGGAGCAGAAGACAGGACTGTTGCAGCGCAGAATGTAGATCCTATCAACGTTCACTTCACCTCTACTGCCTTCTGGAGGGTGACTGCTCCCTCATGGATCCGACTCTCGAAGGATTATGGCCTTGCTGGCACCTACGATGTCACTCTTACTGTGGATGCCAATCCTGAAACCTCTTCGCGTTCCGGAGAGGTGCAGTTCTCCTGCGGAGATGATGTCCGGACGTTCACAATTCAGCAGAATGCGAAGGTGATAGAGCCTACTGTGGAGACAAAGTCTTTCTCATTCCGTCTGATGTCTTTCAATATTCTTCAGAGTACAGGAGAGGCTGAAGGACATACCTGGTCAGAATACAGGGAGAAACCCTGCAAGGAGATGTTCGAGGCGACTCAGCCGGATATTATCTGCCTTCAGGAATGCCGTCGTACCCAACTTAATTTCATGAAGTCCAACTTCCCTCAGTACAGTTACTTCCAGTATGCGAAGGACGGTGTAAAGAAAGCCGGGTATGAGAATGTGGAGAAGTGTGATGATGACGGTATCTTCCAGAACGGAGGCCACCGTGATGTCATCGCTCTGCGTACAAATCGCTTTACGATGCTGGACTGGGGCCGTTATTGGTTCAGCGACACTCCTGATGTCAGTTCTTACAGCGGACCTCTGTTCGAGGACGGAGGCACTCCGAAGCTGACTCTGTGGCTTAAAGTCAGGGAAAGGGAGACCGGTATCGTATTCTACGTCTGGACGACCCATTTCTTCCCTAACGGAGTAAATGGTCGTAAGCAGTGCGGTATCATGTCAGTTGAGCGAATGAAGGCAGAGTGCGCTGAAGATACTCCTGTTTTCTTCTGCGGCGATCTCAATCTCGCCTACGAGCATGAGTCCCTCCTGCCGCTGCGCCTCTGGATGCAGCATGCTGCGACAAAGGCCGAAAATGCGGACAAGTTCCCGACTTACACCGGCTTCCGCACCAATCAGGCTACGTGGACTTATATCGACCATATTTTCTATCGCAACGCAGTTGCTTCGACCTATAAGGTCGTCAATACTCCGATTGAAAACGGAACCTCCGTATGTTCGGACCACTTCCCGATCTACGCTGATTTTACTGTAACGGTTGAGTAAATTGTCCAATAAATAATAAACTGATACGGTCTGAAAACCGTATCAGTTTATTTTATGTCCTTTTGCGTTAGCTCAGTCGTTGTTGAGCTCTTCAATGTCGACGGGACGGGGAGTCCGGTCACCCATGAGATGGCGGGTGTAGTAGTCGGCCATTTTCCAGAAGAAGTATTCGTTCATATCACCGAAACCATGCCTTTGGCCTGGAAGGATGAGCATATCGAATCTCTTGTTTGCGCGTATGAGCGCATCAACGACGCGGATGGAGTTGGCCGGATTGACATTGTTGTCGATATCGCCGTGAACCAGCAGGAGATGACCTTTCAGGCGGGATGCAATTTCCTGATTCGTGTCGATATGGTAGACGAAGGTGGTATCGCCCTGAGAGACCTTCTCCTGGACGCCATGGTGCTGCTCTGACCACCAGCGATTGTAGATGGAATTGTCATGGTTGCCCGCGCATGAGACGGCGACCTTGAAAAAGTCCGGATACTTCAGGATTGCGGCTGTTGACATAAAGCCTCCTCCCGAATGTCCATGGATGCCGACGCGGTTGATATCCATGTAGGGGAGCCGCTCTGCAAGCTGCTGGAGGGCATATTTCTGATCTTCGAGTCCATAGTCGCGAAGATTGCCGTAACCGTAATTATGGTACCACTTTGAGCGGTTGGGATGTCCTCCGCGGTTGCCGACGGTAACGACGATGAACCCGAGCTGGGCGAGGCGGTCGGTGCGGGTAAATCCCTTTGACCATGAGATATTGTTTGCCTCGACCTGCGGACCGGGGTAGACATAGTCACAAACCGGATAGACCTTGGTGCTGTCGAAGTCGAAAGGCTTGTAGATTGCTCCGTATAGGTCGGTAATTCCGTCTGCAGCTTTTACCGAGAATCGCTCGGGGAAGCGGTATCCGGCTGCGAAAAGGCGTGAGAAATCGGCCTCTTCGAGCTCCATTACCTTTCTCCCTCGAGCTGCGTCAAAGAGAGCGACGGCAGGTTTGGCATCGACTCTTGAGTAATTGGCAATGAAGTATTTACCGTCATCGGATGCGGTCGAAAGCACATCCATGTCGTCCATATCGAGCTTTACCATTGAGCTCCCGTCAAGGGAAATCTTGTAGGTATGCATCTGGTAGGGGTTCTCTCCCTTCTCGACTCCGCATGCACTTGCCAGCACATAGGTGTCCGTGACAGCGAGGATATCCTCGATATGGAAAGCTCCGTCGGTTAGGGCCCTTACAAGGGTCCCGTCGCTTTCGTAGAGATAGAGGTTGGCCCAGCCGTTCCTTTCAGACCACCAGACGAAACGGCCCTTGTTGAAAGAAGGATTACGGTACTCGACGTAAGTGTTCATTCTTTCGGAAACAACGGTCTTCGTGCTGTCGGCGCGGATATCAACCCGGCAAAGGTCGAGTCTCTTAAGGTCGCGGCTTTGGCGGATGAAATAGAATCCGTCGTTGTCTCCGAGCCATTTCATGCTGTAGAAGTCGGTATAGGCGTCTTCAGCCTTCCTTTCAGCATTCAGAATATCCATCTCTTGGTTTTTGAATGCCAATGTTTTGACGTAGTTCTTATTGCCGTCGGCGTCAAAAATATAAAGCATTCCTGTCGGCCCTTCCTCTCCAGGCATCTGGTAGTGATAAGCTTCGAGCTTCGGACGGGGGGAGGCGAGGGAATTGATTACCCAAAGTTCTTTGACTTTCGACATATCCCATCGAACAGTTGCGAAATGCTTTCCGTCGGGGGCCCAGCGGAGAGGGGCAAATTTTCTTGCGGTTGAATCGGCTTCGGTGTCGCCCATGTAGTTGTCACCGTTCCATGAGAAGTCCTTTGTCCCGTCAAGGGTGAGAGCCTTCTCGACGATGGTGGAGTCCTTAGGATCCTTTGCCGCCTTTCTCAGGCTGGTTGAATCCATCACCCAGAGGTTGTGATTCTTGACATAGATTCCGATTGTCCCGTCTGGAGATACATTTGCCCACTCGGGATAGAGTTTCGGCTTCTCAGGGACCTCTGTGAGCTTTTTCCCATCAATATCATATCTGAAATGAAAGACCTTTTTGCCGGGTTTTCCATCCTTGAATTTGGTGGAATCGGTCTCATCTACGGTGCTCCGGATGTCGAAGGTGAAAGCCTTGTCGTCAACGAGTTTGAGGCTCTCGAAGGGAATATGCTGCGCGTCGAAAGGGTCCTTGACGATTGACGTCAGATCCATTGCGAGCCTGTCCATGTCGAACACTTCCTTCTTTGTGCCCTTCAAGGGATCCACAATGAAGTATTTGGTCCCTTCGGAGGTCTTCCAGTCATACCAGAATCGGTCATCTCCCTTGAACCACCTTGGGTTGATCCTGGTGGAGTAGACCATATTGCTGACTCTCTTTGCCGAGAATCTCTCTGCAAGTTCATAGTTGGCGCGGACAACCTTTTGGGATGCCGCCTTTTTCTGCGCTCCCGCGGGAACGAGAACGAGAAAGGCTGCTACGGCAGCGATGAAATGAGATTTCATTAGAATCTGTTACTTATGACATTCCAGTCGAGAATATTCCAGATGGCTCCCAGATAGTCGGGGCGGCGGTTACGGTAATCTACGTAATAGGCGTGCTCCCAGACATCAAAGGTCAGGATGGGCTTGAGACCGTCGGCGACAGGGTTGCCTGCATTGGAATACTGCTTTATCACTAGAGACCCTTCAGCATCCTCAGCGAGCCAGATCCAGCCGGATCCGAAAAGAGCGGCTCCTTGAGAGGTAAAGGTCTTTTTGAACTCCTCAAAAGAACCGAAAGTCTTGTCTATAGCCTCTTTCAGCTTTCCGGTAGGGCCTTCGAGAACAGGGGTTGGGGTAAACTGGAGGAAGTAGAGGTTGTGGTTAAGGATCTGACCGGCGTTGTTAAAGATCTTTCCGGCGGGAGCCTTGGCGACTATTTCCTCGAGAGAGAGGCCTTCAAACCCGCTCCCTGGGAGAGCGGCATTGAGATTGGTGACATATGCGCCCAGGTGCTTTCCATGGTGGATAGAGAGTGTCTCAGCGCTGAGGACAGGGTCGAGCGAGTCGAGTGCGTAAGGGAGGGTGATGAGATTTGTATCCATATAAATAAGTTATTATCAGTTGCTTATCCAATCGAGAGAGGAAATGTCGCCCGCAATCCATACGGTGTCTCCCTCGGCAAAATGAAAGTCCGGACGAGGATTGGTTATGATTTCATCCCCCCTCAGTACACTTACTACCATGCATCCGTAGTCTCTCAGTGAGACATCTCGTAAAGTACTTCCGGTAAGGTACGAGTCGGCTTCGAGAATAATAGGGACCACATTGAATTCTTGTTCGGGCTCGGGGGTGGTTTGGAGAGAGGAATTAATCATCTTCCGAAGGTTCTTGAGCTGCTCGGTAGATCCTACGGCAAGGAGCCTGTCGTTGGGGTAAATGACAACGTCGCCACCCGGGATGACTATATTCTTCGATCCCCTCTGGATTTTGATGATATTCGCTCCGCTCTCGCTTCTGAAGGGAATCTCCTTCATCTTCAGACCGACGAAAGATGAATCCGCCGAAATATCGACAGGCTCGATATGGACATCGTATCCGGCCATCTTTGTCCGTATTGAGGTGGCTACGGGAGTTTTTCTTCTTTCTAGTATCTCTTTTTCATTGAGATTCGTAATGAACTGTTTTTCTATCGCTATATTCTTCATGAAACTCTTACGGGCAATGAGCATGAAGGTGACAGCTGCAATCAGAATCAGGATTATGGTCCATCCGGCGAGATTGAAGTGGCTGGAAATCACACTCATAATGAATCCAATCGCAATGAATGTCCTAAGCAGGGAGAGTCCGATCAGAGGCCAGATATTGGATTCTTTCTCTTTCCTGAGTTTGAGCATCGAGGTATGCATAGTATCCGAATTGCTCGCGAGACCGAGGAAGAAAGGGGACATGACGGCAAGTGTTATGACACAAGAGATAAGATTCTTCCAGAAGGTGCTTAGAGAAGGTAAGACCTTGGCTACAAGAGGCTCCAGGAAGGCCTTTGATGCGATAATTATGGCCATTAGAATGACTCCGTAGAGGACCAGCCTGAGAGCATATGGCTTGAGGTATTTTTTCCATTCGCTCTGCTCGGCAACTGTCCTTTTCTCCTTTCGCTCCATGCTGTTGATTCTCTCCAGCCATGCTGGAGGCAGCTTCTTTTCCAGGAGGTTGTAGGCTCCTGGAGCGAGCTTTATCATATAAGGAGTTGTGAAAGTGGTGATTACAGAGACAGCAATGATTACAGGATAGATAAAGTCTCTCATTACCCCGAGGCTGACTCCGACTCCTGCGATGATGAACCCGAATTCTCCGAGCTGGGCGAGGCTGAATCCGGTATGGACAGCGTTCTTGACCCCGCCCCCGGAGAGGATGATACCTGCCGCTGAGAAGATGATATGGGTGAGTATCACAAAGAGGGTAAGAACCAGTATTATGGCCCAGTTCCCAATAATGACTGATGGCGATACCATCATACCGACGGAGATGAAAAAGATTGCTCCGAAGAGATCTTTTATCGGGCTGACTAATTTTCCAATATGTTCGCTCTCAATTGTTTCCGCAAGTATGGACCCCATAACGAAAGCGCCCAGGGCGGAAGAGAATCCGACCGCGGTAGCAAGAGTCACCATTCCGAAGCAAAGTCCTATTGATACAATGAGAAGGATTTCGTCATTGAGATATTTGCGAGTTTTTTTAAGCAGTGTCGGAATTACATAAATGCCGACGAGGAACCACAGGATGAGGAAGAATCCGAGCTTCGTTAGATTGAAGAGCATCTCCTTGCCCTCGAATTCTTTGGAGACAGCGAGGGTGGAGAGAAGGACCATGAGGAGAATGGCGATAAGGTCTTCGACTACAAGAGTTCCGAAGACCATCCCTGCATACGGCTTGTCTTTCAGCCCCATATCGTCATAGGACTTGAGAACAACTGCTGTCGAGGACATAGACAGCAACCCTCCGAGGAAGATGCTTTCCATGGAAGTCCAACCAAGTGCCTGACCGGTTATGTAGCCGAGGATGAAAACACCAACGAACTTGCTGCCGGCAGTCACCAGGGCTCCGCTTCCGACTTTTAGCAGCTTCTTGAAACTGAATTCAAGACCGAGACCGAACATCATGAAAATCAAGCCGATCTCCGACCATTCATGGACGGCTTCATTAGAGGAAATTCCGAAGAAGAAGTCTACATTCGGCCCGATAAGCACTCCGGCTATTATATACCCGAGGACCAGGGGCTGTTTTAGAGCCCTGGATATAATAGTAAAGACCCCTGCGGAAATAAGTATCACCGCAAGATCCCGGACCAGATTCATTTCTTCGCTCATTCTCAGTCGTTCTTTATCTTACAAAGATAGCAATATGAAATGAAAAAAAGAGGGCCTTTTCGGTCGATTATCTCAAGGATTTCAGTTCAGCCTTGCGCTCCTCGGAGATACGATAGCTTTCTCTTGCTTTTTGGATAGATTTATTGTGGATCCAGGGAGAGAGGCTCCTCGACTTGATATAGGGGAGGGCAGATTCATATTGTTTGCAGAGTGCTTCTGCGAAAAGCCAGGCGGCTCCCATTCGGATATAGTATGGATCCTCGTCACTGAATGCCCTGTCGGCGACAGCCTTTATAGTCCGCGGCAGGTTGTCTTTATCGAGAAAATGAGCAAGGGCGAGAATAAGGCCGACACGTGCTCGGAATTCTTCCTTCGAGTCGATAAGGCCGGAAATGAATGACCATATCCGCTCTTTGTCCTCCTTTTCCACCCAGTGGGCATTGCAGCAGAAATTGTCACAGATGGCCCAATTGTCCACAGCGGGGATGAACTCCTCAATCATCTCCAGACGCTCTTCCAGCGGCACTTTGACATAATCTATCACAAGGCCCCATATCATCCTCTCTTCATGAGTGAGCCCGTCCTTCCCGGTAAGAGGTCGTCTGCCGTCGCTGCTCGCCTTGCTGTTGCTCGCCTTGCTGTTGCTCGCCTTACTGTTGCTGTCGCTGGTTTCCCTGCCGCTCCATTGGGCGAGTTGCCCTTCCCACTCTCCGCTTTTGACAAGCTGCTTCGCGACAAGTTTCATCTCGGGAGTATGCATCCCCAGTATCCTTGTCCCTTCCCGAGGGGCCAGGATATTGATATGCCCCCGGCGGTACTTCTCATCGGTGAGGAACCGCTCCGGCACAAAGGTCATCAGGTATGATTCGGTGGTCAGCATAGCTGTAATTCGTTAGCTAGCCAAATATACTATTTTTTCGATGATTTTTCTTGTTTGTGGCAGCTGCTTTTTCTTATGGACTTTTTGGAGGTGTTTCGGTTTTCCTATTCCGGTCCCTTCTGTCGCCACACGGCAAGCACAAAAACTCCTTCCAGAGCGGCGAAATGCTCTTCTTGTCGCACAGCATCCGTGAAATAACCGATTTCATCCGCGTGAAACTGTCTTTTGCAGGGACGAAACAGTATAAACGCCATTTCAGACCTGTATTTAGGTCTCCTATGGCGCAGGTGTGAAAAAGTATCGGGGACCTGCGCCATGGTCAAAATGTAAATAATTGATAGTGAGGCCTTTATCTCGAGAGGATGGTGCAGGTCCCCACCCAAACACACGCCCCACCCAAACACACGCCCCACCCAAGACACTCCCCACCCAAAAACACGCCCCATCATAAACACACACCTCACCCAAACACACACTTGCACCAAACAGACGTATTACCTGCGCCATAACATGTGCGGCGGCCGACAGCAGAACGTGCATTGCACATATTCAGGATTAATGATTTTCGCCGGAGAAGGTGTTTCTAATTGTTTAAGAATCGTATTCTCAAAACTCGGTAAGAGTCATAATCCGGGATTTGTTTTTCAAAGTTACTGCTTTTTCTGATCGGGTAATAGCCCCTCTTTCGTAAACCCTATCAGAATTTCTAAAAAACATAGGGCGGAATCTTCCGATTTATTATATTTGCATTATGAGAAACAATTTTTCGAAATCAGCTTTGTCTTTGATACTGCTGGCAGTTATGTTACCTTCCTGCAGAGGGAACATTGGAACCTTATCCAATCTTTCATTCTTTGCCACTGCTACGGCAGACAGTTACAAACATGAATTCTACATGCCTTTCTTTGCGACAGACGGGGAGGCTGACGAGTTCGGATGGGAATCGGAATTGAGCGGACAATGGCACCCGGAGGAGGGTTTATTCCGCAACCAGGATGGGCGCAGCACATGGCTGCAGCTCAAATTCCCCAATCCTACCAAGGCGACGGGTGCGACGATCTACTGGGACCCGAAGGCCTCGGAGAATAATCAGTACTTTTTGGAGTACTCCCGGGACGGGGAAAAATGGAAACAGGTTCCCGGAGCCAGATATGCAAGAGAGAAAACCACGGTAGGGAAGTTCGACATGTTGAAGGATGCCGTCAGATTTAAACCTGTAAGGGCCCCCCTATACAGGGTTCGCATCGAGGCTGGCAACGACAGTACTGGGTTTGGGCGCATCAGAGAGTTTGAACTCATGGGAGATCTCAAGCAGTTCGACACCCTTTCCTCTGTAAGCCGCACTCTAAAGGGTGAGATTGCGGGCAGGGAAGCGCTGAAGACAGTTGATAATCCTTCGGATCCATGGCATCTTGATCTTCCCCGTCCCGAAGCGGGCGTCATAGCAGACGGTATTTATTTCTCTGCCCCCGGATTGGAAAATGATGCCGATGGTAGCACGGACTTCTGTTCGCAGATGCAGATCATCAGCGGATGCAGTTCGGAGGATTTCGATAATTACTGCAAGAAACTCATCTCCGCCGGATACAAACCTTTGGAGAAAAGATGTTTGGAGAAGAATATACATCTCCAGTTCCAAGGCCAAGGAAAGTCTGTTTATGCTTATTATACAGACAGCGAGGGCTATATAAGGGTTATTTGTGAGCAAACCGACGTGACTCAGGACAATTTCTCTTATCAAGCCTCTGCAGCAGGGGATCCCGGGATCTACCAGTTCGCCCTGAACTATGCCGGCAATACCCATGATACGATGAACTGTGGTATGCTTTATGCGCTGCTTCCCGGAGACGGTTCGGTCATGATGGTGGACGGCGGCCACATCTTCCAGACCTCAGAAGAGTTCTATAAAGGATTATATGACTTTCTCTGTGAAATTACGAATACTCCGGAGGGAGAGAAGCTGCGCATCTCGTGTTGGTTCATTACTCATTCCCACAGCGACCATCTTGCCGGAGCATCCGGATTCTTGAGAAGGTATCACGACAAAGTGGACCTTCAACGGGTAATGTTCAATTTCCCGGCATTTGCGGTAAGGCCTGCCAGCACTGCATACGCAAGTCAGTTCAGGCACACTTTGAGGACCTATTACCCAGACGTTGTCTTCTTGAAGCCCCACACCGGCATGCATCTGGATCTTGCATCCATGGGCATTGACGTAATGTACACACATGAGGATGCCGTCAAGGCAGAAGACGCCGCTAAGTATCCACTCCGCGATTTCAATTGTACTTCTACCGTGCTCAAATTGACAATGGGCGGATGCTCGGCCATCATTTACGGTGATACGAACGTTGAGGCAGAAAAGATTATTACCCGCAACTATACCCAGGCATTATGGAAGTCTGATCTGGTACAGATTGCCCACCATTGCTTCAATTATCTTACGACACTCTATGGGTGGAATCAAGCTCCACTTATTCTGGTCCCTAACAGCCTTGAGAACTGCTCTACCGAAAAGAATCTCCCCAAACTGCAGGATGCTTTACAGTATGCAACGAAGGGAGCATACTATGAGAGCGAATGTACATATGGATTCCGTCCGTCAGAAGATGGATTCGTGCTATGCTACCAGCAGCCCCGCGTAGGCAAGCTCGGCTATGACGGTACCGGCAACTGATGGGTAAGAAGAATACTATTCAAGATGCGGAGTTGTTGCAATGAATCTTCTTAAGAGTTTATCATAACATGACACGATACTATTGTCCCAGGGCTTTTGCAAGCATTTCCAAAGGACGTGTCGCATCGAAGTAAATCTTCTTGTCAGAATAGTATTCGCTTGTTTCTTTCAAGGTGAAGACATCGCAAACCCCAACAAGGGCTTGGCTTTCGTACTCGTAAAGTTCGAGGTAATTACGCATAAACTCATATTCATCAGCCACGGATGTCACGCAGAATGGATACTCCTCATCGCCCAATCCAGTCATAGCGATTGTATTGTAAATCCTCATAGCCCGATTGAAATATAGTTTTGCCTCATCCTTACTATATGAAGTATCACCTGACTCTATCAGCAGAGCGATACACCTTCCGGCTCTATCCAATGCCCGAAGATTCAGAGGATTGACTGCCAATGCTTCTTTCGCTTTAATCAGAGCGTTTGCGTAGTCATCTTTCGAGAACAGTTCCGACATATCATTGACCAATGCGGCTTCTCTACCATCAGAGAGCAGAGATTGACCATAGAACGCTATGATACGGTCATTATATGTAAGAGTGGTGTCCAAGGTCGGTGCGGATAATCTGCTGACGAGTTCTCGAACGTCATCTGGGTCTTCTCTCACTATATCCTTTACAACATCCCAGTCCATAGAGATGATTTCCCTCTGTCCGAAGGCAGCGAGGCAGGAAAACATGACTGCCAGCGAAAGAATAAACTTTTTCATTTGAATGGGTTATTATAGTCCCGTCGGGGAGATGTTATTATGATACCTTTCCTAATTATGCAATAATCATTCCTATAGGGCTTGTCCTCGGAGATGTTGAGGTTCTTGAGATAGTTGTATGAGACCCCGATGGCATCCTTGTCCCAATGGTCGGTCAATGCCTTCAAGTTTCCGTAGTAGTAGTGTTAAACTGAACCTTACAGTTCAGAGTAACGGACCTCCTTCAGTAATTTCGACTTGTACAGGGCATTGGGAGACACTAATTGTTCAGATGGGTCGAACTTGTTGCCGTATCTCTCTGCCCCTTGTGAGTAAATCTTCCATATAAGTTCCGAACAGTAAATCTTGTTATCACTCCATTGGAACAATGTGTCGTAATGCTTACCCTTATACTTGGCACCAACAGCTTTCATCTTTTCAATTGTCTGAGCAGGAAGAGGATTATCCAACCTTTTAGCACAGTAAACGCCACCCTTTCCTCGGGCGATCCAATCAGTCAGCGGAGTATACTTTACGGGTTCAACCGCTTCGTACACATATGCCTTGTCACCAATGTGAAAAACGATTCCGCAGTGTGTCCATTTGCTGTTTTGAGCCAACTTGATAATAGGACTTTGGCGGGAAGAGGATTCGTGAAAGACGATATCTCCATCCTGTGGTACTACCATCTCCTGCTCTTTCACTAGCTCATGTCCTTGTTTCTGTCCGCAAGATGATACGAAAACAGATGCTACCATTGTAGTGATAACCAATACCAAGGATAAAACACTTTGCTTATATCTCATTTTTAATACAACCAGCGCCATGCCGAGTGATCTCAACGGCATTTAAGAAATGTCAATTGGGAGCCTCATTCTTGATCTCTACACCCCTGGAATAGGACCCACATCCTGAATCTTCGGAAGCATAGTAGTGATAGTCCTTTTGTTCATGTTGCAAATGTACTTATTCTTTCCTAAAAAAACTGATAATATCTTTTCAAATTCAGCAAACATCATTCCGATAGGGATCTGCTATTTAGGCTTGAATTCTTATCCAGGCGTAAGTGAAGTTGAATATATCGTCAGCGTCACCGACGACCTCAGAGAGGTACTGCCATGATTCTTTCATTATGGCGCAGGTGGCTGTGACTTTGGTGCAGGTATGTCATAGTTTCATCCTCATGAAAGGCCGTTTTTTTAAGATGAGATTGCGATTGTGGTGTTCCCTGCGGGTCGCTCAGTAAGAATACCGACCGTGTCGGTGTAAAAAGTCCTCCTTTTCACTCCCGAAAGTGTTCGGACCGACAGCCCCTTCTCAGAACTATTATCGTTTCATAGTGTGTTTTAAATCAACCGAATTCGCGATCACTTGCAATAATTCTTGCGATGAATATCAATGACCATCGATTCATCTTTGAGTAACTCCATAAGGTCTTCAACTGGATGATCAAGTTTGTACGTCAACTCTTCCTGATACAACGGAAATATTTGCCAAAAATTCACCTTATCCCCAAATAGTCCGATTTTTACGGCTTCAACTACTTGGTTATCTTTACCGTACGAATTAAGAAGAACACAAGAATTGAACAATGTGTTGGACGCAACAGGGCTTGAGTCTTCATTCATTGTTACAGTATGGCCACGCCCAAGCCAATCGTCTGTGTAAATGGGAAGTCGTGCTACATCTTTAAGCATTCTAATAGGCCAATAGTCTTCTTCCTTGTCCGATTTGATATTCCAATCTTTAGGAACGAAGATGACATATTCTGCTCTTTGAAGTTTCATTTTCCTTAGCAATAATGGGACATTCATCTTGTAAGCACCGGCACCCATTGTTACAAGTTTGTAATATGGCTGATCTTCAGTAGGGGGGACTATTGCCACATCTAGATGGACGTCAAGAGAAACAATTTCATGCAAGACACTATCGTATTCACCATATTGTTGTTCAATGTATGCGGAGACCTTATTCAATTCCCTTTCTGAATAGAGATACTGTGGTATTCTCTCATGTCTATCTGTTCCCACATCTGTGTTGTTGTTTTGACAATGGACAAAGATTGCCGACGAGGCCAGGATTAATATGTAGATAAATCGCTTCATTTATACAAAAATACTGCTTTTCGGCGAAGTTTCAAAGCTTGCATTCACAACCGACAGGGAATTACTTAGTTTCATCCTCATGAAAGGCCGTTTTTTGAGGATGAGACGAGGCTGGGAACGGGACGTAGGCGAATACGTGCCCTTCTCGAGTCGGCCATCACCAACTCTTTTTGCATCATTCCCGCCAAATGTGTCAACTAAAGATTAAATACCCCGTCTCCGAAAGTACCACCTTATGAATTTGTATTAAATTGGATTACTTGATTGGAATGATGCACAATACAATGATTATTATCGCGCCAAGAGCGTAACTAAAGGCATTCGCTATCAGGGATGCGTTGAGAATCTTCTTGAACTTGTATTGTTTGCGGAGAAATAGATTGTTCACGAATACTTCAATGAAGATGGAAAGGATTAGGGCGACGAAATAGTAGATGATTAAAAACCATAATTGCGTGGTGTCGTGGACATCAACTTCGTGAGAACTTACCCAAGGAAACCAAACGACAAGCCACCATCCACCATTTAGCGCAAGGGAGGCTATGATACCGATTGCACCACTGACGATATTGGATACAGCCGCTGATATGTAAATTCTCTTATTAAACTTTTTCTGAATCAGATATTTGCACATCAAAAAAGCCTCACCAAGGATTACGAAAGCCATAAACAACCAACCCATTGGGAGGAATGCAAATATACCAAAGGAGACATCTAAAGGCATCATAATAAAAATGCGTTAAGACTTGTTTGACTTGTTTGGTGAAGTGATTATAACCCCTCTGCGGATGATGCATTTGTCATTCCGATAGGGCTTGTCCTCGGAGATGTTGAGGTTCTTGAGATAGGTGTATGAGACCCCGATGGCATCCTTGTCCCAATGGTCGGTCAGGGCTTTCAAGTTGCCGTAGTAGTAGTGTTTCCCGTCCTTCTCAAGATGGACGATGGCTCGTTCTTGTTTCTTCTTCGGTTCCATCCGTATCACGAATTTTAGTCAAAAGTAGTAAAATGTTGCCAATATTCAAAATTAGCATAAAAAGTTGCACATATTAAATAAAAGCACTATATTTGTATCAAGGAATCACACTGATAGTTTTTGATAGTAATCATTTCTACCCGTTATGGATAAGGTTGTCATTTTGGCTCGGGTATCGACCGACAAGCAGGAGTATCAAAGGCAGGTCAATGAACTGACCGACTATTGCACCCGCGTTGGATGGAGCGTGGAGGCGGTGTTCAGCAACAAGGTCAGCGGAGCGAAGCGGATGGAGGAGCGGCCCGAGATTATGGACCTCATCGACTTCGTGAAGTCCAACGACATCGACAAGGTGGTCTGCCTCGAAATCAGCCGCCTCGGACGAAACACCCTTGAAGCCCTGAAGGTCATCGAGTGCCTCAACGAGCACGGGGTCAGTCTCTATGTCAAGAACTACAACCTTGAGACCCTCAACCCCGATGGGAAGGTCAATCCCGTCGCATCCCTCATCTGCACCATCCTGCTCGAAATCGCCTCAATGGAACGGCTGACCATCGCGGAACGGATGGCAAGCGGCAGAGACCAATACATCGCCAAGTGCCGAAAGGAAGGCATCAAAATGGGTCGTCCCGCAACCTATCGGAAATCCGAGGATGCGTACAAGCAGCAGTATAGCCGTGAAATCGGTCTGCTCCGTAAGGGCATCAGCCTCCGCAATATCGTAGCCATCACGGGCACATCCGTCAACACCCTCCGCAAGTTAAAGACCCTTATTTGAATCCCCGTTCTACTTTCGATTTGGTTTTCTCGACTCGATTTTGTATATTCGATTTAGGTGGGAGGGCTCCTGCCATCGAGAATAAGCCGTAAGGCAAGAATAATCCAAATCAATATGTAACATAGTGAATATGCGGCGATTATCCGTATAGAGGGAGCAGTGTCCCTTGCCGAGCAGAAGTCTCCGTCTCCCGAGTGAGCAGGAGAGGCAGAAGTGCTGCATAAGAAGGAAAATGAATACATAAATGATTAGTATTCAGGAATGTAGAACGATTTTAGAGCGATTTGACTACAATTTGAAAGACGATGAAATAATGCAGTTGAGGGATTTTCTAACGATGATTGCAATATACCAAATAACTGATAATAAATTAGATACAGATGAAAAAAGCGATATTGTACTGCCGAGTGAGCAGTGACGAGCAAGCCAAGGGCGGCTCGCTGAAGTACCAAGCAGATGCCTTGAAAAGGTTCTGCGAGAGCAACGGGATTGAGGTCGTTGATATCTATCGAGAGGATTACTCCGCCAAGACCTTCGACCGACCCGAGATGAAGAAGATATGCAAGAAGTTCTTGCGTAAGCGGAAAGAGGTGGATGCAGACGGACTGTTGGTGTTGAGGTGGAACCGATTCACCCGCGATGCGTCGGACGGGTGGGACTACATCTCCAAGTTCAAGAAGTAC